>NZ_NPGB01000026.1:0-274862 GCF_002259345.1 Rhodococcus sp. 06-156-4 | reverse complement strand
CGGCGAGTTCGCCTTTTTTCTTGTTGAGTAGTTCGCGGAAGTTGAAGAGGATTTGGGTGCGTTTGGCGAGGGAGGTGTCGCGCCAGGCGGGGAAGGCGGTTGCGGCGGCGTCGATGACGGTGCGTGCGTCGTCGAGGTTGGCGAGTGCGAGCTGGCCGGTGACCTCGCCGGTGGCGGGGTTGGTGACCGGTGCGGTGGTGGTGGAGGTACCAGCGAACGGCTTACCGTCCACCCAGTGTCCGATTACGTTGCTCATGAGTGTCCTTGTCCTTTGTAACTGATGTCAGCGGTGCCGTGCGATGTAGTCGTTGATGGTCTTCAGCTGGTAACGCGACACTTCGTCGGCGTTCTCGTTCTCGCCGAACACGCTGGAGACCATGACGGTGTTGTCCTTGTCGTAGAACCCGAGCTTGCTCAGGCCGCCGAAGAACTCGTCCCAGTTGACGTCGCCATCCCCGATCTTGAGGTGCTGGTGAACGCGCACTGCATTTCCGGGCGGGTTCGTGATGTAGCGAAGCCCGTGCGAGCGGTGGTGGTCCATCGTGTCCGCGACGTGCACCAGACGAACGAGATCGCCTGCGGTCTCGAAGATTCTGGGCAGATCGCCACCCATGTGGAACTGGTGGCACGCGACGACGACCATGCCGAAGTTCTTGGAGTTGATGCCGCGGATGACCCGGATGGCAGCCTGTCCGTCTTCGACGAAATCGTCGGGGTGCGGGTCGATGCGAACGTCGATACCTTCACGTTCGACGATCGGAACCAGTTCCTCCATCGAGCGGTAGAACGCTCGCTCGGACTCCTCCGCCTTCTCCGGGCGTCCGCTGAACTCGGTGTTCATGACGTTCACGCCGAGGTCGACGGTGATCTGAATGGCTCGCTTCCAGTACCGAACTGCGGCCTCGCGCGCATCCTCGTCCGGGCCTGCCCAGCGCAACACGGGGAGCACGGAGGCGATGCCGACGCCGGCATCCTTGCAGGCCTTCTTGAACTTGGCGACCAGGTCGTCGTCGGCCTTCGGGTGGTTGTAGAACGGGATCATGTCGACGTGCGGGGTCAGCTGCAGGTACTCGTAGCCGAGGTCGGCTACGACGCGGGGCAGCTCCAGCAGCGAGAAATCGTGATGGAACGGGGTGGGATCGAGTGCGATCTTCATGGTGTCGGCTTGGTCCTAGTGTTGTCAGTTGCCGGACGGGCGGAGGAAGGGGCGCTGGATCTTCTTCCACTTCTCGTAGGTGGCGTACGCGGTCTGTGTCGATTCGAGAGTCGAGGTCGCGCTGACCGGTACGTCCCACCACGATTCGGAGTCCGGTGCCGCGATCAGCGGATCGGTCTCCACATGGATGACGGTGGACGTTTCGCTCGCCTTGGCGGCCTTGACCGCGTCGGTGAACTCGTTGCCGTTGTTCACGCGCACCACGTCGACACCGAGGCTGGCTGCATTGGCAGCGAGGTCGACCGGCAAAATGCCGCCCTGCAGTCGTCCGTTCTCGGCGCGGTAGCGGTAGTCGGTGCCGAAGCGCTGGGAACCGAGCGATTCCGACAACGATCCGATCGACGCGAACCCGTGGTTCTGCACCAGGATCATGATGACCTTGACGCCTTCCTGCACGGCGGTGACCAGTTCGGTCGCCATCATGAGGTAGGAGCCGTCACCGACCATGATGAACACGTCGCGGTCGGGCTCGGCCATCTTGGCGCCGATGCCGCCCGCCACCTCGTAGCCCATGCACGAGAAGCCGTACTCGACGTGGTATCCCTTGGAATCCCGTGTGCGCCAGAGCTTGTGGAGATCTCCGGGCATCGAGCCTGCTGCGCAGACGACGACGTCGCGCGGGTCGGACAGCGTGTTCGCGAGGCCGATGACCTGGTTCTGGTTCAGAGGTGCGGTGGAATCCTCGATCTTGTAGACCGAGGAAACCGTGTCGTCCCACTGCTGAGCGAGCTCGGAGACGAGAGTGCGGTACTCGGCGGGAACCTCGTAGTCGCCGATGGCGTCGATCAACGCCTCCAGGGCCTCGCGAGCGTCGGAGACGACGGAGATGCCGCCCTGCTTGACCGAGTCGATCGACGCGACGTTGATGTTGACGAACCGAACATCGGGGTTGTTGAACGCGGTGCGCGATGCAGAGGTGAAATCGCTGTAGCGCGTACCGATCCCGATGATGACGTCGGCGTCGGTGGCCAGCGCGTTGGCAGCGGTGGTGCCGGTGGATCCGAGAGCGCCGACGGACTGCGGGTGGTCGTACTTCAGCGAGCCCTTGCCTGCCTGGCTCTGGCCGACCGGAATGCCGGTCTTCTCGCACAGTGCAGCGAGTGCATCGGTGGCGCCGGAGTAGATCACGCCGCCGCCCGCGACGATCAGCGGCTTCTTCGCGGTGCGGATTACCTCGGCCGCTCGCGAGATCACGGACTTCTCGGGCAGCGGGCGTGCGACGTGCCAGGTACGCGGCGCGAACAGCGACTCCGGCCAGTCGAATGCCTCGGCCTGAACGTCCTGCGGGATGGCGACGGTGGCGGCACCGGTCTCGACGGGATCGGTGAGCACGCGCATTGCACCGAGCAGTGCGCCGGGCAACTGCTCCGGGCGCCACACGCGGTCGAAGTAGCGGGAGAGAGGCTTGAACGAGTCGTTGACCGTGACGTCGCCGCTCGACGGCAGCTCCAGTTCCTGCAGCACCGGGGCGCTCGCGCGGGTGGCGAACGTGTCGGCAGGCAGCAGCAGGACCGGCAGGCGGTTGATCGTCGCCAGAGCAGCGCCGGTCAGCATGTTCGTCGAGCCGGGTCCGACGCTGGCCGTGACGGCCCACGCCTGGAGACGATCCTTCTGCCGTGCGTAGGCGACGGCGCTGTGCACCATCGCCTGCTCGTTGCGTCCCAGGACGTAGGGGAGTTCCGGCTCGGTGCCGGCTTCGACGGCGTCGATCTCGGCCTGCAGAAGCGCCTGGCCGAGGCCGGCCACGTTGCCGTGTCCGAAGATGCCGAACGCGCCTGCGAAGAACTTGGTGCGCACGCCGTCACGCTCGACGTACTGGTTCGCCAGGAACTTCACGGTTGCCTGGGACACGGTGAGATGTACCGTGCCTTCGGTGTTTTCGGTCTTGCTCGCCGAAATCGGTGCGGTGGACACCACGGTCATGCTCCTGTCGATGCGGAGTTGAGGGGAAGGCGAGGATCGACGGCCTGGTCTGCCCAGGTGCCGCGGATCCAGGTGTGCTCGGGGTCGTCGACGATGTTCCATGCCCGTTCGCGGCCCGGACCGGCCATGACGTTCAGGTAGTACATGTGGTAACCCGGTGCAGCGACGGACGGGCCGTGGTAGCCGTGCGGAACGAGGACGACGTCTCCGGTACGGACCTCTTCGAGGACCTCGATGGGACGTGCCGGGGTTCCGTAGACGCGGTGGTAACCGAAACCGTTGCTGCTATCGGGGCCCGGTGCGATCTCGAAGTAGTAGATCTCCTCGAGGGCGGACTCGTGCTCGGTGTTCTCGTCGTGCTTGTGGCCCGGGTAGGACGACCAGTTGCCACCGGGGGTGATGACCTCGCACGCGATGAGCGAGTCGGCTTCGAAGGTGTCGGCGGTGCCGAAGTTGTGAACCTGCCGGCTGCAGTTTCCTGCGCCGCGCAGTTCCACAGAGATGTCGGCTGCGGGGACGTAGCGGAACGGAAGCTTCTTCTCGGCGCGGGCGCCGCACAGTGCGAAGCGTCCGCCGTCGACGCTCGAGAGCGTGTACGCGGAATCTCTTCCGACATAAGCGAAGTCGGAGGGCCCGTCGAAGACGGATGCGCGCCCCGCGAGATCGAACTTGGTGCCTTCGCTGGTGACGGTGGCCGAACCCGACAGCGGCACGACCATGATCTCGTCGGAACCGGAGTTCAGATCGACGGACTGTCCGGCCGCGAGTGTCACCGTCCAGAGACTCGATTCCGTCCAGTCGATTCGGGTCGTTCCGCCGGCTCCACTCCTGGCTGCGGACTCGGGTGTCACGACGACGTCGAAGCCGTCCTTGCTACCGGATCCAGCTGCGATGTAGTACTCGGAATTCATCGACTCACCTCACCATGTTCACAGCGGTGGCAACGGCGCCTGCGACATCGCCGTCCTGGGGGTACAGCAGGGTGCGTCCGACGATCAGACCACGGACGGCCGGGATCTCGAGCGCCTTGGCCCAGCTCGCGTACGTCTCCTCCGGTGCGGTCTGAGGATCTCCACCCAGAAGCAGCGTGGGGAGCGTCGTGGCGTCCATGACGCGCTCCATCTCGTCGACGACGGGGAGCTTCATCCACGTGTAGGCGGACGTCGAACCGAGGCCCTGCGTGATGTGAATGGACTTGATGACGGCGTCGGCACTGAGATCGTTCTTGACGCGGCCTTCGACGCGGCTGGACAGGAACGGCTCGACCATGGCGATGAGCTGACGCTCGGCGAGCTCGTCGATCGCCTGGGCGCAGGCGGTCATCGTCTCCAGTGTTCCCGGATCGTCCAGGGCGATGCGGGTGAGCATCTTGGCGCCGTTCATCCGGGCCTTGGCGGTGGATGCTGCGGTGGCGCCCGTCATACGGTCGTCCAGTTCGAACGATGCGCCCGCGAGCCCGCCACGGTTCATCGACGAGAAGACGACCTTGTCCTCGAGTGCGCCGAGGAGCACCAGGTCGTCCAATATCTCCGAGGAGGCGAGGACACCGTCGACGCCGGGGTTCTCCAGTGCGGTGCGCAGACGGTCGAGCAGCTCGGTGCGGCTGTTCATCGCGGTCATGTTGGATCCGACCGACAGTGCGCCGCGGGCGGGGTGGTCGGCGGCGACGATCATGAGCCGGCCGTTTCCGCGGATGGTCTCACGCGTGGCGCGGGTTGCCCATGCTCGTTCGATGGCCTGCGGGTCGCTCGCACGAATGGCAGCAATTTCGGCGTAGCTGGACGCTGCAGGTGCAGGGGTCAAAGTGGTCTCAGACATTGGCGGCCTCGGTCTTCTTCTCTTCTGTGGCGGAATCTTCTGCGAGAGCGGCGACCTCGGCCGCGGTGGGCATTGCGGTGGAGCACTCGAGCCGCGAGGCGACGATGGCGCCTGCAGCGTTTCCGTATCGGAGGATCTTCTCGAGCGGCCAGCCACCGAGCAATCCGTGGCACAGCGAGCCGCCGAAGCTGTCTCCTGCACCGAGGCCGTTGACGACGTCGACGAAGTTGGGGGGAACGGTGACGGTTTCCGATCGGGTCTTGCCCATGACGCCCTTCGGGCCCATCTTGACGATCGCGAGCTCGACACCGAGGTCGAGGAGGGCGTCGGCGGCCTTGTGCGGGTCCGTCTCGCCGACGGCCACCTCGCACTCTTCCTTGTTCCCGACGGCGACGGTGACGTGCTGGAGTGCCTTCTGGACCTGTTCGGTTGCGGCTGCGGTGGTTTCCCAGAACATCGGCCGGTAGTCGAGGTCGAGGACCGTCAGTGGTGCCCGGCCGCGTGCTTCCCAGGCGGCGAAGTGCGCGCTGCGGCTCGGCTCCTCGGACAGTCCGGTGACGGTGGACCAGTAGAGGCGTGCGTTCTTCACGGCTTCGACGTCGATGTCTTCGGGTCGGATCTGCAGGTCGGGTGCGGACGGCTTGCGGTAGAAGTACAGCGGAAAGTCGTCGGGCGGGAAGATCTCGCAGAAGGTGACCGGTGTCGCGTACTGCGAGTCGGTGACGACGAAGCGATTGTCGACACCGAGTCGGGCCAGTTCGCCTGCGACGTACCGGCCGAACGGGTCGTTGCCGACGCCCGAGATCAGAGCCGACTTGTTGCCCAGGCGTGCTGCGGCGACGGTGACGTTCGCTGCGCTACCGCCGAGGAACTTGCCGAAGGTCTCGACCTGTTCCAGTCCGACTCCGGTCTGCAGGGGGTAGATGTCCACGCCGCTGCGCCCGATGGCGAGGACGTCGAAGGCCGTGGTGTTCGCATCGGCTGAGGTGGTCAAGATCGACTCCAGAGGGTATTGGGGACACAACATGCGAGGTGCTACGCAGGAAAGCCTGTCTGCTATTACTGTGCTTCAGACCACAGCGTCATGTCAATACTTTGTCCTGACATTCTTACTTCCAGTCATGCCGATGTTAGTGTTCGCCTACACTCTCGATCAAGCTGGGCGTGGATCTGCTCGCCCTTCGAGGAGATATGGAGAGCTGGACTGTGACTGCGTCCAACGTGTCCGCAGGCGACACCGGCACACCCCCCGTGGGGTCGTCGGTCGCCACGCCCTTGTCCGTCGAGCTCGACAGGGGCAGCCCGGTACCTCTCTACTTCCAGCTCGCGCAGGCGATCGAAGCCGCGATTCTCGGTGGGCAATTGGCTCCGGGGGACCGGTTCGAGAACGAACTGGCCCTGGCCAAACGGCTGAACCTGTCCCGTCCGACCACCCGCCGCGCCATCCAGGAGCTGGTCGACAAAGGCCTGCTCGTACGCAAGCGTGGCGTCGGGACCCAGGTCGTGCAGAGTCCGGTGCACCGCCCCGTCGAGCTGACGAGCCTGTTCGACGACCTGGCCCGCGCAGGCCAGAGCCCATCCACCAAGCTTCTCGACTATCACGTCGGTATCGCGACGGACGAGGTCGCGCGTGAGCTCAACATCTCCGACGACACCGAGGTCACGACCATTCGGCGACTCAGAAGTACCAACGGCGAGCCGCTGGCGCTGATGACCAACCATCTGCCCACTGCCATCGCTCCCGACCCGGACGAACTCGAGACGCACGGTCTCTACCAGTCGCTGCGTACGCGTGGAGTGCACATCCGGCTCGCTCGCCAGCGCATCGGCGCCAAGGCCGCGGACCGCGACGAGGCGCTGCTGCTGGACGAGAAGTACAAGGCCCCGCTCCTCACGATGCACCGCACCGCGTTCGACGACTCCGGCAGTGTCGTCGAGTTCGGATCGCACGCCTATCGGGCGTCGCGGTACTACTTCGACACCACGGTGGTCGACCGGTAGTACGTCAGCGCGGCGCCGCTGTCGAACCCCGAACCTGCAGGCTCGGGGGGATGAGGGTGAGCGTGCCCGGTGCGGCGGCGTCCGAGATTCGGCCGACCAGCGCTGTAGCCGCCAGTCGCCCCAGTTCGTAGGTGGCGTTGTCCACGCTGGTGAGCCACACGTGCCGTAGTCCGGCGAGCGAGGTGTTGTCGTAGCCGACGATGGAAATGTCCTCGGGCACGGAAATCTGCCGTTCCTTGCAGGCCGTCATCGCGCCGATGGCCACGATGTCGTTGACGGCGAAGATCGCCGACGGTGCGTCGGTACCGTCCAGAATCGCCGACGCGGCGGCGTACCCGTCGTCCTCGGTCATACCGCTCGGGACGACCGAGGCGAACCGGTCCAGTCCGTGCTCGGCCATGGCAGCGCGGTAACTGGCGGCCCGAATGTTCGCGACTGCACCGGTTCCGGCGAGATGAGCGATTCTGGTGTGCCCGAGTGCGACGAGGTGATCGATCGCGAGTGCGGTGCCCATCGCATCGTCGTTCGCGACGACGTCCACGCCGGGCAGATCCAGATCGCGGCTGGCGACCACGACCGTCGGAATGGTGCGAGCCGCCTCGAGGATCGTGGGGGTCGGTGTCCGGGTGCCGACGAGCGCGAGGCCGTCGAGGCGCAGATCCATGAAGCTTCGGACGAAGGACGAATCGGAGCTGCGGTCCAGCCTGCCGTCGGCGAGGAACATCTTCAGGTCCTGTTCTTGCAGAACCGAGTTCATGCCTTCGAGGCAGTCGACGAACCAGGGGTTGCGTAGGTCGTTGAGAAGAACGCCGACGATGTCGGTACGGCGTTGGGTCAGGCTGCGGGCGCTCAGGTTGGGGCGGTAGCCGAGCTCGGTGATGGCGTGTTCCACAGCGGCGCGTTTCTCGTCGCTGACCGAGCTGGATCCGCGGAGGACGAGCGAGACAAGAGATTTGGACACGCCTGCGTGGGCTGCCACGGTGCGGATGGTCGGCCTGCTCACTGCGCCGTCCTCTCCTCGTATCCCGGTGGTCCGGGTGAACGCTAGCAGTTCGGTGTTGACTCGACCGTCCTGCGTGGTTCACACTTTACATAGATTGGACCGGTCCAAAGCTGACGTCCATTCGCCACCGTCCCCTTCACGTGAGTGGAAATGTAGGCCTGGCCTACATTTCCACTCACGTAAACGTCAGGAGAACAGCTCGTGAGCTCAGTGCAGAACATTCGCGTCGGAGTTGCCGGATTCGGCTGGATGGGCCGGGTGCACACCCAGGCCTATGCCCGCGTCCGGCATCACTACCCGGATCTGGCGCTGACGCCCGTGTTGGCCTCCGTCGCGGACGAGGTTCCCGGGCGCGCCGAGGAAGCCGCTGCGCAGTTCGGTTTCGCCGACGCCACCACCGACTGGCACGACATCGAGAACGATTCGACCATCGGTGCAGTGTCGATCACGGCCCCGAATTTCCTGCATCGCACCATCGGCACCGCCATGGTCGAGGCGGGCAAGCACATCTGGATCGAGAAGCCCGTGGGATTGTCGTCCGACGATGCGCGCGCAGTCGCCGTCGCGGCGGACAAGGCGGGCGTGCAGACGGCCGTCGGCTTCAACTACCGCAACGCGCCCGCGGTCGAGGAAGCGAAGGCGCTCATTGCCGCGGGTGAGATCGGAACCGTCACCCACGCGCGTTTCCGATTCTTCAGCGACTACGCCGCACACCCGGACGGTGCACTGAGCTGGCGCTTCGAGCGGGCGCGCGGCGGCAACGGCGTCCTCGGTGACCTTGCCTCGCACGGTGCCGACCTGCTCTGGTACCTGCTGGGAGACATCGAGTCCCTCGTTGCCGACACCGCGGTGTTCGTCCCGCAGCGCGCCAAGCCGACCGGCGCGACCAGTGGACATGCGCTCGCCACGGGCGGGGAGCTGGGTCCGGTGGAGAACGAGGATTATGTCTCGAGCCAGATCCGGCTCGCGTCGGGTGCCCGCGCAACGCTCGAGGCGAGCCGAGTGTCGGTAGGGGAGCAGAACGCGTACGGCTTCGAGATCCACGGCACCAAGGGCGCTGTCTTCTGGGACTTCCGCCGGCTGGGTGAACTCGGGCTGAGCGTCGGAGACAAGTACCAGGATCAGTCCGTCCAGACGGTGTACGTCGGTCCCAAGCACGGTGAATACGGTGCGTTCCAACCGGGTTCGGCCTCGTCGATGGGCTACGACGATCTCAAGATCATCGAGGCCAAGCGGTTCCTCCAGTCGATTGCAGACGGCAAGCCCGCCGGTGCGACGGTGTGGGACGCCGTTCGTAGCGCCGAGGTGCTCGACGCGATGACGCAGTCGGTTGCTTCGGGCAGCTGGGTGACGCCAGGGGCGTGATGCCGAGATGTCGCCCCGTTAGCGGGGCGACATTCCTGCGGCCCGGTAGGCGTCGTCGACCATCGCCATGTTCGCGACGGCGTCGCCGGGGCCCATCGGAAGCTCGGTTCCGTGCTGCAGGTGACGCGCGAACGCCTCGAGCTGATACAAGTACGACGAGCGGGTTCCCAGATGCTCGGTACTGGTGGTGTTTCCGACGGTGATGCTCACGCGGTCGTCGGTGCTGGGCTTGATGTAGTTGTGCGCGAACGCTTCGCCCCTGGATCCGGTGACGCGCAGGGTGAACAGATAGTCTGGGTCCGTCATCGAGTTCAGGGTTGCACCTGTTGCGCCGCTGGGGAATTCGACGTTCGCGTCGAACGACTCGTCGACTCCCGGGTGCCGTTCGACGGCGCGTGCCTCGCGAACGGTCGGTTCGCCGCCCGCGTAGGCACCGAGGTGGCGCAGAACGTGCAGCCCGTAGCACCCGAGGTCCATCATGACGCCGCCGGCGAGGTCGAGTGGCCACCGAAGATCATCGGGCTCGGGTGCGGGCATACGCATCTCGACCTCGACGTGGCGCAGTTCGCCCAGCGTGCCGTCGGCGACGAGTTGGAAGATCCGCTGCGTCACGGGGTGGAAGAGGTAGTGAAACCCTTCCATGACAACGATGTTCGCGGCGTCCGCCGCAGCGGAGACCCGGACGGCTTCCTCACGATCGCGCGAGAACGGTTTCTCGGTCAATACCGATTTGCCCGCACGGATCGCAGCCAGATTCCACGGTGCATGCAGCGAATTTGCCAGTGGGTTGTAGACGACGTCGACGTCCGGGTCGTCGACGACGTCCTGGTAGGACTCGAGCACGCGCTCGAATCCGTACTTGTCACCGAACGCCTCGGCACGCGCCTTGTCACGCGCAGCGCACGCGACGAGGCGGTGTCCGAGGGCGGTGGCGGGCTCGACGATTGCTTCCTCGGCGATTCGAGATGCACCGAGGACGCCGATCCTGAGTTGATTCACGTCTCAGGACGGTACCCGGGCCTCCACGACGCTCCGAAGGTAGGCGACGCTGGAAATGACGTCGCTCACAGGACCGGCACCGGCAGGCTCCTCGGCGAGAATGGTGTCCTGCTCGAGCACGAACCAGCCGTCGAAACCGGCGTCGAGCAGCTCGTTCACCACCTTCGCGATGTCGACGTCGCCCGTTCCGAGTGGCGTGTACATGCCCTGCGCGACGGCTTCGGTGTAGGTCAATTCACCGGCTTGCACGCGCCCGGCGAGCGCTGCGTCGACGTCCTTGAGGTGTGCATGGGTGATGCGCGACGCGTAGGCCTCCACCAGTTCGAGCGGGTTCGTTCCGCCGATGAGAAGGTGGCCGGTGTCGAGGCACAGTGGGATCGAGGAGCCGTCGAGCACGCGCAGCACCTCGTCGCGCTGTTCGATCATCGTTCCGACGTGCGGGTGAAGCACGGCGCGGATGCCCCGTTCCGCGGCAGCGGCTTGGAGTCGATCGAGGTTGCCGAGCAGTGTGTTCCACTGTGCGTCGTCGAGTTCGGGGCGTGAGTCGTAGCCGTCGCTGCCGGTGGCTGCCGCGAGGACGAGTACTTCGGCGCGGGAGGCGACGAACGCGTCGAGCAGGGGGGCGATGCCGGGCACCGGGTCGTGGTGGGCGTGATGCAGCAGCACGGGTGCGAAACCGCCGACGGATTTCAGGTCGTACTTGTCCAGGGTTGCGGCCAGCTCGTCGGGATCGGCGGGCAGGAACCCTTCGGGTCCGACCTCGGTGGCGGTCAATCCGGCGTCGCGCATCTCGGTCAGGACGCGCTGGGAGTCGATCTGGTATCCCCAGCCGGGAACTTCGCAGACGCCCCAGGAGATGGGCGCGCCGGCGATTCGGATGTCGGTGTGTGTCGTTGTCACAGTCGTACCTCGTCGATTCGCACCGGTCGGTGCTGTTGCAGGGACAGGGTGGCCGCCTCGGCGATGTAGGCCACTTCGAGCGCATCGCGTGCGGTGCAGGGGGATTCGATGCGTCCGGAGATCACGTCGACGAACGCGCCGAGCTCGGCCTGGTATGCCGAGGTGAAGCGGTCCATGAAGAACGAGTGAGGCGTCCCACCTGGGAACGTCGCACCGGATTCGAGGTTGCGCACCGGAACCTGCTGGTCCCAGCCGGCGACAACGGCGTCGTTCGATCCGTGCACCTCTAGGCGGCAGTCGTATCCGCGCGCGTTGTAGCGGGTGTTCGAGACGACGCCGATCGTTCCGTTCTCGAACGTGAGCGTCGTCGTAGCGGTATCGACGTCGCCGTACTCGGTGAACTTCGGGTCGCCCTGGTTGGACCCGGCCGCGGACACCTCGGTGACCTCGTGGCCGACGATCCACCGGACGATGTCGAAGTCGTGGACGCTGCAGTCACGGAAGATGCCCCCCGAGACCGCGACATAGTCGAGCGGCGGGGGCGCAGGATCGAGAGTGGTCGAGCGGACGGTGTGCAGCCATCCGAGATCGCCCGACGCAACAGCGTTCTTGGCCGCGGCGAACGCCGGTGCGAACCGGCGGTTGTAGCCGATCTGCACCTGGACGCCCGACGACTCGATGCCCTGGACGACGGCAAGGCTCTCGCCGGGGGTGGCGGCGATCGGCTTCTCGCAGAACACGGGGATGCCGGCGTCGACGCACGCGAGTACGAGCGAAGCATGTGCCGGAGTTGCCGCAGCGACGACAACTCCGTCGACTCCGGACTTCAACAATGCCTCAGCGCTGTCGACCGAGGTGGCGCCGAACTTCGAGGCGACTGCCTCCGTGACGGCGGGGCGCTCGTCGGTGACGACGAGTCCGTCGACCCCGGCGAGCGTGCTCAGTGTGTCGGTGTGAAATGCGCCGATCCGGCCAAGGCCGATGACGCCGACGGTTACGCCCATCTGTGGTGGTCTTTCTGCAGGAGAAATGTAGACCTCGAGTGTGACTCAGATCGAGGCGTAGGATCAACCGTCGGAACGCATCAAAAACGCCTCAGAGGATGGTCGTGACGCATCGCTACAAGGTCAGTGAGATCGCCCAGCAAGCCGGGCTCAGTCGCGCCACCGTCGACCGCGTACTTCACGAGCGGCCGGGGGTGCGCAGTGCTACCAGAGCGGAAGTGCAGCAAGCGATTTCCGACCTGGACAAACAGCGGTCACAGCTTCGTCTGAACGGCAGGAAGTTTCTGTTCGACGTCGTCATGCAGACACCCGCGCGCTTCTCGGCGGAATTCAGGGCGGCGCTGGAGGCGGAACTGCCGATGCTCTCGCCCGCCGTGGTTCGGTGCCGGTTCCACTTCCGGGAGACCGAATCGGTGACCGAGATGGTGGACACGCTGGGCCGGTTCACCGCGCGCGGATCGCACGGTGTCATCGTCAAGGCGCCGGACGACCCCGAGGTGGTGGAGGCGGTCGACCGGCTCGTGGCACTCGGTATTCCCGTCGTGACGTACGTGACCGACGTGCCGAGCAGCGCGCGGCTCGGCTACGTCGGCATCGACAATCGGGCGGCGGGATCCACCGCGGCCTACCTGGTCGACTCCTGGCTGGGCGACGCGCAGTCCTCGGTACTGATCTTGTTGACCAGCAACATCTTCAGGAACGAGGGGGAGAGGGAGATCGGGTTCCGCAGCACGTTGCGGGCGTTGGACTCCGGCAGACGCGTCGTCGAGATATCCGACAGTGAGGGGCTCGACTCGACGGTGGAGGAACGGGTCTCGGACGCGCTCGCGGAGTACCCGGACATCGAGGCCGTGTACTCCATCGGCGGCGGCAACACCGGCGCGGTCCGGGCGTTCGAACGGGCGGGCAGGAGGTGCCGGGTGTTCGTCGCACACGACCTCGACGGCGACAACCGGCCGCTGCTGCGCTCCGGAGCCTTGTCGGCCGTGCTGCACCACGACCTGCGCGCCGACGCCAGGACGGCCTGCCGCCTGCTGATGCAGGCCGCAGGTGCCGTCGACGGCGTCGCGGCCGAGCCGTCTCCGATCCAGATCGTGACGAGGTTCAACACCCCGGCTGTGCGCTGAGGGCTCCGGCGCGCGTCGTTACCGGGCGAACGGGCCGTCGGTGATGCCCAGCTGTCCGCGAATCGAGTCGATGATCGCCAACGTCTGCACGGCGTCCTCGATCGTGTGCACCGACGATTCGAGGCGTCCTTCGCCGATCGCGCGGGCAGCATCGACGGCTGCGTAGTGGAGACCGTCCACCTGCACGCCCTTGTCCTCGCGGTACTCGAGGGTCTCGCCGTCGCGGAGGGTCACGGTGAAGGATCCCGGCATGAAGAACGGGCCCTCGACCGTCAGCGTTCCGTCGCGGCCACAGATCGTCGCCGACGTCGGGGTGTTGCTCAGGATCGTGGTGTTCATGACCGAATGGTTGCCGCCGGTGTGGGTCAGCACGGCGGAGACCTGGCCGTTCAGTTCGTCGTTCGCGGGCTGGCCGACGGCGGTGATGGACTCGGGCGCACCCAGGATCGTGTGGATGAACGATGCGTCGTAGGTGCCGAGGTCCAGCAACGGGCCGCCTGCCAGTGCCGGGTCGTAGATGCGGTGGTCGGTGGTGAAGTACTCGCCGTGGTCCACCAGGACCGTCCGGATCGGGCCGAGCACGCCGCTGTCGACGATCTGCCGGAGTACGTCGAACTTCGGCAGGAACTTCGTCCACATGGCTTCGCCTACGAACACGCCTGCTTCGGCGGCGGCTGCACCGATCTCGGCGGCGCGAGTTGCATCGACGGCAAGTGGCTTCTCGACGAGCACGTGCTTGCCTGCGGCTATCGACGCCAGCGCGTTCGTGTGGTGTTCGGTGTGCGGCGTCGCGATGTAGACGACGTCGATGTCCGGATCGGCGAGCAGAGCGTCGTAGCTTCCGTAGGACTTCGGCAGGGAGTGGCGCCCGGCGAATTCCGCTGCGCGATCTTCGCTTCGGGAGGCCACGGCCACGACCTGCTGAGTCGAGTTCTTCGCCAGCGATTCGGCGAAGCGGTCCGCGATCCAGCCCGGACCGAGAATGCCCCAACGCAGTACCGGTGCCTCGTTCGGATTCGGCACGGTGGAGACGGGTAGCGAAGTCATCGGCAAACCTGTTCTGTCGAAGGGTAGTTTGTTAGGACATCAGGATGTAATACTCAGCACATGACTGTACGCGTTGGAATCATCGGAGTCGGCGTCATGGGTGCCGATCATGCTCGCAAGATCAACGGATCGATCTCGGGTGCGGAGGTGTCGGCAGTCGCCGATTTCGACACCGACCGGGCCAAGACCGTCGCCGCAGAGCTGAAGGCCGCAGACGTGGCGGCCGACGGCTTCGAGCTCATCGCCAGCGACTCGGTCGACGCGATCGTCGTGGCGTCGCACGACTCCACCCACGCCGAGCTCGTGCACGCCGCGCTCGCAGCGGGCAAGCCGGTCCTGTGCGAGAAGCCCCTCGCGCCGACGGCCGACCTGTGCCGCGAGATCATCGCCGCACAGGGCGACCGCAACCTCATCACCGTCGGGTTCATGCGCCGATTCGACCCCGCGTACAACGAACTCAAGCGCGCAGCGGCACCCGAGCGGATCGGCGACACCCTCGTTGCGCACTGCATCAGCCGCAACGTGGTGGCCGGTCCCGGCGACTCCGCCGCGACCATCACCAACTCCGCGATCCACGAGCTCGACATCATGCCGTGGCTGCTCGGCTCACCCATCACCGAGGTCAGCTGGCATGCGGGACGCACCAGCAAGTACTCGGGAGTTCGTCAGGACCCCCAGATCATGCTGCTGCGCACCGAATCCGACGTTCTCATGACCGTCGAACTGTTCGTGAACGCACGGTACGGTTACGACACGCGATGCGAGATCGTCGGGGAAGAAGGGATCGCGCAGTTCGCCATCCCGGCACACGTCATCGTCGACAGCGAACTCAAGCGCTCCATCGAATACCCCCTCGACTGGGTTCCCCGCTACGCCGAGGCCTACCGACTCGAACTCCAGGAATGGGTCGATTCGATCGAGGAAGGCCGCGCCTCCACCCTCGCCGACGCCGACGCGGGCCTGCGCGCCGGTCTCGTCGCCGACGCACTCGTGGTATCGATGAACGAGGGCGGCCGAACGGTCACCGTCGAATACTGATCGAAAGAGGTTCCATGACATCGACATTCCCGCTCGCCGACGGAACCGTCCTCCCCGCAGTGGGTCTGGGGACGGTTGTCGCCGACGGGGAAGACATGGCGGCGACGGTCACGTCGGCGCTCGAATCCGGTTACCGTCTGATCGACACCGCGCTGCGGTACGGCAGCGAGGAAGGCGTCGGACAGGCTGTCCGGGAGTCCGGCGTTCCTCGTGACGAGATTCTCGTGACGACGAAGATTCCCGGTCACTACCACGGCTACGACGAGGCCAAGGAATCCGTCCGGCTCTCGCTGGAGAACCTGGGCCTGGAACGAATCGACCTGCTGCTCATCCACTGGCCCCTGCCGAAGGTGGACAAGTACGTGGACACGTGGCGCGCGATGATCGACCTCCAGCGTGACGGTGTCGCGACGTCGATCGGTGTTTCCAACTTCACCGAAGCGCATCTCGACCGGCTGGTGCAGGAGACCGGAGTTGCTCCGGTGGTCAACCAGATCGAGCTCCATCCGTACTTCCCCCAAGCACGGTTGCGCGCGTACCACGCCGAGCACGGAATCGTCACCGAGAGCTGGAGTCCACTCGGTCGAGGCTCGGAGCTGTTGAAGGCCGACCCGGTTGCGGATGCAGCCGCCGCACACGACGTTTCGCCGGGCCAGGTGGTCCTGCGGTGGCACAATCAGCTCGGTTCGGTGTCGCTACCGAAGTCGTCCAACCCTGACCGTCAGCGCCAGAACCTCGACATCTTCGGTTTCACCCTGACCGACGACGAGGTGGCGGCGATCTCGTCACTGGAGCGTGGGCGTATCTGGGGCCAGGATCCCGACACCCACGAGGAGTTCTGACCGGCGCAGGCGCGTCGGTATTTCCTCGCGGGCTGGCGCTGCTCGTCGCCGGCGCGTTGTTCATGGAAATTCTCGACGCGACGGTCATCGCGACCGCTGTGCCCGCGATGGCCGAATCGTTCGGAGTGGATCCGGTCGACATCGGTATCGCCATCTCGTCGTACATCCTCACGCTCGCCGTTCTGATCCCGGCGAGCGGGTGGATGGCCGACCGCTTCGGTGTTCGACGTGTGTTCCTGGCTGCGATCGTGGTGTTCACCGCGGCGTCGATCGGGTGTGCGCTGAGCCCGACCCTTCCGGCTCTGGTCGTGATGCGGGTACTGCAAGGCGTCGGCGGCGCCATGATGGTGCCGGTCGGCAGGCTGGCAGTGCTGCGCGCCACGACGAAAACCGAACTCGTGCGAGCGATCGCGTACCTCACCTGGCCTGCACTGACCGCGCCGGTCATCGCCCCCGCGGTCGGCGGCGCAATCGTCACCTATGCGTCCTGGCGGTGGATCTTCCTGATCAACGTGCCGCTCGGCATCATCGGATTCGTGGTGGGACTGCGGCTCGTGCGCGGCGTCGACGGCAGCCGGGCGCGTCGGCCACTCGACTGGCGCGGGTTGGTGGCTACTGCCGTCGGTGTCGCGGTGTTGATCGTGTCCCTAGACGGTGTTCGCACCGAGGGAACGAACTGGCTCACGGTGGGAACCGGCGTGGTCTTCGCGGCGCTGGTCCTGGCTGTCGCCGCTGTTCACCTGACCCGGACCGAGCATCCGCTGCTGGACCTGACGGTGCTGAAGATCGAGTCGTTCCGCAACACCGCGACCTACGGATCGTTCTACCGCATGCTGATCACGGCTGTCCCGTTCCTGCTGCCGTTGATGTTCCAGCTTCGCTTCGGCTGGTCGCCGTTCGTCTCCGGACTGATGGTCATCGCTCTGTTCGCGGGCAACATCCTCGTCAAGCCGACGACGACGCCGCTCATGCGACGATTCGGAATCAGGACCGTCATCATCGCCGACGGAGCGTTGTCGGTGCTGTGCTTCGGAGCGATAGCACTCGTCGACGTGGACACGTCGCCGGTGATCATCGCTGCCGTCCTGGTGATCAGTGGGGCGTTGCGGTCCGTCGGATTCACCGCGTACAACACCCTGGCCTTCGCGGACATCGACAGCGACCGACTCACCCACGCCAACACGTTCCACGCGTCGGCTCAAGAGCTGTTCTCCGGATTGGGCGTCGCGCTGGGAGCAATCGCCCTGACCGTGTCCACCGGCGTCGTCGGCGGGTTGGGGTGGCAGTCGGGGCAGGCGTTCGCACTGTCCTTCGCCTCACTGGGGGTCCTCATGACCGTCGTGGTGGTCGGCGGCCTACTCCTCCCGTTCGATGCCGGTGCCGCGGTGACGAAGCCCAAGACCTCGGCCTGATCCACCCTGGTGGACGATGAGAATTTCCTCATCTCGGCTTCCTCTTCCTCTCACGTTCGACGGACATGCTTGCCATGTCACCGAAAGTCGGACATCGAAGGGAACACACCATGAGGAAAGTAGTCACGCTCGCCGTCGCCGGATCCGCGGCGACACTTCTCGCACTCGGCGGAATCGGCGCCGTCGCACTCGCCGACGACAGCCCAGCGCCCGCACAGCTACCGACATCGACTCCGACCGCACCCGACTCCGCGCCGGCATCGCCGAACCCAACCGATCCAGGGGTACCACCGCAGCCGTTCGACGACGACTGGCACGACGATGACTGGGACGACCGGCACGACGATGACTGGGACGACCGGCACGACGATGACTGGGACGACCGGCACGACGATGACTGGGACGACCGGCACGACGACTGATTCCCCCTCGACGCAGCGGGGCCTGTCCGACCCATCACATACGCGAAAGGGCCGTGCATACGATGTGGATCGTATGCACGGCCCTTTCACGCGATCAGCGGTGCGGCTACCCGCGACGCCGTGGCGACAGCGGTCTAGCGAGCGAACAACAGTGCGCGCTTGACTTCCTGGATCGCCTTGGTGACCTGGATGCCACGAGGGCATGCGTCGGTGCAGTTGAAGGTGGTGCGGCAGCGCCACACGCCTTCGACGTCGTTGAGGATGTCCAGACGCTCGGAGGCGCCTTCGTCGCGGCTGTCGAAGATGAACCGGTGTGCGTTGACGATGGCGGCCGGACCGAAGTAGCTGCCGTCGCTCCAGAAGACGGGGCACGACGTGGTGCAGCATGCACAGAGGATGCACTTGGTCGTGTCGTCGAACCGGGCGCGGTCGGCCTGGCTCTGGATGCGCTCACGCGTCGGCTCGTTGCCGCTGGCCATGAGGAACGGCTTGACGGCGCGGAAGGCATCGAAGAAGGGCTCCATGTCGACGATGAGGTCCTTCTCGACCGGCAGACCCCTGATGGGCTCGATCGTGATGGTCAACGACTTGGACGAGTCCTTCGGCAGCATGTCACGCATCAGCACCTTGCAGGCGAGACGGTTGACGCCGTTGATGCGCATGGCGTCGGAGCCGCAGACACCGTGCGCACAGGAGCGACGGAACGTCAGGGTGCCGTCGAGGTAGCCCTTCACGTACAGCAGCAGGTTGAGCAGGCGGTCCGTCGGCAGCGTCGGCACCTGGAAGCTGTCCCAGTGCTGTCCTTCGCCGTTCTCCGGGTTGAAGCGGGCGATCTTCAGGGTGACCATCACTGCACCGTTGGGCACGGGCGGCTCGGCGACCTGATCTGGCTTGTCGAGAGTGGGGGCGCTCATATCAGTACTTCCGCTCCATCGGCTCGTAACGGGTCTGGATTACCGGCTTGTAGTCCAGACGGATGTCGGTGAGCAGGCCAGTGCCTTCTTTGTAGGCCATGGTGTGCTTCATGTACTCGTCGTCGTTGCGGTTGGGGTAGTCCTCGCGTGCGTGTCCGCCGCGCGATTCCTTCCGGTTGAGTGCTCCGACGACCGTGACCTCTGCCATCTCGAGCAGGAAGCCGAGTTCGACGGCCTCGAGGAGATCGCTGTTGTAGCGAGTTCCCTTGTCCTGCACGGTGATGTGGTTGTACCGCTCCTTGAGGGCGCGGACGTCCTTCAGCGCGGTCTCGAGACGCTCCTCGGTACGGAACACCGAGGCGTTGTTGTCCATGGACTGCTGCAGCTCGGTGCGGATGTCCGCGACGCGCTCGTGGCCGTGGTCGGACAGAACGAGCTCGAGCCACTCCTCGACCATCTTCGCCGGCTCCTCCGGAAGCGGGGTGAAGTCCACGGAGTTGGCGTACTTGGCCGCTGCGATGCCCGAGCGACGTCCGAAGACGTTGATGTCGAGCAGCGAGTTCGTGCCGAGACGGTTTGCGCCGTGCACCGACACGCATGCGCACTCACCTGCCGCATAGAGGCCGGGGACGATGTCGTCGTTGTTGCGCAGCACCTCACCGTTGATCTTGGTGGGGATACCGCCCATGACGTAGTGGCACGTCGGGTAGACGGGCACGGGCTCCTTCACGGGGTCCACGCCGAGGTAGGTGCGCGAGAACTCCATGATGTCCGGGAGTTTCTCGTCGAGAACTTCCTCGGGGATGTGCGTGACGTCGATGTAGACGTAGTCCTTGTTGGGACCGCCACCGCGTCCTTCGAGTACCTCGAGGACCATCGAGCGCGCGACGATGTCGCGAGGTGCGAGGTCCTTGATGGTGGGGGCGTAGCGCTCCATGAAGCGCTCGCCGGACTCGTTGCGGAGGATGCCGCCCTCGCCTCGCACGGCCTCGGAGATGAGGATGCCGAGACCTGCGAGACCTGTCGGGTGGAACTGGTGGAACTCCATGTCCTCCAAGGGAAGTCCCTTGCGGAAGACGATGCCCATACCGTCGCCGGTGAGCGTGTGGGCATTGGAGGTGGTCTTGTACATCCGGCCCGAGCCGCCCGTCGCGAAGACGATCGACTTGGCGTGGAAGATGTGCAGTTCGCCCGTCGCCAACTCGTAGGCGATGATGCCGGTCGCAACCGGACCGTTGTCCGTCTCGGTCAAGCAGAGATCGAGCGCATAGAACTCGTTGTAGAACTCCACGTCGTGCTTGACGCAGTTCTGGTAGAGCGTCTGGAGGATCATGTGGCCGGTGCGGTCGGCGGCGTAACACGCACGTCGAACGGGGGCCTTGCCGTGGTCACGGGTGTGGCCACCGAAACGACGCTGGTCGATCTTGCCCTCGGGTGTCCGGTTGAACGGCAGACCCATCTTCTCGAGGTCCAGAACGGCGTCGATCGCTTCCTTGGCCATGATCTCGACGGCGTCCTGGTCGGCGAGGTAGTCGCCACCCTTGACGGTGTCGAAGGTGTGCCACTCCCAGTTGTCTTCCTCGACGTTGGCGAGTGCGGCACACATGCCACCCTGCGCGGCACCGGTGTGCGAGCGCGTCGGGTAGAGCTTGGTCAGTACCGCCGTGCGGGCCCGGGGGCCGGCTTCGATGGCTGCTCGCATGCCTGCGCCGCCGGCGCCGACGATGAGCACGTCATAACGATGTTCCTGCATGAATGCTTCAGTTCCCTTAGCTCGCCGAAATGTTCGGATCGAAGGTGAAGATGACGTAGGTGCCCAAGCCCATGATCAGGATCATCGACAGTACGAGCAGCGTCGTCAGCCAGAATCGGGTCGAGTCCTTGCGCGAGTAGTCCGCGATGATGGTGCGCAGGCCGTTGCCTCCGTGCAGCTGAGCCAGCCACAGCATCGTCAGGTCCCAGAACTGCCAGAAGGGGCTCGACCAGCGTCCGGCGACGAACGCGAAGTTGATGCGGTGCACTCCCTCGTCGAGCATCAACATGATGAACATGTGGCCCAGAACGAGGACGACGAGCGCGAGTCCGGAGAAGCGCATGAACAGCCATGCGTACAGCTCGAAGTTGCCGCGGGACTTCCGGCGCGGCGAGCGCGGGTTGTCCAGGCTTGCCGGTCGGTCGTAGGTCTTGCCGAGGGACTTGGCCTCGGATCCGTGTGTCGTTGCCATCAGTGCCCGCTCGCTGTGAACATGTTGTAGAAGATTCGGCCCGCTCCCGGAATCATGACCACGATCCACACCGCGGCGATGACCCACAGCATCAGCTTCTGGTACTTCGGTCCCTTGGACCAGAAGTCGACCAGCATGACGCGGATGCCGTTGAGTGCGTGGTACAGCACTGCAGCGACGAGACCGATCTCCATGAGGCCGACGAGCGGCGTCTTGTAGGTGTCGATGATCGCGTCGTACGTCTCGGGGTTGACCCGGACCATTGCGGTGTCCAGAACGTGGACGAACAGGAAGAAGAACACCAACACACCGGTGATCCGGTGCAGAACCCAGGACCACATTCCGGGATCACCGCGGTACAGAGACCGCTTACGCTCCTTGGCCGGAGCGACTTCCGTCGTGCTACTCATCGAGTGCAAAGCCTCCAACGTCATTGGTGGACGCGTCGAGCCTGGTAGCCGGGGCTTGAATGCCTGGCTCGATTTGTCTTACTCCGGCTCCGAACGGTTATCGAATGCCGCCGTCTTCGAACTCTAAACCCATTGGAAACTTGGAACTAATTCGACTCGAGATTCGTACTGACCTGCATTTCGTTGTTAGGTTTGCCTTCCCAATTCTTCGGGATCGGTTCAGTCGTCTGTGGTGCACGGCGGACTCGCCCGTGATTTGATTGTGAACATGCCTGAAATCGACTGGAAAACGTTGCGAGACAAAGCTCATGAGGTTATGAGGCAAGCCTATGCGCCGTACTCCGACTATCCGGTCGGTGCCGCGGCTTTAGTGGACGATGGGCGAATTGTCACCGGATGCAATGTGGAAAATGTCTCATATGGTTTGGGGCTCTGCGCAGAGTGTGGGCTCGTGTCCAACCTTCATTCGACCGGAGGCGGACGTTTGGTCGCCTTCGCATGTTGCGACAGCCGCGGGCAGAAGTTGATGCCCTGCGGCCGATGCAGGCAGTTGTTGTTCGAGTTCGGCGGGGCCGGATTGCTCGTCGACACCGCATCCGGACCGACCCCGCTGGGGGACCTGCTGCCGCTTGCCTTCGGTCCGGACGACCTCGAATCGGGCAGAGTAGGGAACCATGTCTGACGCAACTTCCGTCATCTCCGCCAAACGCGACGGCCACGAGCTCACCGCCGACCAGATCGATTGGGTGATCGACGCCTTCACTCGGGGCGTCGTCGCCGACGAGCAGATGGCCGCCCTCGCGATGGCCATCTTCTGGCGAGGCATGACGCGCTCCGAACTGAGCCGATGGACGTCGGCGATGATCGCGTCTGGATCGACGATGGACTTCAGCGGTCTGCCCCGGCCCACCGTCGACAAGCACTCGACGGGGGGAGTGGGTGACAAGATCACGTTGCCCCTCGCCCCGCTGGTGGCCGCCTGCGGCGCTGCGGTTCCCCAGCTGTCCGGTCGGGGGCTGGGCCACACCGGGGGCACGCTCGACAAGTTGGAGTCCATTTCTGGGTGGCGCGCGGACCTGACCGGCGACGACATCCACCGGATCCTCGCCGATCCCGCGGTCGGTGCCGTCGTCTGCGCCGCCAACGCGGACCTCGCGCCCGCCGACAAGAGGCTCTACGCCCTGCGTGACGTCACCGGAACCGTCGAGTCGATCCCGTTGATCGCCAGTTCCATCATGAGCAAGAAGATCGCCGAAGGAACCGGCGCACTCGTCCTGGACGTCAAGGTGGGCGCGGGCGCGTTCATGAAGAACCTCGCCGACGCTCGGACATTGGCGGAAGCCATGGTCGATCTCGGAAGCGACGCAGGTGTGCGCACCATCGCTCTTCTGACAGCGATGGATTCACCGCTCGGACTGACCGCAGGCAACGCGCTCGAGGTCGAGGAATCGCTGGAAGTTCTCGCCGGCGGAGGGCCCGCGGACATCGTCGAACTGACGGTCACGCTTGCCCGAACGATGCTGTCCGCAGCCGGAATCGAAGGTGTCGACCCCGCGGACAAGCTGGCCGACGGTACTGCCATGGACCGGTGGAAGGCGATGATCTCCGCGCAGGGCGGAGATCCGTCGGCTCCGCTTCCGGTCGCGGCGGAGTCGCACGACATCACCGCCGAGTCCGACGGTGTGATCACGGGCCTCGATGCGATGGGTGTGGGCGTCGCCGCCTGGAGGCTCGGCGCGGGGCGGGAGCGGCAGGGCGAGCCGGTGCAGGCGGGCGCCGGGGTACGTCTGCACGCGAAGCCTGGGGACCGCGTCACCGCCGGGCAGAAGATCGCCACCCTCTACACCGACACCCCCGAGAAGTTCGAGTACGCGACGGCGGCGATGGCCGACGCCTGGTCTTTCGGAGACACGTTCGAGGCGTCGCCTATCGTCCTGGAACGAGTGGGCGGGTAGCGCGCAGCCGTGGGTGCGGCGCGGGGCCGATGACACGCGAACGTTCGACGATCGCGCTACCGTCGGACCATGAGTACCGCGACCAGATCGACAGAGTCCACCGGCGGGTCGTCGCCGCTCGACCTCCCCACCATCAAGACCGCTCCGAAAGCACTGCTGCACGACCATCTCGACGGCGGTCTGCGGCCGCAGACCGTCCTGGAGCTCGCCGAGGAATGCGGATACGACGGCGTGCCCGCGACGGACGGACAGGCTCTCGGGGAGTGGTTTCGCACTGCCGCCGACAGTGGTTCGCTCGAGCGGTACCTCGAAACCTTCGCGCACACCGTTGCGGTGATGCAGACACCGGAGGGGTTGTCGAGGGTTGCGCGTGAGTGCGCCGAGGATCTCGCCGACGACGGGGTCATCTACGCAGAGGTCCGCTTCGCACCCGAGCAACATCTGGATCGAGGGCTCTCGCTCGACCAGGTCGTCGAGCACGTTCTCGAAGGATTCCGGGCCGGCGAGTCGGCGGCACGGGTGAACGGCAAGAGGATTCGGGTCGGTTGTCTGCTGACGGCCATGCGCCACGCGGCGCGGTCTCGGGAGATCGCCGAGCTGGCGGTGCGCTTCCGTGATCGCGGTGTCGTCGGGTTCGACATCGCCGGTGCGGAAGCAGGCTTCCCTCCGAGTCGTCACCTCGACGCATTCGAGTACATGCGAGCAGCCAACGCGCACTTCACCATCCACGCCGGTGAGGCCTTCGGGCTGCCGTCGATCCAGGAGGCCGTCGCGTTCTGCGGGACGGACCGACTCGGGCACGGAGTGCGAATCATCGACGACATCGACGTCTCCTCCGACGGTGTCCCGAACCTCGGCCTGCTCGCCGCATACGTGCGGGACAAGCGGATGCCCCTGGAACTGTGCCCCAGCTCCAACGTTCAGACAGGTGCAGTCGACAGCCTCGAGAAGCATCCGTTCGATCTGTTGGCCCGGCTGCGTTTCCGCGTCACCGTCAACACCGACAACCGGCTCATGAGCGACACCACCATGTCACGCGAGATGCACAAGCTGGTGAGCACATTCGGATACGGCTGGACGGACCTCGAGCGGTTCACCATCAATGCCATGAAGTCCGCGTTCATCCCGTTCGACGAACGACTCGAGCTGATCGACGACGTCGTCAAACCGGGTTATGCGGTACTCGTCGGCTGAACCGGCCACAGGTCACTCCTTGCGTAGGCGGGCCTCGAATTCGCGTTCGAGCGCCCGCCACGCCTCGGCTTCGACGGCGAACGGCGGACTCGGCGCCAGCCTGTTCGGATCCGGCTCGAGGGTGTACGACACGTACCACCCCAGAGGCGTGGAACTGGCGAGCGCCTCCTCCACCGAATCGTCGTCGGCGAAGTCCGCTGCATCGGTGAACAATTCGACGGCCAGATCCAGCTGGTCGGTATCCACCGAATCCGGACCCTCGGCGAGGTCGTCGGCCAGGCCGGGGAGGACGTAGACGTTGTCGTCGGTCACCTCGATCTGCAGTGAGCCGTCGATCGCGGCCGTCTGAACGTCGGCGAACGTGCTGACCTTGGCGAGATCGTGATCGTGATCGTCGGCGAGGTAGCGGGCCAGCGAACGCTCGGACCCGAACACGGTGATGGACCCGGTGCGCCCGAGGAAGATCGGCTCGTCGTCGATGTAGCACCGCAGGGTGTAGTAGGTGTCCTCGGACGTGATGATGCGTACCGGGTCGATACCGACACCCGCCCAGAAATCGTCCTCGGCGGCGTGCACGGCAATGGGATCCGGATCCTCCTCGGTGTCGCTCTCGCCGTCCTCGGTGTCCTCGTCGGGGTCGTCCTCGCTGAGATCGTCGGCGTCGACGATGTTCTCCGCGGCGGCCAGTAGTTCCGCCTCCGCGACGTCCACGGCCTTGGCGTCGACGTCGGGTGTGGTGACCACCGAGTCGATGGCGTCGATGATGTCGTCCCAGCTCTTGGCGATGGACGCACCGATGCGGTCCCACAGCTTCTGGCCGTCCTTGCCGACGTAGGCGTCGACGCCGAGACCCACCGAACCCAGGTGGGGGTTGCCGGCGAAGAACGAAGCGACAGAGTTGATCTCACAGACGTCGCCGATGGTCTGAACCATCTCGAAGATGGCAGTGAGCTCGGCCAGGACGTCGGAGTCGGGTTCCTCGGCGACGAGCTCCGGCACACCGACCAGATCGAACCGGTGTAGATCGTCGGGCTCGAGCTCGTTCGCCGCAAGCGAGGACACGACCGTCCACGACGGATGGTCGACGAGGTCGTTGTCGTTGTCGTTCCGGATGAATGCGGCGAGGTGAGCAACGGCTTCGAAGCCGTAGAGGTCTTCCTCGTGCCCGAGGAACGCCTCCCACTCGTCGTCGCCCTCTCGCCACTCCGGAGCCCACAGGGTGACGAAGTCGCCGCGGGTGAGACCAAGTTCGATCGGGATGATGTCGCCAGCCATGGCCGGAAGCCTATCTCAGGTCTCTGAGAGGGAACTTTGCATCCTGTCCAAGATCGCCGCGCGACGTTCGAGAGCTTCCCGCGCCGCGTCGGAGGACAGTTCGACGATTGCTCGTCCGAGGTCCCGGGCCGACGTTCCCGTGAGGTCGGGTGCCAGCTCCAGCGCGGTCAACGCACCGCTGCCGTCGACGGTGACCGACACGTGCCCGTCCTCGGTGCGACGTGTGACCTGCAGCGATGCCAGTGCCTCCGACGCGTCGTGCATGGTGTCCAGAGCACGGTCCGCGTGTGCCACGAGCATGACGATCGGATCGGTCACAGTGGTGTCATCCACGACGACGGTGGCTGCTCGGTGTCCATCAGTTCGTTCTCCGCGTCCGCGACGTCGGATGCGGACGGCAGGCCGAGCATGTCCAGGACGTCCCTGCTCATCCCCGATTGTTCGAGAAGTGTTCTCCGTTCGGCACGCGCTCGTTCGGTTGCGCGCCTGCAGAGATCGAGCACCGTGGCAGCCAATTCTGCACCCCCGTAGCGGAGTTCGGCCGAATCGATGTGAATGGACACAGGCAAGCCGGACTCGGATGCACGTACCCGTACCGAGTCGTCTCGAGTAGCCGCCTGCGCGATCATCGGCTCGCTCGTCGTCTCGTCCGTCATTCGGTGGGCCTGTAGAAGCCCTTGAAGCCCATGCCGGAGTTGGTCGTCCTGATCTCGCCGACCTGTACCGGGTCACCTGCTTCCACGAGTTGGCCGTTCCCGATGACCATCGCGACATGGCCGTCCCACACAGCCAGATCGCCCGGCATCAGCTCGTCCTGCCCGACCTGGGTGCCGACGTTCTGTTCCTGAGCCAGCCGCGGAATCTCGACTCCCTGCTCTCCGTACGCCCACTGGGTGAGCCCGCTGCAGTCGAGGCCCTGCCCGGGGGACGTGCCTCCCCAGACGTACGGAGTGCCCTGCTGAGTCAGAGCGCTTCTGACTGCACCCGCGGCTTGCTCGTTGGGAGCAGTCGCGACGCTGCCGTCGGGCAGAGCGACCTGAACGCCGCGGCCGGGCGCGCCGGTGTCGGCTGTCGTGCGGTCCGGAGTTCCGGTGTACATCGACATGCCCGACGGGGGAGGCGATGCGGCCGGACCCGAGGACGGTGAGAGGAGCGAGGACGGTGCGTCGGGCATCGAGGGTGCCGACGCGGACACCGTGCGAAGGAAGTTCTGACCGAACTGGCTTCCCGGATCGGATCCAGGCGCCGCGGCCGTCACGGTCCTGTCCGGGTCCGGGTCCGGGGCAGGGGAGGCGGCGGTGGGAGCAGCCCCGGCGGGCTCGGGAACCGGCGGTGGCGCCGCGTACGCGCCGATCTCCGCTGCGTGGCCGGCGAGCTCGGCTCGCACACGTGCGACGACGGCGAGCGCCCGCTGCAGATGATCGATTGCCGCACCGATCAGCATTGTCGACCCGGCCGGAGTGAACAGCACGGGTGCGGCAGTGGTGGCCACCGCGACGAAGGACTGCAGGATGCCGTGGAGCTCGGCCAAGCCGGCTTGTACCTTGTCGCATGCGCGGTCCACGACGGCCGCGATATCGTCACCGTGCTCGGACAACCCGATCGCGCTCGTCTGCACCTGTCCGGCGAGGTCCAGCGCCGCCGTCGCGGCCGGACCACTCCACGTAGCAGCCAGTTCTCCGATGGCGGATCGCCCGATGCTCTGCACGGAGTCGAGTGCCCGAGACGACGATCTCAGTACATCCGCCGGACCACCTGCGGGAATGATTCCCGACCCGAATCCGCCCAGCAGATCCGTGATCGGTTTCGCCAGCACATCGATCACGCCAGGCTCGCAGCCGTCGACGCATCGGTGGTGTCGTACCCGGCGGCCGACGCGGACGCAGCAACCCCGATGCTCGCGACGGTGCCGGCCAGCCGGGACACCGCAGCGGTGTGGGCAGTGTGCACCGCGGTGAACGCGGCGAGGAATTCCGTCCCGATTGCGCCGAACACCGGCGCGAGCACGGCCGGGCCCGTCGCGGCCGTGGCGGCGGCCGCGACGGCGACCTCGGCCGCCATGGACCCCGCCGTCGACGAGAACGCGTGTATCCCCGCTGCCACTGCCGAAATCTCCGTCACCGGTTCCCCCAGGTTGCTCGAGCCGCTCGATCCGCGCAGGGAAATCCCTACATTTATCTTCGACGCAACCGAGGGCCGATCGGTTCCCACAATTATCCTTGGATCCATGGAAACTCACGTGGTCGAACATCCACTGGCCGCAGCACTGCTCACGAGGATGCGCGACGAGCGCAGCGACAACGCAACCTTCCGCTCCGCCCTTCGCCAACTCACCCACATGTTGGTCTACGAAGCCACCCGCGACGCGGCGATCGAGACGTTCGACGTCAAGACTCCGGTCGCCGTCACCAGTGGCACGCGGCTGAGCAAGCCGCCACTGCTGGTTCCCGTCCTCCGCGCAGGACTGGGGATGGTCGAGAAAGCGAGCGGTCTCATCCCGCAGTCGCGTGTCGGCTTCGTCGGGATGGCGCGTGACGAGCAGACGCACCAGCCGGTGCCGTACATGGAATCGCTGCCCGACGACCTGTCGACGACGCCCGTGTACGTGCTCGATCCCATGCTGGCGACCGGCGGGTCCATGGTTCACACGATCGAATTGCTCGTCGAGCGGGGTGCAGCGGATGTGACGTGCATCTGCGTCGTTGCCGCACCGGAGGGCGTGGCGGCGTTGGAGGCGTCGGGACTGCCGGTGCGACTGGTCGCCGCGAGCATCGACGACGGTCTGAACGAGGATGCCTTCATCGTTCCCGGGCTCGGCGACGCCGGTGACCGTCAGTTCGGTCCACGCTGAGCGTCTCGCTGGTCCTCGGGGTCACCTGGCCCGCGCAGGAGGGTGACCCTCGGTTGCGTGTGCTGGACGTCGAGTCGCGTGAGGTGAGAACGGTCGATCTGCGCGGCGGGCATCTCGGGTTCCACGCGCTCGGTGCCCAGCGCTGGTGCACCGGGCGTGTGGCGTTCGGGGCGGCGCCCGGATATGTACCGTGCCCCGATCAACGTCCCGTGGACAGCGGTAGTCAGTGCGAGGAGTGCGAGTCGAAGGATCCGTTCCGGTTCGTGCACACCGTCCACCGCGGAGGATTCGTGTCGAAGGATCTCGAACCTCATGTGATGCAACCGCATTGGTTGTACATCGCGACGTTCGCGGGCGGAGTGCACAAGGTCGGTACCGCAGCGGATACCAGGAAATGGGGCAGGCTCGCCGAGCAGGGAGCGGTCTGCGCCGAGTACGTGGCGCGGGCCGACGACGGCAAGATCGTACGGGTGCTCGAAGATCGCGTCACCGAGCGACTCCAGGTACGCCAAGCCGTCCGGTCGTCGGCGAAGGCCGCGGCCCTGGCCCTCCCCGTCGACACTGCACGGTTGGGTGCTGCGACGGCGTCACTGGCGACGACGGTGCGCGAGGACCTCGCTCCGGTGTCCGACGACCCCGGGTATCGCGTCGTCACCGAATCCTGGGAGGTGGCAGGGTTCCGCGACCTTGCCTCCGGCAACCGGCTCGCCTACCCCGGCGACCTCACGAGCGGCCCGCACGGATTCACCGTGAATGCCTGCATCGGTCAAACGGCCATCGTGGACATCACCACGTCGACCACGGGACGAGACGCCGCCGACGAGACGTCGTACGTGGTGGATCTGCACGCGCTGAAAGGGCGCCGAATCAGGTTCGGGGACTACACGTCCGACCTTCCCGCCGTCCAGACCGCACTGTTCTAGGTCACAGGTCCTGCGCGAAGGCCCTCAGTTCGTCGAGCGCCGCCTGCGCCCGGACTCGTGCGTCCGCCAGTCCCTCGCGGGAGTCCACGGGTTCGACGACCTCGAGGTACGCCTTCACTTTGGGCTCCGTCCCGGACGGCCTGACGATGATGCGTACGCCTTGTCCGGCGAGCTCCACCGCGTCGGTGCGCAGCGCGCCTGCATTCTGCAGATAATCCGTGACGGTGAGTGGGCGAGGGCCCAAGTCGGTCGGTGGAGCGTGCCTCAGATCCGCCATCATCCGGGTGATCCGATCGGTGTCCTCGACTCGCTTGGACACCTGTGCGCCCGCGTGCACTCCGAACTCGACGGCGAGATCGTCGAGAGCGTCCAGGAGCGTGCGTCCGTTCTGCTTCAGCGTCGCAACGAGATCTGCCAGCATCACGGCAGCGGAGATTCCGTCCTTGTCGTTGACCGACTGTGGGTCGACGCAGTGCCCGATCGCTTCCTCGTAGGCGTACACCAGGCCGTCACCCGCACGGACGAGCCACTTGAATCCGGTGAGGGTTCGTGCGTGGCGCGCACCCCGGGCCGGTGCAAGTTTCGACAGCAACTGCGAGGAGACGATGGTGTTGGCCACCAACGAGTTCGGAGGTGCGTTGCTCAGGATGTGCTCCGCGAGCAGTGCACCGGTCTCGTCACCGCTGAGCATGCGCCACCCGTCGAGGCCCGGGACCCCGATCGCGCAGCGATCCGCGTCCGGATCCAACGCGATCGCCAGATCTGCCTCGATCTCGTGGGCCAGCGCGAGCACGGCGTCGGCGGCGCCAGGCTCCTCCGGGTTGGGGAAGTCCACCGTCGGAAACTCGGGGTCTGGGTCGAATTGGCTTGTCACGAATGAGATGTCGCGGAATCCGGCGCTGCGTAACGCTGCGACCGCGACCTCGCCGCCGACGCCGTGCATCGGCGTCAGTGCGATGCGGATGCCGCGTTCGGTCGAACGTGCCAGGGGCGCAATCGTGTCGAGGTAGCGTGCGGTGACGTCGGAGCCACCGGAGAAGACGATGGTTCGTGGGACGTCGGCGGCGGGACCGACTGCGGCGATCTCCGCCTCGATCTCTTTGTCTGCGGGCGGAACCAACTGCGCGCCTCCACCGAGGTACACCTTGTATCCGTTGTCCGCGGCGGGATTGTGCGACGCCGTGATCTGGACGCCCAACTCGGCGTTCAGGGCTCGCACGGCGAACGCGAGGACGGGTGTCGGCAGTGGTCGGGGGAGCAGGACGACGTCGAAGCCCTGTGCTGCGAAAACCTCGGCGGCTGCCGTTGCGAAGGCATCGGAACCGTGTCGCGCATCGCGGCCGACGACGACCGTGCTTCCGTCGAGCTTCTGCTTGTGCAGCCACGCTGCGATTCCGGCGGACGTGCGGGTGACGACCGCGACGTTCATGCCGTTGGGGCCTGCACGCACTGCGCCTCGCAGTCCTGCAGTGCCGAAACTCAGTGGTGCCGAGAATCGTTCCGCGAGTTCGCTTTCCGGGAGCTCGGCCAGCTCTTCTCGGGTGGCAGGGTCGGGATCGGCGGCGATCCACGCCGCGACCTGCGCCTGAAGGTCGGAGGTCACAGTGCGCCGACCAGGCGGTGCAGCAGCTCGCCCATCCGCTCCGCCGACGCCTTCCCGGCTTCCAGTACTTCCTTGTGATCGAGGTGCTCGCCGGTCATTCCGGCTGCAAGGTTGGTCACGAGGGACACGCCGAGGACACGGGCGCCCAGCGCACGTGCGGCGATGGTCTCGTGCACCGTCGACATACCGACCAGGTCCGCACCGAGCGCTCGCAGCATCCTGATCTCGGCAGGAGTCTCGTAGTGCGGCCCTGGCAGGCCCGCGTAGACACCCTCCTCCAAGGTCGGATCGATGTCCTGGGCCAGGGCACGCAGCTCGGGCGAGTAGGCATCGACGAGGTCGACGAACTCTGCCCCGATCAGTGGGGATCGCGCCGTCAGATTCAGGTGATCGGAGATCAGCACGGGCTGTCCGACGCTCATGCCCTCGCGGATTCCGCCCGCGGCGTTGGTGAGAACCACCGTGCCGACACCCGTCGCGATGGCCGTGCGAATCGGGTGGACTACACGGCGGAGCTCGTGGCCCTCGTACGCATGGGTGCGTCCCTGCAGCAGCAGGGTGTCGGTGTCTCCGACCTTCACGGATGTGATGGTGCCCGAGTGCCCGGACGCCGACGGCGGGGCGAACCCGGGGAGGTCGCTCATCGACACCGTGGCGGTCGGTGCGCCGAATCGGTCGGCTGCGGCCTGCCACCCGGAGCCGAGCACGATCGCGACCGAGTGCGAGGCGACACCGGTCGCGTCGGCGATGGCCTGCGCAGCGCCGGCGGCGGCACCGGCCGGGTCGACCGTCGGGTCTGCAGTGCTGGAGTTCGAGTCAGAAGTTCCCACGGTTGACCACCCTAGGAGATGGGTGTCCCGTGGTTCTTGGACCATCGCATGTTACCGATGGGTAGGATTGCCGCATGCCATATCTCGAGCGCAACGGTGACGTCCACATTCTCTTCCTCGGCGACCAGGACGGTCCCGAGAACAACGAGAACCGCTTCCATCCCGACTGGATCGACCGTGTGCACGCACTGCTCGACGAGGTGGAGGCCGTGGAAGGCCCGGCGGCGCTGGTGACGACGGCGACCGGCAAGTTCTTCACCAACGGACTCGACACCGACTGGCTGTTCGCCAACCTCGACAAGATCACGTCCTACCTCGACCGCGTCCACACGCTCTACACACGGCTGTTGACCTTTCCGATGACGACGATCGCCGCGGTGCAGGGCCATGCGTTCGGCGCAGGTGCCATGTTGGCCACCGCGCACGATTTTCGGATCGTGCGGGCCGACCGAGGGTTCTACTGCCTTCCGGAGGTGAACCTGAACATGCCGTTCACGGTGGGCATGTCCGCCCTCGTCAACGGCCGGTTGCCGAAGCAGACCGCGGTCGAGGCCATGACGACAGGACGCCGCTACGGAGGTGCGGACGCGGTCGCGGCGGGGATCGCCGACGCCGCCGTCGACGAGGATCAGGTGCTGGTCGCTGCTGTCGAGCGGGCCGCCGCGTCGACGAGCACGCGGGGGAAGAGCCTGGCGGGGATCAAGGCAGGGATCCACGCCGACGTCCTCGCAGCGTTGAACATTCCGACCGGTGAGAGCAACTTCAGCTTCGGAAACCAGTAGTGACAGACTGGTGCGGTGATCGATGAGACCGACAGCGGTGTCCACCGCGCCGCACCAGAGCTGCTCGCGCTGTCGCACTCGATTCATTCCGAGCCCGAGCTCGCGTTCGAGGAGCATCGAAGTGTCGCCAAACTGACCGATCTACTCGCCGCCCACGATTTCGAGATCGAACGCGGTGTGGCCGATCTTCCCACCGCATTCACGGCGACGTTCGGTAGCGGAGATTTGGTCATCGGCATCTGCGCGGAGTACGACGCACTACCGGAGATCGGCCATGCGTGCGGACACAACATCATCGCCGCAGCCGCCGCGGGTGCAGCGGTGGCTCTTGCCCCGCTCGCCGACAGCCTCGGCATCACCGTGCGTCTTCTCGGCACTCCCGCCGAGGAGAGCGGCGGCGGCAAGGTGCTGATGCTCGAACGCGGGGTCTTCGACGGTGTCGGTGCGGCGCTGATGGTGCATCCCGGCCCGCTCGACATCGTCGGGGCGACATCGTTGGCGTTGTCGGACGTCGCGGTGACGTACACCGGGCGCGCGGCACACGCGTCGGCTGCCCCGGAGTGGGGAATCAACGCCGGTGACGCCGTCACCGTCGCGCAGGTCGCCGTCGGTCTTCTGCGCCAACACCTGTCGCCGGGACAGCAACTGCACGGGATCGTCGGCGACGGTGGGCTGGCGCCCAACATCGTTCCCGGCCATGCCGAGCTTCTGTACTACCTGCGGGCGACGTCGTCGGAATCGCTTGCGGCTCTGACGCGCAAAGCGTTCGGCTGCTTCGAAGCGGGGGCTGTCGCCACAGGCTGTACTCACGAGATCCGCACCGTGTCACCGACGTACGAGGAACTGACCCCCGACCCGTGGCTGGTCGCGCAGTTCCGGCGCGAGGCCGAAGCGATCGGTCGTTCACCATTGGCACCCGAGCTGGAAGGATTCCGCCCACTGGGCAGCACCGACATGGGAAATGTGACGAACGTTCTGCCGGGGATCCACCCGGTCATAGGCTTGGATTCGGCAGGTGCGGTGACGCATCAACCGGAGTTCGCGGCAGCCTGCATCACCGAGTCGGCGGATACCGCGGTGCTCGACGGAGCGCGGTTGCTCGCGCGAACAGCAGTGCGCGCGGCACAGGACCCGGCTGTGCGCGATCGCCTGCTCGACGGCGCGGAAGCGCGGGCGAGCAGATGACGATCGCGTCGACCGACGATCGGTTCGCCCTCGTCGACAAATGGATCCTCGACCACACCGACGAGCTGTCGGAGTGGCGTCGTCACATTCACGCCAACCCCGAGCTCGCTCGCCAGGAGTTCGCCACCACTGCGTTCGTCGTCCAGAAACTCGAAGCCGCCGGCCTGAGCCCGAAATTGTTGCCGGGCGGAACGGGACTGACGTGCGACATCGGACCCAGCGGCCCTCGCGTCGCGCTGCGCGCGGACATGGATGCGTTGCCGCTGCAGGAATTCACGGGCGCGTCATACAGCTCGACGGTCCCCGGTGTGTCCCACGCCTGCGGACACGACGCCCACACGACGGTACTTCTCGGCACGGCGCTGGCGTTGGCGTCGCTGCCGGACCTGCCGTTCGGGATCAGGCTCATTTTCCAGCCCGCCGAGGAAGTCATGCCCGGTGGTGCCCTCGACGTGGTCGCCGCCGGCGGTCTCGACGGTGTGTCCAAGATCTTCGCACTGCACTGCGACCCGAGGCTCGAGGTCGGCAAGGTGGGAGTGCGCGTCGGCGCCATCACGTCCGCGGCCGACACCGTCGAACTACGCCTGGACTCCCCGGGCGGTCATACGTCCCGCCCGCATCTGACGGCGGATCTGGTGCACGCACTCGGAACCGTGATCACCGGCTTGCCCGGCATGCTCAGCAGGCGGATCGACCCGCGGACCAGCACGGTGATGGTGTGGGGCGCAGTTGTCGCGGGTCAGGCACCGAACGCGATCCCGCAGACAGGCATGCTCACCGGAACCGTCCGTACCGGCGATCACGAGACCTGGGCACTTCTCGAGCCACTGGTGACGGAAATCGTCGCGGGCTTGCTCGCCCCGACGGGCGTCCGATTCGAACTGAACTACCGGCGCGGGGTTCCGCCCGTGGTCAACGGACCCGAGGTGACGCGAACGTTCGAGAACGCCATCCGCAGGCTCGGGCCGACGGCGCTCGCGGACACGCCTCAATCCGGCGGAGGCGAGGATTTCTCCTGGTATCTGGAAGATATTCCGGGTGCCATGGCCAGGCTGGGAGTGTGGTCCGGCTCCGGACCCCAGCTCGACATTCACCAGCCGACGTTCGACCTGGACGAGCGCGCTCTCGCGGTGGGCGTCAAGGTACTGACCGGTATCGCCCTCGACCCCCACTGACGTGAGCTAGGGGGTGCCGGGTCCGACGTTCCTGCTGTTGCGCGTGCGGAGGTCTCGGACGTACTCGGCGGGCGCCCCGGCGATCTCCGCTGCCTCGGCCATGACCCCGAGGTAGCGCGCGGACGGCAGGCCTCCCTCGTAGGCGTCCAGCACATAGAGCCACGCGAGCACCGGCCCGTCCGCGGTGTCGACACGCAAGCGAACCTTGCGGTGGATGCCGAGCTCCGAGCCTTCCCACCGGTCCAGGCTCTGCTCGTCCTCGTCCGATACGTCGTAGAGCACGACGAAGACCTTCTCGTCTGCATCGGGTGCAACGGTGGCCAGCGCACCTTCCCAGCCGATATCGCCGCCACCGAACGTCAGGCGCCACCCATGCAACCATCCTGTTCCGGACAGCGGGGAGTGAGGGCAACGCTGCAACATCTGCTCCGGATGCATGTTCGATCCGTAGGCGGCATAGATTGGCACGTCGGCCAGCCTAAACCGTCGGCGTGCGGTCGGTCGCGGGCCGACCCCGGATCGTGGCATTCGTGCTGGTCGAGGCGAAGTGAAGTAATCCTTACCACTGCATGACGCGCGTCACTGGAATAGCCTCGATGTCAGCAACGAGGCTCCCCCAATCTTCAGAAAGAGGATCAATGACGACGCGGATCGTGATCATCGGTGGCGGACCCGCTGGGTACGAGGCAGCACTGGTGGCGGCGCAGCACGGGGGAACGGTGACGCTCGTCGACGCCGACGGGATCGGTGGTGCGTGTGTTCTGTGGGACTGTGTGCCGTCGAAGACCTTCATAGCGTCGACCGGCATCAGAACGGAGATGCGGCGCGCGAGCGATCTCGGCATCGCCCTCGACCCGTCGCAGGCGGCGATCGCTCTGCCGCAGATCCACGAGCGTGTGAAGTCGCTCGCGCAGGCGCAGTCCGCGGACATCGCCGCCCGTGTGCGATCGGTGGGCGTCGAGCTCATCTCGGGTCGAGGTGAGCTGATCGACTCGAAGGTGGGAATGGCCGCGCATCAGATTCGCGCGACGCTCGCCGACGGGTCCGAGCGGATCCTCGACGCCGACGTCGTACTCATCTCGACGGGGGCGAGCCCGCGCATCCTGAAGGGCGCCGAGCCCGACGGTGAGCGCATTCTCAATTGGCGTCAGCTCTACGATCTCGATGCACTTCCCGAGCACCTCATCGTCGTCGGCTCCGGTGTGACCGGTGCCGAGTTCGTCTCGGCGTACACGGAGATGGGCGTGAAGGTCACCGCCGTGTCCAGCCGTGATCGTGTGTTGCCGCACGAGGACGAGGATGCAGCGCTGGTGCTCGAGGACGCGTTCAACGAGAGGGGCGTCACCCTCGTCAAGCATGCCCGCGCGGATTCGGTGGAGCGCACCGACAACGGTGTCATCGTGAAACTGGCCGACGGACGCACGGTCGAGGGATCCCACGCTCTGATGACGGTCGGTTCGGTTCCCAACACCTCCGGGCTGGGGCTGGGGAACGTGGGGATCGAGCTCGACAAGGGTGGTTACCTGCGCGTCGACCGCGTCTCTCGTACGTCCGTGGCCGGTATCTACGCCGCAGGCGACTGCACCGGATTGCTGCCTCTGGCCTCGGTCGCGGCGATGCAGGGCCGCATCGCGATGTACCACGCTCTCGGTGAGGGCGTCACGCCGATCAAGCTGAAGACCGTTGCCTCGGCGGTGTTCACGCGTCCCGAGATCGCGTCGGTGGGCGTCAGTCAGTCCTCGATCGACAAGGGTGAGGTGCCGGCCCGGACCGTCATGCTTCCCCTGGCAACCAATCCGCGGGCCAAGATGTCCGGCCTCAAGCGTGGTTTCGTCAAGATCTTCTGCCGCCCCGCGACGGGTGTGGTCATCGGCGGCGTCGTCGTCGCCCCGACGGCATCGGAACTGATCCTGCCGATCGCGATGGCCGTGCAGAACAACCTGTCCGTGGGCGATCTCGCTGCGACGTTCTCGGTGTACCCGTCGCTGACCGGATCGATCACCGAAGCTGCTCGTCAGCTCATGCGGCACGACGACCTGGACTAGCTGCTGTCTCGAAATGTGAGATCCGCATTTCATATTTTGATTTGTCATGACATAGTGGAGGAGCCGACCACCATCCGGCTCCTCCACACCCCAGTCGATCCTCGGGTTCTTTCAGACGCATCCGACACGGGGAGATCTCATGACTTCTACCTTTCCGACCCTGGCACGCCGACTCGACACCGTGCACAGTTCCGCCATTCGTGATCTTCTCGCGCTCACCGCGCGAGGTGACGTGATCAGCATGGCGGGCGGGCTACCGGCCACGGAATTGATTCCGCTGCACCGGATTCGCGACGCCGCGCACGACGTTCTGGCCGAGACCGCGTCGGTCCAGTACGGCGAGACCTCCGGCGTTCGCGGGCTCCGAGACATCGTTGCCGCCCGCGAATCGGCCGCGATCGGACGCAGAATCGACGCGTCCGAGGTCGTCGTGACGCACGGTTCGCAGCAGGCCTTGACGCTGGTCGCGCAAGCAGTGGTCGACCCGGGGGCAGTCGTCGTCGTGGACGAACCCGCCTACACCGGTGCCCTGCAGGTCTTCTCGATTGCCGGCGCCGACGTCCGTGCGGTTCCGATCGACAACGAGGGCATGGACGTCACAGCGTTGGAACGGCTGCTGGCAGAAGGGCTTCGGCCGGCCCTCGTCCATACCGTCAGCAACTTCCACAACCCGCGGGGAGTGACGATGTCGGCCGATCGCCGACACGCACTCGCCGAACTGGCCGAACGGTACGGCTTCTGGATTCTCGAGGACGACCCGTACGGGGAGATCTGGTTCGACGCACAGCCTCCGGCACCGATCGCGTCGCACTCGGACCGCGTCATCAGACTGTCGAGCGCGTCGAAAATTCTGGCGCCCGCGCTGCGGGTGGGGTGGTTGGTCGCGCCGAAACCCGTGTGCGACGCCGTCGAGCTGCTCAAGCAGGGCGCGGACCTGTGCGGATCGTCGATGACGCAGCAGATTGCGGCACGGCTCCTCCGCGACTCACCGTGGTTGACCGCGCACCTGGACACGTTGAGGGCCGAGTACGGCAGCCGCGCAGCCGCGTTGCATCGTGCTCTCACCACCACGTTCGGTGACGCCATGTCGGTGTCGCCTGCGGACGGCGGCATGTTCGTGTGGGCGACGCTGAACGACGGTACCGACGCGACGGCTCTGCTTCCGCGAGCGCTCGATCACGGCGTCGCGTTCGTCCCGGGTAGAGCCTTCGCGGACGACAGGGTGTACGAAGGCGCCATGCGGTTGTGCTTCGCCAGCGCCGAACCCGACGTTCTACACGAGGCCGTGCGCAGGTTGGCGTCGGCTCACGCGCTGTCGTAGGTGCGCTCGACCGCTCGATTCCACCGGGCGTACATCTCGTCACGAACGGTGGGGTCGAGGTCGGGCTCCCACGTCTTGTCGTCCGACCAGTTGGCGCGGATGTCGTCCTCGCCACTCCAGTAGTCGACGGCGAGCCCGGCAGCGTATGCCGCACCCAGTGCGGTGGTTTCGTTGACGACGGGGCGCACGACGGGAACGCCGAGTATGTCCGACTGGAACTGCATCAGCAGTTCGTTGACGACCATCCCGCCGTCGACCTTGAGCGTGGTCAGTTCCACGTCGGAATCGGCGCGCATCGCGTCGATCACTTCCCTGGTCTGAAACGCTGTGGCTTCCAATGCTGCTCGTGCGATGTGGCCCTTGTTGGCGAATCTGGTCAGTCCCGAGATCACGCCGCGGGCGTCGGGGCGCCAGCGCGGCGCGAACAGCCCGGAGAACGCAGGCACGAAGTAGACGCCGCCGTTGTCGTCGACGGTGCCCGCCAGGTCTTCGATGTCCTTCGCGTTCTTGATGATTCCGAGGTTGTCACGTAGCCACTGGACGAGCGAGCCGGTGACGGCCACGGAACCCTCCAAGGCGTAGACGGTGTCCTTGTCTCCCAGCTTGTAACAGACGGTGGTGAGAAGTCCGTGCTCGCTGCGCACGGGCGTGGTTCCGGTGTTGAGCAGTAGGAAATTTCCGGTTCCGTAGGTGTTCTTCGCTTCACCGGGCTCGAGGCACGCCTGGCCGAACGTGGCGGCTTGCTGGTCGCCGAGGATGCCGGCGATCGGTACTCCGGCAAGCACTCCTTTCGGGCGTACCTCGCCGTAGATCTCCGAGGAGGTGCGGATCTCCGGGAGCATCGAGACGGGAATGTCGAAGTCTGCGCAGATGTCCTCGCGCCACTGCAACGTCTCGAGATCCATCAGCAACGTGCGTGAGGCGTTGGTGACGTCGGTGACGTGGATTCCGCCGTCGGTGCCTCCGGTCAGGTTCCACAGGACCCAGGAATCCATCGTGCCGAAGCACAACTCACCGGCCTCGGCGCGCTCACGGACGCCATCGACGTTGTCCAGGATCCACCGAACCTTCGGCCCGGCGAAGTACGTGGAGAGGGGGAGTCCGGTGATGTGTTGATATCGGTCCGTTCCCTCGTCACCGGCCAACCGGGTGCACAGCTCGTCGGTTCGAGTGTCCTGCCACACGATCGCGTTGTACACCGGCTTTCCCGTCGCGCGGTCCCACACCAGAGTCGTCTCACGCTGATTGGTGATGCCGACCGCGGCGATGTTCTCTGCTTTGACGTCGGCGTTGCCGAGCGCCGCGCCGACCACCTCGCGTACGTTGACCCAGATCTCCTCGGCGTCGTGTTCGACCCAGCCCGCCCGGGGGAAGATCTGCTCGTGCTCCTTCTGTGCCGACCCCACGGGCTTCCCGTCGTGGCCGAAGATGATGCACCGGCTCGAGGTCGTTCCTTGGTCGATCGAAGCGATGAAGGTGTCGGAGGTCACGTCTCTCCTTACGTAGGTGCGATGCACAGGGCGGGTACTCGCCTCGAACGGTAGCCTTGATTCGGCGCCGACAGACGGACAAACGAACCATCCACGTGGGGAGCGAGCTCTTGAGCAACCGATCGAACACCACCTTCCTTGGTCCGAAGGCACGTGAAGACGCGTGGCAGGCTCTCGGTTCGGAACAGTTCGACGTGGTCGTGGTCGGCGGTGGAGTCGTCGGCGCGGGCGCTGCACTCGACGCCGCGACGCGCGGCCTGAAGGTAGCGCTCGTCGAGGCACGCGACTTCGCGTCGGGCACGTCGAGTCGATCGTCGAAGATGTTCCACGGTGGCCTTCGCTACCTCGAGCAGCTCGAGTTCGGCCTGGTGCGCGAGGCGCTGCACGAGCGTGAGCTGTCGCTGTCGACGCTCGCGCCGCATTTGGTGAAGCCGCTGAAATTTCTCTTTCCGTTGACACATCGTGTGTGGGAACGCCCGTACATCGCGGCCGGAATCTTCCTCTACGACACCATGGGCGGCGCCAAATCCGTTCCGGCGCAGAAGCATCTGACTCGTTCCGGTGCGTTGCGGATGGCTCCCGGCATGAAGCGCAAGTCCTTGATCGGTGGGATTCGCTACTACGACACCGTCGTCGACGACGCACGCCACACCATGAGCGTCGCGCGCACCGCAGCTCACTACGGCGCCGTCGTGCGTACGTCCACCCAGGTCGTCGGCTTCCTGCGTGAAGCCGACCGAGTGTCCGGTGTGCGCGTGCGCGATTCGGAGAACGGTGCGACGACGGAGGTGCGTGGCCACGTCGTCATCAACGCCACCGGTGTGTGGACCGACGAGATCCAGGCGTTGTCCTCGCAGCGAGGACGCTTCCGCGTGCGCGCGTCGAAAGGCGTGCACATCGTGGTTCCGCGCGACCGCATCGTCAGCGAGGCCGCGATCATTCTGCGCACGGAGAAGTCCGTGCTGTTCATCATTCCGTGGGGTGCACACTGGATCATCGGGACGACGGACACGGACTGGAAGCTCGATCTGGCGCACCCCGCCGCGACCAAGGCGGATATCGATTACATCCTGGGTGAGGTCAACACCGTCCTGGTGACTCCGCTCACGCACGAGGACATCGACGGCGTGTACGCGGGACTGCGACCGCTGCTCGCAGGGGAGAGCGACGAGACGTCGAAGCTGTCTCGTGAGCATGCCGTCGCTCGTGTGGCACCCGGACTGGTCGCGATCGCAGGCGGGAAATACACCACGTACCGCGTCATGGCCGAGGACGCGGTCGATCTCGCAGCAGACGACATCCCGGCACGGGTTGCGTCGTCGATCACCGAAAAGGTGCCGCTCGTCGGCGCCGACGGCTACTTCGCCCTCGTCAATCAAACGCATCACCTTGCCGAGGTGTACGGACTGCATCCCTACCGCGTGACGCACTTGCTGGACCGGTACGGCTCACTCATCGACGAGGTGCTCGATCTCGCGAAGGACAAGCCCTACCTCCTCCAGCCGATCACCGATGCGCCGAGCTACCTTCAGGTCGAGGTGGTCTACGCGGCAGCCGCCGAAGGTGCGCTGCATCTCGAGGACATCCTGTCCCGTCGCACCCGCATTTCCATCGAGTACTCCCATCGCGGTGTGAACTGCGCGGGCCAGGTCGCAGCCCTCGTCGCGCCGATCCTCGGATGGGACTCCGAGACCGTGGACCGTGAGGTGGAGACCTACAACGCGCGGGTGGAAGCGGAGATAAAGTCGCAGATGCAACCCGACGACGAGTCCGCCGATGCTTTGCGTGTCGTCGCCCCCGAGGCGCGTCAAGAGATTCTCGAGCCCGTGCGGCCGCTGACCAAGTGACCGACAACGTCGAGACGATGCTGGCAACATACGAGTCCGCAGCGCGGCTGTATGCCCGTCGCACGAATCGGAACAGGCCCGAATAGTCGTTGGTGCAGCAAAATGTCTCACCAAGTTCGATGAGCTCACAGGCCTGGATCTGCGCCGTACGAAGACCCCGTCCCCACCCGGTGGCTCCTGGCGTACAGACGCGCACACTGCCCCCTGACCTGTTGGCGAGGGCATCGACAAGCGGTGTCGGTTCTCAGTGACTGCGCTTGCGGGCGACACTGCAGCACACCGTACAGCCGCTGTGAACCGACAACGGGCCTAGTGGATTGTCGGGGCAGCTTCGAGTCCCTGCAAGACCTCCAGGTCGCCGCACCCGACCTCGTTTCGAACGTCGAGATGACGAGAGACCCGAGAATGCGAAAGATGCTGTCGCGCAACGGTTTGGGAGTGTTAGAGTGTGGCGCGTATACGTCATCGGTCTCACGCCTGTTGTTCGAACAACCAGTCACGCAGCGCGGTGATTTTGTAGCCCGGTTCGAAGGAGGCCATGTGTTCCATGTTCGACACGGGGTTCGCGGTCAAGACCGTCCCGGTGGCGAAGGTGGCGAAGTTGGCCGAGTCACCGGCCGACAAGAGTTCCTGGGCAGAGGAGTCGAGCTTCGTAGGCTCCCACGTTGCGTCCCAGGTTGCGGTCTGGAACGGTACGCCCGCAGTGCTCAGCATGTTTTCGACCTCGGTTTGGCCATCCGTTGCATTAGCGTCGCCGCCTGCGGCGGTGTATACGAATGTGGCGTCGGCCAGGTTCTGCAGTGAGGTGATGTCCCACTGCCCCGACACGAGCATCTCGGCGGCGAAGAGGTCGGGATACTTGGCGGTGAGGTACATCGTTGTCATACAACCCATCGACTGACCGGTGCCGTAGACACGGTTGGTGTCGACGCTGTACTCGGCGCGTAGAAAATTCACGAACCGCGCTGTGAGTTCGACGTAGTCGGTGGTGGTGAAACTGTCGTGGTCATCGAGAATCACTTCGGGGTATTCGGGTACAACCACGATGCTCGGGTGTTTCGCTTGTTCGGCCTCGCTCGCCCAGATCAAGGCACCGTACTGGGACAACGGTGCGGTGACATCTTGTCCGACCAAGCTCGAGTCCGCGATGTAGTGCACGAGTGGGTATCTGGTGCCGGTGTCGTAGTCGTGGGGGAGAAAAACGTTGTAGGGCAGCACAATTCCGGTCTCGATGTCAGTGTACGACGCCTGCGTGAACGATGAGGTGACTGCGGCAACGAGCTCGTCGATGCTGGGAACGGTGACAGCTTCTGCAGCTGCCGAGGTCGAGGTCTCGGCAGACGACGTCGTAGCAGTGGACTGTGAACTGGTACCGGTGCACGCCGACAACCCGGCTGCAGCAAGTACTCCGATGGTGCCGCCGAGGAACGCTCGCCGGCCGATCCGTGGTGTAGGAGCCATACCGGGGACTGTAGAGCCATCGGGGCGTCGACTAGCTGTCTGTCGGCTGGGTGGTTGCTGTGAATCGTGCGGTTCGAGCTCTGTCCACTGACGCATTTGTCGCAGTCTCCGCGCTCTCCGCCGGGGGTGGCCCCAAGCCAGAGTAGCTGTCCTCAACGCGGTCGAGACCGTTCTGGCGCCGAACAGATCAGCGCTGACGGCCAACCCGGGCGGCAACGAAACCACTGTCCCGCTCGGTGATGCCGTTCGCGACGAACTCGCCCGTACCTCTTCGATGTGGCTCACGTGATCGAGCCTCTGCTGGACGCGGCTCACAGTGAGTTCACAGCTAGCGTACAGAGAAAACGGACACTTCCTTTTTACTGTTCTTCTATGCGAACACACATCTACCGCTACACACGTGCAAGAAAGTTGGTCGTCGCGTCATCGATGACGGCGTTCCTCGGTCTTTCCCTCGTTGCATGCGGCACGGACAGCGACTCCACCGCGGCAGCGACAAGCGTTGCCGCTGCTACCACCACTGTTTCTCCGTCGACCTCGGCTGCCGAGGGGGGCTCGGTAGTTGCCGCTGCCGACGCATTCGCTGCGACCCTGACCGACGAGCAGAAGACGTCGCTGCAGCAGGAGTATTCGCTGGAAAACGCGGAGAAGTGGTCGAACCTGCCTCAGGCGCTCCTGCGTGGAGGCCAGGGTCGGATCGGATTGCAGCTCAGCGATTTGGACGACGCACAGCTCGCAGCGCTCGACACCCTCCTTCAGGCCGTTACCGGTTCGTCGGCGGGCGACGGGTACGACGAGATCCAGCAGCTGCTGAACGCCGACGACTACCTTGCTGCCAACGGTGGTGGCACGGACTACGGCTCGGGGAATTACTACATCGCCTTCCTCGGTACACCGTCCGACTCCGGAACGTGGGAGCTGCAGTTCGGTGGTCATCACCTCGCCTTCGCCAACACCTACACCGACGGCACGTTGGCAGGGGCGACTCCGTCGTTTCGCGGGGTCGAACCGTACGGCACGTACGAGGCAAACGGCACCACCATCGCGCCGCTCGAGAACGAGCAGGCCGCGTTCGCGGCGATGCTCGCCGGGATGTCCACCGAGGAGTTGGCCGCCGCCAAGCTCGACTCCGTCTACTCCGACATACTCCTGACGCCGGGCAAGGACTGGGCATTCCCGACCGCGAAGGAGGGCGTACAGGCTTCCACGCTCACGGCGGAACAGAAGCAACTGGTGATGGCCGCGATCGCAACCTACGTCGACGACATCGACGATGCCGATGCCGCAACCATCCTCGCGAAGTACGAGAGCGAGCTCGACGAGACGTACGTGTCGTACTCCGGAACCACCGGAGTAACCGAGCAGGACGATTACGTGCGTATCGACGGCCCCTCGGTCTGGATCGAATTCTCGATGCAGCACGGAATCGTACTGCCCGGCAACCACCCTCACTCGGTGTGGCGCGACCGCACCACCGACTACGGTGGCACCCAGGCATGACCTCGGTCCGGGGAAATCCACGATTACGCAATTCGATCGTCGGACTCGTCGTCATCGTGTCCGCGATAGGGGTGTGGCTGATCGGCAGCACCGCCTCAGCACACGTCCTTCCCACCACGACAGTGGAACTGGACGTGCACTCGGGTGAGATCGATGCTGAATTGACCATTCCGCTCAGCGATCTCGAGGCTGCAAGCGGGATCGATCTCGATTCGGCGACTCAGGATCAAGTCGACGCACACTCCGCCGAGCTCTCGAGCTACCTCGGTTCACATTTCCGACCGACATCGGTCGACGGACAACCGTGGGCGGTGACTCTCGACGACCTCACCATCGGTTCCGCAGAAAACGTGGGAACCGGAATCTACGACACCGTGACCACAACGGCACATCTATCCTCACCCGCAGGTGCTGACGAGCGAACGTTCGATCTCGGCTACGACGCGGTGATACATCGCGTTATCACCCATGTCGTCCTGGTGACGGTTCGATCCGATTGGTCGACCGGCACCATCGATTCCGTTCGCGAGATCGGTACCGTTGGCCTGGATACCGTCACCGGTGAGATCACTCCGCTGACCGTGCGACTCGACGACGGCAGTATGTGGCAGGGCTTCACCAGCATGGTCTCGCTCGGTATATCGCACATCAGGGAAGGCACCGATCATCAACTGTTTCTGCTGACACTGCTGCTTCCGGCCCCGCTCCTGGTAACCGGTCGTCGGTGGGCCGGGGCTGCACGACCGACAACGGCAGTGCGCCGGATAGCGGCTATAACCCTCGCGTTCACACTCGGACATTCCGTCACGCTCGCGTTGGGTTCGATCGGATTCCCGGTGCCGCAGCAACCCATCGAGGTGCTCATCGCCGTCAGCATCCTCATCGCAGCCCTCCATGCCGTCAGACCGATCTTCCCTCGCCGAGAAGCGTTGATTGCCGGCCTGTTCGGGCTCGTCCATGGCCTGGCGTTCTCGACCACGCTGACCGAGCTCGATCTGACCGGTAGCCAACTCGCTACCAGTCTGTTCGGCTTCAACATCGGTATCGAACTGATGCAGCTTGCCGTTGTGGCGGTGGTCCTACCGCCGCTCATGGTCCTGGCCCGCACACGTGTCTACGGCCCGCTGAGAATTGTCGCGGCTGCGCTGGCAGGCACGGCGGCGGTCGGATGGGTGTTGGACCGCGTGGGCGTGCCGAATGCCGTTGCCGCTGCGGCAGACAGCCTCGTCGACGTCTCCGTCTACGTGGCTGCGGCCCTGTGGCTCGCAGCCGCGATCGCCGGATGGCTGCTGTATCGCGCTCAGCCGACCGGCTACCCGAAACCCAATCCTATACACAATGTTTCACTACTGAGGAGCACATGATGCGCATTCCTTATCCATCGCGATCGGGCCGCACACGAGCAGCTTCGGCTGCAGGAATAGTCCTGATGACCGGGGCAGCACTTGTCGGCTGCTCGTCCACCGAGGACGACACCACTTCTACCCAGTCGACCGCATCCGAGTCTGCCGCGACATCATCATCATCATCGTCGTCGGCGGCCTCATCCTCCGATTGCAATGCGGATTCGGGCTACTCGAAGATCACTTGCCTTTCCAACGAGCTCATTGCGAGTGCAGACGCCGATCTCGCGTCGTCGATGGTTCTCGACTATTCACTGGACACTGCCCAGAAGTGGAGCAACTTTCCGCCCCAGGGATACCGCGATCGCGTCGGACCGACGCTGAGTGAGTTCTCACCAGAGCAGCTCGCGCTCGTGATGGACATTGTGAAGGAAGCGTCGGGCACGGCCGACAACGAGGGCTACGACGAAATTCAGCAGATCTTGAACGCCGACGACTATCTCGCGGCGAACGCCACCGGCCGGGACGGCGGATTCGGTTCGGAAAACTTCCATTTCGCCTTCCTCGGCACCCCGTCCGATACCGGCACGTGGGAGCTGTACTACGGCGGGCACCACACTGCGTTCGCGAACACCTACACCGATGGAGTACTCGTCGGAGCGACACCGTCGTTCCGCGGCGTCGAGCCCGGCTACAGCTTCGACGAGAACGGCCGCTCCAACATGCCGATGGAGCAGGAACGAGTCGCGTTCGCGAACCTCGTGGGATCGCTGACTCCGGGACAGCAGGCGGCAGCGAAGCAGGACGAGGTCTACACCGACATTCTGGTCGGCCCACAGAAAGACGGTCAGTTCCCCGCGACCCAGACCGGGGTCCCGGTCTCATCACTCTCGGAGGATCAGAAGGCGCTCGTCGTCGCCGCGATGAACACCTACGTCAGCGACATCGACGACGCCGACGCCGCTACGATTCTGGCCAAGTACACCGCCGAACTGGACAACACCTACGTGGCGTTCTCCGGCACCACGGCCGTCGACCAGGTCAGTGATTACGTTCGAATCGACGGGCCGTCGGTGTGGATCGAATTCGTGCTTCAAGCGGGCGCATCACTGGACGGGGCTCACCCGCACTCCGTCTGGCGTGACAAAGTCGCCGATTACGGCGGCACCGACTGAACCCTGGTATCGAACGCGGGATGAAATCGCAGGGCTGAAATCGAGTCAGAACCTGCAAAACACGTATAGGGCAATACACAGTTCGCAGCACGAAGATCGAATTTCGATCCGTGTCGGACAAGCAGACGGCCCCGCAACCTGATAATTCAGGTTGCGGGGCGTCCGCGTGTATTCGCCTGTGCGGGTCAGTCTTTGATCAAGAGATTGCGGGCTGGGTGGTGGGTGCGCTTGCTGCCAGGCGGGCGTGTCGGGTTTTCGGTCCGAAGACGGCGAGGGTGATCGAGTCGAAGAGCCACATGCCTGCGATGAAGTAGAACACGCTCTGGTAGCGCCGGCCATTGTGCAGCGCGACGATGATCAGGGGTCCGATGGTGTTCGACAGGGGACCGAGCCGTGGGAGACGCCGGTGCCCACGGATCGTGCGCGGGTGTCGAAGACTTCGGGGGAGTAGGCGTACGCGACTGCTGTGTAGCCGCATTCGAAGAAGCTGCTTCGATGAGTCAGGTCGCAGCCGTCAGAGCGAAGGACACCGTAAGCAGGAGGATGACCCAGAATGCTGCGGTGGACCATCGAGGTCGCTCCCGGGCGGGCGATTCTCAGTCGTGGCTGTTCGTGATAGCGCAGGTGACGACGCCAAGCGGTCGTCTGCGTTGAGTGCATCCACAATTCGGGGCTCGTAGGTTTCGAACTCGCCGACCGATCGCCATCACCGCGCACCCGTCAGTGTTCCGACGGGAGCGCTTCGGCGCTGTTCGGGAGTTTGAACGAGTGTCCGGGGCGCGCGGGACGCCACCGCTCCGGACACGGCCATCACGGCCACGGTCAGAATCGCCAAGAAAGTCATGACCCCATGGTGGCGATTGTTCCTGTGGATCAGCTGGGCGCAGGCTGGCAATACGGGCAGTGATAGATCTGGCGTTCCTCGAGCGGATTGTCTCCCAACAACCCGAATTCGACGGTGGTGCTGCAACGTCTGCAGGGCTTGTTCTCTCGTCCGTACACCCAGAAGTGGCGCCCCGCTCGGCGGTCACCGGTGGTGACTCGCTGGTTGCGGTCCTTGTTCGCCATGATGGTGCGGAAGGAGAGGTCGACGAATTTGGCGATGCTCCCTGCGTCCTTCACCGGTGTGCGCGGATCGACGCCGCGAAGAAAACAGATCTCGTTGCGGTAGACGTTGCCGAGCCCGGCAAAGTTGCGTTGATCGAGGAGAGCGAGACCGATGGGGCGTTCGGGATCCGATTCCAGATTTCGTACGGCCAGTGCCGCGTCCCAGTCCGGCCCCAGGAGATCCGGCCCGAGGTACCCGACGGCGTCGTTCGCGTCCTCGACGATGTCGAGCACACCCAGCTCGAAGCCGACGGCCTGCGACGTGTCCGTGGTCAGGATGATGCGAGCTTGAAACGCCGGACGACGCCACCGTTGGCCCGATTCGTAGACCTGCCAGGTTCCTTCCATCTTGAGGTGACTGTGGATCCAATGATCGTCTACCCCGATCAGCAGGTGCTTACCTCGCGACTGCACCGAGTGCACGGTCTGGCCGGTGAAATCGACTGTGGCGTATCGCGGAACACGGATGTCGCAGCCGGTGAGTTCCTTGCCTTCCAGTGCGGTGCGCAGTCTGTTGGCCGAGCGGTACACGGTGTCGCCTTCGGGCACGTCAGTTCCTCAACCGTAGGCCGCGAGGGGTGGCGGAGAATCCTGCGTCCGTCAGCATTCGGGAGAAGCCGGTGCCGTGAATTTCTTGCCCGTCGACGCGTTCGACGAGCAATTTGTCGACCCCGCCGCGCTTGACGACCTCGGCGAGCGCACCGGCGGCAGCAGCCGTCACCGCATCGTCGTCGGAGAAGGTGAGAACGGTTTTGCCGCCGCGCTCCACGTACAACGCGAGCTCGCCCTCGTGCAGAACGACCAGCGCGCCTGCCTTGCGACCCGGTCGATGTCCCGGTCCATCTTCTCCCGTGTCGCGTTTGGGCCACGTCAGCGCCGCGCCGTACGGGTTGGCAGGATCGCAGGCGGCGAGCACCAGCGCGCCTGTCTTCTCTCGCTCCTCGTAACTGCGCAGTCGGTCCACCACCTCGGATGTGGAGAACTGAGCACCACCGAGGGTGTCCACGAAGTAACCGCGCCTGCTACGTCCGGAGTCCTCGAAGGTGGTCAGCACCTTGTACATCGTCGCGAATCCCCCGGGCACACCTTCGTTCATGACCGCACCTCGCGTGACGACGCCGTATCGCTCGAGCAGTACGTCCGCGGTGGCGTGCGCGCGAATGGTCGCATCGGGTTCGATCTCGGGGACGCGTGACCACCTGCCGCCCGCAGTGGGCGGACCGGTGCGGGTCGGTAACGACGGCCGCTCGAACCGTCGGTACGACCGCAGCCGTGGGGTCCTCCGCGGGGAGCGATGGCTGGGGGCTGCTCGCGTCGTCGAGTTCAGCAGTGCCCGCAGCGGCGCGAACGTGTCGTTGCCGATTCGGCCCGCCCACACCAACTCCCACAGCGCCGCATGCAGACTGTCGTCGTCCGTGCTTCCGACGGTGTCGGAGAGTTGCCGGAAGAAGTAAGCGCCACCGGCAGCGACGGCGTCGAGTATCGAGATCTGTAGTTCGGAGAGATCCGATTCCGCAGGAGGAGCCAAGGTCAGGGGAGCGGTGTCCGCCATGTGCAGGCATACCCATCCGTCCTTGGACGTGATGGACCCGTGGCCGGACCACAGAACCTCACCGGTCGAGGTCAACTCGTCGAGCATTGCGGGCGAGTAGTCCCGTACACGGGAGGACAGCACCAGCGACTCCCACGCGGAGGCTGGAATGGGCACTCCGGCAAGCTGCTCGACGACCGCCGCGACTCCGTCGATTCCGGAGAGCTGCCTGCTCTGCACGTGCTGCCACGCAGGGAGGAAACGGCCGAGGGTGGCGGTGGCGACGGGCTCCACTTCCTGGCGCGCCGCGGCGAGGGACCGCCGCCGCAGGCGGCGCAGGACTTCGGCGTCGCACCACTCCGATCCTGCTCGGTCCGGACGGAATTCACCTTCGATGATCCGTTTGTCGGCGGCGAGCCCCGCCAGAGATGCTCGCGCGACAGCGATTCCGAGGCCGAACCTCTCGGCGAGGTCGTCCACCGAGAACGGTCCGTGGGTGCGCGCGTACCGGCTGACCAGGTCGGTCAGGGGGTCGTCGACCGGTTCGATGAACGCGGCGGGCGTCCCGATGGGAAGGGGCACACCGAGTGCGTCGCGCAGCCTGCTGGCGTCCTCGATGGCCACCCACCAGGACGTGCCGGCTAACGTGACCTCCATGGCGCGCTTCGCGGAGACCAACTCTGCCAACCACATCGGCGATTCCTCGCCGTTCGTTCGGGCAGCCACCTCGTCGGTGGTCAGCGGCCCGAGCATCCTGAGGAGGTCTGCGACACCCTCGATGTCCTTGGCACGACGGTCCTCGGCGAGGCGTTGCAGCTCCAGTTCCGTCGTCTCGATGACGGCCTGATCGAGGAGCTCGCGCAGCTCCACACGTCCGAGCAGTTCCGCGAGCAGCGTCGAGTCGAGGGACAGGGCTTGGGCACGGCGTTCCGCGAGGGGGCTGTCGCCCTCGTACATGAACGCCCCGACATAGTTGAACAGCAACGAATTCGCGAACGGAGACGGGGTCGGGGTCTCGATCTCGACGATGCGAATCTGACGCCGTCCGATCTGCGCGAGAATGTCCTCGAGCGCGGGCAGATCGTAGACATCTTGCAGGCACTCACGGACCGTCTCGAGCAGAATGGGGAACGTCGGGTACTTCCGCGCCACATCGAGCAGTTGCGCCGAACGTTGCCGTTGCTGCCACAGCGGTGCGCGCTTGCCGGGATTGCGACGCGGCAGCAACAGTGCACGAGCGGCGCATTCGCGAAAGCGTGATGCGAAGAGCGCCGATCCACCGACCTGTTCGGTGACGACGTCGGCGATCTCGTCTTTCTCGAACACGAACAGATCCGCGCCGGGCGGCGTGTCCTCGGTGTCGGGGAGCCGGACGATGATGCCGTCGTCGGACGCAGTGGGTGCCGCGTCGATTCCGTATCTCTCGATCAGCCGTGCTCCGATCGCAAGTGCCCACGGTGCGTGCACTTGCTGCCCGTAGGTCGAGTGCAGCACCAGACGCCAGTCTCCGAGCTCGTCCCGGAACCGCTCCACGATCATTGTTCGGTCGGTGGGCAACTGCCCGGTCGCTTCCTTCTGATCGTCCAGCAATGCAACGAGATTGGTCACGGCGTTGGGGTCGAGGCCGTCACCGGCGAGACGCTGTTCGAGATTTTCTCGCTCGGACGTACTACGCAGGAACTCGCCCAGGGCGCGGCCCAGCTCGGCGGGACGCCCGAGTCCGTCGCCGTGCCAGAACGGCAGTCGTCCGGGTTGACCGTATGCAGGGCTGACGAGGACCCGGTCGTGAGTGATCTCTTCTATCCGCCAACTGGTCGCACCGAGCGCGAAGACGTCCCCGACACGGGATTCGTACACCATCTCCTCGTCGAGTTCGCCGACACGCGACGCCTTCTCGCCCACCATGTACACCGTGAACAAGCCGCGGTCCGGGATGGAGCCACCGGAGGTGACGGCGAGGCGTTGCGCGCCGGGCCTGCCCGTCAGCGTGTTCGCGTCACGGTCCCACACGAGGCGAGGGCGAAGCTCGGCGAACTCGTCCGACGGGTACCGACCGGACAACAGGTCGAGGGTCGACTCGTACGCAGACCGGGGCAGAGTGGCGAAGCTCCCGGTCCGACGCACCGCGTCGTACCAGTCGTGTGCATCGATGGGCTCGAGCGCGCACGCCGCCACCGTCTGCTGCGCCAGAATGTCCAGCGGATTCGCGGGAACGAACAGTGCCTCGATCTTGCCCGTCGTCATCCGCTCGACCGTCACCGCACAATGAATCAAGTCGGTTCGGTGCTTGGGGAACAGCACTCCCTTGGAGATTTCACCCACCTGGTGACCCGCACGCCCCACGCGCTGCAGACCGCTCGCGACCGAGGGCGGTGCTTCGACCTGGATGACCAGATCCACCGCGCCCATGTCGATTCCGAGCTCGAGGCTGCTGGTCGCCACGACGCACCGCAGGCGTCCGGTCTTCAGATCGTCCTCGATGAGGGCGCGCTGATCCTTGCTCACGCTGCCGTGATGCGCACGTGCCAGCAGCGGTTCGGCACCGTGGCCCACGTCGCTGGAGCTACCGACGAGAGACGCGGGGCCGTGGGCGGTGTCGACCCCGTCGCCGAGACGGTCGGCATAGATCTCGTTGAGGCGAGCGGTGAGACGCTCGGCCAGGCGTCGGGAATTGGCGAACACGATGCACGACTTGTGGTCGAGAACCAAGTCCACGACCTTCTCCTCGACGTGCGGCCAGATCGATCCGTGCTGCGGCGCAGCCGAGGCATCACCTTCCGCTGTCTCCACGACACCCAGTTCCGTCATGTCCTCGACCGGGACCTGAACCGTGAGATCGAACGTCTTCGGTGACGGGGGAGCAACGATCTCGATGGGGGCGGCGCCGGTGAGGAACCGTCCGACCTCCTCGTGGGGCCGCACCGTCGCCGACAGCCCGATCCGCTGCGCGGGTGTGCCGAGCAGCAGATCCAGACGCTCCAGGGACAGCGCGAGGTGCGAGCCACGCTTGCTGCCGGCGACTGCATGGACCTCGTCGACGATGACCGTCTCGACCGAGTCGAGAGATCCTCTGGCCGCGGAGGTGAGCATCAGGAACAGAGACTCGGGGGTCGTGATCAATATGTCCGGCGGAGTCTTCAGCATGGCCCGACGATCTGCCTGACTGGTGTCACCGGAGCGGACTCCGACCGAGATGTCCGGTGGCTCGAGGCCCAGCCGTTTGGCCGTCTGTGTCACCCCGACGAGCGGCGCGCGGAGGTTTCTCTCCACGTCGACGGCCAACGCCTTGAGCGGCGAGATGTACAGAACCGTCGTCTTGCGCTCCGCAGGCACGTCACGGACCGTGAGCTGATCGATGGACCACAGGAACGCGGACAGGGTCTTACCCGAGCCGGTCGGAGCGACGACAAGAGTGTGCCGACCACTGGAAATAGCCTGCCAGGCACCCGCTTGCGCGGCCGTGGGGGCGTCGAACGCGCCGGTGAACCACTCCTGGGTGGCGGGAGAGAACTTGGCCAGCGCCGGGTCCACCTGGTGCGCGTTGGTTCTCTTACCGGCCATTCCACCATGATGCCCCGTGGTACCGACAAACAATCACAGGTGTAGGACCGTCCTTTCATGGGTACGGGGTACCGATGACCGACGACCAAGAGATCATGCAGAAGATTTCCGCAAAGCTCGACGCTCGTCTCGGTGAGAAGACGAACGGCTTGCAGAACGAAGTACCGCCGGGTTCCAGCATTCAGCGCGACGACGAGGACGGTGAGCGGGGCCCACTCGGCCGGGATTACCACTTGGCCAGCAAGTACGCGCAGGCCTTCGCCATCGGTGAGCCCCAGCTGGTGGACCGCGACGAGTTCGATCGTCTCGTCGCCGAGTACGGCTGACCACTCACCGAGGCCACGTCGGCCGCTGCCCGTTCTTCTCACAACACCGCCGTGTGTTCACAACCGTCATGACGATTGTGAACACACGGCGGTGTTGTATCCATGTGGGGCCACCCGCCGCCGTCAGATCACGATACGAGACCGATTCCCCCGTTACGGCCGGATTCCCTTTACTATTCGTTGGACCGACTCGGGGAGTGGAGTTCTTCAATTGTTGACCGTGTTCATCGTGTGTTTCGTCGTGGGCGTCGTCGGGCTGGCGGGAACGTTCACCGTCGGCGAGGTCTCGGATCTCGGTGACAGTCACGGCGACGGTGTGCCGTTCCTGTCGCTGACGACGATCGCGACGGCGCTGTTCGGTTTCGGCGCGGCCGGATGGATCTCGGCGCTCACCGAACTGCCCGACCCGATTGCAGCGCTCGTCGGCATCGCGGTGGCGGCGGGTCTCGTGATCGTGACGCGAGGGCTTTTGATTCCGTACATGCTTCGGCAGCAGGACAATTCGCACATCGGGCGAGCATCGTACATCGGGCTGCTCGGCACCGTCACGCTGGACGTCACGGCGGACGGATGGGGCGAGGTGTCGTTCGCGGACGGTGAAGGCAATCGCGTCGGCGCACGGGCTGTCAGTTCGGGCAAGGTCGCGCTCCCGCGAGGCGTCACCGTCTACATCGCCGATGTGGACGACACCTACCTCCACGTCGTTGCCGTCGACGACGTCGTGGACGGTCGATGATCGGAAGACCTGCACGGTGGGGGCTTTCGACTACAAGCACAGTTCGTGAGGGGTACTGATACATGCTGACAACAATCGTGATCGCGGCGATCGTCGCGCTGATCGTCTTCGTCGTGCTGCCGACGGTGTACGTCAAGAACTACATCAAGGTTCCGCCCAACGAGGTCGCGGTGTTCACCGGTCGAGGCAAGCCCAAGGTGGTGCGCGGTGGTGCCCGATTCAAGGTGCCGGGCATCGAACGAGTGGACATCATGTCCCTCGAACCGTTCAACATCAGCATCAACCTGCAGAACGCACTGTCCAACGACGGTGTCCCGGTCAACGTCGAAGCAGTGGGCCTGGTACGTATCGGCTCGGCCGACGAAGCGGTTCAGACGGCGGTGCAGCGCTTCCTGACGTCCGACCTGACGGAACTGCAGCGTCAGATCAACGACATCCTCGCCGGTAGCCTACGAGGGATCACCGCGACGATGACCGTCGAGGACCTGAACTCCAACCGCGACACGTTGGCGCGCAGCGTCATCGACGAGGCAGGGAACGACCTCGCGCGCATCGGCATGGAAGTCGACGTCATCAAGATCGCCGGGATCTCCGACAAGAACGGCTATCTCGAATCTCTCGGACAACGTCGAATCGCCGAGGTCAAGCGTGACGCAGCGGTCGGAACCGCGGATGCCGAGCGCGACGCCCAGATTCGTTCGGCCAAGGCACGCCAGGAAGGTTCGGTGGCGCAGGCCGAGGCGGACACGGCCATCGCTACCGCGAATCAGCGTCGTGACGTCGAGTTGGCACGCCTCCGTGCGCAGACCGAAGCGGAGAACGCCGAGGCGGACCAGGCGGGACCACTTGCCCAGGCCACCGCGGCGAAAGCCGTCGGCATTGCTCGGGAGCAAGCAGAAGCCGCCCGGGTCGAGGCACGCACCGAAGTGGAACGTCGTCGCTCGCAGCAATCGGAAGCAGCACTGCAGGCGGACGTCATCGCCCCCGCCGAAGCCGAACGCCAGGCCGCGATCGCGCGAGCCGAAGGTGAGCGTCGAGCCGCAATTCTTCGCGCGGAAGCACAGGCCGAATCGGCGCGTCAGTCAGGAGCGGCACAAGCGGACTCGCGCAAACTCGTCGCGGATGCCGTGCGTTCGGAGCAGCAAGCCGACGCCGACGGTCTGCGGGCGAAACTGGAAGCAGAGGCGGAAGGTCGCAAGGTCGCGGCGGATGCGCTGCGCGCCGAGCAGCAAGCAGAGGCCGACGGTCTGCGGGCCAAGCTGGAAGCGGAAGCGGCTGGCAAGCGTCAGATCGCCGAGGCGCTCAATTCCTACACGCCGCAGGCTGCTCGGTTGCTCACGCTCCCCGACGTGCTGGCTGCTCTCGTCGAGGCGACGGCGGCAGCGGCGAAGCCGGTGGGCGACATCGACCGCATCTCGATCATCGGCGGCGCCGACGGCGCGAAGGGATCCATCGGTTCACTGCTCGGCATCAGCCCGCAGGTCATCGCGGGCGTCATCGAGACGTTGGAAAGCTCGGGCGTCAACGTCACCGGTCTGCTCAACAACCTCGACGGCAAGAACAACCTGGCAAGCAGCGACAACCAGGACGAGGACGCGGCCACCTCGAACGGAGTGGCGCACCCCGAGTCGATCAGCTGACACACGACGAAGGGCCCCACGGACTTCAAGTCCTGTGGGGCCCTTCGGTTGTCGAATCGGTGTAGCGGTAGCGGCTCAGGGCCTGCCGGTGAAGTAGTCGAACGCGGCCGACTGCAGCGGGTAACCTCCGGTGTTGATCAGGCCGATCACTCCACCTGCGGCGGCACCGATGAGGACACCGGGGATGCACCCGACGAACACCCCGACGACGCAACCGATGACCAGACCGATTCCGGCACCGATGGCGGCACTGACTCCGGCGCCGAACGATGCCTTGTTCAGCTCGTCGAGGAAGCGCCCCTGCGAGTTCACGTCGGTGACAGGCAGGACCGAGCGCGCCACCGGGGTGGCGAACGCTGGATCGGTCTCGGGCGTGAGGGTCAGTTCACGGTCGTCGACGCCGATGAGAGGCGCGATGGAGAACTCCTGGTCGCCGACGCGGTAGGCGAGGGGGATCGTCGCGACGGACGTGCCGGCGGCGTCGAGGACCTCGACGGTCTCCGAGGTCGCGTCGAGTCGGAAGGATCCGGTGTCGAGGATCGTCGTCACGGCTTTGCCGTCCTCGGTGGTGGTGGTGCTGTAGGCGATGCCCTGGTCGGTGCCCGTCACCAGTGGTGCAGGCTCTGCGTGGGCAGTGCCCGTGGCGACAGCCAGCGCCGAGACGGCGATGACAGCTGTCACCGTTGTTCGTGCAAGTCGAGCGAACTTCATGAGACTCCCCGTGGTCCGAAGTGAACGATCCCCCTGAGGTCGACGACGGCGCCGGCCTGGATCGACGTGAGTACCCTAGCGGAATACGGGCGTTTCCGGCAGTGAGGATGTCCAGCGGTGGAACGGCGGTGCAGCAGTGGTGGAACGGAAGAAGCCAGGGGTGACGTTCGAGTCCTTCGTGGACCGGCAGATTCGCGAGGCGCAGGAGCGGGGCGAGTTCGAGAATCTCGAGGGGGCGGGTAAGCCGTTGCCCAGTTCGGCTCACGACGATCTGTGGTGGGTGAAAGGGTTCTTGAAGCGGGAGAACCTGTCGACGGACGCGTTGCTGCCCGAGTCTCTGCAGTTACGCAAGGAGATCGAGAAACTTCCGGTCACGTTGATCGAGCTGCGTCAGGAGTCGTCGGTTCGAGAAGCGTTGCAGGACCTCAATGCGCGTGTCGTGGCGTGGATCCGGATGCCGTCGCCGCCTCTGGTGCCGATCGGCCCGGTCGACGTCGAGGACTGGGTGGCGCAGTGGAAGCAGAACCGCGCAGCCGCGGACGCCGATGCACGCGAGGCACTGTCGTCGCGGAAGGCGAGCGGAGCCGCCGGATCTACCGCGCCGACGAGTGGGCGCGTGAGCTGGTGGGTTCGGCTGCTCCACCGACGAGATCGATGACCTCGGCGACGGATGTCGCGGTGGTCGTCCTGGTCTTGGTACGCCCCCCGAGTGTGTGCGCGCGGACACGACGGGGAAGTAGTCCATCGGCCGGATTGACGGGGTGGTGCCGCCGGAGTCCGCGCAACGTCTGCTTCGGCGGGGGCGCGTGATCGCCGATGTCGACGACGGTGACGGCCGATCCGAAGGTCAGTCGCGCGTAGTCGGCTGCATCGGCGACGGCGTCGTCGAATTCCGCAGCAGTGACGCGTCCTCGCGGCCCCGTGCTGAGCCCGTGACCCGGTAGGTCGAGCAGGATGGTCGTGACGCCGGCGTGCGCCAGTTCCTGGCCTACGGGTGTGAGGTAGCGGGCATGCAGTCCAGGGCGCACGGGCACGACAACCGTCGGACCCTGGGCCGAGCTTCGGTGCAGTTCGACGTGAAGCCGACCCGAGGGTGTCGTGATCGACACGTGCTCACCGCCCACGGTTCCGACGAACCTCGACGCCGGTTCCAGTGCGGCCTCGCAGGCGTCGTGGCTTGTCAGCGCATGCTCGGCGCCGAGAATCGGCTTGCCCTGCAGCAGAACCATGACGGCGGCGCACTCGTGCGAGGTGAGAGTGGGTGTCCAGCCGGTCTTCTCGCTCAACGCAGTGGAGTCGACGACGGGCTCGCCCGCAGTGACCCACTGGCCGGAGAACGGGGTGAGTCCGAGTCGGAACGCAAGATTCGCGGCCGCCACGGCGGGTTTCTCGGGTACGTCGAACAGGATCTGGCCCTGCATACGTGCGAGTTCGCGGACCGGCGTCCAGTCGCGGGGACCGACGTTGTAGGGGCCGATCAGGTCCTGCTTGGCGGCGCGGTGGAAGGCGTCGGCGAGGTCGTTCTGGTGCAGGAACTGGTAGCTGGCCCGGTCCGCCTGTGGGAACGCACCGACCCGGCCGGTGAATTGATCGATGCCGTCGTTGGCGAAGTCCGGACCGATGATGTACGTCGGTCGCAACATGGATACCGCCATCTCGCCGGGGTGGCGGCGGAGCCACCACTCCGCGTAGTGCTCCACCTCCGCCTTGTCGTGAAAGTAGTACCTGTCGGGATCGCCGGCGGGGTAGTGACTTTCGTCGAGGGGCTCGTCGTGAATGTCCGCACCGTACGCATTGATACTCGAGGCGATCACGAGCCTGCCCACCCCTGCGGCGTACGCGGAATCGAGAACGTTCCGTGAGCCGCGTTGGTTGATGTCGTGTGTCTCGGTCTTGTCGCGTAATTCTTCGACGACGAAGGCCAGATGGATGACGACGTCGCTGCCTCGAAGAATCTCTTCGAGTCCGGGTGACCTTATGTCGGCACGTACCGATTCGAGTTTGGGATGCTGCATGCGGAGCGGACGCCGAGCGATCCCGACGACGGAGTCGACGTCGTCGTCGGCGAGCAGGGCAGGCAGGATCGCCGCGGCGAAATCGCTCGTTGCGCCCGTGACGGCAATGCGAAGGGTCACGAGGGCAACTCCGCGACCGTCTCCGCGATGGTGGCGATGGCGGTTCGGATCTGTTCGTCGGTGTGGGAGGCCATCACGCAGAGTCGGAGCAGCGCACCGTTGCGGGGAACGGCAGGATGCAGGGCCGCCGAGGTGAATACTCCCTTGTCGAACAGTTGGCGCCAGAGATTCATGGCGGACAGGTCGTCCCCGATGTGCAGCGAGACGATCGGTGACGCGGTGTCTCCTCCCGGTATCGGGGACCTGGCGCCGACGTCGAGTCCTTCGGCCGCGAGTCCACTGCGCAAGGCTTCGGCGTGTTCCAACACTCGACGCGCTCGCTGACGTCCTTCCTCGCTCCTGATCAGCTTGATCGACGCGAGGGACGCGCCGACTGCGGCGGGCACACCCGATGTCGTGAACAGGAATGCTCTCGCGTGTATACGAAGACTGTCGAGGAGATCGTGGGATCCTGCGATGAAGCCCCCGGTGGAGCTGGGGCTCTTGGACAGAGATGCCATTCTGATATCGGTGTCGCCTGCGGTGCCGAACAATTCCGCAGCGCCGGTGAGACTTTCGCCGTAGATACCGAGGCTGTGGGCCTCGTCGACCATCAACGCGGCACCGTACTTCGTGCACAGAGCGGTCACCTGGTCCAGAGGCGCCAGGTCACCTTCCATCGAGTACAGGCCGTCGACGATGACCAGGACGGCGCCGTCGCCGACGACGGGTCCCTGCAGTTGGAGTTCGAGGTCGGCCATGTCGTTGTGAGCGAACTTGCGGATGGTTGCTCCGGACAGTTGGCTTCCGTCGCGGATGGACGCATGTGCGGCGGAGTCGACCACGATCACGTCGCCCTTGCCCACGACGGCGGCGATGGTCCCGAGGTTCGTCTGGTAACCGGTGGTGAACACCATCGCGTCCTCGGTGCCGTGCCATTCCTTGATCTCGTTCTCGAGCTCGAGGTGTATGTCCATGGTGCCGTTGAGCAGTCGGCTGCCGGTGATGGCCGAGCCGAAGGTATCGAGTGCGTCCTGCGCGCCCTGCGTGATGTCCGGATGGTCGGCGAGCCCCAGGTAGTTGTTGGAGCCCAGCATGATCTTGTCCTTGCCTTCCACCTGGACGATGGGCGCGGTGGCGGACTCCATGACGCGGAAGTACGGGCTCACGTCGGATTCGCGCACGGCGCGGAGGAGGTCGACTCGGTCGTCGCCGTCGAGTCGTTTGATCAATCGGTTGACGGTCATCGCTGCAGGTTCTCCTGACACAGGGTGGGTTTGGAGTCGGTCGTCGAACGATGGTCGCGAATTCGAGAAGTGATTCGGCTCCATGGGATGGGCAGGATTGGTTCGAATCAAACAAATTTTTATTACTCCAGGTGGGAGGCCATAACAAACTCATCGCCCAGTTTCGAAAAGGGGGGAAGTTTACCTACTCTTGGATGTTTTGCCTGGTAGAACGGTGGGTAGTGAGCACGAGGTTGCGAATTCGATTCACCTTTGTCTGCCATGCGAATTTCAAATTGTTAGGGAGAGTCATGACTGCATTGATGGTTCGAGAACGCGAAATTCTGGAACAATACATTCCGGGTTTACTGGATTATCTGGACCGCACGCCACTGAAAGACCTCGAAAGCAGGGACGGCGAAGCAATCGCCAAATTCAAGGAGTTCGGCGGCACCTCGCTCATCGTTCCCGCGGAGCTGGGCGGCAGCGGCGCCTCCGCGCTCGACGCCGTGCGCGCACAGCGGGCGATCGGATCGAGATCTCCGTCGCTCGGAGCGGCGACGACCATGCACCATCTGTCGATCGCGTCGCTCAACGAGTTCGCCACGGGAGCCAGCGAAGAAGATCGTGCGCTGATGAAATCGCTCATCGAGCAGAAGGCCGTGATCGCGTCGGGGTTCTCGGAAGGCACCCCGGGGGGCAGCGTCTTCATTCCCACGATGAAGGCGAAGCGGGTGGGCGACGTGTACGTGATCAACGGAAGCAAGAAGCCCTGCAGCCTGTCCGGTTCGATGGATCTGTTGACGGCCAGCGTCGAGGTCGAAGGTGTCGGCGCGAAGGACGGCGAACGCGCAGTTGCCTTGATCCCCGCGTCGCTCGACGGAGTGTCCGTCACGAAGTTCTGGGAGACACCGTTCCTCGAAGGCTCGCAGAGCGACGAGGTCGTTCTCCGCGATGTCGAGGTACCGGCGGATCTGGTGCTGCTCAACAGCGACGACGACCCGGACGGTGTCCACGAGATGACCGGGTACCTGTGGTTCGGGATGTTGATCAGCGCCAACTACCTCGGGGCGGCGACGATGCTGTTGGAGAAGATGCTTGCGCAGGACAAGGGTGACTACGAGGGTTACACCCGAGCCGCGGCGGAGATCGAGAACAGCATCGCGGCGATCGAGAGCGTGGCACGTGCCGTGGACGACGGTGAGCGAGGCCAGGACATCTCCGCGCGACTGCTGTTCTGCCGCATAGCTATTCGGGATGCGCTGGTTCGGGCGAGTTCGACGGCGATGGAATCCCTCGGCGGAATCGGATTCATCACCTCGCCCGACATCGGGTACCTCGCAGCTGCGTTGCAGGCATACGCGTTTCACCCGCCGTCCAGGCGCTCCATCTCCGAGACCCTCGCGAAGTACCACGGTGGTGACGAGTTCGCGTTCGTCAAGTAGTCCCGGAGTGATCGAGTCGAGGAGGGCCGCGGACGCTCAGTCGCGGCCTTCCTCTTCGTCGAGTCGATCCTGGCCTCGGTTGCGGAAGAACTTGAACCCGGGTATCCCGATCACTGCGCGACGGACATCCTTTGTCACGCCGAGCAATTCGTGGATCTCCGGTGCGACGGAATCGAGGGTTGCCAGGATGGGTATGACGGCTTCCATGTGCTCGACGAGCCCGGGGAGTTGGTCGACCATGGCGATGGCCGCATCGACTTCGTTCTCGTCGAGGTGGTCGACGAACTTCTTCGCGAACGGCGCGGAGCGCTGCGCTATCGGGTCGAACAGTTCGACCAGCTGCAGTGCCGTCACCGACGCCTTGGACGCAGAGTCGACCACACCTTCCGCCGAACGGGTGGTCGTCGCGGCCTCGGCGACGACAAGCTCGGCAGCGTCGACGACGGCGTCGATTCGGGCCATCAGTGCCGTCACCTCGTCGAGAAGCGCCTCGATCCGGCCGGGAAGCCCCAGTGCGAAGACGGCAGTGTCCCGGGTCCACCGCACCCCGTACCGCACCACGTCGAGTCCGATCCTCGCAGCGACGAGGCCGCCGGCAGGATCGGGAAGCCGCACGCCTGCGAGCACCAACGCCATGTGTCAAACAATGCCACACCACCTCTGTCCACCAACGCACACCGCGCCCGGCAGTGCGGCGCCGAGCACACCTTCGGCACAACTCTCGCGAGCCGGTTAGCCTTGGCGAGCATGAGAGTTCTCGTGACGGGGGCAAGTGGTTACATCGGTTCGCGTCTGGTCGCCGCGTTGCTCGACGACGGCGACACCGTCGTGGCCGCGTCACGTCGGCCGGACAGCCTCGATCGCTTCGACTGGCGACACGAGGTGGAGACGGTGGCGCTCGATGCAGGCGACACGAGCTCGCTGGCCGACGCGTTCGAGGCTGCCGGAGACATCGATACCGCGTACTACCTGGTGCACGCGATCGGCCAGGAGGACTACCGAGCCCAGGACCTGCGCTCGGCGGGGCAGTTCGCCGAAGCGGCGGCAGCGGCCGGTGTCAGGAGAATCGTCTATCTCGGTGGTTTCGCTCCGGAAGGTGAAGCGCTGTCCGAGCATCTCGGCAGCCGCGCCGACGTCGGCGAAGCACTCGACGTCGACGGCGTGGAGGTGGTGTGGCTCAAGGCCGCCATCGTCCTCGGCGCAGGCTCGACGTCCTACGAAATGCTCCGCTATCTCGCCGACCGACTGCTGGTGCTGCCGCTACCGAGCTGGCTGAACCGGCCCGTGCAGCCCATCGCCGTCGACGACGTTCTGTTCTACCTGCTGGCCTCCAGGCAGGAGGTGCCCGCGGGTGCGTACGACATCGGGGGGCCCGACGTCGTGCCCTACCGAGACTTACTGTTCGCGTACGTCGACGCCGCCGGCCTGACGCGGATCGGGGTGTCCGCTCCCGGCGTCCCGACCGGCCTCGCAGGTCGCGTGATCGGCAAGATCATCCCCGTCCCCGACGCTCTGGCCGAGGACCTCGTTCATTCCCTTCACAACACGATGACGGCGACCGAAAGCAGAATCGTCGATCTCGTCGGAGAGAAGGAGGGCGGGCGGACCACGATCGACGAAGCGATGCGCCGCAGCGTTCTCGGCACCGTCGGTGAGCCGCCGGGAGTTCGTGCATCCAAGGATCCGCTCCGGCTCGCGCACACCGACGCGGTCTGGAGTGGCGGCGACGCAATCGGCATCCGCCGCTACGGCGTCGCAGCATCCTCCGACGAGACGTGGAGCTTGCTCGAAGCCCTCGGTGCACGCAAGATGCTCTACTCGTGGCCGGTGGCAGCGGTGGTGCGCACCAACCTCGACGTGGTCGGTGGTGTTTCGGAACGCGCGAGATCGGTGATACGACGCGTGCGCGGGGGATCGAACGACGAACACGGCGGGGACGAGGAGGCTTGATGGCGACGTGGCAGACCACGGTGGTCGACGTGATGAAGTCCGCGCTCGTGGACAAGGTCGACCGTGATCACCGGCAGTCCGATCGCGCTTTCCTTCGCCGACGCATCGTCGTCGGCATCACACTCGTCGTCGGAGCAGTTCTTCTCGGTGTGTCGCTGTCGGTGAGCCCGGGGGACAACGCCTTCTACCCGCTGACGATCGCGCTGGCGGCTACGTGGATCATCGGCGGATTCGTCTCCGGCCCGTTGCACCTCGGGCGAATCACGTTCAACGGCTCGATGCGTCGGCCGATCATCACACCGATTCTCATCGGTCTCGCTGCCGGCGGTGTGTTCGTCGTCGGCGGTCTCGTCGTTCGCCAGATTCCGCCCCTCGCGGACTTCGTCGCCAACGTGTTGGCGCACGCCACGATGGGGTCGATGGGCCTGATCGTGTTCATCACGCTCCTGAACGGTGTGGCCGAGGAGATCTTCTTTCGTGGCGCACTCTTCGCCGCCATCGGACGCCGCAAGCCGGTTCTGATCTCGACGCTCGTCTACACGGTCGTCACCCTCGCCAGCGGCAACCCGATGCTCGCGTTCGCCGCCATCACCCTGGGGTTCGTCCTGGCGCTCCAGCGCCGCTCCTCCGGCGGCATCCTGGCGCCGATGCTGACTCACGTCGCCTGGTCGACAGTGATGGTGTTCGCTCTACCGCCACTCTTCGTCTGACGGCCACCGTCCGCTCCTGCCTGCGGGGTCGCCTTGCAAGGTCCGGAGTAGTTCGGCTTTGATCTGGGGCCGTCCCGCGCCGACGAGGGTGAACGTAGCCTCCCGCACCAGCCGCTCCGGCGTGCCGTGCCCGACGATTGCTCCCGAACCGGTGGCGGTCACCAGCGCAGCCGCCGCCCGCATCGCCAGTTCCGACGCTTCCGCCCGCGCCGCGAACATGTCGTACGTGCCGGCGAGGGCGTCGTCGAATGCAGCGCGACGCTGGGAATGAGAGCGGCGAAACGATGAGGTATCGGTTCCGATGTCGTCCATCTGAGTGATGGCGCGACGTGCGACACCCATCGCCATGCACCCGTTCAGATACGACCCGTAGATCTGTCCGGACTGGAACTCCTCGTCCGTCACGACGGACACGACCTGAGAATCGTCCACCTCGACGCCGTCGAACAGCAGCCGGACCGTGTTGCTCGCGTCGACGGCGATCAGCGTCAGGCGTTCGACCTCGATACCGGCCGCATTCGTGGCCGGGATGACGAGGTGCACGATGGAATCGTCGAACTCGTCGCGCGCGGATACCTGAAGGATGTCGACTATGCCCCATCCCGTGACGAACGGCGCGTGCCCGTCCAACACGTAGCCGGTGTCGGTTCGGCGCGCATACAGCTTGGGCGGCCGCGGTATCGCGCCTGCGAAGGCAACACCCGCCTTGACGGATCCATCGATCACGCCGTCGAGATACCGTGTGCGCAACGACGTGTTGCTCGAGTGGGAGAGCGACATGACGACGCCGTTGTGCTGCATCCAGGTGAAGGTGGTTGCCAGGCAACCGGCGCAGAGGGTTTCGACGACGAGCGGCAACTCGTCCGGCCCCAGCGGTTCACCGCGGTCGGATGCGAGCCCGTAGAAGCCCTCCGCCGCCAAGATTTCGAAATGGCTGGAGGGGATCTCACCGTCGGCGTCGACGGAGTCGGCGGCAGGGAACAGTACCGAATCGGCAAGTTCACGAGCACGCTCCGGCCAGGACGACACGGACACATCCTAGCCCGCTCCCGGTGCGGATTTCCGGTAGTCCAGTCCGCCGAAACCGGGCGTTCTGGGCTACATTGCGCAGGTGAGCGAAAATCTCGACCGGATCGACCGGTTGATCATCGACGAACTCGTCGCAGACGGCCGCGCGACCCTCGCGACTCTGGCCGACAAGGCAAGCCTGTCGGTGTCGGCGGTGCAATCGCGTGTACGCCGTCTGGAATCGAGACGAGTCATTCGCGGCTACACCGCACAGGTCGACTCGGAAGCGTTGGGCCGGCCGCTGTCTGCGTTCGTTGCGATCACCCCGATCGATCCGGCGCAGCCCGACGATGCGCCTGCCCGCCTCCGGCACATCACCGCGATCGAGTCGTGTCACTCGGTCGCCGGTGAGGAAAGCTACGTCCTGTTGGTGCGAACCTCGTCGCCGCGTGCACTCGAACAACTGCTCCAAGACATTCGAGCTACCGCGAACGTTCGTACCCGCAGCACCATCATTCTGCAGACGTTCTACGACCGATGACGCGTTCTGGAGTGCGCAAGGTTGTCTCCGCCGTCCTGTCGTACGGGGTGGTCGGACTGGTGATGTGGCTCCTCTACCGGACCGTCGGTAACTCCGGTTCAGTGTCCGACGCCATCGGGTCCATCTCCCTCACCCACGTTCTCGTCGTCTCCGGTCTCGGCCTCGTCTACCTCGCATCGATGTTCAAGCCCATGACCTACACTCTCCCGGGGCTCGACCTGCCGCGTGCCGGGGTAGCACGAACCGCGTCGTCGGCGCTCGCCAACACTGTGCCCGAAGGCGGCACCGTCGCAACCGGATTGACGTTCGCGATGTATCGATCGTGGGGGTTCACGCTCGCCGCGAGCACGACCTCCATTCTCGCCGTGGGGTTGTGGACCAATCTTTCGCGCTACGGAGTCATGGCGATCGCGCTCGTCGTACTCGTCGTGTTCGGCTCGGTGTCCGGGTCGGTGGTGTGGATTGCCGTCGGCGCGTGCGTGGTCGTGACGGCCATCTGCGCATCGATCGGATGCATCCTGAGCAGCGATCGGTTCGCTCGCGCCCTCGGTCGGCTGCTCACACGGATGCGCGGTGCCGTGGCCGAGCGCATCACCAGAATCCAACCTCGGGACATGGAAGAGCAGATCGCCATCTTCCGTGCCGATCTGCTCGCCGAAGTCCGGACGTCCTGGAGGTCACTGACCGCCACGATGGTGTTGACGCAGGTACTCGGCGCGACAGTGCTCGGTGTGTCGGTTCGGATGGCCGGTCTGGGTCACGACGACATCGGGTGGGACAGAATCTTCGTGGCGTTCGGAGCGATGTCGCTCGCAGCGTTCGTTGCCCCGACGCCGGGTGGCCTCGGGGTCGCCGAGGCCGCGTTGATCGCCGTGCTCGGGGTCGGGTTGTCCACCGGTCAGCAGGCGGAACTCGTTGCGGCTGTTCTGGTGTTCCGATTCGCGACGTGGTTCCTGCCCATTCCCATCGGCCTCGTGTCCTACCTCTACTGGCGTCTGACGAAGAACTGGAAGGTCTTCCAGTCGCCCCGTTCTCAGCCGTCGAGTGAGCGCCACACCCGATCCGAGGAGAGCGGAAGGGCATGAAGCCGTGATCCGATGGCGTCCTTGATCGCATTCGCCAGCGCCGGGGCGACCGGGTTGTACGGTGATTCGCTCATCGACTTGGCGCCGAACGGGCCGAGCTGGTCGTAGGTGTCGGCGAAGTACACCTCGGTCGGAGGTATGTCGGCGAACTGCGGGACGTGGTAGCTGCGAATGGAATCGGTGACGACCGTCCCCGCGCCGTCGGTCTGGATCTCCTCGTACAACGCCGAACCGATGCCCTGAGCCACGCCGCCTTCGACCTGGCCACGGCACTGTTGAGGATTCATGACGGTGCCTGCGTCGGCGCTCTGGATCGACTGCAGGATTCGGACGGTGCCGGTGCTCTCCTCGACTGCGACGCGGAAGGCGTGAACGTTGAACGCCAACGATCGGGGGACCCCGCCACTGTCACCCGACGCGGTCAGTGTTCCGCCCGCGTCGGCGAGGACGTCGGGCAGGGACATGAAGCGATCCTCGCAGTGCACACCCTCCGGCCCGAGGATGCATGCCTCCGGCGCGACGCCGAACGCCGACGCGGCAACACCGCGAATGCGCTCGGAGAGGAGCAGGACCGCTGCCAGGAGCGCTTTGCCCGCCACGACGGTCCCGGCCGAACCGAAGGCACCCGTGTCGTATGTCGCGGAATCGGTGTCGGACTGCCGGACAACGATCCGGTCGGGGGACGTGGCGAGTTCCGTCGCGGCGATCTGCGTGTGCACCGTCGTCGTCCCGTTGCCGAACTCTGCTGTGCCGATGCCGATCTCGTAGGTTCCGTCGCGGCCGAGCGATACGGTGACCTCCGCGAAGTGCCCACGCGGCGGGATGGTTGCGATCATCGCGATCGCCATTCCCTCGCCGACCTTCCATCCCGGTGGAGCACCGACACCGTTGCCCTCCCTCAACGCGCGCTCTGCCAGGTCGAGACACTGGTCGAGGCCGTAGCTGCCGAACATCAGATCGTCTCCCTCGACGTGCGCGGCCACGAGGGGATCACCCGGCACCACGACATTGCGGCGTCGGAACTCGAAGGGATCGATGTCCAGGTCGCGTGCCAGATCGTCGATCGCGGACTCGACCGCGAAGATCACCTGTCCCAGCCCGTACCCGCGGAACGCGCCGGACGGAATGTTGTTGGTGTAGACGGACTTCGCGTCGACCCGCTTGTTGGCGCATCGGTAGACGGCGACCGATTCTCCGCACCCGTGGAACATGACGCCGGGGGAGTGGTTTCCGTACGCCCCTGCGTCGGTCACCACATCCACCGCCAGCGCGGTCAGGACGCCGTCGGCGGTGCCCGCCACCGTGACGTCGACCTGGAACGGGTGACGGCACGGTGAGACGGTGAACTCGTCGCCACGGGTGAACTCGAACTGGACGGGCGAGCCCGTTCTCAACACTGCGAGCGCAACGATGTCCTCGGTCAGCAACTCCTGCTTCCCTCCGAACCCACCGCCGACGCGGGCGGTGAACACCCGGACGCGGTCGGGGCGAAGACCGAAGATCTCGCAGATCTCGTTGCGCACCAGAAACGGAACCTGAGTGCTCGTCCGCAGCGTCAGGCGTCCGGAGTCGTCCATCCATCCGATCGTGCCGTGCGTCTCGAGATGCACGTGCTGGATTCGCTGTGTGGTGAATCGGCCGGTGACGACGGCATCGGCATCGGCGACGGCCGCGTCCACATCGCCGGTGCCACCGTGCAATTCGGCAACGAGATTGCGCGACGGGTCCGCGATCCGCGACTCCTGGCCCTTGTCCGCATGTACGAGCGGCGCCCCGGGAAGCGACGCCGCTGCGGGATCGAACACCGCAGGCAGTACCTCGTACTCCACCACGAGCGCTCGGCATCCCGCTTCGGCATCGGCCAGGGTCTCTCCGACGACCACCGCGACGCGTTGCCCCTTGAAGCGCATCACCGTGTCGATCACGCGAGTGTCGTCCGGGTCGTCCGTCCGTTGTTCGTGGCGGGCGGTGGAGAACAGCCGGTCCGGGCTGTCCGCGGAGGTGAGGACCAGTCTGACTCCGGGTAGTGCCTCGGCGACCGACGTGTCGATCGACACCACTCTCGCGTGTGGATGCGGACTGCCCAGAACACTGGCGTGCAGGAGCCCGGCCGGCGTGATGTCCAGTGTGTAGTCCTCGGTTCCCGTGACGATTCGCGTTGCCGCAGGAGCAGACAGCGACCGACCCGACGACGGACCGTCGGTGACCTTCTCGGTGTTCACCACGCCGTGCACCGCGTCGGCGATACTGCGATACCCGGTGCAGCGGCACAGGTTGCCCTTCAGCTTCTGCGCAAGATCGTCGCGGGGCAGATCCGTTTCATCGTCGAGCGTCGACGCAGTGACCACCATCCCCGCAGTGCAGAAACCGCACTGGAAGCCTCCCGCCTCGACGAATCGTCGCTGGACAGGATGCAGGTCCTCGGGCGTGCCCAGCCCCGCGACCGTGGTCACTTGCCGATCGACGGCACGAAACGCCGGAAAGATGCAGGAATGTACCGGCTCTCCGTCGACGAGAACCGAACAGGCGCCGCAGTCTCCGGCGTCGCACCCCTTCTTGACCTCGAAATGCGCGTGATCACGCAGCAGAGTGCGCAGGCATTGCCCTGGGCGAGGGGAACATTCGGTGGGTGTGCCGTTGATGCCGACTAGCACGTCAGTTCCTCCAGAATCTCCGCAGCCGAGCCGATGGTGATGTGTCGGCGCCAATCCGGCGCTCCTGGGGGTCGTCGTACCAGGCAGTGTCGGGAATACTCCCGGCGAGCGCTCCTCTCAGCTCGTCCTGGCTCGGCAGCCCAGGAAAGCGGAGTACGTACGGGCGCCTCGTCGCGGCCGTCACGCTGACGACGAACTGTTCGTCGGTATCGCGACGCCCGACGACCACCGCCGCGGAACGTCCGAGCGGAGAGAGAGCAATCTTCCGGAACGCGGTTGTCGCGGAGAGTGCCTCGGAGGTGAAGCGAACGCTGCGCAGCACGTCGCCCACCCGCAGGGCGTTCTCGTGCGGCCCGGTCACCAAGTCGACCACCGGGACGGTGTACTCGGAACCGTCGTCGGCCCAGACCGTCGCGACGCCGTCCAGAGCCGTCGCAAGTGAGATCATCGCACCCGCGGGTAGAGAGAGACAGATGTTGCCGCCGACGGTGGCGACCTTCCAGATCTTGAACGACGCGAGCAATGCTGTCGCACACTGCTCGAACAACACCGTCGCCGGCCAGTCCCGTTCGAAGGTCGCCGTCGCCAGTGTCTCGATCGTGCAGGTCGCCGCGACGGTCAATCCGGCGTCGTCCACCACGAGCGGCGGCCAACCAAGACCGGTGATGTCGACCAGACGCGTCAGATGGTCCTGTTTCTCCGACATCAACCAGGTTCCACCGGCGATGACCGCACTGTCGTCGCGGCCGGGAGGAACATCGGACCGCATGCGCGGAATCACCACGTCGGCAATCGTTCCCAGGTCCATCCGTCACCGCCTTCGTGTGCCGCAGGAGCGGAGCCTGCGGAGTGACAATGTGCGAACTCTAGTGAACATCTGTTACGGCGGCGGCGTACTGATGCGATACGACCGAAACGCGACCGAAACACTCCGCGGTTATTGTCCGTTCCTACAAAGCCGGGGAACATCGGAGGTGAACATGCAGGTCAAAGACCTGCTCGCGGTTCCGGAATTTGGCATCCGCATGCTGACCACGGACACGGAGGCGTACGAGCGAACCGTCAAGTGGACGTTCACGACCGATCTACCGGATCCGTCTCGCTACATCGCGGGCGGCGAGTTGGTCATCACCGGACTCGTGTGGCGCCGAGCGCCCGAGGATTCGGACGCGTTCGTTCGGGCAGTGTTCGGCTCGGGCGCTGTGGCATTGGCAGCCGGTGAGGGGTTGCTCGGTCACGTTCCGGTCGATCTCGTCGACGCGTGCGAGCGGCACGGACTGCCCCTGCTCGCCGTACCGGCGTCGGTGTCGTTCGGCGATCTGACGGAGTTTCTCGTCGACCGGGTGTCGGGCGACAGGATCGCCGCGTTGAACACCTCGCTCATGCGACAACGACAGCTCCTGACGGCTGTCGCCGACGGCCGTGCCCTCGACGAGCTGGCCGTCCACACCACACGCGAGACCGGGATGCAGTGCTCGATCTTCACCGCGACCGGGCGTCGACTCGTCGTCGAAGCGACCCCCTTCTCCGACGAGGACGTCGATGCGCTGACCCGCTGCGCCCTGTCCGCCGACAGCCTGCCCGCGACGGTCACCCTCGCAGGAGGCCGCGTCCACAGCATCTTCGGTGTCGGTGCGGCGCTGTCCACCAGAGCGATGCGCTGGTTCCTTGCCGTCTCCGGTGACTACCGGACCTTCGGTCCGGCGATCTCCGACGCCTTCGGTCAGCTCGCGTCGATCGCTGCTCTCGACCGCGCTCGCAGGGAGGAAGGCCGCCTCGTGCGACGCGAAATCGCCGACCAGGCCGTGCGATTGCTGGAAGAGGACTGGTCGACATCGGAGACGCTCGTACGGCTTCGCCAAGCCGGCGTCGATCCCGAACAACCACTCGTCGTGATCAGTGCGGTCTTCGTCGGTCGAGGTGACATGCACGAACTGCTCAGGACCGTTCTGTCGGACACTCTGACGTCCTTCGGCGGTGGATGCGTCGGTGGCGGAAGCCGCGGCGACATCGTGGGGATCGTGACAACCAAAGCCGTCGACATCGTGCCCGTTCTCCGGACGAGATTGCGCAGGCTGGCCGCCGGGATCGGGAGGAGCAGGCTCGTCGTCGGCGTCAGCTCCGAGGTGACGGGCTCGGCACTGGAAGGTGCGGTTCAATCCGCTCGTCACGCGTCCGACGTGGCGAGGGCGAGCGAGAAACAGGTCGCTGTCGTCGCCGCGGGCGATCTGGACTCGGCGGTCTCGCTGGTGTCGATTCTTCCCGACCGTGTCCGACGCGACTATGCCGAGCGTGTCCTCGGTCCGGTGCTTCGGTACGACGGCGACTCCGGACTACTCGACACCCTGCGTGAGTTCCTGGCCCAGGGCGGTTCGTGGAACAGGACAGCCGACGTGCTTCACGTCCATCTCAACACGGTCCGCTACCGGATCAAACGCGTCGAAGAACTGCTCGGCCGCGATATGGCGTCCACTGCGGACCGCGTCGACGTCTACCTGGCTCTGCAATCGGTGGCGCAACCGCACACCTAGAATCGGGCTCATGGCTTTCACGGGGATCCCTTTCGCCGCTCTCGACTTCTACGAGGACCTGGAAGCGGACAACAGCAAAGTGTGGTGGAACGCCCACAAGGACGTCTACCAACACTCGGTGAAGGAACCGATGACGGCGCTTCTCGCCGAACTCGAGTCCGAGTTCGGTCCCGCGAAGATGTTCCGGCCGTACCGCGACGTCCGATTCTCGAAGGACAAGACCCCCTACAAAGCGCACCAGGGTGCGTTCGTCGCGCGGGGCTCGGCCCTGGGGTACTACGTTCAGATCGACCCGGCCGGACTTTTCGTCGCGGGCGGCTTTTATCACGCGGACGCCGACGGAATCGCCCGGTTCCGGGACGCCGTCGACACCGAGGTGCGCGGGACCGAGCTCGAGAACATCGTTGCGGCGATGCAGAAAGCAGGCTTCGAGATCAGCGGCGACCAGCTCAAGACCAAACCGCGAGGTTACGACGCCGACCACCCGCGGATCGAACTGCTCCGCCACAAGACCCTGACCGTCAGCAGGCATTTCGGTTCGCCTGCCTGGCTCGAAACACCGAAAGCCGCTGCACGGGTCCGTGAATCGTGGCGGAAGATGGCCCCTCTCGTCGAGTGGGCCGAGCAGGTTCTGCAGTAGGTACCGGTGCTCAGCCGACCACCGAGTAGGTGCGCCATGCACTGCCGGCGTCCGGGGCATCCTCGCGCTCGACCGTCGCCTGGATCAAACCATAGGGTCGATCGTCGGCGTTGAATACCTCGTTGTCGTTGGGGACACCGAAACGTGCTGTGTCGTAGAGGAAATGATGCTTGTTGGGTGCCGACATCCGAATCTCTGCGATGAACGGATACTTCTGCAGTACCGCCTCACCCATCGCGTACAACGTCTGCTGCAGTGCAAGTGACTGCAGATTGGCGAACCGCTCGATCATCGCGGCCTTCACGCCTGCGTGGACTCCGTCCCAGTCCACGTCGGTGCGAGTGTAGCGCCACTGCGCAGTGAGAGACGTCGCCATCACCCGGTCATGGGTCGGTTCGAGCACGGTCAGCTCGTCCTCGAGGAAGCCCGCGAACTCCGACCCGGTGGACTTGAGGATGATCAGTTCCTTGAAACCGCTGACGACCCACGTCTTCTGGTACTCGCCCTTGCCTTCGACGGTCACCGCGGACGTGCGGATCTCCTCGCCCTTGCGCGTCCACGTGTGGTCGTGCTCGGCTCCGTCGACGACAACACGCTGCCAGGCGTACTCCTCGAGCTCGATGCGGGCGCCCTCGACGGGCTCGACATCGTCGACGTAATGCCGGGCAAGGTCTAGCCCGTAGCTCTCGATGTGCAACAGGCCCTTGGACTTGGCGTACGTGTATGCCGTCTGCTTCTGCGTATCCGTCGGTAGAACATTCGATTGATCGCCGACGAGGTGGGCGGGTGAGAAGTCGCCGCGCAGCGCGCTCGAGACGTTGATGTCGTGGATCTCGTGTCGCGGAGAATCACGGTAGATCCGTACGACTCGGTTCTCGGCTTTGCCGTACTGGTTTGCCCCGAGGACGATCTTGCCGTTCAGGTCGGTCATCTCAGCTCCCGCGATAGGTGGAATAAGCGAACGGGGACAACAACAATGGAACGTGGTAGTGCGCATCCGGGTCGGTCACAGCGAACGAGATGGACACTTCCGGATAGAACGTCGCCGTGCCGTGGACGTCGAAGTAGCTGCCGATGTCGAAGGACAGGCGGTACGTACCGGTAGCGACCGGACCGGGTACCAGTTCCGGCACCCGTCCGTCGGCGTCGGTGGCCGCCGTCGCGATCTGTCCGTCCACCGGATGGAACAGCGCGACCCGTATCCCCACCGCGGGAGCCCCGGCGACCGCGTCGAGAACGTGCGTGCTGATCCCGCTCACTGCTGCGGCCCCAACACCCGGTTCAGTCGAATTCTGTTGATCTTGGCCAGTTCCACGCGCAGCACCCGTCGCTCGGTCTCGGGGTCGTTCCCCAATCTCTCTTCGAGGATAGCGAGCAACTCCGTCGCCGACCGTCCGGTGGCGCACACCAGGTATACGTGCCCGAACTGTGCTTCGTACTTGCGATTGGCCTCGGCGAGCTCGGCCAGCACATCCGATCCTGCACTCTGGACAGCCGCCTGCTCGCGCTGGGAGGAGCTGTTGTCCGCCCGCCCGCCGATCCGGGGGTGGCCGTCGAGCGCCTGGTCGATCTCCGCTTCCGGGAGTTCGGCGAGCACTCGATCTGCCCGGTCCAGCAGTTGATCTCGGGACGAGAACGGCCGAGACCCGGCGACCCGTCGAGCCCAGATCGACGACGAGCAACACTCGAACAGAGCATGCATCGCCTGCCGGTCCGACAGTTCGTTGAACCCGTCCAGGCCTATCCATTCGTGTAACAACGCATCTCGCTATCTGTGCTCGGTCAGCCGACCGAAGCGGGCGGCGGCGATGGGGTTGGCGTCGGCGACGAGGTCGTCGAAGCGATAGTTCGCGATCTTGGCGATCTCGATCATCGCGAACGATCGCTCGGCCGCGGCTGCATTCTCCATGCGCGACCACCCATTGGCGAGAACTCTGTCGTAGCGTTCGGTCTCCCTGGCACAGATCACGAGCGGAAATCCGAAGTGCTGCCGGTACTCCGCCGCGAGTTGGACGATGCTGTCGTGCTCGTCTTCCTCCAGATTGGACAGGCCGACGTGATCTGCAGCGTGCAGTGTTCCCGTCGCATCCTCACTGCCGAGGTCGGGGTAACTGTTGATCAGCTCCACCTGCTCCTCCGTCGTCCCGGCCAGCAGAGATTCCTGGAACGCCTCCCGCAGGCTGTGCGCGTCGGCGAACGGTGCCTGCTGGTACGCGCGCTCGACCACCCACGGTGTGCCCTGAACCAGACCGCCGAACGTCGAGGCGAATTCGTCGGGAGTCATTGCGTTGACCTTGTCCAGGGTGATTCCCTTACCCGGTCCACCTGCCACGGCCTGGCCGCGACCACCGAGATGGAAGAACAACACGTTCAACACGATCGCCGTGACGGCTCCGAGGACGATACCGCTGCCGAAGAGCATCTCGAGCCATGCAGGCACGCCCTGGGACACCGTCGGTTGGATCGTCACCAGCATCGCGAGGCCCAGGCTGGTTGCCACGATGATCAAATTGCGGTGGTCGGTGAAATCGACCTTGGACAGCGTCTGGATTCCCACCACGGCAACCGTCGCGAACAGAGCCAGCGCCGCACCGCCGAGCACGGGCGGCGGAATCGACGCAACGACCGCGGCGGTTTTCGGCAGTAGCCCCAGCAGGATCATGATTGCGCCCGCCGCTGCCACGACCCACCGGCTCCGAACTCCGGTGAGACGCACCAGCCCGACGTTCTCCGAGAACGCGGTGTAGGGGAACGAGTTGAACGTCCCGCCGATCACCGTCGCCACGCCGTCCGCGCGCAGGGTTGCCGCTATGTCGTCCTTCTTGATCCGCTTCCCGACGATTTCGCCGGTGGCATAGACACTTCCGGTGGTTTCGACGGCAATGATCAGCATGACGACGATCATCGAGATGATCGCGATGACGCTGAACTTCGGCGCGCCGAACAGGAACGGCTGCGTGAAGCCCACCCACGATGCTTCACCGGTGCCGTCGAAGCTCATGTCTCCCAGAACGAATGCGACGGCGCTCCCGATCACCAAACCGAGCAACACCGCGATGGTCGCCATGAATCCTTTGAAGAAGCGCTGAATCAGCACGATGATCAGCAGGGTGCCGATGGCGTACGCCATCCACCGTCCGTTCGTCGGATCCTGCTCGTGCGTAGCGGGATTGGTCACCGCATCGTTGACGGCGACGGGGAGCAGTGCGACGCCGATGATCGTGATCACCGTCCCGGTCACGACGGGCGGAAAGAACCTCAGAAGCTTGCTGAAATACGGTGCCATGAAGAACGTGACGAGGCCCGCGACGATGACGGCTCCGTAGACGTACAGCAACCCCTCGGTGCCGCCGCCGTTCGCCATCGCGATCGCGATCACCGGTGACACTCCGGCAAACGTCACGCCCTGCAGAAGCGGGAGGCGAACGCCGATCTTCCAGAACCCCACGGACTGAATGATCGACGCGATCCCGCACGTGAACAGGTCGGCATTGATCAGGTGGATCAACTGTTCGTTGGTCAGTCCGATCGCGCTGCCGATGATGATCGGCACCAGTACGGCGCCCGCGTAGAACGCGACGACATGTTGAAAGCCGTACGCAGCGAGTTTGGGGACGGGCAACACTTCGTCGACAGGATGAACACGGCGACGCTTGATCGGGAGAACGGACATGTGGACACCTCGCGGTAGCGAACAGGAATCGAAGTCCTGCCACGCTGCAGGAGAAGTGGTAACAGAATCCGCCATCGCGGGAGATGCCGCGAGTCGAGCGGGCACAATAATGATCGGCTGTCCGGCCGTCGTCGTTGTGCGAATGTCCAAACGGAGGGTGCGCAGTGGTTCCAGATGCAGTGGGAGTGCTGCTGGCCGCAGGTGCCGGACGCCGATACGGCTCACCCAAGGTCCTCGCCCACGACGGTGACTGGCTGGCAGCGGCCGTCCAGGCATTGGTGGACGGAGGCTGCGCCGACGTCGTGGTCGTCCTCGGTGCCGCCGACACCGACGTTCCCGCCCCCGCTCGCGCCGTGTATGCACCCGACTGGCAGGAAGGGATGAGCGCATCGCTGAAGGCCGGGCTCGCCGCGGCAGGTGACGCAGCCTTCGCCGTCGTCCACGTGGTGGACACTCCCGACGTCGGCGAGGAGGTGGTGCGCGCAGTCCTGGCAGCGGCAGACGCCACCGGGCTCGCACGAGCAGTGTTCGACGGTTCCCCCGGTCACCCGGTGGTGTTCGGACGCGAGCACTGGGCCGCAGTCGCCGCCGGCGCAACGGGAGACAAGGGCGCCCGAGAATTTCTCCGCAACCGCGACGACGTCATCGCCGTCGAATGTTCGCGCTGGGCAACCGGTGTGGATCACGATCATCGATGAGGTCCTACCGGGTTTTCGACGAGAACTCGAGGTCCGCGTGTCGACGTCGGGACCACCGAAGGAAACCGCTTCTCAGGGGTTTCGCTTCTGATACACGTCCGGAATCCCGTCATGATCGTCGTCCCGCGTCTCGTCCTCGTGAATCTTTCGGTACACCGTGTTGCGCGCTCGAAGGAGGGCCGAGGCCAGCAGGGCCGCCATGATCGATCCCGTGAGCACACCGATCTTGACGTGGTCGTCGCGATCGGTGCCTGGTCCGAAGGCGAGGTCGCCGATCAGCAGCGACACGGTGAATCCAATGCCGGCAAGCATGGAGATTCCCACTACGTCCACCCATCTGACGGTGCTGTCCAGCGATGCGCGAGTGAATTTCGAGAGCAGGAAGGTGACACCGAAAATCCCGACGGTCTTGCCGATCACCAGGCCCGCAATGATTCCGAGTGCCACGGGGTCGGTGATCGCGCTGGTCAGTCCGCTGAAGCCACCGACAGTCACGCCTGCCGCGCAGAATGCGAACACAGGAACAGCGACGCCGGCGGAGATGGGGCGAATGCGATGTTCGAAGTGTTCGGCGAGTCCGGGGCCGGCATCGGGTCCGCCCGCCGCTCGGCTTCGAATCACGGGGACTGCAAACCCCAGTAGTACTCCTGCGACGGTGGCGTGGATACCCGATTCGTGTACCAACACCCACGTGGCGATCGCGAGCGGGATGAGGATCCACCACGACCGTAACCGTTTCTGGACGGCGATCGTGAACAGACCGAGAGGGATCACAGCGAGGGCGAGTGCCACGAAGTTCACCTCGTCCGTGTAGAAGATCGCGATGACGGTGATCGCGAGTAAGTCGTCCACAACGGCGAGAGTGAGAAGGAACGTTCTCAGTGCAGTGGGTAGATGGGTGCCGATCACGGCGAGAATTGCCACAGCAAATGCGATGTCGGTCGCTGTGGGAATGGCCCATCCCTGCAGCGCGCCGTCACCGGTATTGCGGTTGACGAGCACGAAAATGAGTGCGGGAACTATCATTCCGCCGACCGCGGCCGCGATGGGAAGCGCTGCGCGCTTCGGATCTCGGAGGTCGCCTGCGACGAACTCGCGTTTGAGTTCGAGGCCGACAACGAAAAAAAAGATTGCAAGCAGGCCGTCGGCTGCCCACGTCGAGACGGTGAGATTCAGGTGGATCGAGGACGGGCCGATCGTGAAGTTCATCAAGGTTCGGTAGCTGTCGGACAGCGGCGAGTTCGCCCAGGCGAGTGCCGCGACGGCAGCGATGAGTAGTAGAACTCCGCCCACCGTTTCTTTGCGGAGTACTGCGGCGATACGGCTGGCCTCGGACCACGAACCGCGGGAGAACAGTGTTCGCTGCGTCGGTGATGTCGGCATGATGGCCTTTCTCGACGTCATCGCCCACGTCAGTGGGGCAACGACTTTCGGGCATGGTCAGTTCATGCCGACCAGACTTCCCGGCGCACCGAGGGACAACTCTAGCGGGGTTGGTGGCAAACGGATAATCGAGCAGCTGTCGATCTGTTCAGCATCCCAGCACCGAAGCCAGTTCTGCGATCGACGAAACGCTGTAGGTCCAGTCCGACTCGGCGATGAGGTCGGTGGTCTGGGACGGACCGTGCTCGGTGGGGCGGGCGATGAAGGCGGTCTGGAATCCGCATGCACGCGCCGCGTCGAGGTCACTGTTGTGCGCGGCAACCATCATGCAGTGCTCCGGTGGGACACCGAGGATGTCGGCGGTGCGTAGGTATGCCTCGGGGCTCGGCTTGTAGGCGCGCACCGGCTCGGCGCCGAGTATCGCGTCCCACGGCAATCCTGCGTTCTTCGCCATGTCCAACAGCAGCGAGATGTTGCCGTTGGACAGGGGAGCGATCACGAACTGCGATTTCAACCGCGAGAGCCCGGAGACCGAGTCCGGCCACGGCGTCAGTCGATGCCAGACAGTGTTCAACCTAGCGACGGCCTCGGCGGGCAAGTGCACACCGAACTCGTCGAGTACGGTCCGCAGGCTTTCGAGGTGAAGCACGTCGAGACGGACGAACTCCCGCGCGCCGGATCGGACGTCCTCCATCGATGGTTGATAGAGACTGCGCCAACGGTCGGCGAACGCGTACGAATCGACGTCGCCAGGCAGTGCGTCGGCGCAGTGCGCGGCAACGCTGGTTCTCCAATCGACGACCGTGCCGAAGACGTCGAAGAGAAGTATCTTCGCCGTCACCGATCGCGCCGCCTGGAGCGATCGCCACCGAACAGCAGGGCACCGGCCAGAGGAATGAGAAGGAAGAACAACCAGCTGTTGGACACCGGTACGACGAAGAACAGGATCAGCGCAACGATCGGTGCCGCCGCCATGGTGGCTTTTCGCCAATCCCAGCCGTCCACCACGGCCGGGGCTGCCGGCTCGATCGCAGGCTCTGCGGACTTGGAGATGTCGAGCGGCCGGGACGCCGTAGGAGCCAACGAGGGCGTGGGAAGGTCGGTGAAGACCGAATCCAGCTCGCCGCGGGTTGTCGCCGCAGTCACCACCGCGCTGCGCTCGTCGAATTCCGGAAGCGTCAGGCGTCCGTCGCTCAGGTGCTGACTCAGGTTGGAGAGCGCCTGCTCGCGTTCGGCGGTACCAATGCGAACGTCCGGGTTGTCGGCCATGACAGACAGACTAACCCGGACGTCGCTTTCTTTCGTACTACTTCAGTTCTGCGAGGACGGTGCCCTGGGTGATGGCGGATCCTGGTTGGACGGCGAGGCCGGTCACTGTGCCTGCTTTGTGGGCGTTGACGGGGTTTTCCATTTTCATGGCTTCGAGGACGGCGATGAGGTCGCCTTCGGCGACTTCTTGTCCTTCTTCGACGGCGACCTTGACGACGGTGCCTTGCATGGGTGCGGTGACAGCGTCACCGGAGGCAGCTCCGGCGCCTGCGCCGCCGCGTGTGCGGGGCTTGGGCTTGCGGCGGATCGCGCCACCTGCACTTCCACTACCGGCAGTACCGGCGCCGCCGCCGAGGGAGAACTGGCCGGGCAGGGACACCTCGACGCGTCGGCCACCGACCTCGACGACGACGGCCTGACGCGGCAGCGCCTCGTCCTCGTCGAGCGGCTCGCCGGCGGTGAACGGGGGTACCTGGTTGTCCCATTCGGTTTCGATCCAGCGGGTGTGGACGTCGAAGGATTCTCCGTCACCGATGAATGCGGGATCGGAGACGACGGCCGCGTGGAACGGGATGACCGTGGCGAGGCCTTCGACCTTGAATTCGGCCAACGCGCGACGCGAACGCGCGAGGGCTTCCTCGCGGGTGGCGCCGGTGACGATCAGCTTGGCGAGCATGGAGTCGAACTGGCCACCGATGACCGAGCCGGACTCGACACCGGAGTCCACGCGCACACCGGGACCGGACGGCGCGACGAACGTGGTGACCGGGCCGGGAGCGGGCAGGAAGCCGCGGCCTGCGTCCTCACCGTTGATGCGGAACTCGAACGAGTGTCCACGCGGGGCGGGATCTTCGGTAATGGAGAGCTCTTCGCCGTTGGCGATGCGGAACTGCTGCAGCACCAGGTCGATGCCGGAGGTCTCTTCGGTGACGGGGTGCTCGACCTGAAGTCGGGTGTTGACCTCGAGGAAGGAGACCAGGCCGTCCTGGCCGACGAGGTATTCCACGGTCCCGGCGCCGTAGTAACCGGCCTCTTTGCAGATGGCTTTGGCGGAGGAATGGATCTCGGCGCGCTGGGCGTCGGTGAGGAACGGTGCCGGTGCTTCCTCGACGAGCTTCTGGAAGCGGCGCTGCAGGGAGCAGTCGCGGGTGCCTGCGACGACGACGTTGCCGTGCTGGTCGGCGATGACCTGTGCTTCGACGTGGCGGGGCTTGTCGAGGTAGCGCTCGACGAAGCATTCACCGCGACCGAACGCTGCGACGGCTTCGCGGGTGGCGGAGTCGAACAGCTCGGGGATCTCTTCGCGGGTGCGGGCGACCTTCATACCGCGGCCGCCGCCGCCGAAGGCGGCTTTGATGGCGATGGGGAGGCCGTGTTCGTCGGCGAAGGCAAGGATTTCCTCGGCGTCCTTCACCGGTTCTGCGGTGCCGGGAACGGAGGGTGCTTTGGCGCGGGCGGCGATGTGGCGGGCGGTGACTTTGTCGCCGAGGTCGCGGATGGATTGGGGGGAGGGTCCGATCCAGATCAGGCCTGCGTCGATGACGGCTTGGGCGAAGTCGGCGTTTTCGGAGAGGAAGCCATAGCCGGGGTGGATGGCGTCGGCACCGGACTTGGCTGCGGCGCCCAAGAGTTTGTCGATGACCAAATACGATTCCGCCGAGGTCTGGCCGCCGAGGGCGAAGGCTTCGTCGGCGAGGCGGACGTGGGGGGCGTCGGCGTCGGGTTCTGCGTAGACCGCGACACTTCTCAGGCCTGCATCTGCTGCTGCTCTGATCACCCGAACTGCAATCTCGCCGCGATTAGCGACGAGGACCTTGGTGATATGCGCACTGGCATGGCTGGGCACTGAGCCTCCTGTGGTGTCGAGTGTTCCGTGCTGGCCGTTTCGTGCCGCACTGGTACGAGCGTCTCTTCGGAGTTTAAGCACAGCCCCGAAGACAACCGAAACTGGATGGTGATTATGGGGAACCTCCCCAAAAATCGAGTCACTACCTACTGATTGGTAGCAATCGGGCCGGTACTGGACGCGTCGAGGTTGCGCTCACGCCCTGCTCGACCGGAGAGGGCGTAACTGCCGGTATCGACCACCTCGTCGACGATCCGGCGAAGTGCGCCGACGTACTGGTGCACGTTCGACGTCGCTTCCTCGGTGTTGGGGTAGCGCGCGGAGATGTTGATCCCGCGAGGCGTCCGGTTGATCCAGATGTAGACGTCGTGGTCGTACTGCCTGCTGCGCAACGCGCGAGCATTCCAGTCGTGCCAGTTCTCGGCCATGGGGGCGAAGCGCACGTCCATGAAGGAGACGACGAAACGCGGTTTCGCCGACGCGTCGAGCGCCCGGAAGACGCGATCCAGAGGTACCCGGGCTACAGGCTTCGTCGCCGTGACCTGCTCGGTCGCCTGAGCCACGATGGAGCCGAACGATTCCGCGTCGGCGATGTCGAACGACAGCGGGCACAGCCCGACGAACCAGCCGAGCGAGGACACCCAATGTGGCTGGTCTCGGGTGTGGACCGGTGTGATGGTGCGAAACCGAGTGTCGCCGGAAAGTTCTGCGCCCGCGACAGCCAACGCCGCGAGCAGGCCCGAGAACAGCCTGTTGCCTGTCTTCCGGCACGCCACCGAGAAAGCGTCGGCTCGCTCCGCATCGAGAATCCACGCCGACAGGCCGCTCTGCGGTGCGTGCACGCCACCCGAACGACCGATGTCCAGCGGGAATGCCGGCAACTCACCGTTGCCCTCGTCCAAGAAATGCTTCCACGCCAGGACGGCGTCGTGCGTGTTCTCCAGTTCCTCGTGCACCCGCCGCTCGGACACGCCGAAGTCGAGGTAGGAACCTGCCTCGAACAACCCCGCGGGCACCTGATCCTTGGCCTCCGCATACAGGGCGGAGATCTCGTGCGCGACGAGAACGGTGGACAGTCCGTCGATGATCGAGTGGTCCGCGGCGAAGAAGACAGTGACGCGATCCGAGACTTCCTCGGCCAGCGGCTCGAGCGTCACGAAAGCGTAGGCGGGCCACGCCAGCGGTGACGTGAATTCGTCGAACAGGTACTGAAGGTGCTCGTAGACCTCACTGGACTGAACGCAGCGTTCCTGCTCCACCTGCCAGACGTCGATGGCACCCTCGGCTGCGGTCACACGAGACAGTGCACCGGAATGCTCGTCGATCGACGCGTGCGAGCGCATCGATTCGTGACGGTCGATCCACGCGAGGACGGCCCGCCGGAACGCGGGCTTGTCCAGCGGGCCGTCGATCTCGAATGCTGCACCCAGCCAGCTCTCCCGCCCCCGCCTGGGGCTGGCGAGGCTGGAGCGTAGATGCGCCTCGTGGACGTACGACGTGGGTCGGCTGTCGGGCTGCCACCCGGCCAGAACCGGAGTGGTGGCGTGCGGCCCGACGCTGGGAATCCACTCGGTGATGGTTCCAGCGGGAATGGCGTAGTCAGCCAGCTCGGTGAATTCCATGCGGCACTGACCATCTTTCCCGGTGACTTGAACAGACAACTACTCCGGCCGAGTGTACCGAGCCCGAAGTGTATCGATCAAGACGGCCGGTCACCTCAGATGTCGTTTGATGCGAGCCAACATCGCGGACATCCCGCGCAGCCGGAGCGGGCTCACCGCGTCGCCCAACCCGAGCGCCAGATAGAAGTCGTCCGGCACGTCCAGAATGTCCTGCGCACTGTGACCGTCGAGGCCCTGATGAAGGATCGACGCGAACCCGCGCGTCGTCGGTGCCTCCGGCGGCGCGCTGAAGTGCAGCTGCACATGGTCTCGGTCGTCGGCGTCCACGGAGAGAAACAGTGGGGACTGGCACTCCGGAACGGGCTCCATCGCTGCCTGCTCGAGGTGAGCAGGCAGCTCGGGAAGCTCACGGCTGAACTCGAGCAGCAACTGAAGCTTGTCCTGGCCCCCGACCGCCGCGAAATCCTCGACGATCTCGGCCAGGGTGTCAGGCATGCCCTGAGAATCGGCCACGGCGCTACTTCTTCGTCGGTGCGTCGCCGGGCTCCTCGCCACGGGCGATCGGAACACGAACCGCGTTGCCCCACTCGGTCCACGAGCCGTCGTAGTTGCGAACCGATTCGTGCCCGAGCAGATGCGTCAGAACGAACCAGGTGTGGCTCGACCGCTCACCGATACGGCAGTACGCGATGACCTCGTCGTTCGCGACGACATCTCCGTAGATCTCGTCCAGTTCCGCGCGTGAGCGGAAACGGCCGTCCGCTGCCGCCGCCTTGGCCCACGGAATGCTCGTGGCGGTCGGGATGTGCCCGCCGCGCAATGCGCCCTCCTCCGGGTAGTCCGGCATGTGAGTGCGTTCGCCGGTGTACTCGGCAGGTGAACGAACGTCCACCAGCGGAACGGAACCGAGGGCCGACAGAACATCCGACGCATACGCCCGGATGGGGGCGTCGTTGCGTTCGACGACCGGGTAATCCGTGGCCGGGTACTCGGGAACGTCGAGCGTCGTCTCACGGATCTCCGCCAGCCACGCGTCGCGTCCACCGTCGAGCAGACGCACATCTTCGTGTCCGAAGAGCGTGAACACCCAGAGCGCGTACGCAGCCCACCAGTTGCTCTTGTCTCCGTAGATCACGATGGTGTCGTCGCGGGAGATGCCCTTCCGGCGCATCAACGCCGCGAACTGCTCGCCGTCGATGTAGTCGCGCGTCACGGGATCGTTCAGGTCCAGGTGCCAGTCGATCTTGACGGCGCCGGGAACGTGCCCCACGTCGTACAGCAACACATCCTCGTCGGACTCGACGACCTTGAGGCCGGGAGTTCCGAGATGTGCGGACAGCCATTGCGTGGACACCAGGCGATCCGGGTGCGCATAGTCGGCGAAGGCGGGGGTGGGATCTGCTGCTATGGGCACTTCTTCTTCGCTCCTACTGAGAATTCGAGAGGGAGATGAGCAGTTCGCCGGGTGACGAGCTGACTGCATCGATCCTATGCGCTCGGGCCGAGAAGCAAGAGGTCACTGGTGTTCACCGGGTCCGATGCCGCGGCACGGACGACCGACTGCAGTGCTCGGACGAAACGCTCGATCACCATGTGCGCCTGCGTCGTGTCCGGAAAACGTGAACGGAGCGCAAGCCCGTCCTGGGTCCGCGACACCCAGAACTGAGCGTCGTCGGCAGTGGTGACGTTGCTGATGTGGTGCGCGTTGCGGCCGGTGGCGTCGGCTCCGGGCAGGCGCCGGTAGTCGACGTAGGAGATCATGAAGACGTCGCCGCGCCCGCGCGTGAGGGTGTCGCCCACGGCTTCGAGGACGCGCGGTATCGGCACGGTCCCGAGCGCGAGTGCGTCCCGAAAGGACGACTGTGCCGAGGCGAGTGTGCCCGCGAACGTCTCGAACACCTCGACGTTCATCGGAGCGTTGGTGGTGAACCATCCGATCGCCTGCTCGTACCGGGCTTCGCGACGGGTGTGCAGTGGAAAGAGCAGCGGGAGAGTGCTCGGGCCACCGATGTCCGCCGACGCCTGCGCCATCGCTGCGGCGACCGCGGCGAAACTACCGCCGCCCAGATCTCGACAGGCCTGTTCGAACGCGGCGGCCTCGGCGGCGTCGGCAAGGCGGTGCACGGTCGTGGCCTGAGGTGCGCGAGTACCGGACGGCACGCCGAGGTCGAAAGGAAATTCGGGTGTCCGGTTCCCGCAGCTCGCGAAGAAATTCGCCCACGCCTGCAGGCGAGGGTCCGTGAGATCGACCACGGGAGCGGCGATCTCGGTAGCGCAGAAGTCGACGAAACTCCCGACCTCGGGAAGGGCCGCCGCGTCCTGCACGTGGTGTGCCGCGTAGAGATGCGAGATCTCCTCGGCCGCGACCGTCATCGAGACCGCATCGACGTGAGCATGATCGAAACCGCACACCACGGTCGAACGGCTCGTACGGCTCACCGCCGCGAGCGAATACGACGGAATGCGGGCGGGGTGGCAGAGGACGTCGAACCGCGCGCGAATGTGCGCGGTGAGCGCTGCGGATCCGTCGACGATCACCGACGTCGGTGTCATGACGTCGACCTCGTCCGGCTCGTACACGCGCCGAGCGACGACGCCGTCTCGCGCGGCGAACGAGGTCCGCAGAGCCGGGTGGCGGCGCACGAACGTACCGAAAGCAGAAGTGAGAGCATCGATGTCGATCGGTCCGTCGACGTCGAAGGCGACCGCGATCCATACCGATGCCGTGTCAGTGCCACTGCCGACCGCAGGCTCGAGTGCGGACGACAGATGGAAGCTCTGATTGAACGACGGCGGAACGGACGACGCAGTACCTGCGCGCATCACGACCGGCCACTCCAGGTACTGCCCCGGTGCGGTGTGGAAGTCGGCTATCGAGGTCACTCGCACCGGTCAACCACCGACGACTTCGGCCACCCGTATCGCGTAGTCGCCGTCACGGGCAACCGATTCCAGGATGCTCTGCAGGTGCGAGTGATAGCGCTCGACCGACTCGGCGGCAACCGGATTGTCGGGTACCTGCGCGCACAAGTAGAGGTGGTCTGCGTCGCGGTTGATCCACATCGACGCGTTGGACGTCCTGCCTTCGCCGGTGAAATGCTCACCCCGAGTATCAGCAGGACGGCCGACACCGGGGAACCATCGAAAATCGATGTAGGACAGCATGTTCGGACTCACGGCCAATTCGCTGCCCAATGTTCCGTCGGCAGCAAGCGCGCCGAGGACGGCATGAACGGGTACCGCTGCGATCTTCTTCGAAGCCTCGAATCCGGCGTGAGCCCTGACGGCGACCTCGGAGAAGGCGTCGGCGTCCCCGACGGTGAACGCGACCGGCGCGAAGTTCACGAACCAGCCCTGCGATTGCGCGTAGTCACCGACGTGTCGGGTGCTGAGCACCGTGATACCGAAGTAGTCGGTGCGGCCGGCCAGTTCGAAATCGGCAATGCCGACGGCTGCGAACACGCCGCTGCTGATGCGGGCACCCGCAGCCTTGCACGCCCGGTCGAGCGCAGCGGTGGCGTCGGCGTCGAGCAGATGGCGTTCGACGATCCGCACCGGTCCGCGTTCGCCTTCCTCGAGGCCGAGGGTAAGAGGGAACCGCGGCATCTTCCCGTCGTTGTTTCGAAAGATGCTTCTCCACGCCGCGATCTCGGGGGCGTCGGGGCCGTACGTCGCCGCGAGCGCACGCTCTGCAGTCGCGTACTCGAGGTGGCTGCCCGCTGCCGCAGGTACGGGAGCGTCCTCGCCGATCTCCAGGGCGTACAGATCGGCGAGTTCGCTGATGACGAGCGCCTGTGAACCACCGTCGGTGAACGCGTGATCCGCACCGTAGTAGAGCGTGAAACCGTCGGAGCGATCGACGGCACCGACGACGAATCCCGGCCACTCGAACGCCGTGGCTTCGGCGGAGAAATGGGCACGGACGTAACTCTGGAACTGCTCGTCGGTGTCGAAGCTGCCTGCATCGCTCGGTTCGAACTCGGCGACCGCGTTCGAGGCGAGGTGTCGCACGACGTGCGTACCGTTCACCTCGAACCAGCACCGCAATCCCTCGTGCCGGAGCACGTACGCAGCGATCGCCCGGGAGAGGGCATCCCGATCGAGTGCCCCGTCGATCTCGGTCGCGACACCGGTGTAGGCGTGGTGAACGTCACCGCGAGCGGACGCTGCTGCAGCCGCGACCAGATGGTCTTCCTGCAGAAACGACGGCGGGGCCGAGTGCACCGGGGCTGCCAGCGCAGCGTCCGACGCCGCCCGACTGGGGTGCCACTCCACGAGCGTGCCCGGTCGAGGTGTCCAGTTGCTCAGCGCGGTGATGATCATCGATGCTCCTCCCGGATCTATTCTCGCCCTGCTCCGACGGCGGCGACTGCAGAATCGAGGGTTTCCGTCGGTTCCTCGATCACAGCGGTCACCACGGAGACGAACTCGGTGATGAACCTGTGCACGTTGGTCGTCGACACGTCCGAGCTGGGAAATCGAGCCGAGATGTTCAGGCCTTGCAGGGTGCGGTTGATCCAGAAGTAGACCTCGTCCTCCGCGTGGCACTCGCTGCGCAGTGCGCGGCCCTTCCGTTCCTGCCATTCCTCGCCGTCCGGAAGGAACCTCAGGTCGATGTACGAGACGACGAAGCGAGGAATCTCGGTGGAGGACATCAGGGATGCGATCTTCGAGTACGGCATTGCGGCGAGCCTCTTGTACTCGGTTGCCCCGATGTTGGCCCGATCGATTGCCTCGGCGAAGGTCGTTGCATCGTCCAGCCGGATTTCCATCGGCAGAATCCCGACGTACCAGCCGACGCTCGCAGCCCACTTCTCCGCGTAGCGAGTGTGCATGGGCATGATCGTCCGAAACGTGCCGTTGCCCGTCAATCGCGAGTTGACGAGAGCGAGTGCCGCCAGGATTCCCGCCTGCATGTTCTGGCCGGCGGCTCGGCACTTGGCGTTGAACGCCTCGACCTGCTCGGTGGTCAACAACCAGGAGGACACGCTGCTCTGACGAGTGGCGAGATCGGTCGGCGCCGACGAGTTCTCCGCGCGCAACGGGAGCGGAAACGCCGGGAACCGGCCGTCCTCGGCAGCCAGGAAGCGGTCCCAGGCCAGTACCGCGTCGTGGTCGGCGGTCAGCGATTCACCCAACGCACGTTCGGCTGCGGAGAAGTCCACGTAACTGCCCACCTCGGGGAGTCCGTGCTCGGCACCGTCCAGAACATGTGCGTACAGGCGGTCGAACTCGTTGATCGCGTAGATCTGGCTGTACGCGTCCATCACCGAGTGGTCGGCAGCGAACGCGACGAGGAACTTGTCCTGCTGCGGGACGGATGCGGCCACGTGCGGCTCGGGGACGACGGTCGCCAGAACGAAGTGCGGCCACGTCGTCGGTGAGACGACGTCGGCGAACCAGGATTCGAGATGTTCGAAGACCTGCGACTCGCTCCACGACGAGGACTCGGCCCGGTCGTCGACCGTGACGGCGTCCGCGTCGACCGTGTAGCGCCTCCAGGCACCGGTTCGGTCGTCGCGCTCGACGCGTGTGCGGAACGCCTCGTGCCGTGCGATGTAGGCACCGATGGTCCGGCGCATGACTTCGACGTCGTAACGACGATGGATCTCGAAGACGGTACCGATCCACGAACCGTCGTTGCCTCGGCTGCAGTGGTCCTCGTGAGTGAAGGAGATCCCCCGCGGATCCTCGCGCCACGCCTCGGAGGCGACGGCGGGGACCCACTCGGTCAGCTTGCCTGCGGGCAGCGGGTAGTCCGCCAATTCGGTGTATTCCATCGAAAGCATCCAATTCCGAGCTCGGCCAGCAGCTACTGGCAACATGGGTGACGATTCGTGAAGCCGGACTCGACAGTCACAGCGCACGCGCATGACGTGACACCGTGCTTGCCGTTTGTAACGCGCATTCCGTGGTTCTCGCGGATTGTGCATTCGGTATTGGTTTCGCTGACGACACTAAGGCGAATCGTCCGGTAATTCGCTACGCAAAAAAGTGTTGTTCATCACCTGGTCTCGAGTTGACGACGGTGTCGGTTTCTGTGGTCCGAGAGCGTCTCGCCCGGGTGCATTCTGATGGTCGTTCGTAACCCGTTGTTCGGCAATGCAGTTCGACCGACCGCGTCGGCGTGGGCATCGACTGCCGTCGCGTGATGCGGAGACGTCGGCCTCGCGATTTCAAGACTTTCGGGTCGGTATTGTTATGGCCTGCACCACATATTCGAAACGAACCAATCCGTACGAAGTTCTGTTTCGAATTCGTGAATTCCAATTCTCGACGCTGTTTTCGGTGCTATTCGATCGTCGTCGAACCTGCTCGGCCAATGGCTTTGTAGTAGATTTTCGCAGATGACCCGAATTGGATTTGCGGATCACCTATTCCTCCGAATGCACCATGGAATCGGTAATCCTGTGTTCAATCAGTTCGTGTGGCGGTTCGACGGCCCCGTAGCAGTCGCCGAGCTCGCAAAACTGCACGCGAACCTGTCCGCGGGGCTGCTCTCACGGCGGGTACTACCGCCGATCGTTCCGACGGCCAGGCACCGATGGGTCACCTCGAACGCGTCGCTACCGCTGGACTACTCCACCGACTCGGTCCCGACGGATGCGGTTCGCTGCTGGGCGGAACAGCGAATCTCCGCCGACATCGACCCGGAAGCGGGAACCGGATGGCTGCTGTCCGCAGCTCCGGTCGCAGACGGCGGCACGGTCGTGTCACTGGTCTGCTCGCACATGGTTGCCGACGGCGCGGCGATGGTCGCCGCCGTCGAGCGCGCATCCACCGGTGTGTCGGTGGGAGACTCCGCTCGTCTGGGCGAGAAGCCGTCGCTGGTCGATTCGGTCGCGTCCGACATCGCGGACACCGTGGGCCAGCTCCGGCCGATCGCGACGTGGCTCGCGGGGAAATCCGCGCAGGCTGTCACCTCCGTCGTCCGACCGGCGGCAGACGTTGCACCGTCACCGTCGGAAGCCTCGATCGCGCCCGACGGACCGAGTCGAACCGACGTTCCCGAGACGTCGGAGCCGTGGAGTCCGCCCTATGTCGTGGTCAGCTGCTCGGCATCCGAGTGGGCGTCGGCGGCCGCAGAGTGGGGTGGTACGTCCAACACTCTGTTCATCGCCGTCATGACGTCGGTGTCCGCTGCGCTGGGCCGCGCACGCCCGGGAGAAGAACTGCGGTGGTCGCTTCCCTACAACGATCGGGGCTCGACGGACATCGAGTCGAACTCCACGAAGATCATCGCTGTGCGAGTGCCCGTACCGGATCCTGCCGACCGTGATCTCACTCGTATACGAAAAGCGAGCAAAACCGCATTCCAGGAATTCTCGGCGCGACAGGCTTCGGGCGCGTCCATCCAGGCGGTCCCGTTGAACCTCGTCCAGATGTTGCCCGATGCGGTGGCGAGACGGCTGCCCGTCCCCGCGGACGGCGCCGAGGGGCTGTGTTCCAACCTCGGTCGGCTATCCGAGGACTTCGTCTCCATCGGCGGAGTTCGCGCCACGAGAGTGGCTGCCAGAGCCACGTTCTCGGGAGCGGACGCGGATTTCGCGCGACAGCTCGGCGGTGGCTCCACGGCGTGGGCGACCGAGACCGACGCTGCGGTCACGATCAGTATGCACGGGATGGATCCGGACCGGATGGCAAGCGACGAGGACGTTCGGGCAGTGGTGTCGGAGGTTCTCGACCGGTGGGGGATCGGTCACGAATTCTGGTGAACCGCGCCTTCGATCAAGCGCACGGCGGCGCGACGGGTGTCGGCCGGAGATGTCATGGCAGCAGCCAACTGTCGTGCACGTGACGCGGTGTCGGGGCGCATCAACGTCTCGATGCCTGCGGCGAGAATGTCCCGGTCGAGTTCGACGAACTTCGCCGAGCATCCAGCGCCGGTTCTCTCGAGAGCGGCACCCCAGAACGGTTGATCCGCGCTGAACCAGCACACCATGGTGGGTAATCCCGCCCGGACGCTTGCCGCAGTCGTGCCCGCGCCGCCGTGGTGAACTGCCGCGCGACACAACGGGAACAAGGCGCCGTGGTCGACGGAGCCGACGACGGCAACGCTGCTGTCGGCATCGATACGTTCGTCGAGTGTGCTCCAACCCGAGCTCACGACCGCGCGATATCCGCCGCGCGCGCAGACATCCTCGATCATGCTCACCAACCCCGTCGGATCCTTGACCGGCATGCTGCCGAATCCGAAGTACACCGGCGCAGTCCCGGATTCGATCCAGGATCGGAGCGGTGACCCCAGGATCGAACCGGAACCGAGAACTCCGGTGCTGCCCGAGGATTCGCCTCCGTCCGGCTCGAGGAACCCGACGAACGGTCTCCTGTCCGTCCATTCCTGCCGAAGACCGGGGAAGAACGCGGAGTCGTAGGCCTGGATCTCGATCCCGCCGTACGACGCGATACGTCCAGGGAGGGGGCGCGACGCGTTCTCCAGTCCGAGGGCGCGGCGCTGAGCATTCTCCCGCTTCTTCATCGAGCTCCACCGCATGGACTCGAGGATCCGCCACGTCGCCCGGTTGACGACACCCGGCATCGTACGCGACGGCACGACCGACATCGACCGATTCGAGCGGATGGGGCAGTAATGCAAGGCTGCGAACGGAATCGATTGTGATTCAGCGTAATTGAAGACCAGCTCCTGGCCGAGGGTGCCGGCGATCGCCATGTCCGCGTGCGCACCCATCGACAGCACGCTCTCGGCCATGTCGTCCCAGCCGAAGTTGGCCAGTTCCGCCAACGCGGCCCACCGCGTTCGAAGATTCTTCGACTTGATTCGGGTACGCACCAGATCCGATTCCAGAAGCGCTCGGGTATCCGGACCGAACGGCACCACGGACACGGACGTACGGCCTGCCGTTGCTGCCTCGGCGAACGCGACGAGGTTGGGAGGTGCGCCGAACGTGACTTCGTGCCCACGAGCGGACAACTCGGACGCCAGGACCAGGCCCGGTTGGACATCCCCACGGCTGCCTGTGAACGGCATCACGAACTTCATTTCCGCCCTCCTCGGCCGCGTCGTCGCACGCAGAACTGAAACCTACCGCACGGGTGGGGAACGTCGCGTAACACGCACGGGCGCAATGGTGTTTCGAACCACGCGGGTGTTTCGAACCACGCGTTCTCCGATACCCTTTCCCGGTGACCAGATTGACGTACGACGACGACCTGTTCCTCCGGATGGAGTGCGTCCTCGACGTTCCTGTCGTCAATCAGATCGTCTGGCGCTTCACGGGTCCGATCGACTCCGAGGTGCTGGACTCGACGTGGCGGAACCTCGCAGGCGGGCCGATCGATCGAGCCGTGCACCGAGTGTCGGTTCCGGGTGCACGGGACAGATGGGTGCGAGCCGCGTCGACCCTGCCCCTACTCCGTGGTGCGCGAGCCATTGCCGTGCACGCGCTGGCCGAGTGGATGGAAGAGCGCGCGGCGGTCCCTCTCGACCCCACGAACGGACCGGTGTGGCAACTCGCGTACACGGACCTCGAGACCGGAGGGTCCGCGCTGTCTCTCGTCGCCTCCCATGTAGTCGGTGACGGTGGAGCGCTGACGTCTGCAGCCATAGCAGCGCTGCGAGGACCCTCGGATCCCGACGACTTCGCCTCGGCATTCGACACCGCACCCACCTCCGACCTTCGCGATGCTGCCGGGCAACTCCGCGCCGCGGCGTCCGGTACCGCCAGAGCGCTCGGCCGAACGGTGCGTGGCGTGCTTCCGGGTGCAGGCACCCCGTCCGCTTCTAAGGCGGTCACGCACGCTGCGGCGCACAAGTCACCCGTGGCGGCACAGACAGCGGGGGAGTTCTCGCCCAGCACTGTCGTCGTGGATTGCCCGACGGACGAATGGGTGGCCGCAGCGTCGAGGGCCGGAGGTAGTGCCAACAGCCTCTTGGTGGCCGTCGCGCTGGGCATTCTGACGGCCGGTGGCCGCGTGGACGAGTCGGATGCAGTCAAGGTGTCCCTTCCGGTGAGCACGCGCATTCCGGGCGACACCCGTGCCAACGCGACGTCGGGTGTATCGATCGTCGTGGACGGAGGCAGGGGCTACCTCGACGATCTCCGGCCCATTCGTCAGGACAGCAAGGCGGCGTTCCGAGCGCTCGCCGACACCACCCGGTCCACCACGTTCGAGCTGACGAAACCGCTGATGCAGATGTTGCCCGACGCCGTCGTCGCGCGCGCCGCCAAGTCGGCAACCGCACCGCTGTGCCTCTGCTCCAACCTGGGTGCACGCGGAAGCGCTCTGCGTTCGGTGGGTGGATCTGTGGCCGAGTCGGTCGCGATGCGCTCGATCACGCAGAACACCACGGCGGAGTTGCTGCGGCGTACCAAGGGCGGCGTGAGTGTCTGGTGGAACACGTGTGGCGAGACGGCGACGCTCTGTGTGACCGGCCTGGACCCGGACCTCTACCCCAGCCGGGAACATCTGAAAAACTTGATCGCCGACGAGTACACCAGGTGGCAGCTGACGCCCACTTTCTGGTGAGGCTATGCTTATCCACCGATTCCGCACCTTTTCGGTGCAGCGCTACGGACGAAGGGGAAGTGAACATGGCAGTAGTCGTGTTGTTCGGTTCGGAGACCGGTACCGCCGAGGAAGTGGCAGACAAGATTGCCGACATCCTGGTGGACCACGACGCCGAGGTACGCGACATGCTCGAGTACGAGGTCTCGGAGATCGACACCGATGCCTTCCACGTCATCATCTGCTCCACCTACGGTGACGGAGAGCTGCCCACGGGAGCCGAGCCCTTCTACGACGCACTCGTCGAGGACGCACCGGATCTATCCGGGCTCAAGTTCGCGCTGTTCGGCCTCGGCGACCGCATCTACGAGGACACGTTCAACCGTGGCGGCGAGATCATCGCGGAGAAGCTCGTCGAACTCGGTGCTGTGCAGGTCCACGAGCATGCTCGCCACGACAGCTCGTCCAACATCAAGCCGAAAGCTCTGGCCGAGGAGTGGGCTCGCGAGCTCACCGGACTACTGCCGGGCTGACCACACATCGGACATCGTCACGCCGACCTCGTTCAGCAACCGCCGAACGAGGGGCAAGCCGATGCCGATGACGCTGGACGGGTCACCCTCGATGCGGTCGACGAACCACCCACCGAGACCGTCCAGCGTGAAGGACCCCGCGACCTCCAGCGGTTCCCCGGACGCGAGATACGCCTCCAGGTCGGCCTCCGAGGGCGTCGCGAAGTGAACAGTCGTCGAATGGCACGCACCGACCACTGCCGTCGCCTTGCCGTGATGGACGCGAACGACCGAGTGGCCGGTGAGGAGCTCACCCGACGTCCCGGCCATGGCCTGCCACCGTCGACGGGCGACATCCACGGTGTGGGGTTTGCCCTGCAGCTCCCCGCCGATCGACAGCATCGAATCGCAGCCGACAACCACGGCGTCGATCGAGGGGGCATCGGTTCCCTTACCGCTCAGGCTGTTCACGACCGCCTCGGCCTTGGCGCGTGCCAGCGCCACGACGACATCCTCGGGCGACGCCGATTCACCGAGTGATGCCGTCAACGCATCCTCGTCGACGCCGGACACCCGAACGATGGGGTCGACGCCCGCCGCGCGGAGAACCCCCAGCCGAGCTGGGGACGCCGAAGCGAGAACGAAGGTCGTCATGGTGTGTCCACGTCCCGAGGTACGCGCCTCAGTAGCGGCGCGACGCAGCGAACGAGTACGGCGAGAACGGCGCGTGCGTGCGGTGCATGGTGACGGGAGATCCCCACAACTCTGCAGGACGCGTGTCCGCGGGTGCCGACCCCGAGCTCTGCGCGGCTGTCAGAACCGCAACCAGTGCGGCGATCTCCTCGTCGGAGGGATCACCCTTGACGATACGGATCGCCGACGCCGATGCGGCGGTGTCGGCGCCCAGTTCTGCGGACTCGATCAGCTCGTCGGCGACGGTCAGATCTGTTTCACGTGCGGGTGCACTCATCTGTGCAAGCTCACTTCCGGTGGTCTTCGTAAGACGTGTCAGAGCGGGATGTTGCCGTGCTTCTTGGGAGGCAGGGTGACTTGTTTGCGTTCGAGCAGGCGCAGGGCGGAGACGATCTGTCCGCGGGTGTGGCTCGGGGGGATGACGGCGTCGAGGTAACCACGCTCGGCGGCGACGTACGGGTTGACGAGGGTGTCTTCGTATTCCTGCTGCAGCTTCAAGCGCAGTGCGTCGACGTCTTCACCGTTCTTGGCGGCTTCGAGAAGTTGCTTGCGATAGACGAACCCGACGGCGCCGGAGGCGCCCATGACGGCGATCTGCGCGGTCGGCCACGCGAGGTTGACGTCGGCGCCCATGTGCTTGGAGCCCATGACGTCGTAGGCGCCGCCGTAGGCTTTGCGGGTGATGACGGTGATCTTCCCGACCGTCGCTTCACCGTAGGCGTAGAGCAGTTTCGCGCCGCGGCGGATGATTCCGTTGAACTCCTGTCCGGTACCGGGCAGGAAGCCGGGGACGTCGACGAGGGTGATGATGGGGACGTTGAACGCATCGCAGGTGCGGACGAATCGTGCGGCTTTTTCGGAGGCGTCGATGTCGAGGGTGCCGGCGAACTGGGTGGGTTGGTTGGCGACGATGCCCACCGAGCGGCCGTCGATGCGTCCGTAGCCGATGATGATGTTGCGGGCGCGGCCTTCCTGGACTTCGAGGAACTCGTCGTCGTCGAGAATGCGGCGGATGACCTCGTGCATGTCGTAGGGGGTGTTCGGTGAGTCGGGAATGAGGGTGTCGAGTTCGAGGTCCTCGTCGGTGAGGTTGTCTTCGATGGCGCCGTCGATCGGATCGCTGGGGATCGCGCGTGGTGCTTCGGCGCGGTTGTTGGACGGCAGGTAGCCGAGGAGGTCCCGGACGTAGTCGAGGGCGTCTTGTTCGCCGGAGGCGACGTAGTGGGCGACGCCGGATTTTTCCATGTGGGTGTGGGCGCCGCCGAGTTCTTCCATGGTGACGTTTTCGCCGGTGACGGTTTTGATGACGTCGGGTCCGGTGACGAACATCTGGGAGGTGCCGTCGACCATGACGACGAAGTCGGTCAGGGCGGGGGAGTAGACGTGTCCGCCTGCGGCGGGTCCCATGATCAGGGAGATCTGGGGGATGACGCCGGAGGCTTGGACGTTGCGGTGGAAGATTTCGCCGTAGAGGCCGAGGGAGACGACGCCTTCTTGGATGCGGGCGCCTGCGCCTTCGTTGATGCCGATGAGGGGGCGTCCGGTTTTGAGGGCGAGGTCCATGACTTTGACGATTTTCTCGCCGTAGATTTCACCGAGGGAGCCGCCGAAGACGGTGGCGTCCTGGGAGAAGATGCAGACTTCGCGTCCGTCGATGGTGCCGTAGCCGGTGACGACGCCGTCGCCGTAGGGGCGGTTGTCGGCGAGGCCGAAGTTCTGGGAGCGGTGGCGGGCGAGGGCGTCCATCTCCACGAAGGAGCCCTCGTCGAGCAGTGCGGTGATGCGTTCGCGGGCGGTGAGCTTGCCTTTGGCGTGCACCTTCTCGATTGCGGCGGCGCCTGACGGTGCCATCGCTGCCTCGCGGCGGCTACGGAGGTCGGCGAGCTTGCCTGCCGTTGTATGAATATCGGGCTTGGCGTCCGTACCCTGCGCAGTCGAATCCTGAACACTGGTCATGAGGAAACACTTTAACCACGGGTGTGACCGGAGCCCTACCGAGGGCCACGTACCGGTTGGTAGCCCGAGCCGACGTCACCGGCCGTCGGACCGACGAGCCCATATGCTCTTGAGTCATGTGGACCAACCTCGATCGCCCCCCGCTCGACACCGCCGCTCTCCGACGGGCACTCGTCGACGGGCCACAAGCCTCCTGGTCCAGGCTCGATGTGGTCGAGCAGACCGGTTCGACCAACGCCGACCTCATTGCCAATGTGCACGGCCTCGCCGACCGGACTGCCCTCGTCGCCGAACAACAGGACAGCGGACGCGGACGACACTCGCGGCCGTTCGTGGGTCCACCGAGATCACAACTTCTGTTCTCGGTTCTCGTCAAGTTTCCAGGCATCGATCCGGCAGTTCTCGGATGGCTTCCGCTGCTCGCCGGTGTGGCCGTGGTCGATTCGCTCCGCACGGTCGCGGCCGTGGACGCGGCACTGAAGTGGCCGAACGACGTACTCATCGAGGGCCGCAAGGTCGCGGGCATCCTCGCCGAGGTGGCCGAGCACGGCCCCAACCCCTCCGTCGTCGTCGGAATCGGCCTCAATGTCACCATGACGGAAAGCGAACTGCCGGTCCCGACGGCAACGTCGCTTGCGCTCGAGAACGCCGCCGTCGTCGACCGCAGCACACTGCTGCGGTCGATACTCCGAGCGATAGGCGCGGAGATCGACTCCTGGCGTAACTCCAACTGGAACACCGAACACCTGGCCCACCGCTACCGCGAGCGGTGCGACACCATCGGCCGCCGGGTGCGCGTCGAGCTGCCGGGAGACCGCACGATGATCGGCGAGGCGACCGACGTCGACGATCAGGGCCGGATCGTCGTCCGCACCGACGACGCCGACACCGGAACCGTCGCGGTCGCTGCCGGCGACGTCACCCACCTACGAGCTGTCGACACCGACTGACCTCTCGAACGGCTTCCGATCGGCCACCGTTCGGCAGCGCGGTCGTGGCAGGATCACGGCGGAACCGGAGAAGGAGAGCGATCCGCATGGGCTATCCGCAGGATGCGTTGGCAGACGAAGAAGAGCTGCTACTGCATCACCACCCTCACTGGAAGATGCTCGTCCTTCCGGCGGCGACTTGCATCGTCGTCACCGCCCTGGCCGGATTCGGGATCGGAGTCGCCTCCGCTCGATTGGACGGCACTGCGTCGACGACCGCGGTCATCGTCGTCGCCGTGGTGTGGGCAGCCCTGGTCGCGTGGCGCTGCATCGCACCGTTGATCAGCTGGAAATGCACGCACTTCATCGTCACCGACCGCCGCGTGCTCATCCGACAGGGTGTCATCACGCACTCGGGGATCGACATCCCGATGAGCCGCATCAGCAACGTCCAGTTCCGGCACGGACTGGTCGACCGGATGCTCGGCACGGGCACGCTCATCATCGCGTCGGCGTCCGACGATCCGCTCGAGTTCGACGACATCCCACGGGTGCAGCGGGTGCACTCGCTGCTCTACCAACAGGTGTTCGACTCCCTGGAATTTCGGCGGTCCGGGGAATTTCGGCGGTCCGGGGAGTATCGGCCGGGGGAATACCGCAGTTCCGGCGACATCGACGGAGACGAGCTCGGCCACGAGGTGGACGGGCCGTCACCGGACGGTGCCAGGCCTGGTTGGCGGGCCGGTCGGCGTCGATGACGGTGCCCGCGCGACGGTAGCGGTTCCGTAGAGCGCGGGTGTGCGCGGGTAAATACATCATTCTCACAGTTTCCGGCCGTACGCTCACCGAGTGACCGATGTGCTCCTTGCCGAAGACGACGAAGCTATTGCCGCGCCACTGTCCCGCGCCCTCGGCCGCGAGGGGTACACGGTGACGGTCGAACAGACAGGCCCCGCTGCACTGCAGCGTGCTCTCGACGGCAACTACGACCTCCTGATTCTGGACCTCGGCCTTCCCGGGATGGACGGTCTCGAGGTCTGCCGGCAGGTACGGGCCAACAGCTCGGATCTGGCGGTGCTGATGCTCACCGCACGCACCGACGAGGTGGATTTCGTCGTCGGGCTCGACGCGGGCGCCGACGACTACGTCGGCAAGCCGTTCCGGTTGGCGGAGCTCATGGCGCGGGTACGTGCGCTGCTTCGCCGACGAGGAACCGGCGAGGACGGACCGATCGAGGTAGGCGACATCAGGCTCGAGCCTGCTGCTCGGCGCGTGCTCGTCGGTGGCAACGAGATCTCGCTCGCCAACAAGGAATACGAGCTGCTGAAGGTGCTCCTCGAGCATGCAGGCCAGGTCGTTCCCCGCGAAACCATTCTGCGTGAGGTGTGGGGTGACGCCGAACTGCGCGGTTCGAAGACACTCGACATGCACATGTCGTGGCTGCGCCGCAAGATCGGTGACGAGGGTTCGGTCGCCGAGCGTCGCATCGCGACGGTGCGCGGAGTCGGGTTCCGGATCAACAGCGACTAGTCGTAACGAAGCCGAGCAGCCGACACCATGCGTCGTCGCATACTCCAATCCATTCTGGCCGTGGTCATTCTCACGGCGCTCCTGCTCGGCCTTCCGCTGATGTACACCGCGTGGTTGTGGGTCGAGGACTTCACTCGCGACGACCTGCAGCGTCGGCTCGATCGAATGGCGTCGGAGATCCTCTCCCAGGAGGGTGAAGCGGGAATGGTGATCGGCGACCTCGACATCGGGTCGCTGCGGCTGGCCATTCCGCAGTCCGGGCGCCTCGTCGTGGTGTTCCCGACCCCGCAGGATGCCGCGTCGCGGGTCGACATCGGCGAACCCTTCGTCTCACGTCCGCTGGTCGAGTCCTTGTCGATGGGGACGTCGGGCTCACTACGGCTCGAGGTGCCGTCCGACGACATGCGAACACTGCAGCGGCAGGCGGTAGGAGCCGTCGGGCTGGTGGTGCTGGCCTCGATCCTCGCGGGCACGGCCATCGCGGTCCTCACCGCGAAACGGCTCGCCGACCCACTGCAGGACGTGGCGCGGCGAGCCGCGCGACTCGCGGAGGGCGATTTCAGACCGGATCCCACCCGTCACGGAATCGCCGAACTCGACCGGGTGTCCGAGGTGCTCGACTCCGCGACGGTGGAGATCTCCGGACGCCTGCAGCGTGAACACTCCCTCGTGGCCGACGTGTCGCATCAGCTGCGAAGCAGGCTCACCGCCGTCCGCCTGCGCCTCGACGAATTGTCGGTCCACCCGGACCCGGACGTCGTGCAAGAGGCGGACGAGGCGATGGCTCAGGTGGACCGACTGACACTGGCGATCGACGAATTGGTCCGGTCGTCGCGTAGTGACGGTTCGGCCGGAGCCGAAGAAGTTCCCGTGATCGCCGAGCTGACGGGTCTCGTCGCCGAATGGCAGCGCAATTTCGACGACGCCGGACGCGAGCTGGTTCTGCGAGGCGACGCGGGGGTGACGGCGTCGGTGACCGGATCGCGGCTGCGAGAAGCGGTGTCCGTGCTGGTCGACAACGCCCTGTCGCACGGCGGCGGTACGTGCACGGTGGCTGTTCGCCTCGTCCCCGCGGTGGACACCGCCGAGCGGCGACGGGAAGCTCTCGCCTGTGTGGAGGTGTCCGACGAGGGGGACGGCGTCAGCAACGACATGGCGCCGCACATCTTCGACCGAGGATTCTCCGGTGCGGGATCCACCGGCGTCGGGCTCGCGCTCGCTCGGGCATTGGTGGAGGCCGACGGTGGTCGACTGGAACTGCAGCGTCGACGCCCCGCGATGTTCTCGGTGTTCCTGCCGGCCTCGCGGGATCAAAGCATGGGAGCGCCCCGCACTCGAGAGCCCCGGTAGCCAGCGGGACGTCAGCTGTGGCCGAGTTGTTCCTCGGCGGCTTCTTCCTCGGTGGGGTCGTAATCGGTGGATCCAGCGGCTGCTCCGCGCGCGTTCTCTTCCGGGAAGGCGAACTTGCGCAGCGCCCAGAATCGGAACGCCATCTGCATCAGGTTGCCGATGATGTAGTTCAGCACGAAGTCGACGATCACCAGCATGGTGAGGCTCGTGTGGCCTTCACGGATGTCGAACAGGTTGTTCGCGATGAACAGAGGCGCCGCGGCAAGAATCACGCCGATGCCACTGATCGTGAAGAACAGGAGCGCCTCATGGTGCCGTTCGCGCCCGCCTCGGTTCTTGAACGCCCACTCACGGTTGAGGATGTAGCTCAAGATCGTCGCCATCACACCGGAGATGACCTTGGCGACCACCGGCTTGGGTTCGAGCACCGTGAGGCTGAGCGAGTAGAAGATGGCGAGGTCGAACACCATCGTCGTGCCGCCGACGATTGCAAATTTGATCAGTTCGCTGTGACGAATCGCCAGCTCCCGAATTGGACCGGGGAGGCGGTGAATCACACTGTCGATCGAGGGCACAACGGAGAAGTCTACGAAACGACACCTCGATTTCACGAACCGGCGCGCAGATCATCAGACTTCTCTCAGGCCAACGACGGTCGAATCCTCCTCACATGACACGATAGGAAGCCGTGACCGGTCCACATTTCCCCTCCGACGCGGCGAACCCGCGTCCCAGTACTCCGCGTCCGTCCACCAACGGAATGCCTGTCGTGGCGATGATCGGTGGCGGCCAGCTCGCGAGGATGACCCACCAGGCAGCCGTTGCGCTCGGACAGACGCTTCGAGTGCTGTCCGCCGGTGCCGACGAGCCCGCTGCTCAGGTCAGTGCGGACGTGGTGCTCGGACACCACGACGACCTCGACGCGCTGAGGGCCGCTGCAACGGGTTCGAACGCGGTGACGTTCGATCACGAGCACGTGCCCACCGAGCACTTGGAGACTCTCGTCGCCGAGGGGGTGAACGTGCAGCCACCGCCGTCGGCGTTGATCTACGCGCAGGACAAGCTGAAGATGCGCCGTAAGCTCGCTGATCTCGGTATCCCGAGCCCCGAGTTCGCGGAAGTGACCTGGGCCGGCGACGTCATCGAGTTCGGCGAAGAACACGGCTGGCCGGTCGTGGTCAAGGCAATTCGGGGTGGATACGACGGTCGAGGCGTGTGGATGCCCGCCGACGCCGAGGAAGCCGAGGAGATCGTCGGTCGACAGCTCGATCTCGGTGTGCCCCTGATGGTCGAGACCAAGGTCGATCTGCGCCGCGAGCTGTCCGCGATGGTCGGGCGCTCGCCGTTCGGCCAGGGTGCGTCGTGGCCCGTCGTCGAGACGGTTCAGCGACACGGACAGTGCGCCGTGGTGATCGCGCCCGCGCCAGGTCTCGACGAGGACACGGCCATCGACGCCGAGCGCATGGCTCTCGGCCTGGCCGCAGAGTTGGGCGTCGTCGGATCCATGGCGGTGGAACTCTTCGAGACGACGGACGGACGGATCCTCGTCAACGAGCTCGCGATGCGTCCGCACAACTCCGGGCACTGGACCATGGACGGCTGCCGGACCTCGCAGTTCGAGCAGCATCTGCGAGCCGTTCTCGACTATCCGCTCGGCGACACGTCCCCCGTGGCGCCGGTGACGGTGATGGCGAACATCCTCGGCGCACCCGAGGCGCCCACGATGAGCATGGACGAGCGGCTGCACCACCTCTTCGCTCGGATGCCCGACGCCAAGGTGCACCTGTACGGCAAAGGCGAACGCAAGGATCGCAAGATCGGCCACGTCAACGTCCTCGGCGCGGCGGGCGGACGCGCCGACGACGCAGCCTACGTGGCCGCGATCAGAGAAAAAGCAGAGCGTGCCGCACATTGGATGTCGCACGCGGAATGGACCGACGGATGGGATCCGCACGCATGAGCGACAACTCGACGGGCCCTCAGGTCGGCCTGATCATGGGAAGCGACTCGGACTGGCCGACGATGGAAGCCGCGGCGGAAGCCCTCGCAGAATTCGGTGTCCGCTTCGAGGTCGGCGTCATCTCCGCGCATCGCACTCCGCAACGCATGATCGACTACGCGAACACTGCCGCCGAACGCGGACTGAAGGTCATCATCGCGGGAGCCGGGGGAGCTGCTCACCTTCCCGGCATGGTGGCGTCGGCGACGCCGTTGCCGGTCGTGGGCGTTCCGGTGCCGCTGAAGTATCTCGACGGAATGGACTCGTTGCTGTCCATCGTGCAGATGCCTGCAGGTGTTCCGGTGGCGACGGTGTCCATCGGCGGCGCGCGTAACGCAGGCCTGCTCGCCGTACGCATCCTCGGCGCATCCGACGCTGCTCTCCGTGAGCGGATGGCCTCGTTCCAGGCCGGGCTCGAGCGGATGGTCGAGGACAAGGACGCCGCACTGCGCGCCAAGCTGCTGGGATAGTGCGGCTCTCGCTCCGGGCGCGCGTACGCCGAGCCTCACGCGGTCGGCGCCAGGTCGTCGTCGTGACCTGGCTGGCGCTTGCGTACGCGGGCCTGTGGCGAGCGAGAGTCGAGTTCGACGAACCGAGTGCACTGTTCGTCGCGTCCGGGATGCGGTACGGCTTCGGGCGCGGCGGGACGACGATCGGCGGTGTCTACCCGACGAACTCCAACGTGTCTCGTCGGGTATTGCGTCACGAGGCCGTCCACGCCGATCAGTGGGCGCGATACGGCATCGCCTTCGCGGCGCGTTATCTCGTCGAAGAGATCCGTCGACCGGGCGCGAAGAACAGATACGAGATCGAGGCAGGCCTGGCCGACGGCGGCTATCGCACCTGACGACCGGAGTCAAAAGGAAAGCCAGCTAGAGGGTCTTGGTGACCTTCTCCGTCGCGACGCGGCGTTCGGTCTTCGAGTCGTCGGGCGAGCTCACCTGAACCAGGGATGCGCCGGCGGCGAGCACCGAGAGCAGCCCGTCGATCAATTCGTCGGCCGTGGTCCACGGCAACGAGGACAGCACGCGGTCTCCCACCGCGATCGAATGCGCCTCGGCGCGGGCACGTGCGGCGCCGAGCACCTCGTCGACCGAACGACCGTCCAGAGCGCCCGATTGTCCCGACGGCCGAAACTGATCCCCGTGCACACGGACCGACGTCGCGTAATCGGTCACACCCACCGGTAGATCCGCGACCGGTCTACCGAAGGCGTCGAGCGACAGTGCCACGACCTCGGGCACGTCGCCTGCATCGTCGATGCGTCCGCCGTGTACCAGTGCGACCTCCACGTCGGGGTCCGCGCTCAGGGTGACGTCCGCGCCTGCCCACCACGCCCCGAGGAGCACTGCCGCCGTCTGCCAATGAGCGGGAAGCAGTACCGACACTCGTGTCCCCGGTTCCACACCCAGCTCGTCGCGGAGAAAGTTCGCAGTCTTCGCAGCCCAGTTGGCCAGCGTCACACCGGAGACCTCGACCCGCTCGCCGGTGGCGTCGTCGTAATACGTCACGCGCGGGCCGGCTGGGTCGGTTGTCAGGATGGGGTCCAGAAGTTCCTGCGTCAGAGTCGAAGCCACGCAGGGAACACTACCGCCTCAGTTGACGCACGCGGGGCCGGTGGAACCGGCGTCGATGGGGGGAGCGGGCGACTCGCCTGCCGAGCTGCCCGCAGTTTCGGAGGCAGCGGATGCGCTCGTCGCGGCAGGGGCGCCTGCCGTACCCGGTCCGGAGTAGTCGGACGCGAGGACCACGCGCACGGTGCCACTCGCCAACGAATCGTCGCCTGCCACGCTGACACCGCCGAGCGCGGCAGCGACGGCTCTCGCTTCGTCGCTCTCGGGATCGGCGGCCTGAACCGTGGTGGTGGACACCGTCGTTCCCTCGTAGTTGCCGACGGTGCCGCCGACGTACCCGAGCTCGCTCAACGTGGAGGCAACCCCGCCGGCCAGTCCGTCGATGCCGCTGTCGTTCGCGACATCGACCGTCACCGAGGACGGATCGACCTGCGGCGCATCGGTTGTCGGGGCATCGCTCTCGTCCTCCGACGAGCCGTCCAGAAGGCCCTCGACGTACCTCTTCACTGCGGCGGGATCCACCTCGACGATGGACTCGCCGTAATCGGTCACCCCGTTGATGTCGACCGCGGGAATCGTCTCGAACTTCACCTGGCCGCCTGCGAGATCCTGCAGGCGAGTGGCGAATTGCAGTATGTCCCAATCGGAGTCGAGCACCACCGACCGTTGTACCGCCGCGCTCAACTGGTTCAGTTTGCCGGGATTGCTCAGTGTCTGTGCACTCAGCACACTGCGCACGAGCGACGCCATGAACACTTGCTGCCGCACGATGCGATCCAGATCACCGCGCGGCAGATCGTGGCGCTGCCGCACGAAGCTGAGTGCGTCGGCACCGGACAAGGTCTGCTCGCCGGCAGGGAGATTCGCACCGGACAGGGGCTCGTCGACCGGAGCGTTGAGGCACACACCGACCCCGCCGACCGCGTCGGTGAGGAGAACGAAACCGAGCAGACCGACCTCGGCGTAGTGGTCGACGGTGATGCCTGTCAGATCGGCCACCGACGTGATGAGCGCCTCGCGGCCCGCCTCGGTGGACTGGGACTCGGCGTCGGCGTCGGACACGCCGCTCTCGACGAGTTCGAGGCGCTTGTTCTCCTTGGTGGCGCCGTACGCGGCGTTGATCTTCGACATCCCGATGCCGGGCACCTGAACATAGGAGTCGCGGGGAATCGAGATCGCCGTCGCCGACGACCCGTCGTTGGGAACGCGGATCAACACGATGGTGTCGGTGTTCGACGCCACCTCCTCGCCCGCGCGCAGTGAATCGAGTTCCGCCTGCGACAGTGCGTTTCCGTGCGCATCGGTGCGACTGTCGGTGCCCACCATCAGGATGTCCACGGCGCCGTCGGCTCCGCCGCCGAGGCCGAGCGCGCCTGCCGTCGCGATGTTGGAACGAAGGCCGTCGATGCTTCGCCACGCGAAACCGGTGACCACCAACACCATCACGGCCAGTGCCGCGACGAAGATCTGTGGTGCTCGCATCGTCTTCGCGGATCGCGCGGCAGGGGTCGACGGGTCCCGATGTGCCGGGCCGGGTCGACGGCGGTCCGTACGCTCCGTCGCGGGCCGGCCGGTCCGGCGCGGTTCGTCCTCACGGCGACGACGAGGAATCTCGCTCCTGCTCCGGTCGGCTCGTGACCTGCGGGACCCGGCCCGAGAATCACTCCGGGGCTCCCGGCGGGCACGGGACTCGTCGGAGCGACGGCGATACTCGTCGCGGCCGGGGCGTGGGAAGGCCCCTGGCTCGTCCGACTGACCTGGCACCTGAGCGGTTCCTTCCGTTGTACGAGCTTGTTCGACGATCCTGGTTCGGATCCAGGCTACTTGTGAAATCTCACTGCCTCGCTCAAGCACGGACGGCGTGCCACACTTTCCGACTGTGACGAACATTCTTGTGACCGGCGCCGGGGGGCAACTCGGACGACAGATTCTGAAACGAGCCGAGCGGGCAGGCGTACAGGTGACGGGCGTCACCAGCGCCGAACTGGACATCACCGACAGGGACGCGGTCGGGGCTGCCGTGACCGCGGGGTCGATCGTGATCAATTGCGCCGCGTACACCGCCGTCGACGCAGCCGAGACGGACGAGGACCGCGCACTCTCGGTCAACGCCGTCGGACCTGCCAACCTGGCGCAGGCATGTGCCGAGGCCGGGGCGCGGCTGGTGCACGTGTCGACCGACTACGTCTTCGACGGCACCTCCGACGTCCCGTACCGGCCTGGTGACCCCACTGCACCGCGCAGTGCGTACGGGCGCACGAAACTCGCGGGCGAGCACGCCGTTCTCGACGCGCTTCCGACGGCGACCGTCGTCAGGACCGCGTGGGTGTACACGGGCGTCGGTTCGGACTTCGTGTCCACGATGCGCAGGCTCGAACGCGAACGAGACACCGTGCGTGTCGTCGACGACCAGGTGGGGTCGCCCACCTACTCGTGGGATCTGGCGGGTGGACTGCTGGAACTCGCCGCCGCGGACTCGCCGATGCCCCCGATCCTCAACCTGACGAACGCAGGCACCGCCAGCTGGTTCGAGCTCGCCCGCGCGGTGTTCGCCGGAGTCGGAGCCGATCCGGAGCGGGTGGAGCCGTGCTCGAGTGCGGAGTTCGTCCGGCCCGCACCTCGGCCCTCGTACTCGGTCCTCTCATCCGATGCGTGGAGCGAGTCCGGTCTGACGCCGCTGCGGGACTGGCGTGACGCACTCGCCGATGCCTTGGACGTCGCGGTGCACGTGGACCGATAGGGTTGCCCGCGTGAGTTCCAAGCTGGCCGTCGTGACGGTGACCTATTCGCCCGGTGAACACCTTGACCAGTTCCTGACGTCCTTGGCGACGGCGACGTCCGAGGACCCGCAGGTCATCATGGCGGACAACGGCTCGACCGACGGTGCGCCGGAGGCCGCCGAGGCGAAGTACCCGAACGTGCGACTGTTCCGGACCGGCGCCAACCTCGGCTACGGAGGCGCGGTCAACCGAGCCGTCGCCGAGATCGACGACGGCGTCGAGTTCGTCGTCGTGGTCAACCCAGACGTCCGGTGGCATCCGGGATCGCTCGACGGACTTCTGGGCGCAGCCGAGCGATGGCCGCGCGCAGGCGCGCTCGGACCTCTGATTCGTGAGCCGGACGGTAGCCGCTATCCCTCGGCGCGGTCGGTTCCGGATCTCACGTCCGGCGCGGGTCACGCGCTTCTCGGGAAGGTGTGGCCGAACAACCCGTGGACTCTGCGATACCGGCAGGACAACGAAGCAGCCACCGAGCGGGCCGTCGGGTGGCTGTCGGGGTCGTGCCTGTTGCTGCGCCGTGCCGCTTTCGACTCCGTGAACGGGTTCGACTCGCGATACTTCATGTACATGGAGGACGTGGATCTGGGAGACCGTCTCGGAACCGGCGGATGGCTCAATGTGTACGTGCCGAGTGTGGAAGTGACCCATTCCAAAGGGCATGCGGCAGGTAGGCATCCGGAACTGATGCTTCCGGCCCACCACGCGAGCGCGTATCGCTTTCAAGCGGATCGCCACCCTCATCTGTGGCAAGCTCCCATACGATGGGCGTTACGCGCAGGTTTGGCGGCGCGCTCGAAGGTTGTTGTGGCTTCGGCACTTCGATCGCGACAGACTGACGACACTCGACCGGACCACGACAGAGAGGCCGACAATGCCAGCTGACACGGGCAAGACCACCGATGCCGTAATCCTGGTGGGAGGCAAAGGGACTCGGCTCAGGCCGCTGACGCTGTCGGCCCCGAAACCGATGCTCCCGACCGCGGGATTGCCGTTCCTCCATCACTTGCTCGCACGCATCAAGGCCGCCGGGATCACCCATGTGGTGCTCGGCACGTCGTTCAAAGCCGAAGTCTTCGAAGAGCATTTCGGCGACGGCTCCGAGCTGGGCATCGAACTCGAGTACGTCACCGAGACCGAGCCGCTGGGCACCGGTGGCGGAATCCGCAACGTACTGCCGAAACTGCGTGCCGACAACGTGGTGGTGTTCAACGGCGACGTGCTCGGTGGAACCGACCTGACCGCGGTGCTCGACACCCACGCCCGTACCGAGGCGGATGTGACGCTGCACCTGGTTCGCGTCGGTGATCCCCGTGCGTTCGGTTGCGTTCCCACCGACGAGGACGGACGGGTCACGGCATTCCTCGAGAAGGCTCAGGATCCACCGACCGACCAGATCAACGCCGGCTGCTACGTCTTCAAGCGCGACATCATCGAAACCATCCCCGCCGACAGGCCCGTGTCCGTCGAGCGCGAGGTGTTCCCCGCACTGCTCGCCGAGAACAAGCGCGTCTACGGCCACGTCGACAGCGCGTACTGGCGAGACATGGGAACACCGGAGGATTTCGTGAAGGGCTCGTCGGACCTGGTGCGCGGTATCGCCCCGTCACCTGCCCTGAGCGGCCCCCGCGGTGAGTTCCTCGTGCACCCGAGTGCCGGTGTGGCTCCGGGGGCGCTACTGATCGGTGGCACGGTCGTCGGCCGCGGCGCCGAGGTGGGTGCAGGTGCCCGTCTCGACGGAGCGGTCGTGTTCGACGGAGCCGTCATCGAAGCAGGCGCGGTGGTGGAGCGGTCGATCATCGGCTTCGGCGCTCGCATCGGACCTCGCGCGTTGGTCCGCGACGGCGTGATCGGAGACGGGGCGGACATCGGCGCACGGTGCGAACTTCTGCGAGGGGCTCGCGTGTGGCCGGGCGTCAAACTCCCCGACGGCGGAGTGCGTTTCTCCACCGACGTCTGACCGGGTACGTCTGACCGGGGACGTCCCCGGTCAGCGCGCAGCCGCGAGGTCGACGAGGTGGGTGATGGTGTCCACCTCGGCGGACTCCGGCAACTCGTCGATCGGCCACCACCTCAGGTCCGTCGACTCCTCGCTGCGCACTGCTGTTGCACCCGCGGGAGCGCGCACGAGAAATCTGAGGTCCAGATGGCGCGTCGGCTTGCCGAGTGAACAGGTGATCGGGTGCGTGTCCGCGGACAGCAGCACAGGATCGATCGTCAGATCGTCGATGCCGGACTCCTCGCGCGCTTCCCGGAGCGCGGCATCGACGACGGTGCTGTCGGACGGTTCGCAGTGACCACCGAGCTGGATCCATCGTCCGACGCGTGGATGAAGCGTCAGCAGTACCTGCTGTCCCGAGGAATCGAGTACCAGCGACGACGCCGTGATGTGGCCGGCTTCGTTGGAGCGAAGGCAGCCGTCGGGGCACGCCGCGAGAAACGCGAGCATGGTGTGCCGCAGCGCATCGTCGCGGGTGTCGCCGACAGGCCAGTCCTCCAGCACACGTCGAGCGGAGTCGTGCAGTGAGCGAGCGCTCACCTCACATCTCCAGCAGCTCGGAGCCCGGTGCAGTGCGCACGCGAGGTTCCGACGGTTCGGCCGGGTGCCCGATTGCGATGGCGCCCATGGCTTTCCAGTCGGCGCGCAAGCCCAGTTCGGTCCGGACGAGGTCGGAGACGAAGATGGTCGACCCTACCCAGCAGCTGCCGAGACCCCGCGCTGCCAACGAGACCAGCAGGCCTTGCACGGCGGCGCCGACCGCGACGGTGAACATCGTCTCCTCGGCTGCGGTCCGGCGGGCGTCGGCATAGGTGTGCGCCCCGTCGGGAACGCAGAACGGAATCACTATCTCCGGTGCGTCGACCAGGATGTTGCCGCGAGCGACTCGTGCATCGATCGCACTCGGGGTGAGGCCGTCCGACTCGAGATCCGTCCGCCATGCCTTCTGCATTTCGCTCAGCAGTCGGGTGCGCAACGCAGGAGTTCTGACCCACACGAATCTGACGGGGTGGGTGTGGTGCGGTGCCGGTGCGGTCAGAGCGTCGGCCACGGCGTCGCGAACCATGTCCGGGTCCACCGAGTCCGGAGCGAACGATCGAACCGAACGACGCGACGGGACGGCCTCGCGCCTGCCGCGTGCGATCGACTCCTCCGTCCCGAGCCAGAACAGATCGTCCTCGCCGGGGCGCACGAGATCGCGTGCACGCGAACCGTTGTCGACCGGAGTCAGTCCGCGGACGACCGCCACCGGAACCGAACCGAGCTTGCCCTTGACGAGATCGCCGGCCGCAGCGATCTCGTCCGCGACGGCGACCTCGGTGACCACGAGTTCGTTTCCCTGACTGTCCTCGGCACCGGCGTACGCGTGTACCACGGCGAGGCCTGCACTTCCGATGGCCGCGTCCGTCTGCCCGACCCGCCACGCACGCCCCATCGTGTCGGTCACCACGACACCGACCGTGACACCGAGAGACTCCGCCAGGGCAGCCCGAAGACCGGCCGCGCTCGCATCGGGATCCTCGGGGAGAAGCGCGAGTTCCGCCCGGTCCACGTTGGACCCGTCGATCCCCGACGCGGCCTGGACGATGCCGAGACGGTTCTCGGTGATGAGTGTGCGGCCCTTGCGCGCGACGACCCGAACAGCTTCCTGATCGACGAGCACACGCCGCGCGGCATCGCGTTCCTCCGGATCCAGCGGAGCGGCGACCAGTCGACCCTCCACCTTCGAGAACGCCTTGCTCGTCACCACGAGAACGTCGTCGTCGCGGATCCACGGCGCGGCCGTCGCGATGGCCGCAGCCAGGTCGTCGCCGGGACGGAACTCGGGAAGTCCGGTGACCGGCAGGATCTCGATGCCGCCGCCCGGAGCGTGATCGCCGGGCACACGGGAGGCCGCCTGTTCGGTCACAGCGTCAGCCCTGCCGAACGTAGAGCAACGGCAGCCATCTCGGCCGTGGTGGCCGGATCGGTCATCAGCAGAGGCACGCTGAAAACGTCGACGCCGGGAATCACTGCCGTGTCGGTGGAATGGATCATCCACGAATCGAGGATGCCCGTGTCGGTACGAGCGCCGTAGTACTTGCCGACCGCCTCGGCAGTGGTCTCGACGCCGATGACCGACAGGCACTCGTCGGCCATCCCGCGCAGGGGTTTGCCGTCGACGACAGGGGACAGGCCGACGACCTTGGCCTTCGTGGTGCGCAAGGCGCTGCGGATCCCGGGAACGGCAAGGATCGCCCCGACGCTCACGACCGGATTCGACGGAGCCAGGATGACGGCGTCGGCGTCGGCAATGGCGTCGAGCACGCCGGGGGCAGGACTGGCCTGCTCCGCACCGATGTGGGCGAAACTGTGCGTCGGGATCCGAGCCCGGTAGCGAACCCACCACTCCTGGAAGTGAATTGCGCGCTGACTCTCACCCGACTCGTCGTCGGGGTCGGTGACGACGACGTGCGTCTCGCTCCGGTCGTCGGAGACGGGAAGGAGCCGCACTCCGGGTTGCCACCGGTTGCACAGCGCTTCGGTGACGGCGGAGAGCGGGTACCCGGTCCTCAGCATTCGGCTTCGGATCAGGTGTGTGGCGATGTCGCGGTCGCCGAGACCGAACCAGTCCGGGTCCGCTCCGTACGCGGCGAGCTCGTCGCGCGCGTGCCACGTTTCCGCGATCCGGCCCCATCCGCGGTCGGTGTCGATGCCCCCGCCGAGTGTGTACATGCAGGTGTCCAGATCGGGGCAGATCCTGAGCCCGTGCATCCACACGTCGTCTCCGACGTTGACGATCGCGGTGATGTCACCGCCACCGCCGAGCAGTTCTCTGAGGCCCTGGAGAAATCGCGCTCCACCGACCCCACCCACCAAGACAGTCACTTTCACAGATGAGGAGCCTATGCCTTGCCGGACGCCTGCGTGTGGGCGCCTCGTGTGCGGACGTGCTCGAGGCATGGTTAGCTGCCTGTTCACGGGGACGACACGCGCGAAACGGCCGTGTATTCGGGGTGTCGGCCGATTTCGGGTCGTAGATGGTATTGGAAATGTGCCCATCAGCTTGACCGCACCACTGTGCGGCGTGTCTAATCACATGTATGTCATTCCAGGGTTGCCGAGCGAGTTTGCTTGGTGCCGACCTTGATTCGAACACGCGTTCCCATGTGGCGCCATTTCGTGGATACGTGTAGTAAAGGTCGAGAGTTCAGAGTGATTACGAATACCGGCGTGGGGCAAGGTGTTCGGACCGACCGGATGTATCTGCGCTAGAAGAAATGGTGAGGAGGCGGAAGCGATGTATGACCAGCACGTGACACGTGAACAACAGGGCGAGGCTCTTGCTCACCTCAGCGCAGTCGACGGCGCGCCGCAGACCGATTCCCAAGCGGGCGCAGCACGAAGCGACTGCGACAACACAATTCAGAACAGTGCTCGAGGAGTCGAGGTCGTTCCGGTGGACGCGGGTGCCGCGTACGTCGATGCGACGCCGACCGACGACACCGAGTCTGTCGACGCCGATTTCAGCGAGACCGATTCCGACGAGACCGATTCCGATCTCGATGTCGTTCGGGAGCCGGTGAAGCCTGTACTCAGCTTGATCGCGGGCTTCGATCAGATGTTCGAGGAGATCGAGGATCAGTGGCAGGAGCGCGCACTGTGCGCTCAGACCGATCCCGAGGCTTTCTTCCCGGAGAAGGGCGGCTCCACGCGTGAGGCGAAGCGTATCTGCCTCGGCTGCGAGGTGAAGGACGAGTGCCTCGAGTACGCGCTCGCCAACGACGAGCGTTTCGGAATCTGGGGCGGACTGTCCGAGCGTGAGCGCCGGCGCCTCAAGCGCGGCATCGTCTGACCCTGCCGCGATCCACAGCGGCTGTCTGCACCGACGTCCGGGTCGCTCCGGGTCTGTGCCGGTGATCCGTCAGTCCTCGTCGGGCAGCGGGTCCACCACATCCGGGTCGACGCCCAGGTAGGTGGCGACCTGCTCCACCAGAATGTCGAACAGTAGATCTTCCAGGTCCTCGGGATGTTTCGCACGTCGCTCCAGCGGACGGCGGAACAGCACTATCCGAGCGCGTGTGGTTTCTCCGCGCTTGTCGATTCCCGCCGGTACCAGCCGAGAGAGCGGCACCGGCCCTTCTGCTACCACCTCGGGTGGCCAGTTCACCGATTCCGGGTCCTTCGCGCGAATCTTCGGGACCTCGTCCACTGCTATGTCGAGACGCTCGAGCTTGTCGTGCCACCGGTGGTCGATGCGCGCGAATGCTTCGAGGACTGCGCGGTCGAACTTGTCGGCTCGTGATCGATGACCGGGAAGCGACGCGGGGAGAATCGGACCGCGAATACCGCGGCCTCGTCGTGATGCGGATCGGGAGGTCGTTCTGCGTCCGGAGCCGGTTCGAGCCATGCCGAGAGGCTATCGGTGCCATTGCGCGGTGTGTCGAGCGGCTCGGGGTCGGAGTGGGGGACTACTCTCTTGCGTGTGAGATCTATGCGTGGATGCTGCCGCCCTGGGTGCAACCGATCGGCCGTTGCGACGCTCACGTATGTCTACTCCGATTCCACCGCCGTCGTCGGGCCACTGGCCACCGTCGACGAGCCTCATTCCTGGGATCTGTGCGAGGTGCATGCCTCGACGACCACAGCACCCAAGGGATGGGAGATGGTTCGGTACGAAGGCGGGTTCACCACGTCGACTCCCGACGAGGACGATCTGACGGCGCTGGCGGAGGCCGTCCGCGAAGCAGGCCGCGGAGATCGCGTCCGCGACGACGCCCCCGGACCCCGTTCCGGTGTTCGGTCCGCTACGGAGTCCACGCAGGACCGCCGCGCGGCCCCGCCCGTCAGAACCGGGCGACGCGGCCATTTGAGGGTGCTTCCCGATCCGACGGCTTGATCGGTAACCCGAAACTGCAATTGCGGTCCGCTGCTTTGTCGTTCGGATGATCGACCCAGGCATCATTTCTGTCACATCTGGTGTGAGTCATCGCGACGTCCACCTCCATCTGTGACACATTCGTAGGTGAGTGCGCCCTCGATTCGCGCTCGCAGTTGAACCATTCGAAACCCCGAGGAGTCGTTCGTGGCACGCACTGCCGAAGCCGTCAATGCAGTCATCAAGGCCTACGACGTGCGGGGGGTGGTCGGCGAGCAGATCGATGCCGAGTTCGTGCGCGACGTCGGTGCTTCCTTCGCTCGTCTGGTGCGCGAACCCGGCGTCACGCGCATCGTCATCGGCCACGACATGCGTGCATCGTCACCGGAATTGTCGCGTGCGTTCGCCGACGGCGTCACCTCACAGGGCCTCGACGTGGTGTTGATCGGTCTCGCGTCGACGGATCAGCTGTACTTCGCTTCGGGATCGTTCGACTGCCCGGGCGCGATGTTCACGGCGAGTCACAATCCGGCGAAGTACAACGGCATCAAACTCTGCCGTGCCGGTGCCAAGCCGGTCGGTCAGGACACGGGTCTCGCGACCATCAAGTCCGAGCTCGTCGAAGGCGTCCCGGCCTACGACGGGACGCCGGGCTCGGTCACCGAACAAGATGTCCTCGTCGACTACGCGAACTTCGTCCGAGGCCTTGTCGACCTTTCTCAGGTGTCCGGAGTCAAGATCGCTGTCGACGCGGGCAACGGAATGGGCGGCCACACGGTTCCAGCCGTGTTCGACGGATTGCCCGTCACCGTCGAACCCCTGTACTTCGAGCTGGACGGCACGTTCCCCAACCACGAGGCCAACCCTCTCGATCCGGCGAACCTGGTGGATCTGCAGAAGTTCGTGCGGGAGACCGGCGCGGACATTGGGCTCGCCTTCGACGGAGACGCCGACCGATGCTTCGTCGTCGACGAGAACGGCGACCCGGTGTCGCCGTCCGCCGTCACCGGCCTCGTCGCCGAGCGTGAACTGCGCGGCGAACCCGGAGCGACGATCATCCACAACCTGATCACGTCGAGAGCGGTGCCGGAACTGGTGACCGCGCTCGGCGGTACCCCTGTGCGTACTCGCGTCGGTCACTCGTTCATCAAGCAGCAGATGGCGGAGACCGGAGCGATCTTCGGCGGAGAACACTCCGCGCACTATTACTTCAAGAACTTCTGGGGCGCCGACTCCGGCATGTTGGCTGCATTGCACGTCCTCGCGGCACTCGGTTCACAGGACCGTCCGCTCAGCGAGCTCATGCGCGGGTACGAGACGTACTCGGCGTCCGGGGAGATCAACTCCACCGTCGACGACGCCGCAGCACGGACGTCGGCCGTGCTCGACGCGTTCGCCGAGCGCACCGCGGGCGTCGATCGGCTCGACGGAGTAACGGTGGATCTGAACGGAGGTGCCTGGTTCAACCTGCGTGCGTCCAACACCGAGCCGCTTCTCCGGCTCAACGTCGAGGCTCGTACCTCCGACGAAGTGGATGCCTTGACGACCGAGATCCTCGGCATCGTCCGAGGCTGATCGGCGGAGTATCACCTCGAGCCCGAACTGTATTAATGGACGCGGCGGTGGGTATGCGGGCACCATCGGTGGGAGAAACGGCGAGTCGGATCAGGAAGGACGGTGGCACGCGATGACCACTCTTACGCCTGCACTGGATCTGGACGACTCGGACGCCCTCGCCAAGGCCGATGTCGAAGGCTGGTTGCGCAGCGCAGCGCTGGCCGGCGCACAGACCCGCGCGACGATGTCCTCCTACGAGGACGTCGTCGGTGACCGATTGTCGGATCTCCGTCCCCGCAGTGTGGTGTTCGTGGCCGGCGGCGGCCGAGCCCGCCGAGCCACCGCGATGGTCGTCGCTGCCGTGGGCGCCCGTATCGGCGTCCCGTTGGTCGTGTCGGACGGCACACCGCCGTGGGTCGGGCCCCTCGACGTCGTGGTGATCTGTGGAGACGACGCTGGAGATCACCGGTTGTCCGAGGCCACGTCTGCCGCCGTGCGCCGCGGCGCGGAAACCGTACTCGTCACTCCCGACGAGGGGCCGCTCCGTTCGGCGGCGGCCGGACGTGGGCTGTTCCTGGCGCCGCGCGTGTCGGTGCGTGAACCCAACGCACTGATGCGCTACGTCGCTGCTGCGGTGTGCGTTCTGGGCGCGTTGTCGTCCGGCGCCTACCAGGCGTTGCTTCCCGATCTCGCTCGCCTCGCCGATGCGTTGGACGAGGAAGCGTCGCGAAATCACCCTCGGCACGAGGTCTTTCACAATCCTGCCAAGTCCATCGCGTCGCGCATCTCAGGGCGCCGAGCGGTGTTCACCGGAACGAGCGCACTCGCGGTGGAGACGGCGCGGCACGGCAGCGAAGTGCTGTTCCGCGTAGCGGGGGTGGCGGCGGCCTCCGGCGATCTACCGGACGTGGTGGCAGCCGGAGTGCAGGCCGCCGGTGCCTCGTCCGAGATGCCGGCCGATTACGACCCGTTCTTCCACGACGACCAACTCGACGGTCCGAAGCCGCAACCCGGCGTCCGGGTGTTCGCGGTGGCCGCGCCGACGGGTGCCCTGGATACAGACCGCCGCACCGCGGCGCTGGACGACGTGGACATTCTCGTGGCGGGCGGCGACGACGCCGTCACGGCGTCCGTTCCTGCAGCGGGCCCCGTCTCCGATCGGGTCGGTCCGCAGGCTCCACTGCCGTCCGGGACGGTCGGGGAACTCGAATCGATGACATTGTTGGCCACGCGGCTGGAGATGGCTGCCGCGTATCTATATCTGATGGGCGGTAACTAGTGCAACCACTGCACGGTGCAGTTCGGTCGTACGCGTGGGGATCGAGAACCTCGCTTGCGCAGTTGCAGGGACGGCGAGTGCCGTCCGAGCATCCCGAGGCGGAGATCTGGCTGGGTGCACACCCCGCCGACCCTGCTCGAATCGGGCCGGGTGATTCCGCTCGATCGCTGCTGGCCGTCATCGACGACGATCCGGACCGTGAGCTCGGAGCTGCCACCTCGCAGGAGTACGGAGGCCGGTTGCCGTTCCTGCTGAAGTTGCTCGCCGCCGACGAACCCCTGTCCCTGCAGGCGCACCCGAGTTCCGTTCAGGCGAAAGAAGGTTTCGCGCGCGAGGAGGCACGTCGAGTACCGATCGATTCTCCCGTCCGTAACTACCGAGACGCGTCGCACAAGCCGGAACTGATCGTCGCACTCACCGAATTCCATGCGCTGGCAGGCTTTCGGTGCCCCAGGCATACCGTCGAATTCATCGACGCGCTCGGCGTCGACGCTCTCTCCGGCTACCGGTCTCTACTCGCCGACCAGCCGGATCAAGCGGGTCTGCGCACCGTGTTCACGTCGTGGATCACGTTGCCGGGTCCTGCCCTCGACGCGCTCCTCCCTCTCGTGGCCGAGGGATGCATCCGGTACCTGTCGACCTCCGCGCACGACGACGACGGCAAATTCGTCGACGAAGCACGAACCTTGTTGGAACTGGGGGAGTCCTACCCCGGCGATGCAGGCGTTCTCGCCGCGCTTCTGCTGAACCGTGTGACGCTGTCACCCGGGCAAGGTCTCTACCTGGATGCCGGCAATCTGCACGCGTACCTGTCCGGCACCGGCGTGGAGATCATGGCCAACTCCGACAACGTTCTCCGTGGCGGACTGACGCCGAAGCACGTCGACGTCCCGGAACTGCTGAGAGTCCTCGATTTCGAACCCGCCGAGGTGAACATTCTCGATCCCGAGGTGTCCGGTGAGTCGTCGACGATCGTCTACGACACGCCTGCACCGGAGTTCGCGTTGTCCCGCACGGCGTTGGCCGACGGAGCGTCCGAGATCCTCGACAGCGTGGGCCCGCAGATCGTGTTGTGCACGGAGGGTCGGGTGGCCGTGCAGGACGGTGAGGTCGAGCAGATCGTCGAACGCGGGTCGGCAGTGTGGGTCTCGGCAGCGGAAGCCGCCCCGACCGTGACCGCTCGGTGGGGTGACGCCGAGGTGTTCCGCGCGACGGTGGGCAACTTCCGCGTCTGAGGCACGCGTTCGCTCGAGTTGCATCGGGCCGACGTGTCTACGCCTTAGGGTGTTACCGAAGGTGTTCGAGTGACACACACCCGACGGTATCGACAGGTGGAAGCAGAGAAGATGGAACAAGAGCGTTCGACCGGACCCGCTCGCAGAACTGGAATCTTCCGAACGAAATCGGTCGAGGATTCCATCCGCGACACGGACGAACCGGACACCAAGCTGCGCAAGGATCTGAACTCGTGGGACCTGACCGTCTTCGGCGTCGCCGTCGTCATCGGTGCCGGAATCTTCACGTTGACTGCGCGTACCGCGGGCAATGTCGCGGGCCCGTCCGTGTCGCTGGCCTTCGTGCTCGCTGCGGTCGCCTGTGGTCTCGCGGCGCTGTGCTACGCCGAGTTCGCCTCGACCGTTCCGGTGGCAGGTAGCGCATACACGTTCTCCTACGCCACGTTCGGTGAGTTCATCGCCTGGATCATCGGCTGGGACCTGATTCTGGAGTTCGCGCTCGCCTCGTCCGTCGTCGCCAAAGGCTGGTCGTTGTATCTGGGGGAGGTGCTCGGATCCTCGTCGCCGATCGTGACCATCGGCTCGTTGGACGTGGACTGGGGCGCGTTCCTGATCGTCGTCGTCATCACCGTCCTGCTGGCGAGCGGTACCAAACTCTCCTCCCGGGTGTCGTTGGTGATCACCGCGATCAAGGTCGCTGTGGTGTTGCTCGTCGTGGTCGTCGGAGCCTTCTACATCAAGGCCGAGAACTACTCGCCCTACATCCCACCCGCCGAGGAAGGATCGACCGGCGAAGGAATCCATCAGTCCCTGTTCTCCTTCGTCACGGGAGCAGGTGGCAGCACCTTCGGCTGGTACGGACTTCTGGCCGCCGCAAGTCTCGTGTTCTTCGCGTTCATCGGATTCGACGTCGTCGCGACGACCGCCGAGGAAACCAAGGAACCGCAGAAGGCGTTGCCGCGCGGCATCCTCGGATCACTGGCCATCGTGACCGTCCTGTACGTCGCCGTGACACTCGTTCTGACCGGAATGGTCAAGTACACCGAGTTGGCAGGCGACAGTTCCACATTGGCGACGGCCTTCGATCTGAACGGTCTGACATGGGCCAAGAACATCATCTCGTTCGGTGCTCTCGCCGGTCTGACAACCGTCGTGATGGTGCTGATGCTCGGTCAGACCCGCGTACTGTTCGCGATGTCGCGCGACGGGTTGGTGCCGACCTCGCTGGCGCACACCGGCAAGCGCGGCACTCCGGTTCGCATCACGATCCTCGTCGGTGTGGTGGTCGCGGTACTCGCCGCGTTCTTCCCGATCGGCGTACTCGAAGAGATGGTCAACATCGGCACCCTCTTCGCGTTCGTGCTGGTGTCCATCGGCGTCGTGGTGTTGCGGCGCACCAGACCGGATCTGCCGCGTGGGTTCAAGGTCCCGCTCATGCCGGTCGTTCCCATCCTCGCGGTGGTGGCCTGCCTGTGGTTGATGGTCAACCTGTCGGTCGAGACCTGGCTCCGATTCATCGGTTGGATGGTCATCGGTGTGGTGATCTACTTCGTCTACAGCAAGCGCAACGTGGAGAAGACTCTGCGCGCCCGTGAACAGGCTCGTTCGTCCAAGTAAGAATTCGATCGACGAACCCCTGTTTCGGAACTTCCGCCTGCTATAGGCTTGCCGAACAAACCCGAGGTTTTCTTTTCAGGGGGGATCGAATGAAACGCGCCGGTCACTCGTCCACGGCCGTGGACGAGTCAGCCGGGGGTGGCGTGTCGGGGGACGCGACCGTCGAGCCAGCACGAAGCACCAATGTCGTTCACAAGCGGCGGGCCGGGAAGCGAGCGTTGTGGCTTCTCGGCCTGCTGGCACCCGCGTCGGCCCTACTGCCGTCGCAACTGGTTCTCTGGACCGGAATGCCCATCTTCTGGTGGAGCGGTGTGATGGTGTTCTTCGTCGTGATCCCCGTCATCGACATGCTGGCGGGCGAGGACGGAGACAACCCGTCCGACAGCGACGCCGAGCACATGCAGGAGGACCGGTTCTACCGGTGGTGCACCTATCTTTTCCTCCCCGTCCAATTCGTGACGTTGCTGGTCGCGTGCTGGATGTGGGCGTTCGGTTCACTCGCCGTCATCGACAAGATCGGGCTCGCTGTGACGGTCGGGCTGGTCGCGGGCACGGGAATCAACGCGGCTCACGAGCTCGGTCACCGGATCGAGGAGCACGAGCGGTGGCTTGCGAAGGTCGCGCTGATGCAGACCCTCTACGGTCACTTCTTCGTCGAGCACAACCGCGGTCACCACGTCCGCGTCGCCACCCCCGAGGACCCGGCAAGTGCTCGGTTCGGCGAGAACCTGTACACGTTCCTGCCTCGAAGCGTCGTCGGGGGACTCCTATCCGCGTGGCGGCTCGAGAATCAGCGCCTGCATCGGCGCGGGATCCACCGATGGAGCCCGCAGAACGCCCTGCTGCACACGTGGGCGATGAGCGTCGCACTGTTCGGCACGCTGGTGCTCGTGTTCGGGCTGTCGATCCTGCCGTACCTTCTGCTCCAGGCCGTCGTCGGTGTCCTGCTGCTCGAGACGGTGAACTACGTGGAGCACTACGGTCTGCTTCGAGAGAAGAACGAGCGGGGGCGCTACGAGCGGTGCTCGCCGCGGCACAGCTGGAACAGCGACCGCCTGTGCACCAACATCTTTCTGTACCACCTCCAGCGGCACAGCGACCACCACGCCAATCCGGGCAAGCGCTACCAGACCTTGCGCAGCTGCGACGAGGCCCCGCAGCTACCGGCCGGCTACGCGTCCATGGTGCTCGTCGCCGCCGTCCCTCCGCTGTGGCGTCGAGTGATGGATCGCCGGGTGCTCGCTCACTACGACGGTGACATCACCCGCGCCAACATCCTGCCCCGACGTCGAGACAAGGTTCTCGCCCGACATGGGCTACTCGCGGCGCCCGAGTCGCAGAACCGGACAACTCGTACGGCCGCCTGATTCCGAACGAGGGCGGCGCCACCTGGCCCGAACCCACCGCGAGTCGACCCGATAGCCTGGTGCGGAAACGCAACGCACAACAGGAGAGGCAAGATGACGACCTCAGCACATGCCGGCGGCAGTTCGGCCGCCGGATCGGCACTCACCGCGGACCACCGGGGTGGAATCGACTTCAAGGTCGCAGATCTTTCGCTCGCAGAGTTCGGCCGCAAGGAAATCCGGCTCGCCGAGCACGAGATGCCGGGTCTGATCGCACTCCGACGTGAATACGCGGAGGTGCTCCCGCTCAAGGGCGCCCGCGTCTCCGGGTCACTGCACATGACCGTACAGACGGCCGTTCTCATCGAGACGCTCGTTGCGCTCGGCGCCGAGGTGCGGTGGGCGTCGTGCAACATCTTCTCCACCCAGGACCACGCAGCAGCAGCTGTCGTCGTCGGCCCCCACGGAACCGAGGAGGAGCCCAAGGGCGTCCCGGTGTTCGCGTGGAAGGGCGAGACCCTCGAAGAGTACTGGTGGGCTGCCGAGCAGATGCTCACGTGGCCGGGCGAACCCGCGAACATGATTCTCGACGACGGTGGCGACGCGACGATGCTCGTGCTGCGTGGCGCCCAGTTCGAGAAGGCAGGCGTCGTACCGCCGACCGACGACGATCACGACTCCGACGAGTACAAGGTGTTCCTCGGATTGCTGCGTCGCTCGCTCGAAGAGTCGAAGACCAAGTGGACGGCCATCGCGGAGTCGGTCAAGGGTGTCACCGAGGAGACCACCACCGGCGTCCTGCGTCTCTACCAGTTCGCAGCGGCAGGCGAGCTCACGTTCCCGGCGATCAACGTCAACGACTCGGTCACCAAGAGCAAGTTCGACAACAAGTACGGCACCCGCCACTCGTTGATCGACGGCATCAATCGCGGCACCGACGTTCTCATCGGCGGCAAGGCCGTCCTCGTCTGCGGTTACGGCGACGTCGGCAAGGGCTGCGCCGAGGCACTCAAGGGTCAGGGCGCACGCGTCACGGTCACCGAGGCCGACCCGATCAACGCGCTCCAGGCCCTGATGGACGGATTCGACGTCCGCACCGTCGAGGAGTACATCGACAAGGCCGACATCGTCATCACCTCCACCGGCAACCTCGGCATCATCACCTTCGAGCACATGAAGCGGATGAAGCACCAGGCGATCCTCGGCAACATCGGCCACTTCGACAACGAGATCGACATGGCCGGGCTCGAGAAGGCCGCGGACGTGACGCGTATCAACATCAAGCCGCAGGTCGACGAGTTCCAGTTCAAGGACGGCCACTCGATCATCGTGCTGTCCGAGGGCCGGTTGCTCAACCTCGGCAACGCAACGGGTCACCCGTCGTTCGTGATGAGCAACAGCTTCTCCAACCAGGTCATCGCCCAGATCGAACTGTGGACGAAGCCGAGCGAATACGACAACGAGGTGTACCGCCTGCCGAAGCACCTCGACGAGAAGGTCGCTCGCATTCACGTCGAGGCACTTGGTGGCACCATCACCAAACTGACCAAGGAGCAGGCCGAGTACATCGGCGTCGACGTCGAGGGCCCGTACAAGCCCGAGCACTACCGCTACTAGGTCCCGTCGTGGGCCGTTTGATCGTCATCGAGGGAGTCGACGGCGCGGGCAAGAACACGCTCGCCCGTCGGCTCGTCTCGGCGTGGGAACGCGAACATCTCGAGGTGGTTCGCATCGGCTTTCCGAGGTACGACGCCTCGGTGCACGCCGATCTCGCCGCGGAAGCGTTACGAGGTGAACACGGCGACACCGCGCAGAGCGTCCACGCAATGGCGTTGCTGTTCGCGCTCGACCGCAGGTCGGCCGCGGAGGAGCTACGAAACGCGCTCTCTCACAACGACATAGTGCTGTTGGATCGTTACGTCGCGTCCAACGCGGCGTACACCGCCGCGAGGCTCGACCAGTCCGCGGACGGCGAGGCGGTCGAGTGGATCCGCGCCCTCGAATTCGATCGATTCGAGGTACCGATCCCGGACACTCAGATCTTCCTCGACGTGTCGGTGGAACTGGCCGCCTCGCGCGCGGAGTCACGCGAGACCGCGGACGCCTCGCGGACTCGGGATGCCTACGAGCGCGACGGATCGCTGCAATCGCGAACCGCTGCGGTGTACGGCGAACTGGCGGCGTCGAACTGGATGTCGCCGTGGCAGGTCGTCGGCGCCGACGTCGACCCCGATCGACTCGCCGCCGACGTGTTCAATCAGCCAACTGACGCCGGGAAAGTGACAACATAGGTCCATGAAGCCTCGGATTCTTGTAGTCGACGACGATTCGGCACTCGCCGAAATGCTGACCATCGTCCTTCGCGGCGAGGGTTTCGAACCGTTCGTGGTCGGCGACGGCACACAGGCGTTGTCCGCGGTACGAGAGAATCGTCCGGATCTCGTGCTGCTCGACCTGATGCTGCCCGGGATGAACGGCATCGACGTGTGCCGTGTTCTACGGGCCGATTCCGGGGTTCCCATCGTGATGCTCACCGCGAAGACGGACACCGTCGACGTCGTGCTGGGTCTCGAGTCCGGCGCGGACGACTACATCATGAAGCCGTTCAAGCCCAAGGAACTGGTCGCTCGTGTGCGAGCACGTCTGCGGCGCACCGAGGACGAGCCGGCGGAGTTGCTCTCCATCGCGGACATCGTCATCGACGTTCCCGCGCACAAGGTCAGCCGAGGGGACGAACTGGTGTCGTTGACGCCGCTCGAATTCGACCTGCTGGTGGCCCTCGCGCGCAAACCGCGTCAGGTGTTCACCCGAGAGGTGCTGCTCGAGCAGGTGTGGGGTTACCGCCACGCCGCGGACACCCGCCTCGTGAACGTCCACGTGCAGCGGTTGCGCGCCAAGGTCGAGAAGGATCCGGAGAATCCTGAGGTGGTGTTGACGGTGAGGGGAGTCGGCTACAAAGCCGGACCGCCGTGATCTGGTCCAACCGTTCGCGGCGTCGAATCAACGGAACGTTCACGCCGCTTCTGCGCTGGTTCAGAGCGCTCACCACATCGATCGGCCATGCGTGGCGCCGGTCGCTGCAACTGCGTGTGGTCGTCTCCACACTCACGTTGTCTCTCGTCGTCATCACCATTCTCGGCGCGGTGCTGACGAGCCAGATCACCGATCGACTCCTCGAAGCGAAGATCACCGCTGCCACGGAGGAACTCGAACGTTCCCGGATGACCGTGGAGGGCGCGCTGGCGGGCGCCGAGGAAACGACGGGGCTCTCCTCGCGTCTGGAACGCGCTCGTGCGCAGCTGACGAGCGGCGGAGTCGACTCCGGGCAGAGCACCGGATCCGCCGGTACGTTCGATCCCGTGCTCATCGTCGATGGAGACGGCATCAGGACGGACTCGTCCATCGGCCCGTCGTCTCAGATCCCGGAGAGCCTTCGGAATTTCGTCCAGGAAGGCCTGATCAGTTGGCAGTACGCCACGGTCAGCGACGCCGAGCAGGGTGACTACACCGGTCCGGCCATCATCTTCGGTACGCCGACCGCGTCGGACATCGCCGACCTGGAGCTGTACCTCGTGTTCCCGCTCGGGAGCGAGGAGCGCACCCTCTCGCTCGTGCGGGGGACGCTGCTGATCGGCGCCGTGGTCCTGCTGGTGTTGCTCGCTGCCATCTCCATGCTGGTGGCCAGGCAGGTCGTGCTGCCGATTCGCTCGGCATCGCGTATTGCCGTTCGATTCGCCGACGGCAGGCTCAAGGAACGGATGCCGGTACGCGGAGAGGACGACATGGCGAGGTTGGCCATGTCGTTCAACGAGATGGCGGAGAGTCTGTCCAAACAGATCACCCAGCTGGAGGAGTTCGGAAGCCTGCAACGAAGGTTCACCTCCGACGTCAGCCACGAGCTACGAACCCCGCTGACGACCGTCCGCATGGCCGCCGATCTGATCCACGACGGCTCGGCCGACCTGGATCCAGCGCTGAAACGATCGTCGGAACTACTGGTCAACGAGCTCGATCGGTTCGAGACCCTCCTCGGCGACCTCCTCGAGATCAGTCGCCACGACGCAGGCGTCGCCGAGCTGGCGTCCGAACAACTCGACCTCCGCATGTGCGCACGGGCCGCGGTGTCCACCGTTCGGCATCTCGCGCGGGAGAGCGCGACCGAAGTGATCGTCGACATGCCCGATCACGCGGTCGTCGCCGAGGTCGATCCCCGTCGCGTCGAGCGCATCCTTCGCAACCTGCTGGCCAACGCTCTCGATCACGGCGAAGGCCGCCCGGTTCTGATCCGGCTCAGGGCCAACACCGACGCCGCGGCGTTCGTCGTCAGGGACCAGGGCATCGGCCTGCGTCCGGGGGAAGAGAAGCTGGTGTTCAACCGCTTCTGGCGCTCGGATCCGTCGAGAGTCCGCAGATCCGGTGGCACCGGCCTCGGCCTGGCGATCAGTGTCGAGGACGCCCGGCTGCACGACGGCAAACTGGAAGCCTGGGGAGCCGTCGGCGAGGGGGCATGCTTCCGCCTGACTCTGCCGCTGGTGCGAGGACACAAGGTGATCGGCAGTCCGCTTCCGCTCAAGCCGAGCACGCGCAGATACACCCAGGGGCAACCGCTTCCGTCCGCGACGGATCGCGCGGACGAACCGAGAGGACCCGGTGCGTCGATCGATTCCGCCGGTTCGATCGGCGCGGACACGGGCGGAGGTCGGTCCACATGACGACGCAGCGCCGACGCACTCGGTTCTCACGCGTCAGCCTCGTGGTCGCTGCGCTGACGAGTCTCGTTCTGATACTGGGCGGATGCGCGAGCCTCCCTGAATCCTCCAGTCCACAGGCAATCGGGTCGCTCACCGCAGGTGCGGCGTCGACAACTCCGCCCCCGCCTGCTTCGGGCCGCGAGCCGGACCTGCTGCTGCGAGATTTCGTGACCGCAAGTGCGGCATCGGCGAACCGACATCAGGCCGCTCGGCAGTTCCTGACCGCCTCGGCGTCGAGTAGCTGGGACGACAGCGCGAAGACCGTCGTCGCCGACAAGATCGATCTCCTCACCGGCATGCGCACCGACACCGAGGCGCAGTTCACGCTCCGATCCAACACCGTCGGTCTCGTGGCACCCGGCGGTGACTACCAAGCAGGAGCAGGCACGGTCGACTCGAACATCAGGATGATCAAGGTCGACGGGGAGTGGCGCATCGACGAACTGCCCCCCGGCGTCGTCATCGATCGTTCGCAATTCTTCGGCGCATATCAGCGCAAGTCGCTGTTCTTCGTCGACCCGCTCGGCGCGGCCCTCGTACCCGACGTCCGGTGGGTGAGCGGCGCAGCCGATCAGATGGCCGATCAACTGGTCCAGTTGCTGATCGACGGACCGAAGCCGAGCCTGGCTCCCGCCGTGTCCAACGAACTGGGCAACGGCGTCGGAATTCGCGGGCCCATCACCAAGGCCGACGGGCGAACCTCGCAGGAGGCCATCGGATCCGGCGGCGGCGTACGGATCGACTTCGGGGGCCTGCAGGCCGTCGACGCCAAGAACCGCGAACTGCTCGCGGCCCAGGTGGTGTGGACGTTGGCGTCGGCAGACATCGCGGGACCGTACGTGCTTCTCGCGGACGGTCAACCCCTCGACAACTCCAAACCCGACGGATGGACGACGGCGGACGTCGGTACCCTCGACCCACTGGCCTCGCCGGAGAACGACGTCGGGTTGCACGCGCTGGTGTCCGGCCGCTTGGTGTCCGTCGACGACAGCGGCACGACGCCGGTGCCGGGCTACTTCGGCACCGTGGAGAATCTGCGGAGCGCAGCGCTGTCGACGGACGGAACTCTCGTCGCAGGTGTCGCCGACACCGGCCGTCCCGCACCCGAACCGTCGTCGGCGTTGATGATCGGCGGCTACGACAGCGGAGCGTTCCCGGTGGCCGAGGGACAGTCGATCACCCGGCCTACGTGGGGAGTGGACAACAACGCGGCGTGGGCGGTCATCGACGGCACCAATGTCATTCGCGCAGCGCGAGATCCGGCCAACGGTCAGGTGTCGGTGCTTCCGGTCGACGCGGGTGCCGTGACGGCTCTCGGATCGCGAATCACCGATCTTCGTCTCTCCCGAGACGGCGTCCGGGCGGCCATGATCGTCGACGGGTTGGTGTACGTCGCGACAGTCGTGCGCCAACCCAACGGAACGTACTCGCTCGTGTCGCCGAAAGCGGTTGCCAACGGACTCGGTAGCGATGCGCTCGCGTTGGATTGGAGTACCGGCGACGCGGTGGTCGTGGTGCGTATCGCGACGGACGTTCCGGTGGTTCAGGTGACCACGGACGGCTCGCGGCTCGATGCGCTGCCGAGTCGAAACCTGACCGCACCTGTGTTGTCGGTCGATGCGTCGACGACGGCCGAGTACGTCGCGGATTCGCGCGCGGTGTTCCAGCTGAACAACAACGATCCGGCGGGGGATCGGTACTGGCGTGAAGTCGCCGGCCTGGCCGGGGTGAAGGCGACTCCGGTACTGCCCGGCTGAGCGCATCGTGTCTGTCGGACCGATCGGTCATACTCCCACGCATGAGCGGTGTGTTGGCGGCGATGTTGGACCTGGCCCTTCCACGTGAATGCGGTGGCTGCGGCCGACCTGGCGCCCAATGGTGCGCGCGGTGCGAGGACGAGTTGGCGAGCCCGCCGATCGCGCTGACTCCACGCGTGGACCCGTTCGTGCCGTGCTGGGCGCTCGGCACGTACGTCGGCGCCCGCCGGGCGGCGGTGCTCGCCCTCAAGGAGCGCAATCGACACGACCTAGCGGCGCCGATAGGCCGAGCCGTCGCGGCAGCGCTACACCACCTGAGGGTGTACGGGCATCTGGATCCACCGGAACTGGCTCGCCTCGTGCTGATACCCGCCCCGACGCGGGCGCGTGCCGCGCGCAGTCGTGGCGGTGATCCGGTGCGCCGGTTCGCCGCCGATGCCGCAGCTGCGCTGTGGCCGGAACCGGTGTCGATGGTGCCTGCACTCGCGATGGCGCACGGCGTACGGGATTCCGTCGGTCTCGGTGCCGCACAGCGCGCGGCCAACATCTCCGGCAGGATTCGAGTGCGTCGCGGTGCGCCTGCTCTCGAACTCGGCTGCGGCGCAGGCTCGGCCACCTCGGTGCTGCTGATCGACGACGTGATGACCACGGGTGCAACCGCCGCCGAATCGGTAAGAGTGCTAAAGGAATTCGGAGTCCCGGTCGACGGAGTCCTGGTGGTGACGGCAGTCTGAGACTCCCATGGACTGGTCCATCCGTGATGGGACCGCGACGTGACTGAACAAGTACTGAGAATGTCGGCGAATTCCGCGTGAACGGTGGCACACCGGCGGATGACCGACTAACGTCGCAGTCACGTACTTGCAGAGCAAGAACCGGTGGTTCCGCTGTGTGAGGCGATGCGACTTCTTGTTACGTGGAGGTGATGCGGCTGAATCTGATGCCGGTTGGTTCCCCACTCGGCATGAGCACTTGCCGCGTCGCACCGGCGGCGTGGCCGATATCGGGAGGTACGCGTGACGACCCCTTCACAAGCTTCGGTTTTCTTCGACGAGAAGCCTTCGGACGAGTCCACCAAGACCCATGCCGACGTTGTGGTCAAAGGCCGCAACGTCGAGATCCCAGACCATTTCCGGATCTACGTATCCGAAAAACTCGCCAGGCTCGAACGTTTCGACCCCTCCATCTACCTGTTCGACGTCGAACTCCAACACGAGCGAAATCGCCGACAGGCCAAGGCATGTCAGCGCGTGGAAATCACCGCGAAGGGCAAGGGCCCCGTGGTTCGTGCCGAGGCATGCGCCGACAGTTTCTATGCAGCCCTGGAATCGGTGACCTCGAAACTGGAAAGCAGGCTGCGTCGCACGAAGGACCGTCGCAAGGTCCACTACGGAGAGAAGCGTCCCGTCTCGGTGGCCGAGGCCACCGCCGAACTCGCCGAGGACGACGATCTGGCGATCGACCCGGACATCAAACTCGACACGTTCGAGGACGAGCCGTCGGGCCCCGGTCAGATCGTGCGCACCAAGGTTCACTCCGCAGCCCCGATGAGTGTGGACGACGCACTCTACGAAATGGAACTTGTCGGCCACGACTTCTTCCTGTTCCACGATTCCGCGACCGACAGACCGTCGGTGGTGTATCGCCGTCACGCGTTCGACTACGGGTTGATCAGGCTCACGTGAGCTGAGAATTACGTAGGAACACCCTGAGACGAAGCAGGCCTCACCCGGAAAACACCAGGTGGGGCCTGCTTTGGTACGTGGGTCTGTGGGCCCTGACGGTCCAGCGCCTACCATGGTTGCGTCAGGTCGCATCGGCAGGTCGCATCACCAGAGCTCGTCGCGACGTCGGAGGGGCCTGCACCGCCAACCTGTCGACCGAATACAAGTAACCGAGGATCGAGGACGAGAAAGCCCGTGCCTTCGCTGTCGTTTTCCAAGCTGCTCCGTGTCGGTGAGGGTCGCATGGTCAAGCGACTCAAGAACATCGCCGACCACGTGTCCACCCTGTCACCGGACGTCGAGGGCTTGTCCGACGACGAGCTCAGGGCCAAGACCGTCGAATTCAAGGAGCGCTACGCCAAGGGCGAAACGCTCGACGAACTCCTGCCCGAGGCCTTCGCCGTTGCGCGCGAAGCATCGTGGCGCGTCTTGAGCCAGCGGCACTTCGACGTCCAGGTGATGGGCGGAGCGGCCCTGCACTTCGGCAACGTCGCGGAGATGAAGACCGGTGAAGGCAAGACCCTGACCTGCGTCCTCCCGGCATACCTCAACGCGCTGTCCGGTGACGGAGTGCACGTCGTCACCGTCAACGACTACCTCGCCAAGCGCGACTCGGAGTGGATGGGACGAGTTCACCGTTTCCTCGGCCTCGAGACCGACGTGATCCTGTCCGGCATGACCCCGGCCGAGCGTCGTACCGCGTATGCCGCCGACATCACGTACGGAACCAACAACGAGTTCGGCTTCGACTACCTGCGCGACAACATGACGCACTCGCTCGACGATCTGGTCCAGCGGGGGCACAACTTCGCCGTGGTCGACGAGGTCGACTCGATCCTGATCGACGAGGCCCGCACGCCACTGATCATCTCGGGCCCGGCCGACGCGTCGTCCAAGTGGTACGGCGAGTTCGCCCGCATCGCACCGTTGCTGAAGAACGACGTCCACTACGAGGTGGACATCAAGAAGCGCACGGTCGGTGTGCACGAGGCAGGCGTGGAGCTGGTCGAGGATCAGCTCGGCATCGACAACCTCTACGAGGCCGCCAACTCGCCGTTGGTGAACTACCTCAACAACTCGATCAAGGCCAAGGAGCTCTACACCAAGGACAAGGACTACATCGTCCGCGACGGTGAGGTCATCATCGTCGACGAGTTCACCGGTCGTATCCTCGTCGGCCGCCGGTACAACGAGGGCATGCACCAGGCCATCGAGGCCAAGGAGAAGGTGGAGATCAAGGCCGAGAACCAGACTCTCGCCACGATCACGCTGCAGAACTACTTCCGGCTCTACGACAAGTTGTCCGGCATGACCGGTACCGCGCAGACCGAGGCCGCGGAGCTGCACCAGACCTACGGCCTCGGTGTGATCCCGATCCCGACCAACCGCCCCATGGTGCGGGTGGACAACGGCGACCTCATCTACAAGACAGAGGAAGCCAAGTTCGACGCCGTCGTCGACGACGTCGTCGAGCGACACGGCAAAGGTCAGCCTGTGCTGATCGGTACGACGAGCGTCGAGCGTTCGGAGTACCTGTCCAAGCAGTTCACCAAGCGCGGCGTCGTCCACAGCGTGCTGAACGCCAAGTTCCACGAGCAGGAAGCGACGATCGTCGCCGAGGCCGGTCGCCACGGCGCCGTCACGGTCGCCACCAACATGGCAGGGCGTGGTACCGACGTCGTGCTCGGCGGTAACCCGGACATCATCACCGACGTGCAGCTCCGCAAGCAGGGCCTCGATCCCGTCGAGACGCCCGATGAGTACCAGGCAGCGTGGGACTCCGCTCTCGAAACGGTGAAGGCTCAGGTCAAGGCCGACGCCGAGACCGTGCGCGCCGCCGGCGGCCTGTACGTCCTCGGCACCGAGCGTCACGACTCACGCCGTATCGACAACCAGCTCCGTGGTCGATCCGGTCGTCAGGGTGACCCGGGCGAATCGCGCTTCTACCTGTCGCTCGGTGACGAATTGATGCGCCGGTTCAACGGTGGTGCGCTCGAGTCGATCATGACCCGGCTCAACCTCCCGGACGACGTTCCCATCGAAGCCAAGATGGTGTCGAAGGCGATCAAGAGTGCGCAGACCCAGGTCGAGCAGCAGAACTTCGAGATCCGCAAGAACGTCTTGAAGTACGACGAGGTGATGAACCAGCAGCGCACCGTCATCTACGAGGAGCGGCGTCGCATCCTCGAGGGCGCTGACATGGAGGGCCAGGTCGAAAGCATGATCACCGACGTGATCACTGCCTACGTCAACGGCGCGACCGCCGAGGGCTACGTCGAGGACTGGGATCTCGAGCAGCTGTGGACAGCGCTGAAGACGCTCTATCCGGTCGGTCTCGACCACAAGGAGCTCTCGCACGAGAACGAATTCGGTGAGAAGAGCGACCTGACCCGCGAAGAACTCCTCGAAGCACTGCTGGCCGACGCGCGCGCCGCGTACGCCACCAGAGAGAAGAGCATCGAAGAGGTGGCGGGCGATAATGGTATGCGTGAGCTCGAACGCCGTGTGCTGCTGTCCGTCCTCGACCGCAAGTGGCGTGAACACCTTTACGAGATGGACTATCTGAAGGAAGGCATCGGCCTGCGAGCGATGGCACAGCGTGACCCGCTGGTCGAGTACCAGCGCGAAGGCTATGACATGTTCCGAGGCATGCTCGAAGGACTCAAGGAGGAGTCCGTCGGATTCCTGTTCAACCTTCAGGTCGAGGCCACACCTGCCCCAGCCGGTCCGGCCGTCGGTGCCGGCCTCGCGGTCGCACCGGGACTCGCCTCGCCCGTCGGAACTCGGGCAGCGAACACCGGCACGGCCCCGGCAGCGTCGGCTGTCGCGGGCGCGGCTCCGGCGTCGGCGGGTCAGCCCGCGCCGGCCCGTCCGGAACCGAAGAAGGAGGCGCCTGCCGCCCCCGTTCCGTCGGCCTTGCGCGCGAAGGGCCTGGACGACCGCACCGAGGAGCGTCTGACGTTCTCCGGTCCGGACGAAGACGGAGGGACCGCAGTTCGCCGGTCCGGTGTCGCGACGGCACCCAACTCGTCGGGCGGCGACGCCGCGGCGCAGGGAACGCGTCGGGAACGCCGCGAAGCCGCTCGGGCACAGTCGAAGACGTCCAAGCCGGCGCGGTCCAAGAAGAAGCGCTAGGGGTCTCGGTCACGTCGCTGCACGGCATCAGACGACGCGCAGCGACGTGACTGTCCACCCGGTGTACTTGAGGCTGCGCCGGTACTCGAGGCGGGCCGCGACCGCGAACACCCGCGTCCCGCGCGTGTAGGTTCCGAACACTTCCGTCGCGTTGCGTGCGGCGTGCGTGACGTGAATGCGACGCAGGCTGGCCGCCCCCAGCCGTCGACCCGGTGGTTCGGTGCGTGCGATCGTCCGCACCGATTCCACGACGTTCGGGGCGAACAGCTGTCCCATCTTCTCGGGCGGCCGTCGTCGATCCAGGACCTCCAGCAGCAACCGAACTGCCTGCTCGGCGCCGCGGCGAGCATCGTCGGACACCGGATTCTCGCTGTCCACCACCAACGGGCCGATGCGCGATCCGCGTGCGGCGGCAGGTCCGGAACCTTCGGGGTGCTCGTGGTGTCCGACGCTGCGCGGGAACGGGCGTCGGCGACGGGTCGGCCTGCTGCAGGCAGCAGGGACGGCCTGACTGTCCGTCACCGGCCCGTCGTTCGCACGTGCGCTGTCCGTCGGCGGTTCGAATGCTGTGGCGCGGGCGATGTACGCGAACCGGCGTGCATCCGACATGGCGTTCATTCTCGGTCCCTCCGGCGGATTCGGCTTCTTGGTAATTCAGACGGAACCGAGACGCAGTCGGTTCCATCGAACGTCGGCCGAATGGCTGTAGCCTGTGGGTTCGTCTAGGTTCGAGTACGACGAACCACCTCGCTCGACGAGTGGTGATCGGCACGGTGTGGCTAAGGATTGGGGAACCGGTACCCGCGATGGCGAACAGACTGACAACTCAGGATGCGTCGTTCTACTTCCTCGAGGCCAGCAGTACACCGATGCATCTCGGTTCTCTCGCGGTGTTTCGCACGCCTCGCAACGGTTTTCGCTACGAGGACCTGCTGTCGCTGGTGGAGCAGCGCCTCGCTCTGGTGCCGCGGTACCGACAGAAGGTTCGGGAAGTTGCGTTCGGCCTGGCCCGGCCGGTGTGGGTGGACGACGGCGAGTTCGACATCACGTATCACATTCGCCGCTCGGCCCTACCGAAGCCGGGATCGGACGAGCAACTTCACGATCTGGTGGCGCGGCTGACGTCGCGGCCCCTGGACCGCACTCGGCCCCTGTGGGAGATGTACCTGGTCGAGGGTTTGAGCAAGAACCGGTTCGCGATCTTCACGAAGTCGCACTCGGCGCTCGTCGACGGTGAGAAGGCGCTCGAGATCGGCCAGGTCATTCTGGATGCAACCAAGAGCCCGCCCGCGATGGCGGAGGAATTGTGGATGCCAGCGCGCGAACCCAAGGAATCCGCGCTGGTGATCGACGCCATCACGGAACTGATCGCCTCCCCGAGCGAGGGAGTCGAGATCTTGCGTGGTGCCGCGGCCGGGGTGGCCGGAATCGCCGGGGGAGCGCTCGGCGCAGCGGGAAAGGTGCTGTCCGTCGTTCGGACCGCCGCCCAGACCGCGCCGACGAGCCCCCTGAACGCCCCCATCTCTAGGAACCGACGTTTCGCGGTCGCGAAGACCGAACTGACCGACTACCGCAAGATTCACACACGTTTCGACTGCTCGATCAACGACGTCGTGTTGGCCGTCGTGACCGGAGCTCTCCGCAACTGGCTGCTGTCGCGGGGCGAGCCCGTCACGGCGTCGTCGACCGTGCGCGCGATGGTTCCGATGTCGGTCTACGTCGCCGAGGATCCGTCGGGTTACGAGCGCGCGGACCGGCTGACGGGAGACCACGACCCGGAGATGCCGCCCCGCAGCGAGGTGTCGTCGTTCCTGATCGACCTGCCGGTGGGTGAGCTGAACGCGGTGGTGCGGTTGTCGCACATCGCGCACGCCACCGAGGCGCACGCCAAACAGTCTCCGGGGGTCACCGCGGACACGTTGATGCGGATCTCGGGGTTCGCGCCCGCCAGTCTGCACGCGATGGGTGCCCGGGCGGGCAGCAGGCTGTCGAGGCGCCTGTTCAATCTGATCGTCACCAATGCCCCGGGCCCACAGTTCCCTCTGTACGTGGGAGGTGCCCGTATGTTGGAGATGTTCCCCGTGTCGCCGCTGTTCGAGAACCAGGCTCTCAGTATCGGTTTGACGTCGTACGACGGATTCGTGTGCTTCGGCCTGAACGCCGATCGTGGCGCGATGCCCGACGTCGACGTCATCACCGTCCTGTTGCGCGAGGCGCTCGAAGAGCTCGTCGACGCCAGCAACGAATCGAGAGTGTGAGGTACGCGTGAGGGTCTATGTTCCGGCGACGGTCGCCATGTTGCGGACGCTGGTGGCCGACGGTGAGTTCCATCCGGTCAGTCGTACCGCGTTCGCGGTGACCCCCACCCTCCGTGAGGCCTACTCGTCGGGAGACGACGAGGAGCTGGCCGAGGTCGCGATGAATGAAGCGGCGAGGGCGTCACTGCGTCTGGTCGGTGCAGCACTGGAAGACGAGGGCGACGGTGTCGTCGACGGCTCGGTCGTGTTCCGGCGTGCGGTGATCGCCGCGGACGTGGAGGATCCGACGCTTCGGCCGGACCTGGACGACGCCGTCGTTCGGTTGAAGGAGCCGCTTCGGATGAGCGAGGTCGCGTCGGTCCACGTCGACCTTGAAGGCGCCGAGTCCGCTGTCGAGAAGGCGGTCGGGGTCGTGGATGCGGCGGACATGGGCGATCCGGACGCCGAGTTCGTCCTCGGTGATGCCGAGGATCACGCCCTCGCGTGGTACGCGACGCAGGAGCTGCCGTTCCTGTTGGAGTTTCTGTAGAAGTCGAACGCCCCAGTAACCTACGGTAGCGTAACCTTGATATGGGCCTGTTCGCGCCAGCTGGTCCAGCACGTCAGCGTTGTCTCTGTCTCGAACGAGGGGTAAGTACTTTCCGATGGATCTCAAGAAGTGGCTGGAAGCTCCCGCCGCGGGTGTATCTGCTCCCAAGCGTCCGAAGCTCAACATGTTGCGTGGCGCGATCACGCGCATCACCACACCATTGCTACCCGACGACTACCTGCACCTCGCCAACCCGTTGTGGTCGGCGCGTGAGCTGCGCGGTCGGATCGTTCGGGTGGAGCAGGAGACCGCAACGGCGGTCACTCTGGTCATCCAGCCTGGATGGGGATTCAACTTCGACTACCAGCCCGGGCAGTACATCGGGATCGGATTGCACCTCGGCGGGCGCTGGCACTGGCGCTCGTATTCGCTCACGTCCGCACCCAACTGGGACGAGAAACTGATCTCGATCACGGTGAAGGCGATGCCGGAGGGCTTCCTCTCCAGCCACCTCGTCGGCGGCGTGCCCCAGGGCACCATCGTTCGGCTGGCCGCTCCGAAGGGCAATTTCGCGCTCCCGACGCCGCCGCCGGAAAAGATTCTGTTCATCACGGCAGGCAGCGGCATCACACCCATCATCTCCATGCTCCGCACCCTGGACAGGCACGGAGACATGCCGGACACGGTGCACATTCATTCGGCACCCACCGAGGACGAAGTGATGTTCTCCGACGAGCTCGCATCGCTGGCGACCGGTCATCCGCAGTTCACCTCGCACGTGCAGTTGACCAGATCGGACGGCAAGTTCGCGTTGGCGTCGCTGGACGAGCTCTACCCGGACTGGCGCGAGCGTCAGACGTGGGCGTGTGGGCCGTCCGGCTTGCTCGAGGAGATCGAGCGAGTGTGGAAGTCGGAGGGAATCGAGGACAGACTGCACCTCGAACGCTTCGAGATCGCCCGGGCCGATACGTCCGGCAAGGGCGGCAAGGTGACCTTCTCCAAGTCGGACCGGTCCGTCGAGGTCGACGGTGCCACGAGCTTGTTGGAGGCAGGGGAGGGTCTGGGTGTGCAGATGCCGTTCGGGTGCCGGATGGGTATCTGTCAGACGTGCGTCGTGCCGTTGACGGCCGGGCACGTCATCGACTTGCGCTCGGGCAAGGAGCACGGTGAAGGCGACCGTATCCAGACCTGCATTTCGGCGGCTGCAGGCGACTGCACACTCGAGCTCTGACCGGCCGAGACGCGGTGTGAGCGTGCTCCAACCCACACGGACTTCTCAGTAAATTCGGCTACCCTTGCACTGGCGCACAGAGGCGAAAACGCATTTCGGGCCCGCGCCCACGACTTTCGGAGGACCACGGTGGCCATCACGGACATCAAAGAGTTCGCACACCTGACCGAAGAGGACATGGAAGCCTTCGGCAGAGAATTGGACGCGGTCCGCCGCGACATCGAGGATTCGCGCGGCGAGAAGGATGCCGCGTACATCCGTCGGACCATCAAGCTGCAGCGCTGTCTCGAGTTCGGCAGCCGAATCGTGCTGTTGGGCAGCAAATACCGTCCAGCGTGGCTTGTGGGTACCGCGATGTTGAGCGTTGCGAAGATCATCGAGAACATGGAGCTCGGGCACAATGTGATGCACGGGCAGTGGGACTGGATGAACGACCCGGAGATCCATTCGGTGTCGTGGGAATGGGACCAGACGGGCCCGTCGGAGCAGTGGAAGCGCGCGCACAACTACTCCCATCACACCTACACCAACATCGTCGGCATGGACGACGACATCGGCTTCGGCATTCTCCGTATGACTCGCGACGAAGCGTGGAAGCCGATCAACCTCTTGCAGCCGATTGCCAACGTCCTCCTGGCGGCGACGTTCGAGTGGGGCATCGCTCTGCACGACTTGGACGCGCAGAAGGAACTGGACGGCGAGCACGAGAAAGAGTTCTGGAAGTCTCCGTCCAATCGTGCGTTCGCTCGCAAGATCGCCCGTCAGGTCGGCAAGGATTTCGTTCTGTTCCCCGCGTTGACCGGTCCTGCGTGGAAGAGCACTCTGACCGCCAACGCGACGGCAAATCTCGTCCGAAACCTGTGGGCCTACGCGGTCATCTTCTGCGGCCATTTCCCCGACGGTGCAGAGAAGTTCACCATCGGTCAGTTCGAGACGGAGACGCGCGCGGAGTGGTACCTGCGTCAGATGCTCGGCAGCGCCAACTTCGACGCCGGCAAGGTCATGGCGTTCATGAGCGGCAACCTGTGCTACCAGATCGAGCACCACATGTTCCCGGACCTGCCCAGCAACCGGTACGAGGAGATTTCCGAGAAGGTGCATGCGCTGTGCGAGAAGTACGACCTTCCGTACACCACCGGGTCGCTCGGGAAGCAGTACCTGCTGGCGCTGCGTACCATTCACAAGCTGTCGCTTCCTGATCAGTGGTTGCGTGCCACGTCGGACAATGCGCCCGAGACCAGTTCCGAGCGTCGGTTCAGGGCGGGTGACGAGCCGACGGTGCATGCGCTCCGAATCGATCCACTGACCGGTAAGCGTCGCGGTCTCCGTTCGGCCATTGCAGAAGCGCGGGTCACGTTGCGGAACGCGAAGAAAGAAGCCAAGCGACAGGCCAAGGCTCTCCGTCAGGCGCAGAAGTCGCGCGTGAAGTCTCTCACACCTACGGGGTCGTAACCTACGCTCCCGTAAGTTACGGTACGGTAGTGGTGAACGTGCACGACGTGCATCACCGACGACTGCCAGGAGGGCCGTAACCCGTGGCGATTTCGGACATCAAGGAATACGCGCATCTGACCGATGCGGACGTGGAGGCGCTCGGCGTCGAGCTGGATGCAATCCGCCGTGACATCGAGGCGTCTCGCGGAGAACGCGACGCACGGTACATCCGCAACACCATTCGGCTGCAGCGCACCCTGGAGATCGGTGGCCGTGCCGTCCTCTTCGCAAGCCGCAAGCGCCCGGCCTGGTTGCTCGGGGCAGGCATGCTCGGCGCCGCCAAGATCATCGAGAACATGGAGCTCGGGCACAACGTGATGCACGGGCAGTGGGACTGGATGAACGATCCGGAGATCCACTCCACGTCGTGGGAGTGGGACAACACCGGGCCGTCGGCGCACTGGAAGCAGACGCACAACTACATCCATCACAAGTACACCAACGTGCTCGGAATGGACGACGACGTCGGCTACGGACTTCTCCGTGTCACGCGCGACCAGCGGTGGAAGCCCTTCAACCTCGGCAACCCGGTCTACAACCTGCTTCTGCAGCTCTTCTTCGAATACGGCGTCGCCGCACAGCATCTCGAACTCGGCAAGGTCGCCAAGGGCCGCGTCGAGCGCGAGGAGTTCGAGCGCAAGCGTCGAGAGGTCCTCGAGAAGATCGGCAAGCAGATCGCCAAGGACTACGTGGTCTACCCGGCCCTCACCGGTCCGGCGTGGAAGAGCACGCTGACGGCCAACATCGTCGCCAACATGATCCGCAACGTCTGGACCAACACGGTCATCTTCTGCGGGCACTTCCCGGACGGTGCGGAGAAGTTCACGAAGTCGGACATGGAGGGCGAGACGCAGGGGCAGTGGTACCTGCGGCAGATGCTCGGCAGCGCGAACTTCGAGGCAGGCCCCGTCATGGAGTTCATGAGCGGCAACCTCTGCTACCAGATCGAGCATCACCTGTTCCCGGATCTACCAAGTAACCGCCTGCGCGAGATCAAGTTCCGAGTTCTGGAACTCGCCGAGAAGTACGACCTGCCGTACACCACCGGCTCGATCGGCAAGCAGTACCTGCTGTCCTGGCGAACCATCGCCAAGCTCTCGCTGCCCAATAAGTACCTCAAGGCAACCGCGGACGATGCGCCGGAGACGGCGTCGGAGCGCAAGTTCGCCGACGAGTCTCGCGGGCTGCTGACCGTCGATCCGGTCACCGGAAAACGCCGTGGATTGCGCACGGCCATCGCGGAATCGAAGAAGAAGAAAGGCATTCGCGGCCTCGTCGCGAAGTTGTCCGCCTAGGACCGTACAAGTACGGACTGGTGACCTCGTGAGTGGAACTGCACTCGCGGGGTCACCAGTTCTCGTTGGTGCGCACGGCTTCCAGCAGTAGACGGACCGCAGCGACGCGTCTCGCTGCATCGCCGGTCAACGAATCGAGCGCGCACTCCGGGTCCGCCGGAGGACCGAGGTGAGTACACCCACGCGGGCAGTCATCGATGGCGTCCGCCAGGTCGGAGAACGCGGCCACCACGTTCTCCGGCGAAATGTGCGCGAGCCCGAAGGATCGAATGCCAGGGGTGTCCACCACCCACCCGCCTCCCGGCAACGGAAGTGCAATCGACTGCGTCGACGTGTGACGGCCCTTGCCGACACCGGACACCGTGCCGGTTGCGCGCTTCGCGTCGGGCACCAACCTGTTCACCAACGTCGATTTCCCGACGCCGGAGTGGCCGATGAGTGCCGTGACGCTGTCGGTCAGCCGTGCGGTGAGGTCGGTCAGATCCTCGCTCTGCCCGGCCAGCACCACCGGGACGTCGAGGTCGGCGAACGCCGAGGCGAACTCGTGTGGGTCGGCCAGGTCGCTCTTGGTCAGGCAGAGAACAGGTTTCAGACCGCCGACGTATGCGGCGACGAGCGCACGCTCGACGAATCCGGTGCGCGGCGGAGGGTCGGCCAGTGCGGCGACGATCAACAGTTGTTCGGCATTGGCGACCACGACACGTTCGTACGGATCGGTGTCGTCGGCAGTACGGCGAAGCACGGTCCGGCGCTCGGACACCCGAACGATGCGAGCCAACGTGTCCACCTTGCCGGACAGGTCTCCCACGATGTCGACATCGTCTCCGACGACGATGGGTGTGCGACCCAGTTCGCGTGCGCGCATGGTGACGACCGGCCGGGACGGGTCCCCTCCGAGAACGCATCCCCACCGGCCGCGGTCCACGGACACGACCATTCCCGACTGGGCATCGGCATGGTCGGGTCGCGTCTTCGTCCGGGGGCGTGAGCTCTTGCCCGGGCGGATGCGGACGTCCGACTCGTCGTAGCGGCGACTCAGGACGAAACACCTTCGGTGGTCGGCCGTGTCCCTCGCCCCGCGAGCGGCGAGTCTCCCAGCATCGAGGCCCACAGATTTTCGAAACCTGGGAGGGTTTTCGCGGTAGTTCCGATGTCGTCGACTTCCACTCCGGGGACCACCAGTCCGAGAATTGCTCCTGCCGTTGCCATCCGGTGGTCCGCGTACGCTCGCCACGCCCCGCCGTGCAGGGCCGCGGGTGCGATGTCCAGACCGTCGTCGGTCTCGGTCGCGTTCCCGCCCAGTCGGCGGATCTCCGCGACAAGTGCTGCGAGACGGTCGGTTTCGTGTCCGCGCAGGTGAGCGATTCCGCGTAGGTGCGATGGGCCGTCCGCAAGCGCGGCGAGAGCCGCCACCGTGGGTGTGAGCTCGCCGACGTCGTGCAGGTCGATGTCGACTCCGGTCGATGTCGCCCCGCCTCGCACCTCGAGGGTTCCGTTCTCGAGGGTTACCGTGGCGCCCATGGATTCGAGAATTCCTCGGATGGCATCACCCGGTTGCGTCGTCGACGACGGCCAGTTCGGAACCCGTACGACACCTCCGGTCACCGCCGCCGCGGCCAGGAACGGTGTCGCGTTCGACAGGTCGGGTTCGACCACCCACGACACGGCGTCGACCGGGCCGGGATGCACGCGCCAGGTGTCCGCGTCGCCGCTGTCGGCCGGAGTGCTCACCTGCACACCTGCGCGCCGGAGCATCTCGACCGTCATGTCGATGTGCGGCATCGACGGTACGGGCTTTCCAGTGTGGTGAATGGTGATGCCGTCGTCGAACGCGGCTGCGCTGAGCATCAGCCCGGACACGAACTGCGAAGAACCCGAGGCGTCGATGTCGACGGCCCCGCCCCGCAGAGTGCCGGACCCGGTGACGGTGAACGGCAGCGAATCCCCGGCCACGTCGGCTCCCAGGTGGCGTAGCGCGCCCAGAATGGTGTCCAGCGGCCGGGTCCGTGCCTGCTCGTCACCGTCGAAACGCACCACACCGTCCGCCAGGGCAGCAAGAGGCGGAACGAACCGCATCACCGTTCCGGCGAGCCCGCAATCGATCGATCCGCCGCGCAGGGCGCCGGGAGTGACCGTCAGAGACGTCGGATCGGCCGGGTCGATCGTGATACCGACTCCGAGTTGCTGCAACGCGGCGATCATCAGGTCGGTGTCACGGCTGCGCAGGGCCGCTGTGACCGTCGACTGTCCGCCTGCCAGTGCGGAGATGATCAACGCGCGATTGGTGATGGACTTGGAACCGGGCAGCGTGACGGTCGCGTCGACGGGGGCTGTGGAGAGCGGTGCGGTCCAGTTGGTCACCACACCATCTTTGCGCATCGGCGCTCAGCTGGTGGCGACGGGCGCCGTCACGGCCCGCGCGAGCCGGACGAGGTCCTTCGGGTCGAGCTCGATCTCGAACCCTCGTCTGCCTCCGCTGCAGAGAATTCGGTCCCAGGCCAGGGCAGATTCGTCGACGACGGTCGCGAGCGCTCGTTTCTGGCCGAGTGGGGAGACGCCGCCGAAGACGTACCCGGTCGATTTCTCCGCCTCCGCTCGGTCTGCCAGCACGATCTTTCTGGTACCGAGGGCCGAGGCTGCGGCTTTGAGGGAGAGTGTCGCCGTGACGGGCAGAACCGCCACCGCGAGTGTGTTGTCGGAACGCCTGAGCACCAACGTCTTGAAGATCTGGTCGGCGACGACACCGAGACGTTCGGTGAGGACGTCCGCCGCTTCCGTGCCGAACGATTCCGACCTCGGGTCGTGGTCGTAGGTGTGCACCGAGTGCTCGACCTTCTCCGCGATCAACAGAGCGACGGCAGGTGTGGAGGCGGCGGGCCGGTGCGCTGAGGGCATCGGATCACTGTAGCCAGACCGGCGCCTGGAATGACCGGGGTGAAGCCGGTGTTGAAGAGCCAAGAGGTACGCAAGGCAAGAGGAAGGGATCTGCTGTGGCAGTGACGACGACCGAGCGCCCGCTCCGGTCCGCTCCGAGTTCGAGTGCGATCTACGTGAAGGCGCTGCCTTCTCCCGCTGTAACCTGGTCGGATATGGCTACCGAAGGGATCAGCGTGGAGGAAGTCGAGCGCCCAGCTCAGGCGGAGGCCGAGGCACCGGTGGAGTCGGCGGCGGACCTGACCGAGCGGTTCGAGCGCGACGCACTGCCGATGCTGGATCAGCTCTACGGCGCGGCACTGCGGATGACGCGGAACCCGGCCGACGCCGAGGACCTGGTCCAGGAGACGTACATCAAGGCGTACTCCGCATTCCGCTCGTTTCGTGAGGGAACGAACCTCAAGGCGTGGCTGTACCGGATCCTGACCAACACGTACATCAACTCGTACCGAAAGAAGCAGCGCCAACCCGCGCAGTACCCGACGGACGAGATCACGGATTGGCAGCTGGCCGCAACGGCCGAGCACACGTCGACGGGACTGCGTTCCGCCGAGGTCGAAGCTCTCGATGCGCTGCCCGACGACGACATCAAGGCCGCGCTTCAGTCGCTGCCCGAGGAATTTCGTATGGCGGTGTACTACGCCGATGTCGAAGGTTTTCCGTACAAGGAGATCGCCGACATCATGGGCACGCCCATCGGCACCGTCATGTCCCGGCTGCACCGAGGACGTAAACAGCTCCGAGGCCTGCTGTCGGACGTGGCACGTGAACGTGGTTTCAATCGCAACGGTGCGGTCGACGCGCACGAGCAGGAGGTCTCGAAGTGACATCGGATGCGAACGACGAAGCCGAACAGAATCGGCAGTTCGAGGCGTTGGACTGCTCCGCGGTCATCGCCGACGTGTGGCTGATGCTCGACAACGAGTGCGACGAAGGCAGCCGGGCTCGGCTTCAACGTCACATCGACGAGTGTGGATCATGCTTTGCCGCGTACGGCATCGAAGAGAAGGTCAAGAGTCTGATCAGTCGCAAGTGCGGTGGTGACCAGGCGCCCGCCGGTCTGCGGGAGCGCCTGAGCATCGAGATAAGGCGAACCGTGCTGATCAAGCACACCGAGCAGGAGTGACGACGCCGGGGTAGATCCGGCCGAGGTACGACGAAGGCCGGGAAGCATCGCGCTTCCCGGCCTTCGTCGTGTGATGAGGCAAATCGTCAGCTGTTCGGACGTTTGCCGTGGTTTGCCTTGTTGTTCTTGCGACTGCGCTTCTTGCGCCCACGCTTACCCATGATGAGCTCCTCTCTACTGGTTCACTACAGTCTTTCACGAGTGGTCGGCCGCCCTGTCACGGGTGCCGGAACCACAGGCGAAACCGCCCGTGAACGAGAGGATGCCAAATGGCCGAGGACGTGCGCGCGGAAATGGTGTCGACCGTGTTCCAGATCGTGGTAACCGAGGGGGACGAGGTGGCGGTCGGGGACACTCTCGTCGTTCTCGAATCGATGAAGATGGAAATTCCGGTGCTCGCCGAGTCAGCCGGCGTGGTCAGCACCATTGCTGTCACCGTGGGCGACGTCATCAAGCAGGGCGACCTGATCGCAGTGGTCTCCTAGATCCTCACCGCCTCGCACCCGCCCACAATCGCGACGGAGCCGTCACCGTGTCGACACTGAGCGACCTGCTCGCCGAACACACCGATCTGACCGGAGAAGCCGTCGATCACCTGCAACGGGTGGTCGGGGAGTGGCAGCTCCTCGCGGATCTGTCGTTCGCGGACCTTCTTCTCTGGGTCGGAACCGACGACGTGGATGCGAGCCCGGACGCCAAGATCCTGTGCGTCGCGCAGTGCCGACCGACGACCGCACCGACGGTGTTCACCGAGGACATGGTCGGCGCCGTCGTCTCGGAGTCCCAGCACCCGACGGTCATGGATTCGCTGGTCACCCGCGACATCGTCAGCAGTGGTTCCAACACCGACAGCGTGCCGGTGCGGTGCGGCGACCACGTCATCGCGATCCTCACTCGCGACGCCAACCCGACGCGGCAGCGGACGGCAGGCGCGCTCGAGGTCGCATACCGGGGCTGCGCTGACGATCTGTGCCGGATGATCAGCGAGGGGACATTTCCCAGCCCCGTGGAACGCACCGACGTCAACTCCTCACCACGTGCAGGCGACGGCTTCATCAGGGTCGACACCGACGGCCGCGTCGTCTATGCGAGTCCGAACGCACTGTCCGCCTATCACCGGATGGGCTTGGCGACCGACCTCTCCGGGACGGATCTGGCGTCGGTGACGCGGTCGTTGATCACCGATCCGTTCGATTCCCAGGAGATCGCCGACCACATTCGTGCGTCGCTGTCGGGAAGCGAGGGATACCGGATGGAAGCCGACGCGCGCGGTGCGACGGTGTTGATCAGAACTCTGTCGCTTCGGCCGCGTGGTGAGTCGGTGGGGGCCATCGTGCTGGTGCGGGACGTGACCGAGGTCAAGCGCCGAGACCGTGCGCTGCTCAGCAAGGACGCGACCATCCGCGAGATCCATCACCGGGTGAAGAACAATCTGCAGACCGTCGCCGCTCTGCTTCGCCTGCAGTCACGGCGATTGGAGAACGAGGAAGCGCGCGTGGCGTTGTCGGAGTCGGTTCGACGGGTGACGTCCATCGCGCTGGTGCACGAGATGCTGTCCATGTCGGTGGACGAAGAAATCGACCTCGACGAGATCGTCGACCGGCTGGTCCCGATCATGCTCGACGTCGCCACGGTCAACCCGCGCGTCCGCGTCGCGCGGGAAGGCAAGTTGGGCGTCTTCTCCGCCGAGCGGGCCACACCACTGGTGATGGTGTTGACCGAACTGGTGCAGAACGCCATGGAACACGGATTCGACGCCGGCACCGCGGGTGTCGTCCGCATCTCGGCCGACCGATCCGCGCGGTGGCTCGACGTCGTCATCCACGACGACGGGCGTGGTTTGCCCACAGGGTTCTCGTTGGAGAAGTCCGAGGGTCTCGGCCTGCAGATCGTCCGTACGTTGGTGTCCGTCGAACTGGGTGGCTCCCTCGGGCTCCATCCATCGCCTCGCGGGGGCACGGACGCCTCCCTCCGCGTCCCGCTCGGGCGTCGCTCGCCCCGAACCTGAACAGCCGAGCGCCGGACGTCTGGGCGTCGGACAGCAAAAAACCCGGGCTCCGACGTGGAGTCACCGGGTTCTGCTGTGCCCGGGCGAACCGGGGTGAGGGACTGGCCCTCACCGGTTCACCGGGAGTTATACGGAGCTACGAGCCCGCGTACGTGCATTGCGACGCTTCAGCGCGCGACGCTCGTCTTCGCTCATACCGCCCCACACGCCGGCATCCTGGCCGGACTCGAGTGCCCAGGACAGGCACTCAGCGGTGACAGGGCACCGCGTGCAGACGACCTTGGCATCGGCGATCTGCGCGAGTGCCGGGCCACTGTTTCCCACGGGGAAAAATAGTTCCGGATCTTCGTCGCGACAGATTGCCTTGTGGCGCCAGTCCATCCTCTGCTCCTTACCGGGCGCCGCAGCGCCGTGTTGATTGTTGTTACCGCGATCTGTGTCGTTGCGTTTTCGACTGATGTTCACTCGTGCGTATCCAATGTTTCCGCACTGTTGCTTGTGAATGCTTTCACGAACTTAGGGGAAGTCAAGAGATAGCCGCGCGTCCGTGGTCAAGCTCACTCTGTTAGGCTGCCTTAAGCCTCCTGCGCTCCTTTGTACCCGCTCGAGGGGCAATGTGCAGAGGTTTTCCCAGCAAAAACGCTATGACGCTGCCCACGGGCCCCGGTCTCGGCGCGTCGAAAACCGGTTGAAAACTACCCATTCGGGCAGTATCAGGACCTGTTCTCCGCGATGACCTCGAGCGCCGACGGTGTCGAGTGAAATTCGGCCTCGGTGCGCAATCCGAGGAAGTCTCCGTCCATTTGCAACCCGATGGGTTCGCTGGACGTGATCTTGATGCGTGGAACGTCGTCGACTCGAAAGAGCTTGCGTGACTTGGGTTCCGCGCCTGCCGACAGGAGTTGGCGCGATACGTTCAGGCTCGGCAGGACGCGCGTCGTCCGCATCGCGAAGAGTCCGAGTCCGGTGTCGAACGAGGTGCCCGGATTGGTGTGCACCGGACGCTCGTTCAGATAGGTCCACGGACTCGAGTTGGAAACGAAAGCGTAATGCACGCCCGTTACCGGATCGTGATCTGGAATTTCGACGGTGAGTTTCGGATCACGTCGTTTGTTGCGAAAGAAGGCGCTGACAGCGGCGCGAACGTACCGAGTCGCGGAGACGGGTCCGCCGTCCTTTCGGCCCGCGTCGATCGCCTGGCACACGTCGGCGTCGAGACCCAGACCGGCGTTGAACGTGAACCACCTGTTGTCGCAGTGGCCGAGACCGATGGTGCGGCGCGATCGCGCGGCAAGAAGGTCGATCAGCTGATTGGTGGCGGCAACCGGGTCGGCGTGGATTCCGAGTGAGCGTGCGAAGACGTTGGCGCTTCCGCCGGGGACCACGGCCAGAGCCGGGATGGGACCGATCGTGACGGCGCGCATCGATGTGGGCAGTGGGACCCCGAGCAGCCCGTTGATCACCTCGTTCACGGTGCCGTCTCCACCGTGGACGATGACCAGACCGACACCGTCCTCGCGGGCCTGGCGTGCCAGTTCCGCAGCATGATCGCGGTGGGTCGTGTGTGCCGTGGTGACGCGCACCCGACTCGACAGCGCGTGGGCCAGAAGGTCGCGGGCCGCCGGCGTGGTCGACGTTGCATTCGGGTTCACGATCAGCAGCGCGCGCACGGGGCGTCAGCCTATCCGGTTCTCGGCGTCGGTCCGGTATCGGTGTCGCGCCGGTATCGGTCACGGGGTGCCGTCGGGACAGAACCCTGTCGGGCAGGATCGGTGTTCTAGGCTTTACCGGTGTCCACGCCATCCCTGCCCTCGGTGCCTCCACCTGCGTTCAGGGCCGCAGGAGTTCTCGTCGCGGTGGAAGGAGCGGTTGCCCTCGTCGCAGCGGTAATCCTTCTCGTTCGCGCGATGAACGGCGTGGAGGACCAGGTTGCGAACGGGTACGGAACGGCTGGTTGGTTCGCGGTGATCGGCGTTGCCGTCGGCACGGCGGGAGTCGCTCTCATTCTCGGTCAGCGGTGGGGACGGGCAATCGCCCTCGTCGTTCAACTGTTGCTGTTGCCGGTCGTGTGGTCCTTGCTGACCGATTCTCACCAGCCCCTGTACGGTGTGCTGCTCGGTGCGGGCGCCCTGGCGATACTCGCGCTGCTGTTCAGCCCGCCGTCGTCGAGGTGGATGGCAGCGCAGTACGTCGATGCCGACGACGAGACGCTCTAGCTGCGGGCGGATGCGCGCGCTGCGAGTGCCCTGAGTGGTTCGCCTCCGAGGCGGAACGCTGTCCATTCGCTCTGTGCCACCGCTCCGAGAGATTCGTAGAAGCCGATCGACGGCGTGTTCCAATCCAGCACAGACCAGCCGAGTCTGGTGTACCCGTGCGTCACGCACTCGGCAGCGAGTGCAGCGAGCAGGTCGGATCCGATTCCCGACCCCCTGAGCTCCGGCTGCACGTACAGGTCTTCGAGGTAGATGCCGTTCACGCCGTCCCACGTCGAGAAACTGAGGAACCACATCGCGAACCCGACGACCTGACCGTCGACGTCAGCGACGTGTGCGAACACCGACGGATCGGCACCGAACAGGGCCGAGCGGATCTGATCCGGACGCACGGTGCACTGCTCCCGCAGCTTCTCGTACTCGGCCAGTTCGTGGATCAGGCCGGTGATGGCGTCGACGTCTCGGTCGGTGGCCCGCCGAATCACGATGCAACTCCGGTCCGAACCGACGGATGGATGTTGTGCACCACGACCTGCCGGAACGAGTGCTCGAACCCGAGGACCGAATACGCGGCAGGGGAGAGGGCGAACCTCTTGCCCTCGGAGACCGGCAGTTCCAGCCAGCGAGTCAGCAGAGCCCTCGAGAAATGTCCGTGTCCGACGAGGACCACGTCGCGTTCGCCCAGGGCCGGAAGAATCACCGACAGCACCAGGTCCGCGCGTGCGCCGACCTGCTCGACGGACTCGCCACCCGGACACGGATGGGTCCACACGGTCCAGTGCGGCACCGTCCGTTGGATCTCGGCGGAGGTCTTTCCTTCGTAGTCTCCGTAGTCCCACTCGGACAGTGCGTCCCACTCCCGTTCGACGGTCAGCCCCGCGAGCTGCGCGGTCCGCAGCGCCCGTGTTCGTGGACTGCTGACGATCAACGGGTCACGCAGGCCGAGCTCGCCGACGAGTTCGCCTGCCGCGGCCGCTTGGCGTTCTCCGACGTCGGTCAGTGGAACGTCCGTCGTGCCGGTGTGCCGTCCCGAGGTGGCCCATTCGGTCTGGCCGTGGCGCAACAGAACTACACGTCCGGAAGCAGTGGACCCGGAATCAGGGGTCGAGGTGGGGGTGGCGCTCATGGAAGCAATGATGCCGTGTCGGGTGTCACAGGCCTGCAGGTGGTTACCCGTACAAAACGGATTGAGTCGGACGGGCCGTCGGTGGATACTGTTCCGGTCGCGCGACGCACTCGGTTGCTCGCGCATGGGGGCTGCCCGGGGATGCATCGAACTTCTCGGGGACGGATGGTCCACCGACGGAACGGACACACCGCGCACGTTGTCGTGCGTGTTCAGGCAGATGGTGGGCAGTGTTCCTGCTCACCGAGACACGAAGGACGATCGACCATGACGCAGCCAGGGGTAAGTCCGAATCCGGTGAAGCCGGACAAGCTCGACTCCGCCGTCCTCAAGATCGCGGGTGTCGTCGTTCTCGGCGCCATCATGTCCATTCTCGACGTCACCGTGGTGAGCGTCGCGCTTCCCACGTTCATGGACGTGTTCGACGCGACGTACGCGACTGTCGCCTGGACGATGACGGGATACACGCTGGCGCTGGCGACGGTGATTCCGCTGACCGGCTGGGCGGCGGACAGGTTCGGTACCAAGCGCCTGTACATCACCGCTCTCGTGCTGTTCGTGCTCGGCTCGGTGCTCTGCAGCTTCGCGTGGGACATCACCACGCTCATCGCTTTCCGTGTGCTTCAGGGACTGGGCGGCGGCATGCTGATGCCGCTCGGCATGACGATCATGACCAGGGCCGCAGGTCCCGAGCGGATCGGTCGTGTCATGGCCGTGCTGGGCGTGCCGATGCTTCTCGGACCCATCAGCGGCCCGATCCTCGGCGGATGGCTGCTGGAGGCTGCGAGCTGGCACTGGATCTTCCTGATCAACGTTCCGATCGGCGCGGTCGCGCTGATCGCAGCAATCGTCATCTTCCCGAAGGACGATCCGACGCCGTCGGAATCGTTCGACTTCGTCGGCATGCTGATGCTCTCTCCCGGCCTCGCACTGTTCCTGTTCGGAGTGTCCTCGATTCCCGAGACCGAGACGGTGTGGGCTGTTCGCGTGCTGGTGCCGGCGATCGTCGGTTTCGTGTTGATCGTCCTGTTCGTCTTCCATGCCCTTCGCACCGAGCATCCGTTGATCGACCTCAGGTTGTTCGCCAACCGGGCGCTCACCGTGGCGGTCCTGACGACCGTCCTGTTCATGGTTGCGTTCATGGGCGCGGGTCTGCTGTTCCCGAGCTACTTCCTGCAGATCCGCGGGGAGACGACTCTGGCTGCAGGTCTGTTGCTGGCGCCCCAGGGAATCGGCGCGATGTTGACGATGCCCATCGCGGGCACCCTCGCGGACCGCATGGGCCCCGGCAAGATCGTGCTCGCGGGCATGGTGTTCATCACCGCGGGCATGGCCGTCTTCACACAGGTCGGTGCCGACACCTCGTACGTGATTCTGCTCGGTGCGCTGTTCGTCATGGGCATGGGTCTCGGTGCGACGATGATGCCGATCATGACCGCTGCTCTGCAGACGCTCACCGATCACAACGTCGCGCGAGGATCGACGTTGATGAACATCGTGCAGCAGACGGCGGGCTCGATCGGTACGGCGGTCATGTCCGTGGTGCTGACCAATCAGTTGAAGGACGTCGCGAAGGCGACGTCTCCGGTCGAGGCTCTCGACATCTCGGCGGGAGCGTTCGGCTCCACGTTCATGGTCGCGCTCGTGCTCATCGTGCTGACCTTCGTGCCGGCGTTCTTCCTGCCCCGGAAGAAGATCACTCCGGCAGAGGGTGCGGACAGCGCCAAACCGGTTATGCTGCACTGATTTCGGTGACGGGCGCGTCGGACCGGGACTGTTCCTGGCCCCTTCCCGACGCGCCCACGACCCGCTCGCTCTGGCCGATCGCCCCGATGTAGGCAAGGATCGGGGGCGTGACGACAGTACTGGCGGTAGCGAATCAAAAGGGCGGCGTCGCGAAAACCACCACGGTGGCTTCACTTGCGGCCGCGCTTCATGCACTGGACCGGCGGGTTCTGGTGGTCGATCTCGACCCGCAGGGGTGCCTGACGTTCTCCCTCGGGCACAACCCGGACAAACTCGAGACGTCCGTGCACGAGGTCCTGACGGGGGATACCCCGGTGGCCGAGGCGCTGCTCGAGACCGACGAGGGTATCGACCTGCTTCCGGCAACGATCGATCTCGCGGGCGCCGAGGCACTGTTGCTCATGCGTGCGGGCCGTGAATACGCGCTGAAGCGAGCGCTGGCGCCGATTCTCGACGACTACGACGTCGTGATCATCGACTGCCCGCCGTCGTTGGGTGTGTTGACACTCAACGGGTTGACGGCCGCCCGGTCGGTACTGGTGCCGCTGCAATGCGAAACACTTGCTCACCGCGGCGTCGGGCAGCTGCTGCGGACGGTCTCGGAAGTTCAGCAGATCACCAATTCCGAACTGTCGCTCCTCGGCGCGCTCCCCACGTTGTTCGACGCACGCACCACGCACAGCCGCGACGTTCTCGGTGATGTCTCCGACCGCTACTCCCTTCCGGTTCTCGATCCGCCCATTCCTCGGACGGTGCGTTTCGCGGAGGCGTCGGCGTCGGGGGCGACGGTGTTGTCGGGTCGAAAGAGCAAGGGTGCGCAGGCGTATCGAGACCTGGCGGGGAACCTGTTGGAGCACTGGGAGAACGGATCCCCGCTCCGCACCTATTCGCCCGAGGACTGACCCTCCGTGCCGGAGAGTGCAACCAGGTCGGTACCGCGTTGTTCGATGAGTACGTCGCCGACGACGGCGAGTCCGACCGGGCCGGAGTAGTCACCGCGGTCGACCGGGATCGTTCTTTCGGCGGTACCCGTCGACGGATCGATGACCGCTGTGCCGTCCTGGACCGGCAACAGCAGGCGTCCGGCCATCAGTGTGCCGGGGCCGAGCGCGCCGGGCACGGTCCACTGCGGTGACAGATCGCTCAGATCCAGTGCGACAGTGCTGGATCCGGTCCACCAACTGAAGACGTTCGCGGCCTTGACGACCGTCGGATACAGATCGGCCGGTACCTCGGGCACCGTCCCGTCCGGAAGATCGAATTCGGTGAGAGGCTGAGCATTGCCGTCGAACAAGGCGACCTTCGCTGGTTCACCGGAATGCGGTGGGATCGACAACGCCACCCGATCCCCCGAGGCGATGAGGACGCGCGCTCCCTCCACTGGGCCGTCGGCGCTGGTCAACGACGCGACGACGCTGGAGCCGTACTCCTGAGGTTCGGTGGCGTCCTTCGGTGCCGGGTTCATGGTGGTCAGCCGTGCACCAGATTCCTCGGGGCACTGCTCGAGTACCGCTACGCGGGAACTGTTCGACGCGGTGGACAGCAGGGTGCAGCCGGTGCGAGGTTGGGTGCCGGGGTTCTGCGGGGCGTCGACCCGTCCGTACTCGAGGGTCCGTACGAGGTCCGACCGCCAGAGTTCCATGCGCGTGTCACCCAGGGATGTGACGTAGGTTCCGTCGTCGCTGAGACGGACTTCGGAATCTGCGTCGCTGGATCGCTGAGCTTTGCGTGATCCCGTCGCCCCGTCCAGTTCGGTGACCTGTGCGCATCCGCGGTCGTCGGCGAACACGGCGACGGCGGTGTTCCATGCACTTGTCACTGCGCAGAGCGGAACGTCCCTGCGGTAGCTCCACGCTGTCTCACCGGTGGACGGATCCAGACCGTCCACTCCGCCGTCGTCACCGCTCACCACAGCGCTGCCGGTGACCACCGGTGTCGACGTGAGCGGGCTCTGCGCTCGCCACACTTCGGTCAACGACGCGGGCACGGTGAGTGCGGTGGTGGCCTGCGGCAGTGGAGTGGGCGCGGTCTCGGACGTCGTGCCGTGTGCGTCGCTTCGGAACCAGATGACCCCGGCAGCGAGCACCGCGACAACCAGAATGGTTGCCGCGGCGACGAGATCCGAGCGTCGACGACGTTCGGGTGCAAGCACAGAAGAAGGCTACTCGGCTGCCGGTGCTGACGCGGGCGACGACTCGGGGGTGGAGCTCGGCTGTCCGGACGAGGCGGGCGAGCGGCGGCGGCGACGCCGACGCTTGGGTGCTGCGCCGTCACCGGACGGGGCGTCACCGCTGGTGCCCGACTCGGTCGGGGCGCTGTCCGGGGACGTATCCCCGCCTGCGGCTGTGCCGTTGGTTGCAGCTGCGGCTGTGCCGTTGGTTGTAGCTGCATCGGCCTTGCCGCCGCGGGTGCGACGGCGGGCGCGGGTTCGGCGTGGCCGAGAAGGTTCGGCTGCTGCATCCGAATCGACGGCACTGTCGACGCTGTCGGTGACTTCGCCGTTGTCGCCCGTGTGCGCGCGTTCGGTCCGCTCCGGCGCCTTCTTGATCGAGCCGGTCACGCCGTCGGGGATGCCCAGTTCCTCGAAGAGGTGCGGTGAGCTCGAGTATGTCTCGACCGGGTCCGGGATTCCGAGGTTCAGCGCTTTGTCGATCAGCTGCCAGCGAGGGATGTCGTCCCAGTCGACGAGGGTCACGGCGATGCCGGTGCGGCCTGCGCGGCCGGTGCGGCCGATGCGGTGGACGTAGGTCTTCTCGTCCTCCGGGCACTGGTAGTTGATGACGTGAGTGACGTCGTCGATGTCGATGCCTCGCGCTGCCACATCGGTCGCGACCAGGACGTCGATGCCGCCTGTCCGGAACTTCTTCAGTGCCTTCTCGCGCTGGATCTGTCCGAGGTCACCGTGCACGGCACCCACGGCGAACCCGCGTTCGAGGAGTTCCTCGGAGACCTTCTGCGCGGTGCGCTTGGTGCGGGTGAAGATCATGGTCGCTCCGCGGCCTTCTGCCTGGAGGACCTTGGACACCATCTCGACCTTGTCGAGAGCGTGCGCGCGGTAGATGTGCTGCGCGGTGCGATCGTGCACGGCGGAGGACTCTGCTTCCTCGGCACGGATGTGCGTGGGCTGCGTCAGGAACGTGCGTGCGAGCGTGATGATCGGTCCGGGCATGGTGGCCGAGAACAGCATCGTCTGGCGACCACGCGCGGAGCCTCCGGCCGAGGGACCGCTGGGCACCATGCCGAGGATGCGCTCGATGTCGGGGAGGAATCCGAGGTCGAGCATCTCGTCGGCCTCGTCGAGAACGAGGACGCCGATCTTGCCGAGGATGAGGTGGCCCTGTTTGGCGAGATCGAGGAGACGACCGGGGGTGCCGACGACGACGTCGACGCCCTTCTGCAGCTGTGCGATCTGGGCCTCGTAGGGACGCCCGCCGTAGATGGACAGGATCTCGACGGACTTGCCGCCGGACTTCAGGAACTTGGACGCATTGGTCAGATCCGAGGTCACCTGAACACACAGTTCGCGGGTGGGGACGATGACGAGCGCGCGGGGTGTTCCGTCGAGTGCCGCGGTGCCGGAGTCGGTCGTGGCTATGCGGTGCAGGAGCGGTACGCCGAAGCCGTACGTCTTGCCCATTCCGGTCCTGGCCTGACCGATGAGGTCGTCGCCGGCGAGGGCGAGGGGGAGGGTCAACTCCTGGATGGCGAAGGTCCGCTCGATGCCGATGGCAGTCAGGGACTTGACGATGTCCTCGCGAACGCCGAGTTCCGCGAAGGTCGGGGGTACGTGTGTGTCGTCGAGCTGGGCGGACAAGGTGGTGTCGCCGGTGTCGGATTCTTGGTCGATAACGATCTTGCTCAGGGGTCTGGCCTTCCTCGTGTTCACACGTACGCACAAGGAAGGGCACAGGCCTATTGCCGGCCGAAGTCGATGCCCTCGATCCTGGTCTGTGATTTCGCCTCGAGCCTCAGCCGTGTCGGTGGAACGTAGTGGTACTCGACAGGCGGCGAAGCAGTCGTAGCGACCCGGATCAGGTGCGCACACATTGTCGGTGTGGTTCGACGCGTGGAAAATCGGTCCGTGTCATCGGTCCGGGCGTCGATCCGTGCACCATGGTAGCTTGCCGACCGCCCAAAACCCGTATTCCGAGCTTTGCGGGACGTGAGAGGCATCGCGTTTCGGTGACAGCGCGCACGTGCGTCGGGCGCGACTACGATCGATTCTCATGGGAGCCCACTCGCCTGAATCGTTCGCCGCCGACGCCCTACCGACCACCCCGGAAGCCCTTCCCGATGCCACGGAAACCTCCGATGCGCAGCCGCGGATTCCGTTCGATCATCCGGGAGTGTCCGAGCTGTACGCGGTGCTCGCGTACGGGGAGATCTCGGCGTTCTACCGCCTGGCCGAGGACGCGCGGTCGGCCCCGTCGATGCAGGGGCGGGTGGCGTTGGCGAGTATGGCGGCGGCCGAGATGAACCACTTCGAGACCCTCGTGTCCGCGTTGTCGGATCGCGGTCTCGACGTGTACTCCGCGATGGATCCTTTCGTGCGTGCGTTGGACGATTACCATGCGTCGACCAACCCGTCGACGTGGCTCGAGGTGTTGGTCAAGGCTTACGTGGGCGACGGGTTGGCCGCTGATTTCTACCGCGAGATCGCGCACACTCTCGATCCGGCCGTCGCGGCGACGGTACGAGAGGTGCTTGCCGAGACGGGTCACTCGGAGTTCGTCGTGCACGAGGTGTCCACCCGGGTGTCCGCCAGCTCGCAGGACAAGGCGCGGTTGATGTTGTGGGGGCGCAGACTGCTCGGTGAGGCGATCACGCAGGCGCAGTACGTGCTCGCGCAACGCGAGAGTCTGACCGATCTGGTGATCACGGCATCGGGTGACCTGAACGGTGTCGCCGCTCTGTTCGATCGGATGCAGGAGCAGCACGCGGAGCGCATGCGGGTGCTCGGCCTGGTCTGAGACCACGGTGTTCGCTGACAGCACACCGTCGGACGTCACCGCCGCCGCGTGGCTGCACTAGCCTGGTCGAAGCAGCTGAAGTTTCTCTACTGAGTTCGGAGGTTGGCCGTGGAGGTCAAGATCGGTGTGTCGGAAAGCTCTCGCGAGCTCGTCGTGAACAGCGCCCAGTCGCCCGAGGAGGTCGAGGCGCTCGTTGCCGAGGCACTCGCCGGCAAGAAGGACGTGCTGTCGCTGGTGGACGAGAAGGGGCGTAAGTACCTCGTCCAGTCGGCGCGAGTCGCGTACGTGGAGATCGGTCCGGCCGACGCCCGCAAGGTCGGTTTCGCCACGGTGTAAGTGCACGGAATGCACACGAGAAGAGGGGCCGCGCAGTCGATGCGCGGCCCCTCTTCCGGTGTCCGGGTAGGAAGTGTGCGAGTGCGGCAGTGCCGATGTTCTAAGGAGCTTGGAGCGGCACGTGGGACAGGCCACCCCATGCCAGCGACACGGTGGTGTCGACGGCGTCTTCCTTGGAGATCGGGCGGTCCGCTTCCAGCCAGTAGCGTGCCGTGAACTGACTTGCTCCGACGAGCCCGACAGCGAGCACGCGGGCGCGGTACGGGTCGAGGCCGGAATCGTGTGCAACGAGGTCGAACACCGCGTCGACGCACGCTTCGGTCGCCTGCTCCACCCGGGCGTTGACCTGAGGGTCGCCCATCAGATCGGACTCGAACACGAGCCGGAATCCCTGGGTGTCGGTGTCGACGAAGTCGTAGAACGCGAGTACGGCAGCTCGGACGCGCTTGCGGTTGTCGGTCGTCGAACGAAGGGCCTGACGCACGCCGGCGATCAGGGTGTCGACGTAGCTCTGCAGCACCGCCAGGTAGAGCTCGAGCTTGCCGGGGAAGTGCTGGTAGAGCACCGGCTTGCTGACGCCGGCGCACTCGGCGATCTCGTCCATTCCCGACGCGTGATACCCGCGACTGACGAACACTTCGCTCGCAGCCGCGAGGAGTTGCGCGCGGCGTGCGTCGCGAGGCAACCGTGCGCTGCGCCGGTTCGCCTGTGAGGTCGAACGGTCCGAGGACATTCGATCCGCCAGTTCTGTCATGTAAGAAGTTCCCATCCGCATCGTCACCGCGCCGAAGGGGTGTCCGTAGCGCAGGTCGTGGAGCAACGATACCCGCAGCGCGCCGCATCGTCGGGACGGCGGTGCGCCAGTCGCAGTGACGAATACCAGAGAAACGGCGCTCTCACCCCGTTTCGCGTGCACTACGGCGGTGTGGGGATTGTTCTGAAGTACAAACATCGGCGCGGCGAACGGCGTATGCCGGCGACTGTGAGATTCTGGCGAGGTGAGTGACCGAGGTGGGCCGCGACGCAGCGGGAGGGCGTGGGCCGACGACGAGTACGACGACCAACGTCCGGCCTCTGCCGCACGGCGCGTCGAGCGGCGTCACCCGGTCGAGGGCCGGAGCCGGGACGGGGACTTTTCCCGTGGTGTCGGCGGCCGGGGTTCTCACCAACCTCTGCGGGCTCAGTGGGATCCGACGGCGCGTGACGAGTCGGCTCGCACTCGGGCGCCGCGACCGCCTCGGCAGGCGAAGAAGCAATCCAAGCTGGGCAAGTTCACGTCGGTGTACGGGTGGCGCGCCTATGCGGTTCCGGTTCTGCTGGTGGTGACGTCGTTGGTGGTTTTCGATGCGGTGCGTACCGGTGAGCCGACGACGACGGCGTCGTCGGGTATCGATCAACCGGCTGATCCGGGTTTCGGTGCCCTCAGCCCGAGTGGGGATTCGACGGGTGTGATCGGTGTTCCGCCTGCTGCGGACGGCAACTTCGCGGATTCCGTTCCCTCCGGTGAGCTGCCCGACGGAGGTTCGTTCACGGTCCAGGGTGCGGGGACGTGGCATGTCGTGCAGGGCTCGACCGGTCAGGTGGGCCAGGGGAGCGAACGGGTGTTCACCTACACGGTCGAGGTCGAGGACGGTGTCGACACGGCCGGTTTCGGCGGCGAGGAGTCGTTCGGCCGACTCGTCGATCAGACGTTGGGCAATCCGAAGAGCTGGACCAACGATCAACGCTTCGCTTTTCGACGGATCGATCAGGGTGAACCGGATTTCCGCATCTCGCTGACGTCTCAGATGAGCATTCGGCAGGCCTGCGGGTACGACATTCAACTCGAAGTGTCCTGCTACAACCCCGGTATCGGCCGCGTCGTGCTCAACGAGCCGCGCTGGGTTCGGGGGGCCATCGCGTTCCAGGGTGACATCGGTTCGTACCGGCAGTACCAGATCAACCACGAAGTCGGGCACGCCATCGGATACCAGCAACATCAGCCGTGCGAAACCGACGGTGGCTTGGCGCCGGTGATGATGCAGCAGACGTTCGGAACAGCCAACGACGACATCGCCCGGCTCGATCCGGAGGGCGTGGTTCCGATGGACGGAAAGACGTGCCGATTCAATCCCTGGCCGTATCCGCGAGGCTGATGTCGGCGAGTAGCGTGGCCTGAAGTCCGCCGCCGTGGCACGGGGCCACGGTCGGCGGTGCCCGCGAGGAGAAAGCAAGTCGATGAGCGTGTTGCCGCCCCTGGTGGAACCGTCGGGCCCGTTGTCCTACGACGAGGTCGCCCGCTACAGCCGCCACCTGATCATTCCCGATGTCGGAACTGTCGGTCAGCGACGTCTGCGCGCCGCGCGTGTGCTCGTCATCGGCGCCGGGGGCCTCGGCTCGCCTGCTCTGCTGTACCTGGCCGCAGCCGGGGTGGGCACGCTGGGAATCGTGGAATTCGACGACGTCGAGTTGTCCAACCTCCAGCGTCAGGTCATTCACGGGGCGTCCGATGTGGGGCGGCCCAAGGCCGTCAGTGCGCGTGAGTCCATTCTCGAGCTCAACGACGGCGTCGACGTGCGGCTGCACCAGATTCGGCTGGACAACAGCAACGCGGTGGACCTGTTCCGGCAGTACGACCTGATTCTGGACGGCACCGACAATTTCGCGACGCGGTATCTGGTCAACGACGCTGCGATCCTGGCGGGCAAGCCGTACGTGTGGGGGTCGATCTACCGGTTCCAGGGCCAGGTATCGGTGTTCTGGGAGGACGCCCCCGGTGGTCTCGGGCTGAACTACCGCGACCTCTACCCGGAGGCGCCGCCGCCGGGACTGGTGCCGTCGTGCGCCGAAGGCGGTGTGCTCGGTGTGTTGTGCGCGTCCGTCGGTTCCATCATGGTCACCGAGGCGATCAAACTGATCACCGGAATCGGTGAGACCTTGCTGGGGCGGCTCATGATCTACGACGCGTTGTCGATGAGTTACCGAACCCTGCGCGTCCAGCGGGACCCGGATCGGCGTCCGGTCACCGAGCTGATCGACTACGACGAATTCTGCGGTGTGGTCACCGACGAGGCAGCCGATGCCGCCGAATCGTCGTCGATCACCCCCGCGGAACTCGCGGCGTTGTTGAAGGGGCCCGACGAGATCGCGCTGATCGACGTGCGTGAGCCGGTGGAGTGGGACATCGTCAGGATCGACGGCGCGACGCTCGTTCCGAAGGGTCGATTCCTGTCCGGTGAAGCGATGGCGGAGCTTCCGCAGAATCGCCGAATCGTTCTGCACTGCAAAACCGGAATTCGGTCGGCGGAGGTGTTGGCAGTGCTGAAGAAGGCCGGTTTCGCCGACGCTGTTCACCTGCACGGTGGCATCGTCGCGTGGGCTCGGCAGATCGATCCGTCTCTTCCGGTGTACTAGCGCGCCTTCCTCCCTGTCGGAAGCGGCCCACGGTAGCGTGACGAACGTGAGCTCAGTGGAACCCCCTCAGCACGTGATCTCCACGTTCGGGCTGCGCGACGTGCCTCCCGTGCCTCTCGGTGCGGATTGGGACGGTGGATGGAGGCTCGGCGACGTCGTGCTGTCCCCGGTCGCCGACCACGCGCGAGCCGCGTGGTCCGCGAAGGTGCGCGAGACCTTGGCCGTGGACGGTCTGCGTTTGGCGCGCCCGGTGCGGTCGACGGACGGCCGCTACGTCGTGAGTAGTTGGCGCGCGGACACGTTCATCGTCGGCTCGCCGGAACCGCGGCACGACGAGGTCGTCTCCCTGTCGGTGCGGCTGCATGCCGCGACTGCAGGCTTGGAACGTCCGCGCTTTCTGGTGCAGCCGCCCGTCGCGCCGTGGTCCGATGCGGACGTCTTCACCGCCGCGGACCGTGCAGCGTGGGAGGCGACGCCGCTGCGTGTGGCTCGTGCTGCCGGGGCGCCGGAGGTCACCTCGGTGGACGGCAAGCAGAGCCTGGAATTGATCAAGCAGCTTGCGAGCCTCCGCAAGCCGGTGGGTGTCGGTGATCAGTTGGTGCACGGTGACCTGTTCGGGACCGTGTTGTTCGACGGAAGCGAGGCGCCGGGTATCACCGACATCGCGCCGTACTGGAGGCCGGCCTCCTGGGCAGCCGCGGTGACGGTCGTCGACGCGATCTCGTGGGGCGGAGCCGACGACGCGTTGATCGGGCGTTGGGAAGATCTCCCGGAGTGGCCGCAGATGTTGTTGCGCGCGTTGATCTTTCGATTTTCCGTTCATGCGCTCCACCCGCGTTCGACCCCGGAGGCATTCCCCGGTCTCGCGCGCACCGCGGACCTGGTGAGGCTGCTGCTCTGAGCGACGAGGGCTCGGGAGTCAGTGTTCCGGCGCCTCGAGTTCGTCGAAGAACCTCAGTGATGCCGTGCGAGCGCCCTCGGCGTCGCCGCGGACGATGGCGTCGACCAGTGCCGAGTGCTCGTCGTCGTATCCGTTGTCGTGGTCCGCGACGTGGTGGTGCATCGTCTGGACGATGATCGGCATCAGCGAGTCGTAGAACTCGAGGTAGATGGCATTGTGACTGGCCGCGACGATGGCGCGGTGGAATCTGGCATCGACCGCGATCGCGGTGTCGGTGCCGTCGTGCGCCCACGCCGAGTGCCTGTCGGCGAGCGCCGCGGTCAACGCGGCGACGTCGGCAGCGTCGCGGCGTTCGGCCGCCAGCATCGCCGCGGTCACTTCGAGGGTGCGTCGCAGCTCGGTGACGTCGCGATCCTGCGCGTCGGCGAAGTACTTGCCGAGCGTTCCGCCCAGGTCCGAGGTCGCCAGCACGAATGTGCCCGACCCTTGACGGCGTTCGACCATTCCTGCGTGCACGAGGGCCTGCACTGCCTCGCGGACGGTGTTGCGGCCGGTGCCGGTCAGTTCACAGAGCTCGGCTTCGGTGGGGATTCGGGTGCCGACGGGCCAGCGTTCGGACACGATCTCGGCCCGCAGTTGCGCTGTCACCTGCGAGATCAGGCTGGACCGTTGAACCTGCTGCACCCGTGCTCTCCCCGTCGTCGTTCGATGTTGTCGGCTTGTCGTTCGGCGGACAGTTTAACTTCTTTGCGTCTGGTGATCCGGTCATCCTATGATTTCTGCCGTGAGTACTACCGCAACGACCGAGACCGGGGCAGGCGCCGAGGCGCAGAACCTTCTGCGCGGGCGCGTCCTGGTATTCGCCGCCATCATCGTCTCCGCGTTGACGCTCCGCGCCGCAGTGACGTCCATCAGCCCGTTGTTCGGCCGTATCGGAACCGACCTGCAGTTCGGGTCGTCCGTCGTGGGACTCATCGGCATGCTTCCTCCGGCGATGTTCGCCGTCTTCGGACTGTTGACGCCCGTCCTGGTCAAGCGAACCGGTATGGAACGCGCCGCTCTTCTCGCGATGGCGTTGACGACGGTCGGCATGGCCACGAGGGCTTTCGCTCCGGGCACCGCGTCGCTCATTGTCCTGTCCGCGGTGGCTCTCGCCGGAATGGGAATCGGCAACGTCGTCATCCCACCTCTGGTGAAGCGGTACTTCTCCGACCGACTCGCCATCGTGAGCACCATGTACATCTGCGCACTGCAGGTCAGCACCATGGTCCCGCCGCTGCTGGCGGTGCCGGTCGCCGACGCGCACGGGTGGCGACTGTCCATCGGAATCTGGGCGTTCGTGGGCCTGGCCGCTGCTCTGCCCTGGCTGGGTGTGGTGATGTCGCGTCGCGGCCACGACGTCGCGGACACGACCGGCGAGGGCGGCACGTCCGCTGTGCACGAGAAGCCGCAGGGTCGTATCTGGCGGTCGTCGCTGGCCTGGGGGATGGTCGGCATGTTCGCGATGACGTCGTTCATCACCTACGCGATGCTCACGTGGCTGCCGACCGTGCTCACCGACGCAGGCATCGGGGAGGCCGCAGCAGGGGCGTCGGTGGCCGCGTTCGGTGGAATGGGTCTGATCGCGTCACTGGCCGCACCGTCGCTGTGCGCTCGGCTGCGCAACCCGTACGGCCTCGTCGTCGCCGCCGCTGTCTTCTACCTGGTGGGATTCGCCGGCCTGCATTTCACCCCGACCAGTGGAACGGTGGTGTGGGTCTGCCTCGTCGGGCTCGGCACCATGACGTTCCCGATGTCGTTGACGCTCATCAACCTTCGGACACGGACTCCGGCGGGATCATCCGGCCTGTCCGGGTTCACGCAGGGATTGGGCTACGTGGTCTCGGCGACGGGTCCGCTGTCTTTCGGTTTCCTGCACACGCTCTCCGGGGGCTGGGGCGTCCCGATCCTGGTTCTCACCGGTTGCGTCGCAGTTCTGCTTGTCGCGGGATACCAGTGCTGCAGGCCCCGCATGCTCGAAGACACGTGGTGAGGCGCAGGCGGCGACATTCATGTGCGGAGAAGATCGACCTTCGGCGACCATTTCAGCCACCGTCTCGTGGGGCCAACCGGCCCGCGCAGTCTCGAGCGAGAGTCGGTCCCGCACGAGTAGAACACCGTCTCTCGAATTGTCCGTTTGCTGATGTGATTCAGCGGTTGTGACACCCGCCAAAGTCGGTCTTGAAACGATTCCGACGGGCTCTGGTAGGCGCGCGACACCCGCGAACCTTCAGTGAGCGTCGTCGAACAACGCCCCGCCTACAACTGGAAGCATTTCACCCGAGGTAATTCAGACGTTGGCCGTGTAAATTGCATTTTCCGCAACATCCACCACGAAACCCCAGTTCAACACTGTTTTTCTTCGCAGACCAGTCGGTGGCCTGCGTTATGCCGCCGATATGGGCTGTCGACCTGGCCGAGATCCCGGCAGCTGTGGCCAAACGGATCGCGAAGGCGGTGGAATCGTCACGGTCCGAGGGAACTCGGCGCACCTACGCCGCTGGGTGGCGACGCTTCGAAGGTGTGCGATCGGGAGGGGCATGTCGCGTTGCCCGCGCACCCGGTGACCGTTGCCGCCTACCTCGTGGACGCCACCGACACCCGCACCAAGACAGGGGAGCGGGCCTACGCCGTCGCTACGTTCGGGACCTGGATCGCGGCGATCAACCACCAGCACCGGACCAATGGTTATCTGTCTCCGGCTGCACACGAACTGGTGACTGCGACGCTGTCGGGGATCCGCCGCAAGTATGCCGCCGCAGGGGATCGACCCCGCACCCCACGAGAACCGTTGCTGGTCGACGACATCAGACTCCTAGTCGGAACGGGCCGGGCTCAGTGCGGGGGCTGGGGCGACGAGGTCCTGGAGCGCCGCGACTCGGCATTCTGCTACTCGGGTTTGCCGGTGCATACCGCCGGAGCGAGCTGTCACAGATGGCGTGCGGGGATATCACCCTGCATCGCCTCGACGGGATGCACGTCCGGTTGCGGAAGTCGAAAACCGATCAAGAAGGCAGGGGAGCGGTAAAAGCTTTGAAGTACACAGAGTCTCATGAGATCTGCCCGCCCTGCGCGTACGTCCGGTGGGCTCAGGTTGTAGCTCTGGCTATCGCTCCGTCAAATCCTTGACGGAGCAGAAACTGGGCCCCGGGAGGTCCTGCCTCACGAGGTTGTTCCGCACGCGGTGCCGACGCGGACATACAACCACTGCAATTACGCGTCTACAACTCCGCATGTCAATGTCATCTCGTCGACTGCGTCCACGCTGGTTACAGCCCAGTGCGTCGATTACGCTGGCGTGTTCCCAATCGGCGGGGCGAGGTCATGCGCCCGTCGATCGAACGGTAGACGTCACAGAATGGCACTGCGAGTGCCTTGTTTGCGGCAGGTGTGGTGCCCTTCTCCGTGGCCATCGGACCCTTGTTCACCAGCATGCCTTCGAACGACGACGGCCGGTGGACACAGCGTCGAGCGGCACGAACGTCGTCGAAACGTTCTCGCGCCATTGCCGAATCCTGTGCCACTGGAGTCATATCATGCGGTCGACCGGTTGTCGATCAGCCGGCGGGCTTTGCCGATGGAACGCTCGAGTGAAGCCGGCGGAACCACTGTGACGTTCACGCTGACCCCGATGCGGTCCTTGACCAGCTTCTTGAGGGCCGCTTCGGAAACTCCGTTTGTATCGGGGCCAGCGCCGGGGCGAGCCTCGACGAGCACCGTCAGCGAATCCATGCGACCCGCACGCTCCAGCACACACTGGAACTGCGGGGCCAGCGACGGAACCGTCAGGATGAGCTCCTCGATCTGTGTCGGAAACAGGTTCACTCCGCGCAGGATGATCATGTCGTCGGTGCGGCCGGTGACCTTCTGCATCCGGCGCATCGTGCGAGCGGTGCCCGGCAGCAGCCGCGTCAGGTCGCGGGTGCGGTAGCGGATTATCGGCATCGCCTCCTTGGACAGCGACGTGAACACCAACTCACCCTCCTCGCCGTCGGGCAGGACTTCGCCGGTCACCGGGTCGATGACTTCCGGGTAAAAATGATCCTCCCAAATATGTAGTCCGTCCTTGGTTTCGACGCATTCCATCGCAACACCCGGTCCCATGACCTCGGACAGGCCGTAGATGTCGACGGCGTCCATGTCGAGGGTCTTCTCGATCTCCTTGCGCATCTCCTCGGTCCACGGCTCGGCACCGAAGACTCCGGTCTTCAAGGATGTCTTGGCCGGGTCGATGCCCTTCTTGATCATCGCGTCGACGATCGTGAGCATGTACGACGGCGTGACCATGATCGCGTCGGGCTCGAAGTCCTCGATGAGCTGGATCTGACGATCGGTCATTCCGCCCGACATCGGAATGACTGTGCAGCCCAAACGCTCTGCGCCGTAATGGGCGCCGAGACCGCCGGTGAACAGGCCGTAACCGTAGGCAACGTGAACTTTGTCCGACGGCTTGACGCCTCCCGCGCGTAGGCTTCGAGCGATGAGGTCGGCCCAGTTGCTGATGTCGTTCGCGGTGTAGCCGACCACCGTGGCTTTGCCGGTCGTTCCCGAGGACGCGTGGATCCGCGAGACCTTGTCCTGGGGAACCGCGAACATGCCGAACGGGTAGTTTTCGCGCAGATCCTTCTTCGCGGTGAACGGGAATTTGGCGAGGTCGGATAGGGCCTTCAGATCCGTCGGGTGAACTCCGGCGTCGTCGAATGCCTTCTTGTAGTGCGGCACGTTGTCGTACGCGTGCTGAAGCGACCATCGAAGCCGTTCGAGCTGGAGCGTCGAAATGCGATCACGTGATGCGAACTCGATGTCGGGGGTATCGGTCGGGGCGGACAAGACGCTGGTCATGGCGGTCTCCGGAGGGGTCAGGCGTCGAAGTCGACGGTCACGGTGTCGCTGAGGGGGAATGTCTGGCAGGTGAGCACGAAGCCGGCGGCGACCTCGTTCTCCTCCAGGGCGTAGTTGCGGCGCATGTCGACGTCACCGCAGGTCACCTTGGCGCGGCACGTGCCGCAGACACCGCCCTTGCAGGCGAATGGCAGGTCCGATCGCAGCAGTTCCGCGGAATCGAGGATCGACTCGTCCTGCGGGAGAGTGCCCGTGACGCTTCGGCCGTCGAGGGTGATGGTGACCTCGCTGCTGGGTCCGGTCACGCCGGGCTCGCGATGCTTCTCCTGCGGTGGGGGAACGTCGTCGACGTAGAAGAGTTCGGCGTGCACGTTGGATTTGGCGACGCCGAGTTCACCGAGAACGGCTTGCGCATCGGTCACCATCCCGAACGGACCGCACAGCCAGAAATGATCTATCTCGGGTGTCGCGACGACCGAGTCGAGGATGGCGCGAAGCCTGTCGGCGTCGAGCCTGCCGCTGAACAGTTCGACCTCGCGAGGCTCCCTGGACAGGACATGGATGACGTCGAACCGACTGCCGTACTGGTCTTTCAGATCGGCGATTTCCTCGGCGAACATCACCGATCTGGTTCGCCGGTTGCCGTACAGCAGAACCACTTCGGCGTTCGGGTTGGCCAGAACGGATGCGGCAATCGACAGCATGGGGGTGATCCCGGAGCCTGCCGCGATGAGTACGTGCCTGCCGCCTGCGGCAGGGTCGGCATGGAAGTTTCCGGTCGGTCCCTGGACCTCGATGCGGTCGCCGGCCTTGACCTCTCGCACGAGCCACGACGAGAACAGTCCGTCGGTCACCTCACGAACGCCGACGCGGGGGCGTGCACCCGCCGGAGCGCAGATGGAGTAGGACCGCCGATGTTCGACACCGTCCACCGTGCGCGAGAGCATCAGGGACTGGCCTGGGCGGAAATCGAATTCGTCGCGCAGGTCTTCTGGTACGTCGAACGTCACGGCAACGGCGTCGTCGCACAGTGATTCGACGTCGGCAACGGTCAGCGTGTGGAAGGGCCTGTTGCGATTGGGGGTGACGACGGGCTCGGCGGTCACAGTCATCAGATCTCCTTCACGTGGTCGAAGGGTTCGAGGCAGTCGTCGCATCGGTACTGGGCTTTGCACAGGGTTGCGCCGAACTCGGAGGTCAGTCGGGTGTTCATCGACCCACACCGAGGACACACGAGCTGGCGTGGCTTGACGGTGAGGGTGAGGGGCACCGGACCCGACGTCCGCGCGGGAGCGGGCCCCGGCGTCGAATAGCCGGTTTCCCGGAGCTTCCGGAGGCCGTCCTCGGAGATCCAGTCCGTGCTCCACGGCGGAGTCAGGCTGGTGACGATCTCGACGTCGGTGTAACCGTGGTCTTCGAGCTTGTGGGCGATGTCGTCGCGCATCGTGGCCATCGCCGGGCAGCCCGAGTAGGTGGGGGTGATGGTGACGAGCACGCTGCCGTTCTCGCGGACCTCGACGTCGCGCAGTACGCCCAGATCGTCGAGGGTGAGCAGCGGCATCTCGGGGTCCAGGACGGTCGCCGCGATGTCGCGAGCAGAAAGTTCCATTGTCGTCACCAGACTCCCTCCGGATGTGCACGGGCGACGACCTGCATCTCCGCGATCAACGGGCCGAATGCCTCGGTGTGGATTCCGCGTCGGCCGCCGCGGCCGCCGATGGTGCCGACTGACTTGCCCTCCGGCGCTTGCAACTCTGCCGCGTGCAGGACCTGCGCGATCACGGAGTCGAATTCCTCGCGCACATCACGCGGATCCACTGCGACGCCGACCGTCGCCAGGGCGATCTCCTCGTCGGTGGGGACGAACAGCTCGGAGACATACGGCCAGATGCGGGTGATGGCCTCACGGACTCGACGCTTGGATTCGTCGGTCCCGCACCCGAGGGTCACAACCCAGCGTGCTGCGTAGTCGCGGTGGTAGGTGAGCTCTTTGACACCCTTGTCGGCGACGGCCGCGAGGACCGGATCCCGTGAGTCCTTCAGACGCGAGAACACAGCGAGGCGCCATGTCGAGAACACCAGCAGACGAACGAGGGACTTCGCGAAGTCGCCGTTGTCGAGCTCGGTGAGCCGGACGTTACGGAAGTCCGCTTCGTCACGGAAGAACGCCAGAGCGTCCTCCGCGGGCGCGGGCGAGCTCTCGGAGACGAACGGGATCACGGCCGGATCGGCCTTGGCGGCGCGAGCGAGCAGGAGACGTGCCTGCCCGAGCAAGTCCAGTCCGACGTTGGCCAGCGCCACTTCTTCTTCGAGTTCCGGTGCGCGTGTGCTCCACTGAGCCAGGCGCTGTGAGCTGATCAGCGCATCGTCCCCGAGCATGAGGCAGTACGCGGCCAGAGCTTCGAGGTCGACGTCGTCCGGAACCGTGGTGTCGACGCCGGCGAGCGGGTCGTCGAAACTGGTACCGAATGCCCACTGCCCGTGTGAATCCTCGTCGACGAGGCCCTCGTAGGCGTTGTCATGATCTGTCATTGCAGGCCTCACATGTGGGGAACGTTGTCGGGAATCTCGTAGAACGTCGGGTGCCGGTACACCTTGTCTCCGCTCGGAGCGAAGAACGGATCCTTCTCCGACGGAGACGATGCGACGATCGAGTTGGACGGCACCACCCAGATGCTGACGCCTTCGTTGCGGCGGGTGTAGACGTCCCGTGCATGACGCAGTGCCATGTGGTCGTCGGCGGCGTGCAGGGATCCGACGTGCACATGATTGAGCCCCCGCTTGCCACGGAGAAACACTTCGTACAGGGGCCAATCAGCTTTGACCTGAGCCGGTTTGGGCTCTACCGGAACGTTCTCGGTCGGAACCGCGCCGTGGCCGCCCTCGGCAGTGAATTCAGTCATGATGCATTCCTTTCGGCGAAGGCCGTCGCTGCCTCGCGAACCCATGCACCGTCTTCGTGAGCTGCGCGACGGTTCGCGATGCGCTCGACGTTGGAGGCGCCGTTGCCCTTGATGACCTGCATGAACTCGCTCCAGTCGGGCTCGCCGAAGTCATGCGACTTGCGCTCGTCGTTCCACTTCAGGTCGGGATCGGGGAACGTGACGCCGAGTGCTTCGGCCTGAGGGATGGACATGTCCACGAACCGTTGGCGCAGTTCGTCATTGGTGTGGCGCTTGATTCCCCACTTCATGGACTGCTCGGTGTTGGGGCTCTCGTCGTCAGGCGGGCCGAACATCATCAGAGCAGGCCACCACCACCGGTTCACCGATTCCTGGACCATGGCGCGCTGCTCGTCGGTGCCGCGCATCATCGTCGCAAGCAGTTCGTATCCCTGGCGCTGGTGGAACGACTCTTCTTTGCAGACGCGGATCATCGCGCGCGCATACGGCCCGAAGCTGCTGCGGCACAGAGGAACCTGGTTGCAGATGGCGGCGCCGTCGACGAGCCACCCGATGGTGCCGACGTCCGCGTACGTCAGGGTGGGGTAATTGAAGATCGACGAGTACTTCTGCTTGCCCTCGATGAGCTTGACCGTGAGGTCTGCGCGATCGGCCCCGAGCGTCTCCGCGGCCGAGTACAGGTACAGGCCGTGGCCTGCCTCGTCCTGCACCTTGGCCATCAAGATGGCCTTGCGGCGCAGCGACGGCGCGCGGGTGAGCCAGTTGCCCTCCGGCTGCATCCCGATGATCTCGGAGTGCGCGTGCTGGGCGATCTGGCGGATGAGCGACTTACGGTAGCCGTCGGGCATCCAATCGCGGGGTTCGACGCGCTGCTCGCGGGCGATGGTCTCGTCGAAACCGTCCTGAAGCGCATCGGCTTGCAGGGTCTCTGACGTGGTCATAAGTCCTACTTTCATTACCGAATGATCGGTCGAAAACTAGTATGCAACGAAGTGGCGTGGATTACAAGGGGAAGCGGAGCCGCTAGTGACCCTGAAACACCGGCTTCGCCTTGGCGAGGAACGCGTCCACAGCGGCCTTGTGGTCGACGGTCTGGCCGAGGGCGGTCTGCGCCCGAGCCTCGCGATCCAGTGCGTCGAACAGGCCGGAAGCAGAGGCGCGCACGAGAGATTTCACGTGCCGATATGCCTCGGTGGGGCCTGTCGCGAGTTTCCTGGCGATCTGCGCGGCCGCGTCCCGCACCTCCTCGTCGGGAACCACGCGGTGCACCAGGCCCCAGTCGAGAGCCTGCTCGGCGGTGATCTTGTCACCGAGCAACATCAACGCGCCGGCCCGTGAGCTGCCGAGCGACTCCACCAAGGAATAGCTGAGCCCGGAATCGCTGGCCAACCCGATTCCCGTGAAGGCGGTCGCGAACGACGATCCCGTGCCGGCAACTCGAACGTCCCCGGCCAACGCGATGCCGAGGCCGGCTCCGACGCAGGCTCCGGGGATGGCGACGACGACGGGAACGTCGAGATTCTTCAGCGACCTGATCAGAGGGTTGTAGTGAATTCCGACGGTGTCCATCGCGGTCTTGGGATTTGACTGCAGGGCTTCGACGTGCTCAGCCAAGTCCTGGCCGACGCAGAAGTTCTTTCCCTCGGCGGTGACGAGCACGGCGCGAGCGCCTGACACCCCGTCGACAGCCTCTTGGAACGCCACCTTGGTCTCGACGTTCAGCGAGGACCGCTCCAGGGTGATGGTCGCCAACCCGTCGGATTTGTCCAGTCGTACGGTCATTTCTTCTCCCAGTCGTGGAATCCCTTACCTGACTTACGTCCGAGCTCACCACGCGCCACCTTGTCCCGCAGCAACCGAGGTGGAGTGAAACGGTCGCCCAGAGTCGACGCGAGGTGTTCGGCGATCGCCAGCCGCACGTCGAGGCCGACGAGGTCCGTCGAACGTAGCGGCCCCATCGGGTGCTTGTATCCGAGTTCCATTGCTCGGTCGATGGACTCGGCATCGGCGACGCCTTCCTCGAGCATGCGGATTGCTTCGAGCCCCAGGCACACTCCGAGCCGGGACGTCGCGAACCCGGGGGAGTCGTTGACGAGCACCTCGGTCTTGCCGAGCAACGAGACCCATTCGCGGACGTGCTCCACGACGGCCGCCGACGTGGCCGGCGCTCGGACGATCTCCACCAACGTCGACGCCGGAACCGGATTGAAGAAGTGCATACCGATGAAGCGCGAAGGATCGTTCACCGCCGCACCGAGCTCGGCGATCGAAATCGAGCTGGTATTCGACGCGATCACCGTGCTTGCCGACACGGTCTTGTCGATCAGCGCAAGCACCTCGACCTTGAGCGACGGGATTTCCGGTACGGCCTCGACGACGAGTTCGAGATCGGTGGGCAGATCGGTCGGGCCCGCGACGGTGGTGACACGCGCAAGGATCGCGGCGGGATCCTCGTCCAGCTTTCCGCGCTCGTGAGCCCGGGCCAACCCGGTCTCGACGCGGCCGAGCGCCGCTGCCTGGTCTGCCGCTTCGGCTATGGTCACGGGGGCGCCGAGAGCGGCGAAGACCTGGGCGATTCCCGCGCCCATCCTGCCACCACCGACGACACCGACGCTTACGGGAACTGTCATTTCTTCTCCAAGAATGCCGTCATGCGGCGTTGTTTGTCCTCGGTCTCGAACAGAACGGCTTGAGCGATGTCGTCGGCCCACGGGTGCGAACCGGGTGCATCGAGGATCGTCTTGGTCAGTTTCAGGGCCAATGGCGCTTGCTTGACGATGCGATCGGCGAGCGTGTGTGCCGAAGCCAGCGGATCGTCCACGATCTCCATCACCAACCCCGATTTCGACGCTGCGTCGGCGTCGAGCAAGCGGCCTCCCAGGAGGACCTGTTTGGCGACGGACACCCCCACCAACGTCGGCAGCCGGTAGCTCGCTCCCGCGGCCGCCATGATTCCGAGGCCCGGCTCGGGATTACCGAAAACAGCCGTAGCGGAAGCGATTCTGATGTCGCAGGCATACGACAGTTCGGCGCCGCCGCCCAAGGCGTAACCGCGGATGGCGGCGATCGTCGGCAGCGGAAGAGAAGCGATGCGGTCGAACAGGTTTCGGTTGATGCCACGCAGAGCGTCGTCGCGCGTGCGTCGACGGAGCTGGTTGATGTCAGCACCGCCGGCGAAGTGCTCACCGCGCCCGGTCAGGATCAGTACACGAGGATCCCGCTCGATCAGCGCGCACACGTCGTGCAGCTCCGCGATCATGTCGGAGTCGATCGCGTTGCGCTGCTTCTCTCGTGCCAGCGTGACGACGACGCGATCCGCACGTTCGTCGACGACGATGGTGTTCACGGCGCCTCGATCAACATCGACACACCCTGCCCGACGCCGACACACAGCGTCGCCAGTCCCCGCGACGCCTTCTCGCGTTCCATTCGGCCCAGGAGAGTCAACAGGATGCGCGCTCCCGATGCCCCGAGTGGATGTCCCAGTGCGATGGCACCGCCGTCGGCGTTGACGATCGTCTCGTCGAGCTTCAACTGTCGGATGACGCCGAGAGATTGCGCGGCGAAGGCCTCGTTGAGTTCGACGGCGCCGAGGTCGTCGATCGCCCACCCCGCACGTGCGAGTGCTTTGTGGGTCGAGGGCACGGGTCCGAGGCCCATGACGTGGGGTTCGACGCCTGCGCTCGCGCTGGTGACGATGCGGCCCCGCACGTCGAGGCCGTACTTGTTCACTGCCTCTTCGGATGCGACGACCAGCGCTGTGGCGCCGTCGGTGAACGGCGACGAGGTTCCGGCGGTGACGATGCCGTCCTGCCGAAACACCGTCTTCAGTGTGCCGAGCTTGTCCAGAGTTGTTCCACGCCTCGGTGTTTCGTCCTCGCTGACGTCTCCGGTCTTCGTGGATACCGACACGATCTCGTCGACGAATCGTCCTGCATCCTGCGCGGCGACCGCGCGCTCTTGGCTGCGGAGGGCGAAGGCGTCGGACTCCTCGCGGGTGATGCCCTCCTGGCGGGCCACCTCCTCTGCGGTCTCGCCCATGGACAACGTCGTCTTGTCGTCGAAGCGAGGATTCGTGAAACGCCAGCCGAGGGCCGTGTCGAAGATCTGGCCGGGCTTGGCCCACGGCGTGCCGGGCTTGGCCATCACCCATGGGGCACGAGTCATCGATTCGACACCGCCCGCGACGATGACGTCTGCTTCTCCGCTGCGGATGGTGGACGCGGCACTCGCGACCGCGGTGAGCCCGCTCGCGCACAACCGGTTGACGGTGTAGCCGGGCACGGTGTTCGGCAGGCCCGCGAGAAGTACCGCCATGCGTGCGACGTCGCGGTTGTCCTCGCCGGCCTGGTTGGCTGCGCCGAGGATGACCTCGTCGATCCTGTCCGCGGGGACGCCCGCTCGGCGCACTGTTTCGGCGACGACGCACCCGGCGAGGTCGTCCGGACGGACCGTCGCGAGCGCGCCGCCGTATCGACCGTGCGGTGTGCGCGCGCCCGCTACCAGAAATACTTCGCCCACTGTTCGCTCCTTCTTCAGTTCCTTTCAATTAATAACCGAACATTCGGTCGTCGCGCAAGGGTGGGCGGCGTCGGTGCTGTGGAATGGGGCAGCGCCTGGGAGGATGTTCGACATGACAACTGCACGGACTCCGCGCCGGACCGGTCTGCCGGGACGCCCGGGTTACGACCTCGACTCGTTGCTTGCCGTCGCAGTCAAGGTTTTCAACGACAAGGGGTACGACGGCACGTCGATGGAGGTCTTGGCCGGACGGCTCGGTATCACCAAGTCGTCCATCTACCACCACGTGTCCGGCAAGTCCGAGCTTCTCGAGCTGGCCCTGTCGCGAGCGCTCAATGCGTTGTTCGCTGTCACCACGGAGGAGCGGGCCACTACCGGTCGATACATCGATCGGCTCGAGTACCTGGTCCGGCGTAGCGTCGAGATCCTTGTCGCCGAGTTGCCCTACGTCACGCTGTTGCTGCGGGTGCGTGGGAACACCGAGGTGGAGCGTCGTGCCCTGGCCAGGCGCCGCGAGTTCGACGCCTTCGTCAGTGGCCTCGTGGTCGCGGCCGCGGAGGAGGGGGACCTGCGCGGCGACATCGATCCCGCTCTGGTCTCGCGCTTGCTCTTCGGCACGGTCAACTCGCTGATCGAATGGTACAAGCCCCGGACCGGCGGGTCCGCCGACGCCCTGGCCGACGCCGTCGTCGCCTTGACCTTCGACGGTTTGCGTCACCGCCCCGCGTGAGACGTTCCTTGACATCTCCGCGCCGGAGCGCGATGGTAATTACCGACCGAACGTACGGTGAGACGGAGAGATGCTGTGAGCAGATTGTTGGAAAGCTACGCACAAGGTCGCTGGTTCGCCGCGAGTGACGAGGGCACTCCGTTGCTCAGTGCGATCGATGGAACCGAGGTCGCTCGGATTTCGTCCACCGGCCTCGATGTCGCGGGCATGGTGGACTACGCCCGCACGGTAGGTGGCCCGGCGCTCGCCGCGCTGACGTTCCACGATCGCGCCGGTCTGCTCAAACAGGTCGGTCTGACGTTGATGGCAGGGAAGGGCGAGTTCTACGAGGTGTCGACCCTCACGGGCGCCACCGAGCGCGATTCCGGCGTCGACATCGACGGGGGATTCGGGACCGTGCTGAGTTACGCGAGCAAGGCTCGGCGTGAACTCCCCAACGACACCGTCTATCTCGACGGCGCCGTCGAGCAACTCGGCAAGAAGGGCACGTTCCTCGGCCAGCACATCTACACGTCCCGTCGCGGCGTAGCGGTGCAGATCAACGCGTTCAACTTCCCGGTGTGGGGGTTCCTCGAGAAATTGGCGCCTGCGTTCATCGCGGGCGTGCCGTCCATCGTGAAGCCGGCGAGCCAGACCGCCTATCTGACAGAACTCGTCTTCCGGCGCATCATCGAGAGCGGAATTCTCCCCGAGGGATCCGTACAACTGCTGGCCGGCAGCGCCAGGGGAATCATCGATCACCTGGGCGGGCAGGATTCCGTCGCGTTCACCGGTTCTGCCGACACAGCGACGCAGCTGCGTGCGCACCCGAACGTTGTCGGCGAGGGTGTGCACTTCACCGCCGAAGCCGATTCGCTCAATGCGTCGATTCTCGGCACCGATGTGACGCAGCAGGATCCGGAATTCGACCTGTTCGTCAAGGGTGTCTTCACCGAGATGACGGTCAAGGCCGGACAGAAATGCACCGCCATTCGGCGCGTCCTGGTCCCACAAGCGCAGGTCGACCCGGTCATCGACGCGCTGGCGGCCGAGCTGGGGAAGGTCGTCGTCGGCGATCCCCGCGACGACGGCGTCACGATGGGTGCGCTCGCCAGCATCGATCAGCGCGACGAAGTCCTCGAATCGATTCGTGGCCTGACCAAATCGGCCTCGGTTGTCTTCGGTGCCCCCGAGGCCGTCGACCCGCGCCCGGGCGCATTCATGGCGCCGGTCCTGTTGAAGGCCGGCGACTCGTCTGCACCCGAGCCGCACGAAATCGAAGCATTCGGCCCCGTGTCCACGGTGATCGGATACGACGACACCGCGGATCTCCTTGACCTCGTTGCCCGCGGCAAGGGCTCCCTCGTCGCCTCGCTCGTCACCAAGGATTCGGCACTCGCCCGCGAGATCGTGCTGGGATCAGCGCCGTACCACGGTCGCATCCTGGTGCTCAACACGGGCGACGCCCGAGAGTCCACCGGCCACGGATCCCCCCTGCCGGTTCTGGTGCACGGCGGACCTGGTCGAGCGGGTGGCGGTGAAGAACTCGGCGGCATGCGAGGCGTGCTGCATCACATGCAGCGCACAGCGATCCAGGGCACACCGGATGTGTTGACAGCCGTCGGCAACAAGTGGGTGGCTGGTTCGGCTCGGATCACCGGTGACATTCATCCCTTCCGTAAAGACCTCGGTGAGCTGCAGCTCGGCGACACCATCGTCGGAGGTCCTCGTCAGGTCACCCGTGCGGACATCGACCATTTCGCCGAGTTCACCGGCGACACGTTCTATGCCCACACCGATCCCGAAGCGGCAGCAGCCAATCCACTGTTCGGTGGCATCGTCGCGCACGGGTACCTCGTCGTCTCGCTGGCGGCCGGACTGTTCGTCGACCCCGCGCCCGGCCCTGTTCTCGCGAACTTCGGCGTCGACAACCTGCGGTTCCTGACACCGGTGAAAGCCGAGGACTCGCTCACCGTGACGCTCACGGCGAAACTGATAACACCTCGTCAGAGTGCGGACTACGGTGAAGTGCGTTGGGATGCAGTGGTAGTGAATCAGGAGGGTGACCCCGTCGCGACATACGACGTGCTCACACTCGTCGCGAAGCCGGAGGGAGACAAGTGACTGCCCGTGTAGTCGTGTGTTACGGCACACCAGAAGATCCGGCCGCATTCGACGAGCACTACACCTCGGTGCATGTCCCGCTTGCTGCCGCGGTGCCGGGATTGATCGAATTCACCTACGGCAAAGCCAGTTCCATGGACGGATCCGAGCCGCCGTACTACATGATCGCGTACCTGGTCTTCGCGGACGAGGCGTCCCTGAAGGTCGGTCTGGGATCAGCCGAGATGAAGGCCGCAGGCAAGGACGTCCGCAACTTCGCCACCGGTGGAGCGACGATGTTCACGCAGGAGGACGTGCGGGTCTCATCGGTGGATCGGTAGTGATGGGACAGAACAGGATCGCTCACGAGATGTTCGCCGCCGACGTCGCATCCCGCACACTCGGAATCGAGTTGCTCGAGCTGAGGGACGGCCACGCCAGGATGTCGATGGTCGTCACCGAGGACATGGTCAACGGTCACGCCATCACGCACGGAGGATACGTGTTCATCCTTGCCGACACGACGTTCGCGATGGCGTGCAACAGTTACGACGATGCCGCAGTGGCGGCGCGTTGCGATATCCGCTATCTGCGGCCGACGAAGGCCGGAGACGTTCTGGTCGCCGACGCCGTCGAGCGTGCACGCTTCGGCAAGAACGGGATCTACGACGTCACCGTCACCAGCGGTGAACGAGTAGTTGCGGAGTTTCGAGGCGACAGCAGGACGATCGCGGCACGATGAAGTCCGAGGTGGGCACGTGCAGTTGTATCATGGAACGGTGACCGCGGACACACTCTCGAGCCTTGCCGACGCGGTTGCTGCTGCAGTCGGCGGCGCCGTGTCCATCATGGATCCGGACGGATTCGTCATCGCCTATTCGTCGGTGCAAGATCAGCCGATAGACACTGTGCGCCGCGAAGGGATTCTGGGCAAACGAGTGCCGAAAGAACTCCTTGTTCATCATCGCGAAGTGGCCTTCCGGGCCGAGCGTACCGTTCGGCTGGTCTATGCCGCGGGCGCACTGCCTCGGCTGGCCATCGCAGTCGGAACAGGCGGAGACCATCTCGGATCGATCTGGTCGATCGCGCCGGCGGCTTCGGACTCGATCGAGTCCGAAGCCGCCGCGGTGTTGACGCGCGCAGCCGAGTCGGCCCTACCCCTGTTGTTGGCTCGTCGAGAGCCGGCTTGCGTAGGCAATGACCGACTCGCGGCTCTGCTGACCGAGGAGAACGCAGCCGTCTCTGATGTGATGCGCGTGGTGGTTGCGGCGGAAATTGCGGGCAAACAACCGCCTTCGGTTCTGGAGCAGCTGGCGGTCCGACTCGAGCTCTTGCTGCCCCGTACCCCTGAATCGGGGACAGTAGTGATCGATGGGACTGTGTACTCCATCCACCCTGCACCCACTCCCGAGGGATTCGAAGATGAGGTGGAGGCGGCACGTCAGCGGGTGTCTGCCTCGCTCGATGTCACAGTGTCCATTGGTATCAGTGATCCGTCTGTGCGTGCCCGCACAGCACGCGAACAGGCCCACCGAGTCCTCGAGGTACTTGCGGGTCAGCCGTGCAGCGCCACCTACAGAGGCAAGCAGAAGCACATAATGCTCTCGGACATCGGCAACGCTCTGCAGTGTGTCGCATTGCCTGTATCGGGGGTCGACGCGATGCTGGCTCACGACGACGCCGAGGGGACGAGCTACGCAGCAACGGTGCTCGCGCTTCTCGAACACGAATCGAATGTGTCGCTGGCCGCGTCGTCGATGTATCTGCATTCCAATACTTTCCGATATCGACTGCGCCGAACGACAGAGTTGTTTGGACTCGACCTCGATGACCCAGACACCCGGCTACTGACGTGGCTGACACTTCGGCTGCGCCGTCAGTAGCTTTCCGGGGTTCAACAGATAATTCGGATCCAGCAGTTCTTTGATGCCACGCTGTAGTGCCATTGCAACGGGGTCCAGCTCTTTCTCGAGCAGGTCGCGTTTGAGCAACCCGACGCCGTGCTCACCGGTGATGGTCCCGCCGACAGACAAAGCGAATTCAGCGATGTCGTCGAAGGCTCGATGCGCTGCGACCATTGAGTCGGGGTCGTGGGGATCGACGATGACCGTTGGATGGATGTTTCCGTCGCCGGCATGTCCGACCACGCCGATGATGATGCCGACACGGTCCGCAATGGTTGCCACTTCGTCGATCATTCGCGCCAGCTGTGAGAGCGGCACGGACACATCGTCGACGAGGGGAGACCCGAGCTGTTCCAGGGCGGGATATGCGAGTCGACGAGCCTGTACGAGCTGGTCGGATTCCGAGCTGTCCTCGGCTACCACGACGTCGGACGCCCCGGCTTCGGCGCAGATCGCTGCAATGGCTTCCAGTTCGGCGACCGCAGCCGGTCCCGAATCCGATTGCGCGATCAGGACTGCGCCGGCACTGGGCCCGAAGTCCATCTTGGCGTACGCATCAATGGCGCTGATCGTGGTGCGGTCCAACAATTCGAACAAGCTCGGCGTGATACCTGCTGCCCGAGTTCGCGATACGGCAGCGGCGGCAGCGACCGTTGAGGGAAAAGTGGCGGCAACGGTCAAGGGTGCTGCAGCAGGGAAGTCCAGTCCGACCGTGGCTTCGGTGACGACACCCAGCGTGCCTTCCGACCCGACGAACAGCTCGGCCAACGACAGTCCCGCCACGCCCTTGACCGTCCGCCTGCCGACGAATGTGGCGCGACCGTCGGCGAGGACCACACGCAGCCCGCGAACGAAACGTGCCGTGACGCCGTACTTCACGCAGCACAACCCTCCGGCGTTTGTGGCGATGTTTCCGCCGATGGTCGACGACTCCCAACTCGACGGGTCGGGCAGATACGTCAGTCCCTGGAGTGCCGCAGCATCTTTGAGCTGCTTGTTCGTCACTCCGGGTTGCACAACGGCCACACGGTTCTCGACGTCAAGTTCGATTATCGTGTTCATGCGACGAGTGCTGAGCACGATGCACCGCTCGGTGGCGTTCGCGGCTCCGGACAGTCCGGTCAGTGCTCCCTGGACGACGACGGGAACACGGTGTCGTGAGCTGACGGCCATGATTGCCTGCACGTCGGCTTCCGTTGTCGGAAGTACTGCTACTGCGGGGGGCGTGGATTCGCACAGCGCTGCCGAGTCGTGCTGGTAACTCGACAAGATGTCAGGATCGACCACGACTGCGCCGTCACCGATTGCGTCGCGAAGCTCGGCCAGTACGTCTCCGTCGATCGGAGGTGATTGTAAAATCGTCATGGAATACGATTGTGGTGGGAATGCAGTGTCGTTGTCTGCGTCGAAATCAACGAAATTGCGAGAGTGAGTCGGTGGATTCGAACGAAATTCACTCGTCTAGCCAGAAACCTCAGTCTACGAACACATACACGGCAGCGATTAAACCCAGCGCAACCGTCAGCACGGCGACCGTCGCCTGGAGTCGACCGTCGGGCAGGTATCTGCGGTGCCTGCCGCTGAGAAGTTGCGCTGTCACGATGCGATGCTTCCGGTGCGACAAGTAGAGTGCGAATCCGGCGGCCACTATAAGTACTGTAGACGCGATCAGTGCTGTCGAACCCAGCGTATCGTGCAACAACCGCGCCGAGACCAGGGTGCCCGCGACGACCGACAGGATCGTGCGACGCCAAGCTAGTGAGGTTCGCTCTGGTTGTAGGCCGGGATCGAAGTGGGTTGAATGTGCTTTCACTGCATCAGTACTGCGACACCGACGGCGCCACCGACGACGGTCAGGCAGATCATCAGCGGCAGCGTTCCCGACGCACCGGGGAGGGGTCGACCAGCGCGCATCGCCTTCTCGGCGCGATACCATGACCACCAAGCGTGTATCGACGACATGATCCCTGTCGCGATCAAGGCGGTTGCCACGGCTACTCGTAGTGTGGAGTTTATGTCGAGAGGCAGAGCTTCCAAAGCGATTCCGCCTGCCATCAACGCAAGTGACGTGCGTATCCATGCAAGAAAAGTACGTTCGTTCGCGAACGAAAAACGTGGGTCCGGTTCGTCGCCGACCGAGTAGAGGCTCGACGGGAAGCGATTGGACTGATCGGTCATACATCTCTCGGATCTATTGCCACAGTGCGGAATCCGCAATTCCCACTTGCCGAATCAGGCGGTGCGAAACTGCGGGCCGCAACACGGTAGCGGTTGCAGTAGGAATCGTGGCACAGGTACGAACCGCCTCGCATAACGCGGCCACGGCCGACCTTAGGGCCCCCCGGATCGTGGCTGGGGGAGAATCGGTAGTACTTGGGTAAGTACCAATCATGGCACCACTCCCATACATTACCGCTCATGTCGTACAAGCCGAAACCGTTGGCGGAGTACGATCCGACAGCTCTTGTTCCGCCGAACTGCTTGCCTTCGTAGTGCTGGTCGGGAAATGAACCGCGCCAAATGTTGCACTGCAGTTCTCCGTCGGCGCCGCGAAGGTCGTCACCCCAGCAGTACCGCGCACCGTGCAGACCTCCGCGCGCTGCGTGCTCCCACTCGGCTTCGGTGGGAAGGCGTCGTCCGGCCCACGTGCAGTAGGCCTCCGCATCGGCCCATGAGATATGGACGACAGGATGGTTGTGCACCGACTTCCAGCTCGATCCTCTTCCTCGGGGATGTGCCCAGTCGGCGCCGCGGATGTCGAGCCACCACGGCGCCCCGGGCATGCGGCCGAGAATGTCGGACTGGTCACCCTGAGCAAGTAAATGAAACACGGCCGACGAGCCGAATCGCTCTGACTCGGTGCGGTAACCCGTGGCAGAGACGAACTGTGCGAACTCGGCGTTGGTGACGGCGGTGGTATCGATTCGATAGGCCGACAACGTCACCGCATGGACTGGGCGCTCGCCGTCGGCAGGATAACCCTCGTCGAAGGCGTCGCCCATCTCGAAGGTCGACGAGGCGAGCGCGACCTCACGTCTTTTCGGATATTGCTGTGCAGGTATTACCGTCTTCGACGCGGGCAGCCCCGTGGTGCGCTGAGAGGCGCAGCACGGGGCTTCACGAGAATCGGTCATGACTACCGGTCTACTGCGTCGGTTACGACGGGTGTAGCCGGTGCCGCCACAGTGGGACGCCGGAAGGATGTTGACGTCTTACGCAGGTAGAGCAGCGACGTGAGAGTGATGAGGCCGCCGACAGTGAGATACAGCGACACGCTCCACGAATTGCCGTCGGTCGCTGTCATCAGGAGGCTGGCGATGAACGGTGCAAATCCGCCGCCGAGCACTGCGCCTACGGCGTAGCCGAGAGATACGCCGCTGTAAGCGACCTTGGTCGGAAACAGTTCGACCAGGAACGCTGCGAGGGGACCGAACAGGGCGGACGCTCCGACGAATCCGATGATCATTCCGGTGAGGACCCAGGTCGAGTCCGCGGTGTCCATGAATGCGAACAGGACGAACGGGTAGCAGGCGATGAAGAGGGCGCCGCCGACCATGACAGTCATCCGACCGACGATGTCGGACAGGCGTGCGAAGAACAACATCGAGATCATCATCGCCACGGCTCCGATGAGGGTGCCTCGCAGCATGGTTTCACGGGGAAGTTCCAGATATTGAGTGCCGTAAGCGAGACTGTAGGACAACAGAACCCAGATGAACGCGTTGAATCCGAGATTGACACCGATCGCCGACAGCACCAGACGCCATGAGTTCTTGAGGACCTCTTTGAGTGGGGCCTTGACTGCGTGGGCTTTTCCGCCTGCCTTCTCGAACTCGGGGCTTTCGGACACTGTGGCACGAATGATCAGGCCGACACCGAGAAGGACGAAGCTGATAAGGAATGGGATACGCCAGCCCCAGTCGAGGAAGCTGTCGCCGGTCGCGGCGATGGTGATGGACATGACGCCAGCTGCCAGAAGTGTTCCGCCCGGGTTTCCGAGGAACGCCCAGCTGCCGTACCAGCCGCGGCGGTTCGCCGGCGCATGCTCGACTGCCATCAGAACAGCGCCGCCCTGTTCACCGCCGTGGAAGATGCCCTGAAGAAGTCGCAGGAATGTCAGCAAGATCGGAGCGAGTACGCCGATCTGTGCGTGCGTGGGCAGCATTCCCATCACGGTGGTGCATCCACCCGCGCCCAGCAGGGAGATGATGAGCAGCTTCTTGCGTCCCATTCGGTCACCGAAATGGCCGAAGATTATCGCGCCGAACGGGCGGGCCAGAAATCCTACGGCGAGCGATGCGAACGATAGAATGATCCCGACGGAAGCGGGGACGTTCGAAAAGAAGACTTGGCTGAACACCAGCGCCGAGGCGACGCCGTAGATCTGAAAGTCGTACGCCTCGATGGCGTTTCCGACCGCACTGCCCGAGGCAGCTTTGCGGACCATTCGTAGTGAAGTGGCCGGTGTATCGACGATAGACATTTTCATTGCCTTTGGTAGAAGGGCGTTTTCGTGTGACGCGGGTCAGGATCCGCTGGTGGGTGAGTACGCCATCAATGGCTTTTCCAAGACTTTGTCGACTCCGCCGTATTCGGTGACACGTTGATCTTGCGCCAGACGAACCTGTCGGTTCACCTCGTCGGTTTCGCATATGCCTTGCAGTGCATTTCGGCATCGAATAAGCCTGTCGGCGTAGGCGGGATCGGCCGCCAGATCGCACGACTCGGTAGGGTCGGACGCGAGATCGAAGAGTTGTTCGTCGAATCCGACGCAATGGATGTACTTCCAGTTGCCCTGCCTGATCATGAACAGGCCAGAATGCGAGTTCGCGGAGTGGTACTCGGAGAACGCGATCCGCTCGGAATCGTTCGGTTGCGCGGCGATCTGTAGCAGTGACGTACCCGGCAGGGTGGAATCGGAATCGTCGTGCGGCAAATTCATGACGTCGACGACGGTCGGGAACACGTCGACGAGCGAGACCGGGGTCGAACACACCCCGGAATCGATTCCGGGTCCGGAAAGGATCATCGGGACACGAACGGACATCTCGCCCATCGTCCCCTTGAACCACAGTCCGTCGGTGCCGAGTAGTTCGCCGTGGTCAGACAAGTACAAGATGACTGTGTCGTCCCACTGACCGCTGTCGCGAACTGCATCGAGAACGATACCCACCTGTGCGTCCATGAAGGCAACCAGACCGTAATAGGCGCGAACTGCTTCTTTGGTCTGCGCGTCGGTCAGCGGCTCGTCGAGGCCACACGCTGCGCGGTAGATATCGACGGCAGGATGCCGATTCCACTCGGACGGCGCATGCCGAACCGGACTTGGCAGCGACCCTGCGTCGTGGAGATCGAGGAATTCCTCGGGGACCACGAACGGGTAGTGCGGCGTCACGAAGGAGACTTTGCACAGCCACGGAGCATCATCGTCGGCCTTGTCGTGGAGGAAGCGGGCCGCCTCCTTGGACACCGAACGATCGAAGGTGCTGTAGCTGGACTCCTGGGCTCGCACATCGAGGACGGCATCTCGGAGTTGGATCGCAGGTGGTTGGCGATCCCGTAGCGCATGAAACAGGTCGCCGACGCCGCCGCGAACGTGCAACGGCACACGCTGATCAGAGAATCCGGTGTCGTCCGTGGTCGCCCGGTAGTGAAGCTTACCGATCGTTGTCGCAGTGACGCCTGCGGCCTCCGCGCGGTGGCCCCAGCTGCGCGCCTCTGTGCCGACGTACGGCGAAGCGTTGTCGTAGTTTCCGGTGTCGTGGACGTATCGCCCCGTTGCCATCGCTGCACGTGAGGGCACGCATATCGGTGAATTGCAATAGGCAGCGTCGAACGTTGTGCCTTGCCCTGCCAATCGGTCGAGATTGGGCGTCCGAGCAAGACGGTTGCCGTACGCGCCGTACACCGCAGGGGTGTGCTGATCCGACATGATGATGAGGAAATTGGTTGCCATGAAGTGGAGAACCTCGCTGTTCTGCGGGCTATGACCCGCCGACCATTCGGTCGTTTATGTGGTCCACATTACAAAACGTCGCCGATAGAGTCGAACTGTTCTAACTGATTGGACCGATAGAAATAAGCTATCTATACAGAATTAGAGAACGACGTAGAAGGTGCATCGGATGCCACCCGGATGCTTGATCGCCGACCCGATTGCGAGATGGTCGGTTAGCCACCGGTACTTGGGGCTCTCGGTCTCGAATCTCACGGCGAGTCGGAAATAGTACGACGACGGGTCGGCGGCAGTGTCCGCGCCCGATGGGGTGTTCCCCGCTGGTAGTCGCCGAACGCCGATGCTTTGAACGTAGATCAGGGTATCGGCGTCCGTCTCGACGGTGTAGCGAGCATCGATGTCGACGGAGCCGTCCGGTCGAGTTGCCTGCCAATCGCCGCCGCCGGGGAGGATGACTCCGCTCAGACGATCGCCGACGATTGTGCCGCCGGTTACGGGGACTATCCGCCGTTGTGGGGTGCCGCCGATGTTCTGAGGTCGGCCTACGGTGATGTCAGCCGTCCCGAGCATTTCGAGTCTCGGTGTGTTCGGAAATGTACTATCGGACAATGTTTTTCGCTTTCGTCAGGTTCCGCTGGGTGCGAAGTGTGACAGAGTGGACTGCGTGGAGCGCCGCCAACTCGAATACTTTCTTGCCATCGTCGAGCACGGCGGCGTGACGCGTGCCGCGACGAGGCTTCACGTTGCACAGCCGACCATCTCCGCGGCGCTGCGCACTCTGGAGAAGGAGCTCGGCGGACAACTTTTCGAGCGCGGGAAGGGCCGCTTCATTCTCACTCAGGCCGGCAAGTCGCTTGTAGGTCCGGCCCGGCGCATTCTGAGCGACTTCGATGCCGCAACCGACAGTGTGCAGGACGTGCTCGGACTCAGTGGCGGGCGCTTATCCATCTCGACGGTACCTGCGATCGGCTTCGGTTGGCTCACACAAGTCCTCGCGGAATTCCGACGTTCACACCCAGCCGTGCAGTTGTCGGTGGTATCCGATATCGACAGTCAGGCAATCGCTGACTGCGTCGCCGACGGCACTCATGACATCGGCCTGATCGTCGAGGCAACCGTGGGCGTGGGCGTCGAAGGAATCGATGTAGGCAGCCAGGAACTGAAGGCGCTACTGCCTCCCAGTACCGCCCCCCGTGACGCGCCTATCAATCTGCACGAGTTGGCGACGATGGACCTGATCACAATGCGCAACTCGACATCTCGACGGTGGTTGGAGAAGGAACTGGGAAAGCTGGGTTTGCGGCCGAACGTTGCGGTGGAACTGAGCTCGTCGGACAGCATCGTTCCATTGGTGACCATCGGCGCGGGATACGCATTGTGGTGGACCCCGATGGACAACGGAGCGTGCGTTCTACAGTCGATCGAGCCCTCCCTCAGCCGCCCGATGCGGTTGCTACGACGGGAAGGCCAGCCGTCCCCCGCAGTCGGCGCTTTCTTGCTCGCCGTCGACCGGGTGATGGGAAACGCTTGACCTGTCACCGTTGGCCGGTCACAGTTGGCCCGTCGCCATAAGGGCACCAATTGTCATAATCGGGCCGACGACGATCGTCGACAAACCCCAGCCGATGAGGGCTTTCGACATGAGCTCGCGCTGTTCGTCCTGCGCACTCGCGACGACGGCAGCGCCACCTGCGGAGAAAGGGGTGTCGATGAGGGCGAGCCTTAGCTCGCGTGCGATGACCAGTCCATGGTCGTTTAAAAAGTGCCCAGGGCGACGATTGGAAGTGCCAGGGGTACGAGGGCAGCTGGAATACCCGCGGTGGAGACGAATGCGGAATGCTCCAACCAGACACAGCACGACCGCAGCGAGAAGCTGGGACTTGACCGTCAGACCACTTTGTTCTGTCGAGCTCGGTGTCGTACATGACTCGGCGCGGGCGCTTCAACTGCACAATCATGTATGCCTCTCCTCGCGGCTGCTCGATCTCGAGCTGGACCCCGGCGAGCTGAACGACTACGCCAGCCACTCGCGCTACGCCGATGTCGTCGACGACCTCTGACTTGAGCTAACGCCATCGTCGACCCGATTGAACTCGATCTACGACGCAGACAGGACCAGAAGGACCGTGTCGCAGTGGCTGGCGGCGCGAACGGAGTACTGTGCAACGCCTTCCCGAATCCGTGCACTCCAGTGCAATACGTAGTTTGTAAAACCGTTGCGCTCGGCTGCGCGGGCGTCCCGTAGTCCCTGCAAGACAAGACGACGGGCCATCCGTAACTCAGGCGGTTGTTAGGAATGCGCGTGTAGCGGTCGCCCGGAAAGAGCCATCATGGCCTCGCCGAGTGCCTCGTTCTGCGTCGGGTGAGCGTGGACGAATGCCCCGACCTCCGACGGCAGTGCTTCCCATGCCACGGCCAGTTGAGCTTCGCCGATGAGCTCGCCCGCTCGATCGCCGACGATGTGGACGCCGACCACAGGTCCGTCGTCACGCGCGCGAGTCACCTTGACTCCGCCCGCGGTACCGAGGATTCGGCTCTTACCGTTGCCTCCGAGGTCGTACACGAGCGAGGTGGCGCTACCGTACTTCGCTTCGGCATCCTTTTCGGTCAGTCCGACGGACGCGACCTCGGGGTGCGAGTACGTGACGCGCGGTACGCGGTCGCCGTCGATCCTAGCGGGAGACTTCCCCGCCAGATGCTCGGCGACGAACATGCCATGTTGAAATCCGCGGTGCGCCAACTGATAACCGGGAACAATGTCACCGACGGCATACACGCCGGGAACCGACGTCATCAGGTTGTCGTCGACGGTCACGAATCCGCGCTCGGTACCGACGCCGACCTCGGCGATCCCTGTGTCCTCGGTGCGGGGACCGCGACCGACAGCGACCAGCACGATGTCGGTGTCGAGGGTCTGGCCACCGGACAGCGTCACAGCCACGGAATCTGCGGATTCCTGGACCGCTTCGACCTTGGTGCCGACACGAATGTCCATGCCGCGCTTCTTCAGTGCGCGCAGCATCTGTTTGGACGCCCATTCGTCTTCGCCCGGCAGGATGCGATCAAGCGCTTCGACGACAATCACTTTCGACCCGAACGACTGCCAGATACTGGCGAATTCGACCCCGATGACGCCACCGCCGAGAACGACGACCGATTCGGGGACCCGACCGAACGCGAGGGCCTGTTCGCTCGTCATGACGCGCTCGCCGATCTCGATGCCCGGAATTGTTCGAGAGTAGGATCCCGTAGCGAGCACCACCGAAGTGCCGGCGATGCGTCGACCGTCGACCTCGACAGTGTTTTTGTCGACCAGACGGCCTCTGCCACTGATGATTTCGATCTTGGGTCGGTTCAGTAGCCCTTTGAGTCCCGTGTAGAGCGCATCGACGATGCTCTGCTGGTACTTCACAGCCGCCGCTGCATCGACTCCTCCCAAAGATGCGGTGACACCGACGTGTTCGGATCCGCGCACAGCGTCGGCGACTTCTGCTGTATGGAGGAGCGCTTTGGTGGGAATGCATCCGCGGTGCAGGCATGTTCCGCCGAGCTTGTCTTCTTCTATCAGCACGACGGACAGTCCGAGTTGCTCGGCGCGGATGGCGCAGGAGTATCCGCCGGAACCGCCGCCGAGGATTACGATGTCGGCATCATTCATCGGACACCCGCCAAAGTGAGTACAGGGTTCTCGATGTAGTCGGCGACGGTACGGAGGAAGCCTCCGGCCACTCCGCCGTCGCACACGCGGTGATCGAACGCGATCGAGAGCTGAGCGATCTTGCGGACGGTGACTTGCCCGTCGACAATCCAGGGACGGTCGATGATGCGCCCGATGCCCAGAATCGCGGCCTCGGGGTGATTTATGATCGCAGCGGAACCATCGACGCCGAAGACGCCATAGTTGTTCAGCGTGAACGTGCCGCCGGACAGGCGAGCCGGCGGAATGGATCCAGTGCGTGCCATCTCGGTCGTCTCACCGAGTCGCTCTGCAAGCTCGCGAAGATCATTGTGGTTGGCGTGGGAGACAACGGGAACCATCAGACCGCGGTCCGTCTGTGCTGCGATGCCGAGATGGATGTCCTGGTAACGGAGTATTTCGCCCGCAGCGGTGTCGACCGTGCTGTTCAGCTCCGGATACTTCTGCAGAGCGATGATCGTCAGTTTGGCCAGGAGTGCCAACAACGACACCTTGACGCCATCGATGGATGCATCGAGATCGCGACGGGCCTGGAGCAGTGCGGTGGCGTCGACGTCGACCCACACGGTAGCCTCAGGGATCTCCGCACGGCTTCGGGACAGCTTGTCGGCTATGGCCTTTCGGATTCCGGTAAGAGGGATACGGGTGATCCCCCCGGTCGTCGGAACCTCGCTGGGAGCTACCGTAAGCCCTTCGAGTGCCCGCTCGACATCGGTACGCGTGATCACGCCGTGCCTACCGGAAGCGGAGATACCGTCGAGCTCCAGGCCACCGTCCCGGGCCAGCTTGCGAACAATGGGTGAAAGCACCTTGACCGCATCACGGGTCGACGTGGCGTGCGGTGGTGAGGTCACCGCCTGCGTTTCTGGAACCCGGCCGTGCGCAGCGCGCCTGCGACGCCCAGTCGGGCCGTGGCCTGTTCCGTAGCCGATCAGCACGTTGCCCGAGCCGGCGCGTTCTTCCTCGCGGTACTGCTCGTGTGCTGCAGGGGCCTTACCAGCCGTGTCGGCAACGGCGGCGCCGGTGACGGTGATCAGCGGCTGGCCGACAGGCACGACATCGCCCTCTGCGCCGTGGAGTTCGCCGACGACGCCTTCGAATGGGCACGGCACCTCTACGGAAGCCTTCGCTGTCTCTACTTCAACGACGACCTGGTCGATGGCGACAGTGTCGCCCGATGCGACTTTCCACTCGATGATCACGGCGTCGGTGAGGCCTTCGCCGAGGTCGGGAAGGTTGAATACCTGTGCGGTCATGCCGATACCGCCTTGCTGAGATCGGGAGCGTCGTTCCACTGCAGCCGGTCGATGGCATCGAGGACACGATCGGCGGACGGAAGGTGGAAATGCTCGAGCTTGGGTGCGGGGTAGGGGATATCGAGTCCGCTGACACGCAACACGGGAGCATGCAGGTGGTGGAAGCAGCGTTCCTGCACCCGAGAGGCAATCTCTGCGCCCACGCCCGCGAAGGACTGAGCTTCTTGCAACACGATGCAGCGGCCGGTCTTGCGGACCGAGCGTCCGACGGTCTCGTCGTCGAACGGGTTGAGTGAACGCAGGTCAATGACCTCCACACTGCGGCAGTCCTCGGCTGCGTACGCGGCTGCCTGCATGGCGACGGACACGGTCGGTCCGTAGGCGAGGAGTGTCACGTCGGTGCCGGCCTGCCGCACGACGGCCGTGCCGATGGGTTCGGTGCGGGCGAGCTCGACGTCGGCTTTGGAGAAGTACAGACGCTTGGGTTCGAGAAAGACCACCGGGTCAGGATCGGCGATGGCGTCGCGCATCATCGAATAGGCGTCGGCGACGGTCGATGGGGAGACCACCTTCAACCCCGGCGTGTGAGCGTAATACGCCTCGCTCGAATCACAGTGATGCTCGACGCCGCCGATGCCCCCGGCAAACGGAATGCGAATAACCATGGGCGCGGTGAGGGACCCGCGAGTTCGGTTCCGCAGCTTGGCAACATGCGAGACGATCTGTTCGAAGGCGGGGTAGGCGAACGCGTCGAATTGCATCTCGACGACGGGCTTGTAACCCGAGATCGACATGCCGACGGCGAAGCCGATGATTCCGGATTCGGCCAAGGGTGTGTCGAAGCACCTGTCTTCTCCGAAGTCGCGGGTCAGGCCGTCGGTAACGCGGAAGACGCCACCGAGGGTGCCGACGTCCTCGCCGAAGACGACGACTTTCTCGTCTTCTGTCAACGCGTCACGCAGAGCGGCGTTCAGTGCGCCGGCCATTGTCATCGTGGTCATGTCAGTTCTCCTCGGCTGCGATTTCGGCAGCAACCTGGTCGCGCTGTTCGATCAAATTGGGGGTGGGTGTGGAGTACACGAAGCGAAACAGGTCTTCGGCATCGACCTGCTGTTCGACGTTCATCCCCGAGCGGAGGGCTGCGGCGTCGGAGTCTGCGGATTCGGTGAATTCGGCGCGTAAATCGTCGTTCAAAATTCCGCGCGCTCCGAGGTGCGCGTCGAGACGCGCCAACGGGTCGCGGGCGAGCCAGCCCTCGACCTCGTCAGCCTTGCGGTAGCGGGTCGCGTCGTCCGCATTGGTATGTGCGTCCATCCGGTAGGTGTGCGCCTCGACGACGACCGGCCCCCTGCCTGCCCGGGCGTATTTAACGGCTTCGTCCATGACGCTCATCATCGCGATGGGGTCGTTTCCGTCGACCTGCTCGCTACCGACACCGTAGCCAACGCCTTTGTGTGACAAAGAAGGTGCGACTGTTTGTCGCGCGAGCGGCACACTGATCGCGAAACCGTTGTTCTGGACGAGAAAGATGACCGGTGCCTTGAAGACGGCTGCGAAATTGAGAGCCTCGTGGAAATCTCCTTCGCTCGTCGCGCCATCACCGCAGAATGCCAACGCGACCGTGTCTCTACCCTGCTTCATTTCTGCATAGGCGAATCCGGTCGCGTGCAGCAATTGGGTCGCGAGGGGGGTGCACTGGGGTGCGACTCGGTACTTCTTCGGGTCGTAACCGCAGTGCCAGTATCCCGCGAGCATGCCGAGCAGTTCGACTTGATCCACACCACGGGCGGCCAGGGCCATGGAGTCCCTATACGTAGGGAACATCCAGTCCGACTCGCCCAGGCACATCGCCGCCGCGATCTGGCAGGCCTCCTGCCCACGGGCCGAAGGGTATACAGCTAATCTGCCCTGTTTCGTCAATGCCGTTGCCTGCTGGTCGAATCGACGTCCGCTGACCATGGCCTGATACATCGCAAGTAGCCGCTCGTCCGTCGGACGTTCGTAGCGAGCGGCGCTGTCGACGGCCTTGCCATCGGCGGACAAATATTGAACAGGCAGGTCGGCAGGCATGAAGCGCTGGTACGTGGATGTGTCTCTACGAGTGTCGATGGTCGTCATTCTGTAACTCTCCTGACTGATTACTTGTACTGTGATTCTGCACGCAAAGAAGCAGGATTCCGGCCGATGGGAGTCTGTAGTGGACGATTGGTCCGCCTGAGCTCGAAAGTGTTCGCTATCGTCTACTTGAACCAGAGCGACGAGAGGGAGTGGTGGACGAATGGTAGGTGACAGTGGGCGTGTGGAGCTCGACGAGGTCGACCGGCGGATCCTCCGGGAGTTGCAAGTCGACGGTCGTCTGTCGATGCGCGTCCTTGCCGACCGGGTGCACATCTCGCGTGCCCATGCTTACAACCGCGTTGAGCGGCTGAAGAACGCGGGGACAATCGAGCGTTTCACCGTGCGCATCAACCACACGGCGTCGGGGTTGGACACCTCGGCATTCATCGCACTGTCGATCCGTCAGGATTCGTGGCGTACCGTGTCCGAAGAGCTCCGGACGATGCAGTTCGTCGATCATTTCAGTCTCCTGGGCGGCGATTTTGACGTTCTGGTCCTCGTGCGCACGCCGGACAACGAAGTGCTACGTCGGGTCGTACTCGAAGGACTACAAGGCATGGACGGTGTTCGCTCCACACGAACCTGGCTCATATTCGACGAAGATCGGGGCGCGGACGGCGAAAATCCTGCCGGGATGTGACAATCCTGCGTGAGAATGTTGCCGTGCATCGGCACGACGGACTCCACATCCGTCCGCGGAACTCGAATACCGTGCAGCGCACGCTCGACCTACTCGGCGACGACGCCTTACCCTGATCAGACCGACACCTGCAGCCCTGGAATACCCGAGGTCAGTCCCTCTCCGGCGCCGTAGACGAACACCGCGAGCGTGAGGGCCTCGATCACCCTGGGTGCCAGACCTGCGATCGATACGCCGCGGCCGGCGCGCCGCCAGAACGCGACAATCACCGAACACGATCGCGGCCGGAAACGACCCTCCGAGCGCTGCTACGGGTGCGATCACCGCATACGCGTGATCGGGTCGACTCGATCGCTGTGGTTCTTGTTCAGGACGAAAGACATTGCCTCGCTTTCCCATTCGGTGTCCCGGCGTCGCTCCGACGCTAAACCGCGGCCTGGCACAGAGGAAGCTACTCCGTGGTAAACATCTGAACGCATGATCCATGCGGAGTGCATCGATCGACGCGCGAGCAGTGCGCAGGCGATGGTCCACCGGCGTACAGGACGCATGGCCAGCGCGTTACGCAGCGCTGCTGAGATGAGCAGACCTGCGCGGAGCCAGATGCACGCGGGCGATCGGTGCGACCGCAGGTAGCAGGCCACCGGAACGGTAGCAAGCCGTGCGACACGGCAGTCCCTTCCTGTTTATCTATTCGCGGCGTCTGATTCGAGTCCGGGGCCGCGGGTGCCTCGGGCCCCGGACTCGTCGAGTGTTTCCCAGCGCTAGCTGTAAAGCGTACCCACGGCGTATCTATGTGCGACGGCGACGCTGTCGGAGAGAAGTTGGCCGTCGTGGGTGCTCAGTCCTGACGCCAGTCCCGGGACCGTTTCGACGGCAGTCCGCCAGCCTTTGTCGGCCAGTGCGAACCCGTAGGGCAGGGGGCGTTGGTCAGTGCGTAGGTCGAGGTGGGCGGTACCGCTCCGGGCATGTTAGCTACGCAGTAGAACACCGAATCGTGGTCGGCTCGGCGTGGGTGGTGGGCCGGGAGTCCTCGAAGCAACCGCCTTGGTCGATGGCAATGTCGACGAGCACCGATCCGGGCTTCATTCTCCAGATCAGGCTGTTTGAGACCAAGGTGGGTGCGTTTGGCTCCCGGGACCAGGACAGCGCCGATGACGAGGTCGGCTGCGAGCACAGCCTGTTCGAGCTCGAAGCTGTTGGACGTGATGGTCTTGACTGCACCTTTCGGTACGACTGCTCCGATCGCGTGTAACACCAGGTGCCCGGAGATGCCCGGCGGAATCTACCCGCAGCTATCCGTTCGATTGAATAACCGCCTCGCTGGCAGGCTGGGCTGTCTCACTTTTCGGTCGGTTCGGCCGATACGCGCAGCACCGCGGCATGCGTCATGACTGCCGTATGCCGCGGTGCTGCCGGATACTGACTGTTCGTCACACCGTCAACGACTGTCCCGTCCTCGGCGAACGAGCAAGCCGAGAACCACTGAACCGAGAACCATCCCGGTCACTGCGCTCGAACCGGACCATCGGACATCGTCGGACATGCTGAAGATCCCGGTGTACCCGACCACGAACAGGATCGCGATGGCCGCCGCTCCGCCGGCAGCCACCACACTCGAACGTCCAGCTCCGCGACGTATCGCCACAGCGAGCGTCGCCGCCACGATAGCGACCGCATACACAACAGCGGCAGCGCCGAACGTGGACCACCCCGCGGAAGAGACAACGACCGGAACGACAACTGCGACAACGACAACGAGGGCGATCACTCCGAGACCGGGGCCGCCGAAGAAGCCTTTCGTGCTCCGGTCCGCTCTGAGCAGTGCGTCGTTCATCAGATGTACTCCCAAATGATCCCACCGGCGCAGCTGACTGCGCCGAGCACGCCGAGCCTACGTACCAAGAACTTCGCGGCCCGGTCCCAACTGGTCAACTCGGCTTCGATGCTGGCCCAGAATCCGGTAGCAGTCAATGACACGCCCAAGCAGGCTGCGACGACCCGCTTGATTTCTTCGACGATCCCGGCGCGGAGCAGCGGGTTGTTCTCCAGCGCCGCTGCGGACCGTTCGTAGGTGGTGCCATCCGCGAGGTACCCCACCACACTGCCGTCGGTGCGATACTCCAGAGCCACTGTTCCTGTGAGGATTTGCTCGTTGCCGGCGGCGGCAAGCTGGTCGTTGAAGAGCACCAACCTCTCCGCGTCGATCTGCTCGACACGATCCTGATCCACTGGCTGCTCCTGCACCTCGCCAGTAGTGGGACCGGGACCGACGCTGGGCTGAGCAGACGCGGGCGCGGCGAAGATCGTCAATGCGATCGCCGCGACCAAACCGGATGACACAGCAGCATTTTTCACGTGCACAGCTCACTTTAATTTCCGTCTTACCGGTTCATGGGAGGGAAGTCGATTCGGGTACGGATCGGCCAACAAGGTTGCGCCAAGATGCTGGGCCGGGTGGAACGGCGACACGGCAGGCTCACGCGAGCATGCCCATCAGCTCCCACACGGGGCTGGAAGAAGACCGTCCCGACGTGTCCCAGGATCGAACTTCACACACCGAAGCGTATTGCTGTGGAACTTACCAAACGGAGTCGGACACTGCATGGCAACGTTTGGTGTGCCGTTTACTCGACGGTCAGCACAACCAGCAAGGCGCACTGTCCCGATTCGAGGTCGAGTAGTGACGCCGACAGCTCGACGGGTTCGTATCCGCCGTCGATGGTGAGGAACCGGACTGTCAGCGCAACGCTGTGACCCGGACCGGATGTGCGCAGCTCGTCGACTGCGCGTTGCGCCGCAGGAAGGTCCGCTGGATCGATGATCGGGTTGTCCGTCGTGTTGTCGGAAATCCACGCGATGCGCGGGGCCGCAAGGCCGTGCCAGCCACCGAACCGCGGGATGCGCGCCGAGCGGAAACAGTGCAGCGTCGGCGGTGACCGCGACGGCGTCCTCACGGCAGGCGTTCCGTGTTCGTGAGACCAAGTTAATCAAGGGGTCACCGCGCGCAGCGCCCGCGCAACATGGCTTTTCTATCTTTGGGTCTCCCACGCGATCAGGAGGCCCACGTGACCAGCATTCCCGAGGCACCACAAGCCGATGCGGCGCCCGAATCGACACCCACACCGTCGACACCCCCTCCGGGGACGGTGCCGGTGTCGATCAAGCACCGCATCAGCCACTGGAACTCCGAGGACGTCGCGGCCTGGGAGGCCAGTGGAAAGGCGATCGCGAAGCGGAATCTGATCTGGTCCGTAGTCGCCGAGCACGTCGGCTTCTCCATCTGGTCGATCTGGTCGGTCATGGTGCTGTTCATGCCTGTGTCGGTGTACGGAATCGACGCCGCAGGAAAATTCTTCCTCGTCGCCGTTCCCACGCTCGTCGGCGCTGTGCTTCGTATCCCGTACACCTTCGCGACAGCGAAGTTCGGCGGTCGGAACTGGACGATCTTCAGCGCTCTCGTACTTCTGGTCCCGACGGTGCTGACCATGTACTTCATGCTGAACCCGGCGTCGTACACGACCTACATCGTCGTCGCGGCGTTCGCGGGCCTCGGCGGCGGCAACTTCGCATCGTCGATGACCAACATCAATGCGTTCTACCCGCAGCGTGAGAAGGGCTGGGCGCTCGGCCTGAACGCCGGCGGCGGCAACATCGGCGTTCCCGTCATTCAGCTGATCGGTCTGCTCGTGATCGCGACGATCGGCAACACGTCACCGGAGATCGTCTGCGCCGTCTACCTCGTCTTCATCGCGATCGCCGCAGTCGGCGCCGCATTGTTCATGGACAACCTCGACAACCAGAAGACCAACGGGCGCTCCATGATCGACGTCCTCAGGTTCTCGGACTCGTGGTGGATCGCGTTCCTCTACATCGGCACCTTCGGTTCGTTCATCGGTTTCAGCTTCGCGTTCGGCCAGGTGTTGCAGATCAACTTCCTCGCGGGATTGACCGACGGTGCACCGGCGACGGCCGCCCAGCAGGCGCAGGCGTCACTCCACGCAGCTCAGATCGCTTTTCTCGGACCACTTCTCGGATCCATCTCCCGCCCGTTCGGCGGCAAGCTCGCGGACAAGATCGGTGGCGGCAAGATCACGCTGTACACCTTCGTGTCGATGGTGTTCGCCACCGGCATTCTGGTGGCCGCAAGCACCTGGGACGACAACACCGCGGGGGCAGCCAGCGGCACGATGATGGCGCTGTTCGTCGTCGGATTCATCCTGCTGTTCCTGCTGTCCGGTCTCGGCAACGGCTCGGTCTACAAGATGATTCCGGCGATTTTCGCCGCCAAATCAACCGAGCTGCAGGGCATGTCGACCGAGGAACAGCAGCACTGGTCCCGCCGGATGTCCGGAGCGCTCATCGGAATCGCAGGCGCCATCGGCGCCTTGGGCGGCGTCGGCATCAACCTGGTTCTGCGCGCGTCGTACTCCGGTGAGGCGAAGTCCGCGACCACGGCCTTCTGGGTGTTCCTCGCCTTCTACGTGCTGTGCTGCGCGGTGACATACGCCGTTTACCTGCGCAGACCGCGTGTGATCGCCGACGAGGCGACCCAGTCCTCGGTGGAAGTCTGACGCCCTCCCCGTCTTTCAATGCTCTGCAGTAATTCTCGGAAGGAACCCCTGATGAAGAACGCGACGAAGAACGCGGTGGTCATCGGTCACGGCATGGTCGGACATCGCTTCGTCGAGGCATTGCGGTCTCGCGACGAGGCAGCGGAATGGAAAGTCACCGTCCTCTGCGAGGAGGCGCTGCCTGCCTACGACCGCGTCGGTCTGTCGTCGTACGTCGGGGCCTGGGATCACAAGGAACTCGCGCTCGCCGGCAACGACTACCCGGGCGACGCCGCGGTGGACATGCGGCTCGGTGTCCGCGCGGACAGCGTCGACCGCGAAGGTAGGACGGTTGCGACGTCGACCGGTGAGGTGATCGGTTACGACGCACTGGTGTTCGCGACTGGCTCCTACCCGTTCGTGCCGCCCATAACCGGACACGACCTGGACAGGTGCTTCGTCTACCGCACCCTGGACGATCTGGATCGCATCCGCGCCCGCGCCGACGCGGCGGGACCGGGCGCGGTCGGCGTGGTCGTCGGCGGTGGCCTCCTGGGGCTGGAGGCAGCCAATGCGCTGAAGAAGCTCGGAATGACTCCGCACGTCATCGAGTTCGCGCCGCGGTTGATGCCGCTGCAGGTCGATGAAGGCGGCGGCGCGCTCCTGGCGCGGCTGGTGACCGATCTGGGGCTCAACGTGCACACCGGCGTCGGGACGTCGTCCATCACTGAGAACGACAGCGCCGGGCTGACGGTCGAACTGTCCGACGGCAGCACCATCGACGCAGCCCTGCTGGTCTTCTCCGCGGGCGTGCGTCCACAGGATCGTCTGGCACGGGAGAGCGGCCTCGACGTCGGGGAACGTGGCGGCATCCTTGTCGACGCCGGCTGCCGCACATCCGATTCGGCAGTGTTCGCCATCGGTGAGTGCGCCGCCGTCGACGGTCGCTGCTACGGACTGGTCGCCCCGGGGTACTCGACGGCGGAGGTCGTCGCGGACAGGTTGCTCGGCGGCGCCGCCGAGTTCCCGGGCGCGGACATGTCCACCAAACTCAAATTGATGGGCGTGGATGTCGCCAGTTTCGGTGACGCCATGGCCGCAACGCCGGGTGCACTCGAGGTCGTCTTCAGCGACGCACCGAAGGGGACGTACGCCAAACTTGTCGTCTCCGACGATGCGAAGACGTTGCTCGGTGGGATTCTCGTCGGCGATGCCACCGCCTACTCGCTGCTGCGTCCGCTCGTCGGTCGTGAATTGCCGGGCGATCCAGGCTCGTTGATCTCACCCGTAGCGGAAAAAGTGGGCATCGGCGCACTTCCCGACGAGGCCGAGATCTGCTCGTGCAACGGTGTCACCAAAGGTGCGATCTGCGGCGCGATCGCGGACGGGGCGTGCGATGTCGCCTCGGTCAAGAGCTGCACCACTGCCGGTACCACCTGCGGAGGCTGCCTGCCGTCCATCAAGCAACTGTTGGCGGCGTCCGGTGTCGTGATGTCGAAGGCACTGTGCGAGCACTTCGGTCAGTCCCGCGCGGAACTGTTCGAGATCGTCCGCGCGACCAACACGCGCACGTTCTCGTCGCTGATCGCCAAGTACGGCACGGGAAGTGGCTGCGATATCTGCAAACCTGTCGTCGCGTCGATTCTGGCGTCCACTTCCTCGGACCACATTCTCGACGGCGAACAGGCGTCTCTGCAGGACACCAACGATCACTTCCTGGCGAACATCCAGAAGAACGGAACCTACTCGGTCGTACCGCGTATGCCGGGCGGCGAGTGCACCCCGGAGCAACTCATCGTCATCGGTGAGGTCGCCCGCGACTTCGGCCTCTACACCAAGGTCACCGGTGGCCAGCGCATCGATCTGTTCGGTGCACGCGTCGAGCAGTTGCCCGCCATCTGGAAGCGACTGGTCGACGCAGGCATGGAATCCGGCCAGGCGTACGGAAAATCGCTGCGGACGGTGAAGAGCTGCGTCGGGTCGAGCTGGTGCCGATACGGTGTCCAGGATTCGGTGGGAATGGCCGTCGATCTCGAAAACCGTTACCGCGGACTGCGGTCTCCGCACAAGATCAAGTTCGGAGTGTCCGGCTGTGCACGCGAGTGCGCCGAGGCCCGCGGGAAGGATGTCGGCGTCATCGCGACCGAACACGGCTGGAACCTGTACGTCGGTGGCAACGGCGGACAGTCTCCGAAGCACGCTCAGCTGCTGGCGTCGAACCTCGACGATGCGACGCTGGTCAGTTACATCGACAGGTACCTCATGTTCTACGTGCGGACAGCGGACCGGCTCCAGCGCACCGCGCCGTGGCTCGATTCTCTCGACGGTGGTCTCGACCATCTGAAGGCCGTCGTGTGCGAGGACAGCTTGGGCATCGGCGCCGAGTTGGAGGCCGACATGGAGCGCCACGTCGCGGGCTACAAGGACGAATGGGCAGGCGTACTCGAAGACGAGGAGAAGCTCGGCCGCTTCGTGTCGTTCGTCAACGCTCCCGCGGAGTCGGACCCGACCATCTCGTTCGACGACACCGGCCGGCGCAAGGTGCCGGTGTTGATGGGCATGCCGAAGATCGGCGCCTGAGCACCTCACGCGGGCTGGTTCCCGGGTCTGCACGCATGTGCACACCCGGGTAATCGGCCCTTAACGACGAAGAAACATCGGCACAGTGCAATTGCATCAGGAGGTCCGACACCATGACTGTCATCGATTCGCTCAGTACCACCACACCGGCCGCGGGCGGCACTCATTCGGCTCGTGAGTGGACACCGGCGTGCACCGTCGATTCCCTGGTACCCGGCAGGGGAGTAGCCGTGCTGTTGCGCGGAGGTACACAGGTAGCCCTGTTCCTGCTCGAGACGGGCGAGACCTACGCCGTCGGCAACGTCGACCCGTTCGGTCGTGCGGCCGTCATGTCCAGAGGACTCGTCGGCGATCGGGCCGGGGAGGCGACCGTCGCGTCGCCTCTGCTGAAGCAGGTTTTCTCGCTGGTCGACGGACGGTGCCTCGACGACGAGAGCGTCGGCCTCGGTTCCTTCGAGACCAGGACGGACGGCGGCGTCATCCACGTGCGGGGCGAATCGACGTGACGAGTGCAGCCGAGGCGGGAACGGAGTCGTGCGCTGCGACACCGGTCTCGGGGGAGCCTCTGGCCGGATTCGCCGTCGGGATCACCGCGTCACGCCGGGCCGACGAGCTCGAGACACTGCTGCAACGACGAGGTGCGACGGTCATGCACGCACCCGCGATCCGAATCATCCCGCTGGCCGACGACGCCGAGTTGGAACGCGTCACCGAGGAAATCATTGCCGACCCTCCCGAGATAACCGTCGCCACCACGGGTATCGGTTTTCGAGGATGGATCGAGGCCGCGGAGGGGTGGGGCCGAGCGGAAGCGTTGAACGAGGCCCTCGCGGCGTCGAGAGTTCTTGCTCGCGGGCCCAAGGCGAAGGGCGCCATTCGAGCCGCCGACTTGCGAGAAGAGTGGAGCCCGGCGTCCGAATCCTCGGCGGAGGTGCTCGAACACCTGCTCGCCGAGGGCGTCGAGGGCACACGGATCGCGGTTCAGCTGCACGGTGCCACGACCGAATGGGAGCCGGTGCCCGATTTTTGCGAGGCGTTGCGCAATGCCGGCGCCGAGGTCGTGCCGGTTCCGGTGTACCGGTGGACGGCTCCCGACGACAGCTCACCGATGGACCGGATGATCGAGGCCGTCGTCCTGGGGGATCTCGACGCGATCAGCTTCACGAGCGCCCCGGCGGTGGTGTCGCTGTTGATGCGGGCGGACGAGAACGGTGTTCTGGACGCGTTGCTGCATTCTTTGCGGACGCGCGTTCTCGCCGTGTGCGTCGGACCGGTCACCGCGGCGCCGTTGGAACAATCGAACGTGCCGACGACGCAACCGACGCGGGCCCGGCTGGGATCGCTCGCGCGGCACATCGCCGAGGAACTACCGAGGCGTGCCGCTCCGATGAGCGCAGGCGGTCACTCGCTGAGTGTGCGGAGTCGATGCGTCGTCGTCGACGGTGTCGTTCGGGCGGTGTCTCCGGCAGGCATGGCGATCCTGAAGACGTTGGCTGCCACACCGGGCCGCGTCGTGTCCAGGGACGATCTGCTCGGCGCTCTCCCGGGAGGCGGCGACGACACCCATGCCGTCGAGACGGCCATGACGAGACTGAGATCCTCCCTCGGTGCGCCGAAAGTGATTCAGACAGTGGTCAAGCGGGGCTATCGACTCGCGATCGATCCGGTCGACACACTCCCCGATGCACCATCCGACACCGGCGTCGCTGCCGAGAGCGTCGGTGTAGCTGCATACCAGGAAGGAAGCAAGTACTGACATGAACGGTATTCGCTCTGCCGCAACACCTTCGCTGGTGTTGGTGGCCCATGGAACTCGCAATCCACGCGGCGTCGAAATGATCGCGACACTGGCCGAGGCCGTCGGCGCCGAGGTCGGACCGACCCGGGTGGCGTTCGTCGACGTGCTGGGGCCGTCCCCTGCCGAGGTGCTGCGCGAGCTGGAGGGTCCCGCTGTGGTGGTCCCGGCGTTTCTGGCGTCCGGGTATCACGTGCACACCGATGTTCCACGTGAGGTCGCCGCGAGCGAGCATCCGTGCACGACGGTGACGCCGGCACTCGGACCGGACCGTGTGTTCGCCCGAGTGATGGTGGACCGACTGCTCGCGGCGGGCTGGCGACCGGGTGATGCCATCGTGTTCGCTGCGGCCGGGTCGTCGGATCGGCGCGCCCTCGCCGAACATCGCCGCGCTGCACTGATGGTGGCCGAACTGACCGACGTGCCGGTCCGGATCGGCTATGTCGCGACCGCCAGCCCCACCGTTCCCGACGCCGTGGCGACACTACGGTCGTACGGCCACCAGCGGGTGTTCGTGGCGTCGTATCTGTTGGCACGAGGGCTCTTTCACGACCGACTGTCCGACGCCGGGAGCGACGGCGTGGCCGATCCTCTCGGGCTGCATCAGGGCATCGTGGACCTCGTCGTCGACCGGTTCCGTAGCGGCTCCGCCGAGCTTGCGGCGCGGTCGAACGACTACTCGCGCGGGTCCGTGCGGTAGTTCACCGAGGCAGGAGCACCAGTTCGACGGGTACGTCGGGGTCGTGCTCCGGCGGGATCAACGCCACGGCGTCGCTGTCGATCAGAGTGCGCAGATGGGCGGTCCCGATGCCGGGGGAGACGCGCCAGCCAGTGCCGTCCCGCACAACGGGCACGATGCGTGTCGTCGACGCCTTGTCGGTCCCGCTCACGTACCCCAGCAGCGGAGGTCGGGGAGTTCGCGCTGTGAGAGCGTCGACGACGGCGGGTCCAGTCACCATGACCGTCGCGACGGCCGCGAACGGATTACCGGGCAGTCCGAGCACCACCGTACCGTCCGGTAGCACCGCTGTGATCTGCGAACCGCCCGGACGGACGCGCGTGCGGTGCACCACGACGTCCGCGTCCGCGTCGACGAGCGCGCTGCGCAGAGAATCGGCGGCTCCGCCTCCGGTCGCACCGACGACGACGACGAGATCGGCGTCGGTGGGGTCGGCGAGGAGATCGTCGAACGCCGTGGGCGAATCGTCGAGGTGTTCCGAGTCGGTCGTGGAGATGCCGCACGCAGCGAGATAGTTCGGCAAGACTGGCCCGATGGTGTCGCGGGTCTGCCCTGGTTGTAGCTCGCCGGGTCCCCGAATCTCGTTCCCGCTGAGAATTATTCGTGCTCGGACCGGTCCGCGTACTGAGATGTCCTCGATCTCGGCGCCGAGGGCGACGGACACGAGGGCGGCCCCGATGTCGGTTCCCGCCGGGGCGAGTACCGTTCCGGCGATCCAATCCTCGCCCGCACGCCGAGTGTCGTCGTGCACGGGTGCACCCTCGGCTCGATTCAAGTCGTCACCGGACACTCGCACGTCTTCGTCCCGTACTACCGAGTCCGCTCCCGCGGGAACGAGGGCACCGGTGGCGATGCGCATGGCTTCCCCGCGCCCCAGCGGCCGGTGGCCCGATGTGCCTGCGAATGCGATCTCGCTGCGAATCGTCCACGGCCCCGTCCCGCACACCGCGTATCCGTCCATCGCCGAGATGTCGACCGGCGGCAGAGGGGCCGACGCGATCACGGGCTCGCTCGAGGTCGCACCGAGAGCGTCACGGGTGGCCGTACGTCGGGTCGGAATGGGGCGCAGCCTGTTTCGGATCGTCTCGCGTGCCTCGTCGACGGTCGGTACGGGTTGAGCCGGCAAGTACTCGGCGAGGTGTCGCCGCGCCAGACTCAGATGCTCGGGAGTGTCGCAGTCGTCGACGCCGTCGATGCGGATCACGCGGTGATCCTGCGGAATCAACGCACGCATCGGCAGATCCCGCGTGTCCGGGAGATCGTCGATGCTGCGCCTGAGGGCTGCGGTGTTCCAGACACCGAAGAGGTACTGCGTGCGTCCGTCGCCGTCCGCCGCGAAGGTGGCGGCAGCAGCGTCCGACTCCGCCACGAGGCGATCGATCGCCGCGGCGTCGACGAACGGGAGATCCGCGGCCAGTATCAGAAGTGCGTTCGCGTCACCGGTACCGACGCTGCGATCGCGGAGGGCGTCCAACCCCGCTGCGATCGCCGCGACCGGCCCGGACCCGGCGGGATTCTCGCGGGTTTGCACGATGTGCGGCGCCAACTCCGGTCGATGCGGTCCGACGACGACGATGGTGTCTGCTACCGCGGCCGCGTCGATCATTCTCTGCAGCATGCTGATTCGGCCGACGGTCAGGCCTGGTTTGTCGACGCCGTGCATCCTGCGTGCGGCGCCTCCCGCAAGGATGACCGCGTCGACACCGGTGATGCTCATGTCGGGAGCGGCACGTTCTGCAGCCGAACCTGCCCCCGGGCAATGGCCTTTCCGCTGTCCGTGGCGGTGATCGTGACCAGCCACAGTTGCTGAATTCGGCCTTGCTGCAGCGGCTCTGCGACGACGTCCACTCTGCCGCCCTTACTGGCGCGAAGGAAATCGGTACCGTTGTGCACACCGACGGCGAACTCGCCTCGATCCTTCACCGCTTCGCTCGCGCCGATGCTCGCAGCGGATTCGACTGCCGCGGTGTAGACCCCACCGTGCACGACGCCCCACGGAGTGTGATGGTCCTCCGACAGCTCGATGTGGCCGACCACCCGAGTTCCAGAGACCTCGTCGACGACCAGTCCGGCTGCCGCGACGAACGGGCTTGCCTTACCGAGTGCGTACTTGGCAGTCGGGCGAGGATCGAACGGTCCGAGGTTCATGCTTTCCGAGGTTAGTCGGCGCCGAACGCGAACCGAATTTCCCCCAGGCGCACCCGCCCGTCGACGGCGAGGACGCCTTCGCTCCGCAGGTTCTCCAACTGACGAGTCGCGAGGTGAGCTGCCGGTCTGCCGCTCACCGGCAGCACCCGATGCCACGGCAGGTCCGCGGAGTCGGTGCGCATGATCCACGCCACGATGCGCGGACTCGACAGGCCCGCTGCGGCAGCGATGTCCCCGTAGGTACTGACGCGTCCAGCTGGAATCGACGCGACGAGTTCGCGGACCCGTTCGACCTGCTCGTCGGTGATCGCTGCCATCTACAGGAGCCGACGCACCAGCTCGGCGACCTCTGCGGGCTTGGCCTGAGCCACCATGTGGTCGCAGTCGAACTCCAGGACGGTCAGGTTGTCCCCGAGTCGATCGGACAACGCGGCCTTGAACTTGTCTCCGACGTACGGAGGTTGCACGCGCATCGCCTGCACCAAAATCGTCGGCACATCGGCAGGAGGAACCACGAGCGGCCGGGCGAGTTCACCCCACGACGAGACGATCGCCGGGGTCGAGATCCGCCAGGCGACACGCCCCTTGTCGGCGTCGACGAGGTGGTCCTGCACCTCCTGATCGAGCAAAGCCGGATCGACGTCGGCCCACGCGCCGTTCAGTTTCTCCGACTTGGCTTCCTCGGCGTCGGTGTAATCGGGAAACTTGGCCGTGAGCCCAGCCACTTCGAGGAGGTCGGACGGGTCCAGCTCGATCGCCGGATCGAGCAACAGCAACCCGCGTACCTTCTCGGGACGGGACTTCGCGAGGTGTACGGCAAGCGCACCACCGTAGGAGTGACCGACGACCACCACCGGGCCCCGAGCATGCGCGTCGAGCAGCTCGCTCAAGCCGTCGACCTGAGCGTCGATGTCCCACGGCGGCGTCCACGGAGACCGGCCGTGGCCGACGAGATCGGGAGCCAGCACGCGAACATCGGCGAGATGCTGGTGGGCTAGGTGCGCCCAGCGTGCGCCGTGTCCCGTCATTCCGTGAACAGCGAGAACTTCGGGTCCGTCGGCGGGACCGTACGTGTAAGAGTTCAACTTCGGCACGGCTCAACTATGCCGTACCCGGTATTCTGCTGCTCGCTTCGACGGCTTCACTCGAGCTGCGGACGGCGCGGTGCAGGCGAGCACGGTGAGCTTCGATGCCGTCGAGAACGCAGTCCAGTGCGTACCTGAAGTGCTCCTCGGCACCGTTGTCCGCCGCGAAACGTTCCATCATGTCGGCCACCGCGCCCAGTCCGCGACCTCGTTCGTCCGCGGGCGGCAGGTTGCCTAGCATCGCACGATGATCGGGACCGGACATCATCCGGGCGTCGGCCAGTGCCACGTGCGAGACGCACATCGTGAACGCGACCGTGTACGCGGGCGCCGCAGCGTCGCCGAATCCGGCATCGATCAGCTTCGACACCGCAGCCTCCAGTATCGGTGCGATCGCCGGGGTCGCCGGCCCGTGCAACAGGCTCCACTGCGCCACTCCAGGATGTCGCGCGAAGGCGTGACGCACGTTAAGCAGGAGCTCGGTGAGCCACGGCCGCCACGAAAGTTCCTCCGGTGGAACGGATACGGACGACGAGACACGGTCGACGACAGCCGCGCACAGCGCGGCCCTGTCTCCCGCGTGGTGGGCGATCACCGACAGTGACGTGTCCAGTGCTGTCGCCAGCTGCCTGCTCGTCCAGCCGTCGAGGCCGTGGACTCGCGTCAGAGCCACCGCTTCGACGACGATCAACTCCGCTGTCATCCCGGTTCGATAGGTGCGTTTGTTCTGCGAACGAGAGCCTTTACGTTCCGTTCCCGGCACTGGTACCTTTCCTTCCAGAATTAGATCAGTGATCCAATAGTAGACGGGTGCGCATGAATCCCCCCTCTGTTTCGCTTCTCGATTTTCTGCGGCCGGTCCGCGGTCGATTGGTCGCGGGCGCCGTACTGGCCGCACTCTCCGGCGCAGCCGCAGTGGTGCCCTTCGTTGCAGTCGCCGAGGCCGGCAGGTCACTGCTCGGCGCAGACCCCGACGCCGTGTGGTGGTGGACCCTCGTCGGCATCGTCGGTGCGGTAGCTCGAATCCTCCTCTACGGCGTCGCCACGGTGCTGTGTCACTACGCCGACGCCGATTTTCGGGCCATCACCCGTCGATCCATCGTCGAGGTACTCGCCGCTGCACCGCTTGGCTGGTTCGGCGACGCCGGGTCGTCCGAGGTGGACAAGGCAGTCTCCGACGACGTCAAGCGTATGCACGTCATCGTCGCTCACTCGGTCGCCGAGCTCGCGGGAACCGTCGTCACCCCCGTCGTCGCGTCGATCTACCTGTTTCTCGTCGACTGGCGAATGGCTGCCCTCGTCGTCGGATTCGTCGTGATCGCGTTCCTTCTGGTCAGCCCGCCCATGCGCACGACATTTCGGAAGTACATGGGCGCCTACAACACTGCACTCGCCGACGCTGCCCGATCCACCGTGGAACTGGTCGACGGTATCGAGGTCGTCAAAGCGTACGGACGCGGAACAGAGGTGTTCTCGCGTTTCACGTCATCGGTCGATCGGTTGACCGACATCTGCCGGACGTGGATGAAGGGCACCGGTGGCCCGGTGACCGTGCTCACGGTGCTGTATTCGCCCGCTGTCCTGATCGTGTGGATTCTCGCCACCGGATCGGTGCTTGTCGTCTCGGACTCGCTCGAGCCGGTGAATCTGTTGCCGTTCCTCGCGGTGGGAGTGGGTCTGCCGGGGCCGTTCATGAACCTGACTCAGATCGCAGGGTCGATCAGCAGCGCGAGTGTCGCCGCGGCTCACGTCGGGACAGTCCTGGCCACACCGCCGCTGCCGCCGTCCGAACACCCGGCGTCACCCGTCGGGTCCTCGGTGGAATTCAGCGACGTGGTGTTCGCGTACGGGGACGGCCCCGACGCGCACGTGGCACTCCGCGCAGTGAACCTGGTGATGGAACCAGGTACCGTCACCGCGCTCGTCGGTCCGTCGGGGTCGGGGAAAACCACTGTGGCGCGGCTGGTCCCGAGGTTCTGGGACGTGTCCGGCGGAGCCGTCCGGATCGGGGGTGTCGATGTCCGGGACGTCGATCAGGCACAACTCCTGTCCGACGTCGCTGTCGTCTTCCAGGACGCGCAGGTGCTCCGCGACACGGTGCGCGAGAACATTCGGCTTGCCCGTCCGGAGGCCGGTGACGATGCCGTCGAGGCTGCCGCACGTGCGGCCTACATCCACGACCGCATCACCGAACTGCCAGACGGCTACGACACCGTTCTCGGCTCGAGCGGGTCCGGGCTGTCCGGCGGTGAGCTGCAACGCATCACGATCGCCCGAGCTGTGTTGCAGGACGCGAAGATCCTGGTTCTCGACGAGGCGACCGCACATGCCGATCCTCACAGCGAAGCCCGAATTCAACGCGCATTGTCGACCCTGGTCGCCGGACGGACCGTGCTGGTGATCGCTCATCGACTCGAGACGATTCGCGACGCGGATTCGATCGTCGTACTGGAAGGCGGACGTGTAGTGGAACAAGGCACGCACGACGAGCTCGACGCTCTCGGCGGGCGCTACCGCCAGATGCGTGTTGCAGCAGGCGCACGATGATCGGCCGCACGGATGCGTTGCTGGACAGGCCGAGCGGGCTGCGTGGCCTGGTCGTCGGATACTCGATCGTCGGTGTCACCCAGGGGCTGGTGTTCGGCGCCCTCGTACCGATTCTCCGATCCCTGTTCGACGGGAAGGTCCCGGTCGGGTGGATCGTGATCGCCGCTGTCGGTGCCGCGGCGTCGGGTGCGGCACTGATCGTGACATCCAACGTGGGGTTCTACGTCGGTATCGACGCGATGACCGATGCTCTGATGAGAAAGATCGGAGCGCACGTGACCACTCTGCCGCTCGGATGGTTCACCGGTCCGCGTGCCGGGCAGGTCTCGGCGATCATGTCCACGTCTCTGCAGAACTTGATGAGCGTGCCGTCGGTGTTCCTGCAGCAACTGACCGTGGCGGTCACGACGCCTGCCACCGTGGTGATCGTCACCGCATTCGTCGACTGGCGGGTCGCGGCAGTGATGATCCTCCCGATACCGTTGCTGTACTTCTTCTTCCGTCGCATCAAGACCATCGTCGGCCCCGAACACGATCGCGAGGAGCGCATCCACACCGAGGTCTCCGAGCGTGTTCTCGAGTTCGCACGCCTGCAACCGGTGCTGCGAGCGTCGGGAAGGCTCACCGACGGCTGGGACGAGCTGAACCGGACCATCGACGCCTCGAGGGTGTCGACTCGGGCAAGTCTGGACCGGCAGAACGCTCCTCTCGCGAGGTTCGTCGCAACAGTCGGACTCACCTTGGTGCTCGTGCTCGTCGTGACGACCTACCTTGCGCTCGGCGGCGAGCTGCAGGCCGCCGACGCGGTCGTCGTCATGCTTCTTGCCGTGAGGTTCGTCGAACCGCTGTCGCTGCTCGGCGCGTACGCATCGGGTCTGAGGCTCGCCGACACTGCCCTCGACAGTGTCACGGCCGTCCTCGACGCCGAGCCACTTCCCGAGCCTGCCTATCCGAAGGAGCCGAGTCCAGTCTCTGTCGGTGACTCCGCGGATTCTGCGGTTGGCGTTTCGGTCGAATTCGACAGCGTCACATTCGGATACGACGAGCGCCCAGTGTTGCGTGAGGTCAGCTTTCGCTGCGAACCAGGCACGGTGACGGCGCTGGTCGGCCCGTCCGGTTCCGGAAAATCGACGCTCACCCGGCTGGTTGCGCGGTTCTGGGACACCGACGAGGGCGCCGTCCGTATCGGCGGTGTCGACGTGCGAGACATGGCGTCGTCGTCGCTTGCGAGCATGATCGCAATGGTGTTCCAGAACGTGTATCTGTTCGACGACACGATCCTCGAGAACGTGCGCCTGGGCAACCCGACCGCATCCGACGCGGAGATCCACGCTGCGGCCCGCGCGGCTCGGCTCGATTCGGTCGTCGCCGAATTGCCGGAAGGATGGAACACACGAGTAGGCGAAGGCGGCGCGTTGCTCTCCGGCGGTCAGCGGCAGCGCGTGTCCATAGCCCGTGCGCTGGTGAGAAACGCGCCCATCGTCCTCCTGGACGAAGCAACGGCCGCGCTCGACGCGGAGAACGAGGCAGCCGTGGGCGCAGCGATCCGAGAACTGTCGACGGGACGGACTGTCATCGTCATCGCGCACCGGCTCGAGACCGTCCGCGGTGCAGACCGAATCGTGGTACTCGGTGATGGAACGGTAGAGGACATCGGCACACACGACGAGCTCGTCGGACGAGACGGCCTGTACTCCAGCTTCTTCCGCGATCGCACCGATGCAGTCGGATGGACCCTGAACACCAAGAAATCACAGAACGAGAAACCACGGAACGAGGAAGCGACAGTGACACAGCAGAAGCTCGGGATCGAGCAGGAGAACAACGGGTGAAGGTCTTTGCCGCACTCACCGCCGCGGTGATCGGAACTCTGATCGTCGCAGGGTGTTCGTCGACCACCGACAACTCCGGCCAGGAGTCGACGCGAACTGTCGACCACTCCTACGGGACCACCGAAGTGCCCGTGCATCCGCAGCGCATCGTCGCGACCGACGAGTACGCGGCGATGAGTTTGCTGGCCGTGGGGGTGGTGCCTGCCGTCGTGTTCACCGGGTTCGGTTCCCCCATCGGCGATCGGCTGAGTGCGCAAGCGGGTTCGGAGGTCATCGAGGTACCCCCGACGGGCGCGCCTCCCACCGAGGACGTGCTTGCGCAGAATCCGGACCTCGTGGTCTCGAGTGACTACGGCGACGACACCCTGTACCGTGCGATCTCCGAGACCGTCCCGACAGTCCCGATGCCGTACGCGACGCCATGGCGGGAGTCGCTGGCGTTCACGGCCGGCGTGTTCGACCGTGACGACGACGCGGCGCGCCTCGAATCGGTTCTGGATTCCGACATCGACGCTCTGCGCAGTGATGTGGCTGCCCATCCGGTGTCGCTGTCGGTTCTGATGAACAGCTCCGACATCCTGGCCGTCGCGGCTCCCACGGCTCCGTCGTCGATTCTCGCTGCCGAGGTGGGTATCAGTGCACCACCGATGCAAGCAGACCCGTCGACCGGCGGAACGGGCGGCCCGTGGACGGCCCTGTCGCCCGAAGTGCTGCCGAGCCAGAACGCCGATATCGTGGCCGTGTTCGACGAGGGGGTCTACTCGGCGGAGAATGTCCGGCGGACACCGGGTTTCGCCGAGGCAACAGGGGACCGAGCCGTCGAGGTCAACGGTGACATGTGGTTCGCGGGTCACCCGTTCGCCGTGTACTGGTTGGTGCGCGATCTCCGCGCCCTGATCGACGGGAACGTCGGCGACGTCGGAAGCGAGGCGACGGCGCAGAGCCGCTACGACGACTTCGTCGCCGCCTCGAGGTGACCGCGGGTCCCGGCGAGCACTTCGGGGCGGGGACGACATGTCGGTGGCCCATGATCCAATCGAGCAATGAGTTCGGACAGTCGGAGCGGTACCCAGCACGGGGGTAGGCACGCCGCTGCGGCCACCCTCGTGCGGGCACCGAAGGTCGCCGTACCGCCCCGGACGTGGACGGGTTCTGCGGCGCACATGCTCGCCGGGAGGACCGACGCCGTGTCCGCCGCGGTGGACGGCGCACCCGCCTGGCAGCCGTGGCAGGTGATCGGAGGTCCGGGTACTGGTAAGTCCTCCCTGGTCGCGGACTATGCGGTGTCGCGGATCGTCGCCGGTGACCCGGAAGCGGTCCTCGTGCTGACTCAGTCGAAGCGCGCGGCCACCGCGATGCGTCAGCAGATCACCGGGGGATTGTTCGCCGGTGAGCACGCCGTGCGCGCAACACGGGAGCCCCTGGTACGAACGGTACATTCCTACGCCTTCGCTGTGCTGCGCCTGCAGGCGGCCATTCACGGCAACCCGCCCCCTCGGCTGCTCACCGGCGCCGAACAGGACGCCGTCGTCCGCGAGATGCTGCGCGGCGACCTCGAGGACGGAGCCCAGGACTGGCCGGACCGATTGCGTCCCGCGCTCGGCATGGCGGGGTTCGTCACCGCGGTACGCGACCTCATGCTGCGCTCGGCAGAACGCGGGATCGGTCCGGAGGATCTGGTGAAACTGGGTCGTAGGCATGCGCGTCCGGAGTGGATGGCCGTCGGAAAGTTCGCCGCGCGGTACGAGCAAGCGATGCTGCTGCGCGGAGCCGTCGGAGTCGAGGCGGCAGGCGCGTCGGCACCCGGGCTGGACGCTGCCGAACTCATCGGCAGTGCACTGATGGCGTTCGCCACCGACCCCGATCTTCTTCATTCCGAGCGCGCCCGTATCAGACACCTCGTCGTCGACGATGCGCAGCATTTGGATCCACAAGCCGCACAGTTGGTTCGGTTGATCGGTAGCCGCACGGAATCGACGGTGATCGCCGGAGACCCGGATCAATCGGTGTTCACCTTCCGCGGCGCCGACCCGTCCTTTCTGGCCGACCTCGCCGACGCCGGGTCCGAGCAACACGTGATGCTCGACCGAAATTTCCGCAGCGCACCCGCAGTCGCTGCTGTCACCGCGAGGATCAGCGGGCGTCTACCCGGCCTCGGTCGGCACCGCGCCCCGGAGGCAGTGGCGTCCGCGCAGTACGGCGACGCCCGAGCGCTCGTGCAGGTGCTGCCGTCGGCCGCGAAGGAAGCGGCGCTGATCGCGGACACGATGCGGCGCGCGCACCTCGTCGACGGCATGCCGTGGTCCGCGATGGCCGTGGTCGTACGGTCCGTTCCCCGCGTCATCGCGCCGCTGCGCCGAGCCTTGCAGGCGGCGGGGGTCCCGATCCTGACGCCGGCGTCGGAACTTCCGCTGCATCGTCAGCACGGCGCCGTCGGTCTACTGCTCGTGGTGCGCGCCCTGGTGGACCCGACCTTCGACGGTGAGGACGCGCTCGCTCTGCTGTCGGGTCCGGTCGGCGGCGCGGATCCGGTGGCACTTCGACGCCTCCGCCGCGGTGTCCGGCGTGTGGAGCTGGCTTCGGGAGGGGAGCGGGATTCGGCAGAGCTGCTGCGGCAGGCCATCACCGGAGTTCGATCGCATTCCGGTAGCGACACCGCCCCCGAGACGGACCGTTCTCGGTGGATGGCCCAGTTGTCCGACGTGGAGGCGGCTCCGCTGCGCCGCGTGCTCGGTGTGGTGCGCAAGGCCAACGCCGTCGCACGCCGCGGACGTGGAGTCGAGGACGTGCTGTGGGCTGCGTGGCAGGCCTCCGGGCTCGAGCGGCGGTGGTCGGCGGCGTCGGCTCGTGGAGGATCGGCCGGTGCTCAGGCGGACCGTGATCTCGATGCCGTCGTCGCCCTGTTCGACAGCGCAGCCGCATACGTCGATCGTCTGCCGCAGGCGCGGCTCGCCGGGTTCGTCGAATACATTTCGCAACAACAGATTCCGACGTCGAATGGCATGGCCGGTGCTGTCCCCAAGGATGCCGTGACCGTACTGAGCGCACACTCGGCAGCGGGCCGGGAGTGGGATCTCGTGGCTGTAGCCGGTGTGCAGGAGGGCTTGTGGCCAGGTCTCCGGGCTCGCGGCAGCTTGTTGGGAACGGAATCCCTCGTCGATCTCGCGTCCGGAGTCGCCGACGACGTGACGTCGGACGGAACGTTGTCCAAGACGGCGCCTCTGCTCGCGGACGAGAGACGGTTGTTTATGGTCGCATGCAGTCGAGCGCGGTCGACTCTGCTGGTCACTGCAGTGGACTCCTCGACGGGTGACACCGATCTGGTTCGGTCGCGCTTTCTCGACGAACTTCGAGGTAACGAGGATGCGGACGAGCTGGAGCATGTTCCCGAGGTGCCGCAGCCTGCGGCACGAGTACTCGCACTGCCCATGTTGGTCGCCGAGCTCCGCAGAGTCGTGTGCGACGCCGATGTCGCCGAACACGACCCGCAGAAGCACGCCCGCGCCGCGCGGCAACTGGCCAGGCTGGCCGACGCTGGGGTGAAGGGCGCACACCCACGCGAGTGGTTCGGAGTTGCGGGTACCAGTACCGACGCTCCGCTGTGGACACTCGGTGACGGCCCGGTACCGCTGTCGCCGTCCACCGTGGAGCAGCTCACCACATGCCCGCTCCGGTGGATGCTGGACCGCCACGGCGGCAACGACGGCGCCAACACCCACGCGGTGACGGGAACTCTCGTGCACACTCTCGTTCAGGCGGTTGCCGGAAAAATGCCTCCGGAGCAGGTCCGGCGTGCTCTCGAAACTGCCTGGGACGCGGTGGATCTCGGCTCGCAGTGGTTCTCGCGTCACGAGTTGGATCGCACCGGAGCGATGCTGGACACCTTCGAGAGATGGCTCAGTGGAACCCGAGGTGAGCTCACCGAAGCAGGGGTGGAGGTAGCAGTCGACGGTGTGCTCCCGGCGCGGACCGACGACGAACCGTCCGTAGCGCTCCGTGGACGAATCGACAGGCTCGAGCACGACCCGGACGGTCGGCCGGTGATCATCGACGTCAAGACGGCCAAGACGGTCATGTCCAAGGAGGACGCTCGCTCCCACAATCAGTTGGCCACCTACCAGGTGGCGGCCGCGGCCGGCGCCATCGAAGGAGAGCCGGCGGGCGAGCCGGGCGGAGCACGGTTGGTCTTCGTCGCCAAGCCCCACAAACAGGACGGTGCGACGCAGCGTATCCAGGAAGCGCCGACGCCGGAGAAGTTGGCCGAGTGGCGCGACACGGTTCACGCCGCGGCGTCGGCGACGCAAGGCCCGTATTTCGAGGCATTCGTGAACGACGGGTGCAGGCATTGCCCGGTGAAGTCCAGTTGCCCGGCGCAGGAAACCGGAAGGCAGGTCACCGAAAGTTGAGTACGGTCACCAAAACCGGCACACGGCTCGAACGTTCCGTTCGCGACGCACGGATCGATCCGATCGAGTTGTCTCGGGCGCTGGGGCAGAAGCATCCGCCGACAGCAGAACAGGCGGCAGTGATCTCGGCCCCGCTCGGGCCGACGCTCGTCGTCGCAGGAGCGGGAGCGGGCAAGACCGAGACCATGGCTGCGCGCGTCGTCTGGATGGTCGCCAACGAATTCGTCGACCCCGACGCCGTACTCGGCCTCACGTTCACACGAAAGGCCGCGCAGCAGCTCACTTCGCGAATCCGGGCCCGCCTCGCGCGGCTCGCCGGTTCCGACATCGTTCGAGAACTCGATCCCAGTCTCGCTCTGCGAGAACGAATTCTGAGCGGTGAGCCGGAAGTGAGTACGTACCACTCGTACGCGGGGCGGCTGTTGACCGAGCACGGACTGTTGCTCCCGATCGAGCCCTCGGCCACACTCCTGTCGGAGACCGAACTGTGGCAGTTGGCGCATCGGGTGGTGAGCACGTGGGACGGCGACCTGGACACCGAACGCAACCCCACGTCGATCACCGAGGCGGTTCTTGCGCTGTCGGGTCAGCTCGCCGAGCATCTGGTCGCGCCCGACGCCCTCCGCGGCGCGCACCTGGAGCTCGATCGACTGGTCCACACCCTCGGCCCCGGTCCCAAGCAGCGAGGCGGTCCGGCGAAGGCCCTGCTGGACATCGTCGATGCGCAGCACGCACGTGTTGCGTTGTTGCCACTGGTCGAGCGGCTCGCCGAGACACTGCGTCGCGAGGGTGCGCTCGACTTCGGCAGTCAAATGTCGCTCGCGGCACGGGTCGCGGCCGAACACCAGGACGTGGGCAGGTCCGAACGGAGCAGGTTCCGGCTGGTATTACTCGACGAGTATCAGGACACGGGCCATGCACAGCGAGTCCTGTTGTCCTCGTTGTTCGGTCGAGGATCCGACGCCACTCTCGCATTGACTGCGGTCGGTGATCCGATGCAGTCGATCTACGGATGGCGAGGTGCCTCGGCGGCCAACCTCCCGCGGTTCGCGACCGATTTCCCGCAGTCGAGCGGCGCACCCGCACCCAGGCTCGAACTGCTGACCAGCTGGCGCAATCCTGCCGAAGCGCTCGAACTCGCGAATCGGATCACGACGCCGCTCCGTGAGGGGGCTGGGAGCGGAGCCGGCGGGAGCGACCCGGGGGCTGGGAGCGGAGCCGGCGGGAGCGACCCGGGGGCTGGGAGCGGAGCCGGCGGGAGCGACCCGGAGACTGGTGTGTCGGTGCCGACGCTTCGGCCGCGGCCGGGGGTGGAGCCCGGTGACGTGAGGATTGCGTTGTCGGCGACGGTGGTCGACGAGCGCGAGTGGGTCGCGGACAGCATCGCCGGGGAGTATCGATCGGCGCTCGCCGAGGATCGGTTACCCCCGACGGCGGCGGTGTTGGTGCGTAGGAACGCCGACGCCGAACCGATAGCCGATGCACTACGCGCCCGGGGTCTTCCGGTCGAGGTGGTCGGACTCGGCGGCTTGCTGCACGTCCCGGAGGTCGCCGACGTCATCGCGATGCTCCGACTGGTCGCGGACCCGATGGCGGGAAGTGCAGCCATGCGTGTCCTCACCGGTTCGCGTTGGCAGATCGGTGCCGCCGACCTTCGTGCTCTGTCGCGGCGAATGCGGGAACTGGGAATTCGCTCCGGCCACGGAACACCGGGCCGAGTCGACGATGTGGCGGCGCTCGATGCCGCGCTCGAAAGTTCGCTCCCGGGTGAGCATTCGGAGGACGCCGGACTGGCGGACGCGATCGCCGATCCCGGTCCGGAGGAGCGCTATTCGGAGAGCGGATTCGCGAGGATCTCCGCGCTCGCCGCCGAGGTGCATGCACTACGGGATCGAATCGGTCAGCCTCTGACGGAGCTCGTGGCCGACATCGAGCGGTCGATGGGCATCGGAATCGAAGCCCAGGCTCGTACGCCGATGTCCGCCGTCGGAGTGGTCGGCCGCGAGCACCTCGACGAATTCGCGGTTGTGGTGGCCGATTACGCCGACAATCCCAGCGCGACGGTCACCGGTTTCCTTGCCTTTCTCGCCGCCGCGGAGACCGTCGAGGACGGACTTGCACCAGGGGAGATCGAGGTGGCGCCGCACCGAGTGCAGGTACTCACCGTGCATTCGGCGAAGGGCCTCGAATGGGAGGTCGTCGCTGTCCCGCACGTGTCCAAGGGTGTATTTCCGTCGTCGACGGCTGCATCGACCTGGCTCGGCGCGATGGCGGAGCTTCCGCCGACACTGCGCGGAGACAGATCGGTCGCCGGCGACAGCGGTCGGATGTCCGAGGGCGTCCCCGTTCTGGAACTCGACGACGTGCACAACCGTAAGGACCTCGCCGACGCCATCGACCGGCACAAGGACGCGCTGGCACGTCGCCGGTTGGCCGAGGACCGCCGCCTGTTCTACGTAGCGCTCACCAGGACGGAACGGGTCCTGTTCGTCTCGGGTCACCACTGGGACGAGACGAGCAGCAAACCGCGCGGACCGTCCGACTTCCTCAGTGAGGTGCGGGCCGTCCTCGACGACGGCTCCGACCGCGGCCGCCCTGTCGGCGTCGTCGATCATTGGGACCCCGAGCCCGAGGACGGATTGGAGAATCCGCTTGCGGCCCAGCCTCATTCTGCCCTGTGGCCGCGAGATCCGCTGGGACTGCGCCGCGACGCCGTGGAGCGTGGAGTGAGGGCGGTCCTGAGCGTGGACACGTCGCAGCCTTCCGGGCACGACGACGAATCCGATCCGGAGAACTGGGCTGCCGACGTCGATGCTCTGCTCGCCGAACGAGAGGAGCGTATGCACACCAGGGTGGATGTGGAGTTGCCGCACAACCTCTCGGTGAGTCAGCTCGTCGATCTCGCCGCAGATCCGGACGCGTTGGCGTCGCGACTTCGTCGACCGTTGCCGTTTCCTCCCAACCCTCTGGCGCGTCGAGGCACAGCGTTCCACGCCTGGATCGAGCGACGCTTCGGGGCGACGAGGTTGTTGGATCTCGACGAGCTACCGGGTTCGGCGGACACGGGTGCCTCCGCCGATGTCGATCTCGAGACGTTGCAGCAGGCCTTCCTCGACTCCGACTGGTCGCTTCGTAGTCCGATCGAGGTCGAGGTCCCGTTCGAGACGTCCGTTGCCGGGACGGTACTTCGGGGCCGGATCGATGCGGTGTTCGCCGATTCGGACGGTGGATGGACCGTCATCGACTGGAAGACGGGTCAGGAGCCGACTGCCGCCGAGGAGAAGTCGGTGGTCATGCAGCTCGCTGCGTATCGCATCGCGTGGGCCGAACTGATGTCCGCGTCGACTGCGGAGCCCGTTCCTCTGGATCGTGTGCGTGCCGCGTTCCATTATGTGCGCAGCGGCCGGACCATCGCTCCGAACGACCTGCCCGACGCCGGGCAACTCGCGACCCTCATCGACGGGACCCGGGACATCGAGTTCGGCGAGAGATCGTGAGCGTCAGGACAGTCGTCGTACCTTCAGGGCTTCGGTCACCAGTGGAATCTGGAGCGGAAGACGGGCCAGCACAGCGGCTTTGACGACGGGGGAGGTCTTGGGGTTGCTCACGAACCTGCGCGCCATGTCGATGTTCGCGGGAAACACCGCGACGAAGAGCGCTGCAGCGAGCCCGCCACCGAGGCGCCGTGTCGCCGGAACGGCCACTGCACCGGCCACGGCGAGCTCGGCGATTCCCGACACCTGCGTGTACGTGCGCGCCTTGCCCGGAAGAGCGCGGGGTACCTGCATGTCGAAGAACTGGGGGGTGACGAAGTGGAGGACCCCCGCGCCGCCCAGAAGAACGGCGAGTCGTGCGGCCGCGGCGTGACTCGTGCGCTGTGTCATGGCTACACCGTGCCACAAGCGGCGACGACAGTGGTCGACGCGTCGGCACGAGCGAAATCGCGGATTGGGGTTAGGCTGCCAGCCGGACCGTTGCGGTGAACGAACGGGCTGCGACGAGTGCAGATGCGACGAGAGCAGAGAAGGAAACGTGGCTGGTAGATTGCGTGCCCGCTTGAGTGCGGGCGACACGCTGACCGACAAGCCGGACTTCGCGTTGGTGGGTGTTCTGCGGGTCCCGGAGTTGCAGAGCAGCCCGTGGCGCGCGATCTATCGGCGCATCCTCATCGCGCTCGCGGCCTTGCTGCTGGCCGCGGTGATCGTGTACCTGGACCGCGACGGGTATCGGGACGCTCAGGACAACGAACTGTCCTTCCTCGATGCGCTCTACTACGCGACGGTCTCGTTGTCCACGACCGGATACGGCGACATCACCCCGATCGCGCCGTCGGCCCGCCTCGTCAACATTCTGGTGATCACACCACTTCGAATCTTCTTCCTCATCTTGTTGGTCGGCACGACGCTCGCGGTTCTCACGGAGCGTTCCCGGCAGGCATTCAAAATTCAGCGATGGAGGCGCAGCGTGCGCAATCACACCGTGGTCATCGGTTTCGGAACGAAGGGCCGCACCGCGGTCGACGCCATGCTCGGGGACGGTGTTCCCGCGTCGGAGATCGTCGTCGTGGATACGGACCAGACGGTCCTCGATTCCGCGTCCAACATGGGGTTGGTCACGGTGCACGGTTCCGCAACCAAGTCGGACGTGTTGCGATTGACCGGCGCACAGCACGCCGCAGCGATCATCGTCGCCACCAACCGCGACGACACCGCGGTGCTGGTGACGCTCACCGCGCGCGAGATCGCGCCGAAGGCCAAGATCGTCGCGTCGGTACGAGAGGCCGAGAACACTCACCTGGTTCGGCAGTCGGGTGCGGACTCGGTGGTGGTGTCCTCGGAGACCGCAGGACGTCTGCTCGGCATCGCTACCTCGACGCCGAGCGTGGTGGAGATGATCGAGGATCTCCTGACGCCGGAGGCCGGATTCGCTGTCGCCGAGCGCGAAGTCGAGCGCGACGAGGTGGGCGGGTCGCCGCGACACCTCACCGACATCGTGTTGGGCGTCGTGCGCGGAGGCAAGCTGTACCGCGTCGGATCGCCCGAGGTCGACGCCGTCGAGGCATCGGATCGTCTGCTCTACATCCGCCGCGTAGGGGAGTGAACGCGCGGACGATCCAGTCCACGCGGTCGGACGAGGGTCCGAGCGGGCGCAGTAGGGTTCAGTGGTGCCACGATTCGAACTCGCTTCTCCACCGTTGTTGTCCCGCTCGCCACTCGATCGAGCCGAGGAACTTCGAAAGAACACCGACGCGCTGCGCAGCGGCTGGCCGACGGCGAAGGTACTGCAGGTCGATCACCGGGGAAGGCTCCGGGTCGAGGGCGATTCTCTGGTGTACGTCGATGCGACGGACCTCGGTTCGGAACCCGCGCTGGACGCCGTGTTTCTCGGCATCGACGACGGACGTCATCTGTGGGCGCAGCGCGTCGGGGCTCTGACCGGCGAGCTGGGGGACCTTCGGACCATCGGTGAGCGTCTGGACGCGACCCAGCTGTCGATCCTGACGAGCGCGCTCGCGATCCTGAACTGGCATGCGAGTGCAAGCTTCAGTGCGCTCGACGGCGCAGCGACGACTCCGTCGGCGGCCGGGTGGTCGCGTGTCAGCACGTCCAACGGCCACGAGGAGTTTCCCCGCACGGACCCCGCGGTCATCTGCCTCGTGCACGACGGAGCGGACAAGGTCCTCCTGGCCCGGGCTCCGGCGTGGCCGGAGCGTCGATTCTCGGTCCTCGCGGGCTTCGTCGAAGCGGGCGAATCGCTCGAGACCTGCGTCCTACGGGAGATCCGCGAGGAAGTCGGCATCACCGTCTCCGACATCACGTACCTCGGCAGTCAGCCGTGGCCGTTTCCGCGGTCGGTGATGATCGGGTTCTCCGCCGTCGCCGATCCCGAGGTTCCGCTGAACTTCCTGGACGGTGAGATCGCCGAGGCGCACTGGTTCGACCGCAGCGAGGTCCGAGCGGCTCTCGAAGTCGGCGACTGGGCCGCCGACTCCGACTCACGGCTTCTGTTGCCGGGCTCGATCTCGATCGCCCGGGGCATGCTCGAAGCGTGGGCGGGCTCCGCCGGTTAGGTTGCGCAGCGTCGTTACCGCGTCCGACCCGCCACGCGTGGCATCTAGAGTCCGAGTGCGCTCTTGACGGCGGCGAGTGACGGGTTGGTCGCGGTCGAGCCGTCGGCGTACAGAACGGTCGGGACGACGTGGTTGCCGCCGTTGACGCTGCCGACGAACTCGGCGGACTTCGGATCTTCCTCGATGTCGATCTCGGCGTACGCGATGCCGGCTTCGTCGAGCTGGGTCTTCAGACGCCTGCAGTAACCGCACCACGTCGTTGAGTAGACGGTCAGTGCCGCGGGGGACTCGGGTGCTGAGTTCTCGGTGGTAGTCACGAGACGATTCAACACCGATGCCGAATGTGTTGTTCCGTCGGTCGAGTGAGCACCGGCGGAGTCCGAGGCGGCAGACGGGATGACGGGTGTGTCGGCACCCCCTGACATGATGGAGACCATGTCTGTGGATTCGATGACCGCCGGGTTGGATCCCGAACAGTCGGCCGCGGTGGCGGCCCCACGAGGCCCCGTCTGCGTTCTCGCCGGTGCCGGTACCGGCAAGACGAGGACCATCACGAGGCGCATCGCACACCTCGTCGACGCCGGTCACGTGTCGGCCGGGCAAGTCCTCGCAGTGACCTTCACGGCGAGGGCCGCGGGGGAGATGCGCGGCCGGTTGAGAGAACTGGGTGTCGGTGGTGAGGGCCCGTCCGTGCAGGCCCGCACGTTCCACGCTGCTGCGCTGAGGCAGCTGAAGTACTTCTGGCCTCAGGTGGTCGGGGACACGGGCTGGCAGCTTCTGGATCGGAAGTTCGCCCTGGTGAGCCAGTCGGCGCACCGCGCCGGAGTGTCCACGTCGACGGACTCCGTGCGCGATCTGGCCGGTGAGATCGAATGGGCGAAGGGCTCGTTGATCGCACCCGAGGACTACCCGGCAGTGGCCGCGCGGCTGCGCCGGGAGGTGCCGATGGATGCTGCGAAGGTCGCCTCGGTCTACGCCGGGTACGAGGATTTGAAGTCGCACGGCGGCGACGGAATGCTGCTGGATTTCGACGACTTGCTGCTGCACACCGCTGCTGCGCTCGAGGAGCATTCTGCCGTCGCCGACGAGTTCCGTGAGCGGTACCGCTGCTTCGTGGTGGACGAGTACCAGGACGTGACGCCTCTGCAGCAGCGTGTGCTCGATGCCTGGCTCGGTGAACGTGACGACCTGACGGTCGTCGGTGATGCGAATCAGACGATCTACTCGTTCACCGGCGCGACCCCGCGGTACCTACTGGATTTCTCGCGACGCTTTCCCGACGCCACCGTCGTGCGTCTCGAGCGTGACTACCGATCGACTCCCGAGGTGGTGTCGCTCGCCAACCGGGTGATCGGCGCAGCGCGCGGGCGGATCGCCGGGACTCGGCTGCAATTGATCGGGCAACGCCCGGCAGGCCCAGAACCGGAGTTCTTCGAGTACGACGACGAGCCGGCCGAGGCCGACGGTGTCGCTCGGGCGATCAAGAGGTTGATCGGCAAGGGTGTCGCGCCCGCGGAGATCGCGGTGCTCTACCGCATCAACGCGCAGTCGGAGGCGCACGAGCAGGCTCTGACGGAGTTGCAGATTCCGTACCAGGTCCGTGGCGGCGAAGGGTTCTTCAACAGACCTGAAGTGCGGCAGGGTATTTCGGCTCTTCGCAGCGCCGCCGGCAGGGAAGATCTGCCGGACGAGTCCAAGTACGGCGACGGCCTGCCGTCGCTGGTGCGCGCTGTACTGGCGCCGCTCGGTTTGACGTCGACGGAGCCGACGGGTGCACAGGCGCGGGAGAAGTGGGCATCGCTCGGCGGGCTGGTACAGGTCACCGAAGAATTGTTGGCGCAGGATCCGGCGCTGGATCTGGATCGTCTGCTCGGTGAACTGGCGGCCCGCGCCGAGGCGCGGCATCCACCGGTCGTCCAGGGTGTGACGTTGGCGTCGCTGCATGCAGCGAAGGGTCTCGAGTGGGACGCTGTCTTCATCGTCGGACTCGCCGACGGCACGCTGCCCATTTCGCATGCGCTCGGCAGCGACCCGAGTGCCAACAACGACGCCGCGATCGAAGAGGAACGGCGGCTGCTGTACGTCGGCGTCACTCGTGCGCGCGAGCATCTGCATCTGTCCTGGGCGCTCGCGCGCAACGAGGGCGGTCGCAAATCCAGGCGTCGGTCGCGTTTTCTCAACGGATTGATTCCCGAGGATTCACCCGCATCACGCATCGCCACTCCGACGACCAAGAAGTCCGGACCCAAGTGCAGGTTGTGCGGCAAACCGTTGATCGGAACGGCGGCGACCATGCTCGGTCGCTGCGAAAGTCACCCGACGGACGTCGATGTTGCTCTGCTCGATGCGTTGAAGGCATGGAGGTTGGACAAATCGCGGGAGCTGAAAGTGCCTGCCTACGTTGTCTTCAGCGATACGACGCTCACGGCCATCGCAGAGCAGCAACCACAGGACGACCGCGGTCTCGTGGCCATTCCCGGGATCGGCGCGAAGAAGTTGGAACGTTTCGGTGAGGACGTCCTGACCGTCGTGCGGGAATCATCGACCAACTGATGTAAAGCCGCAGGTAGAAAATAACTTGTGCAGTTTCGACCAACAGGTTTAGTCTGTTTTCACCGCTCGCGGGAGACCGCGTGCCACAGACATTGTCCGCATATCGATTCGGAAGTAGGAGGTGGAGAACATGAAGATTTTCAATTCGATCGTCACGAGCGCTGTCGCACCCGCGACCGACGCACGGCTGATGCACGTCCTCGGTAACTCCGCTCACTTCTCTTCCGCGTCGACGGGCGCGGCAGTGCGCGTCGCCGGAGCGCATCAGCTCGCGGCCGACGCAGCCTGCGCACCAGCAGCAGTCGTTCCAGCCGCTGCAGCGGCCGAAGCTTCTGCCGCCCAGTGGTTCGCCGCCAAGGCGTCCCCCGCAGCCCGCCGTCGCCGTACGGCAGTGGTGTCCGTGGTCGAAAGTCGATATCGAGAGAAATCTCGGTAGAGCTTTCGACTTGCCTTACAGGCCACGGACCCGCATACGCGGACCGTGGCCTTTTTCGTTCGATGAGTCCCCTCGAATTCGAACTTCTCGGCCCGACCGGTTCGCTCAGATACCGAACAACCGTAAACACGCCGCACGAAAAGTAGAGGAGACCGACGTGTCAACCGCCACGATCCGGACGACATGCCGATACGAACGATCCGAACATGCTGCAACCGAGCGATACTCGGCCACGCACCTCGGCGACCAGGCGACCCCGGCCAGCGAGACCTCCTCGTTGGACACCCAGAATGCCGGCACCCTCGGCGACGAAGTGCCGTGCCGTGTGGCCGATCCGGATCTCTGGTTCGCCGAGACACCGGGAGAATTGGAGCGAGCAAAGGCGCTGTGCGCCGAATGTCCCATTCGGCGCACGTGTTTGAGTGCCGCACTCGACCGTGCCGAGCCATGGGGAGTATGGGGAGGTGAGATTCTCGATCAGGGAGTCGTCATCGCCCGCAAGCGCCCGCGTGGACGGCCGCGGAAGCAGCAGGTCGCGTGACCTGGATGCGATCCGGTGTTCGCCGTATCCATTGCACACCACGGGCGTATCCGCCCCGTTCTCGGACGAGACCGATCAGGTCTCGTCCGAGAACCCAGGCATCCACTCCGTCAGGATGGCCATGTACGGCGCGTAGGCATCCAATTGCGCGCAGATGCCCACGAGTCCGCCCAGCACCCTGAAGATCATGACCTGCTCGGCAGGCATGTTGAGCGCCCGCGCGGTCTTGAACTGCGCACTGTCGAATTCCGTTGCCGTACCAGCAGCTTTCTGCAGCCACGACCTGGTGAAGTGAAAAGAGTCGGTCCTGATCGGATCGGTGAACGGACGTAGGTAATCGGCAATCTCCCTCGCCGTCACCGTTCTACCTGGAATCACGAAACCACTGGCCGTACACAGTTCGACCAGTTCGTCGAACTTTTCTTCCCGCGCCAGCCTGACCATCCGGCCCAACACCGGCGGGAGGCCGTCGGGCATCGGTGCGGTGGCCCCGAAGTCGATCACACCGAGACGCCCGTCGGGCAGCATCATGAAGTTGCCGGGGTGCGGATCGGCGTGCAGCAGGCCCGCGAGTGCGGGCGCAGCGAACGCGAAAAGCACCAGAAGCTCACCCGCGGCATTGCGCTGCTCCACGGAACCGTCGGCGATGATCGACGACAACGAAGTACCGCTCATCCATTCGGTGACCAGCACCTTGGGTGCACTCGCCACCACGCGGGGCACAGCGAACCGGCTGTCACCGTCGAACGTCGACGCGAACACACGTTGGCTCGCCGCCTCGATCCGATAGTCCAGTTCGTCCTCCGTACGGGCGATCAACTCGTCGAGGACTGGTTTGACGTCGGCCCCGGTGAAGATCGCACTGAAGGTGTTGGCAAACCGCGACATCGTCTTCAGGTCGGCACGGAGCGCGTCGTCTGCACCCGGATACTGCACCTTCACAGCGACGTCTCGGCCGTCGGACCATACTGCACGGTGCACCTGCCCGATGCTCGCCGACGCGATCGGGGTGTCGTCGAACGAAGCGAACCGTGACCGCCAGGCGGTGCCCAGCTGCCTGTCCAGTACCCGGTGCACCTTCGCGGCGGGAAGCGGCGGAGCGTCTGCCTGCAGCTTGGTGAGAGCCTCGCGGTACGGTTCGGCGAACTCCTCCGGCACGGCGGCTTCCATCACGGACAACGCTTGCCCGAATTTCATTGCACCGCCCTTGAGCTCGCCCAGTACCGAGAACAACTGCTCGGCAGCTTTGGCGGCAAGATCGGAGTCGATCTCCTGGCGGTTCCCCCCGGCCAACTTCTTTCCGAAACCGACTGCAGCCCGACCGGCGATACCGATCGGGATGCGCGCGAGTTTGGCTGTCCGGGCCGAACCCCGGCGTGGAATGTCTGGCACGCCTCCATCATGTCGGACGGGACGACATTCTGCCGAGACTGCAGGCCACAGCGCCTGTGTTCGCGTCGTTCGTCACACGGCACAATCGCAGTGCGGATGACGAGTCCACCGACGCCGTTCGATGACGTGCGAGCCGAGGTCGATCTCGACGGTCGTGTCGATCAACGACGGTCGACGGTCGCGGACGAACTGGTGTATCTGTCCGAGAACGACCGCCGCGGCTGCCAGGACGGTGGGTTTGTCCGCATGCCCGACGCTGCCGAGGAGCTGCGCGGAGATGTGCGGCCACTGTGGGTCGAGGCCGCCTCTGGTCAGGTCGGCGCACCGGAGACAACTCGTCGTCCCCGGAATGACGAACGGACCGACCACGCCCGTGCCGTCGCGCAACCGAACCTGCACGTGCGGTGTTCTGGCGCGAACCAGCTCGGTCACGAGATGTGGATCAGGGGCCAAGTCGTCCGTGAGAACCGCGACATCGCCGGCCGTGATGGCGGAGCCCGCGACTTTGCCCGCCCCCGACGAGGAACGCCGGACCGTGATCGAGGACGACGTCGGGAGGACCGCGACGACAGCGTCGGCCAGCGGCCCGCGTCCGACGACGTGCACCACGGTCTGCGTCGTTCCCTCGGGAACGTGAGGCCGCGAACGCCCTTCGACCAACAGTTCTGCCTCGACGAGCTCGGCCAGCAGTGTGGACATCGCATTGGCGGACATCCCGACGGTGCCCGCGTACCAGATCGTGTGGGCTCTCGAATGAACTCCGTCGAGCCGACGCAGTAGATCGACGAGGACGTCGTACTCGACACCCGGCGGAGGCGTGACGACGAACGACCGATCCGGATTCCACCCGAGTCGGATCGTGCCGTCTCGTTGCGAGAACACCGGTACGTCGAGCCTGGGCCGCCGCAGCATCGGAACCGGCTGGGCAGAGTGGGGTGATTCCTGGGCGGACATGGACGCAGAGTTGCACACGACGCATCCCCGTCGACGGCGTCGAGGACGGGTTATCCACAGGCCGTCGGACGCCTCACCAGCGCGATCGAGACAAAACGAGGGATGCGCCGAAAATTTCGGCACACCCCTCGTCGACCGTGAATTCGGGATCAGCCGGTGCTGCCGGCGTCCCCGTCCTTCTTGTCCCCGTCGTCCGTGTCCGTCTCGTCCGACTTGTTCTTGGCTGCTCGTTCCTGAGCCTCCATGGCCTCGAGCTGAGCGATGGGGTCGTCGAAGGAGCTGGACCCTCCGCCGATGACGCCGTCGACGAACCCGGCCGGGTCGTCAAGATCGGACGACACCGGCAGGAGGTCCGGGTGGGCCCAGACGCCGTCGCGTCCCTCGATCCCTGCGGCGGTGGTGAGTCGACGCCACAGATCGCCTGCTTCGCGAACCTTGCGCGGACGAAGTTCGAGGCCCACGAGCGTCGCGAACGTCTGCTCGGCCGGTCCACCGGATGCACGTCGGCGACGAATGGTTTCCGCGAGCGCCACGGCGCCGGGCAGCCTTTCCCCGAGGGCTTCGGAGACGACCGTCTCCACCCAGCCTTCGACGAGGGCGAGCAGAGTCTCGAGTCGTTCGAGCGCCTGCTTCTGTTCGGGAGTCGTCTGCGGCTCGAACGCGCCCTGCTGCAGAATCTCCTCGATCTTCGACGGATCGGTCAGCGACGCCGGGTCGAGGCCCGACGCGGCTTCCTCGATGGCCGAGAAGTCCATCCGGATACCGCGTGCGTACTCCTCGACCGTCGCCAGCACGCGCTGACGAAGCCACGGAACGTGGCTGTACAGGCGCTGGTGCGCAGCTTCGCGGGCTGCGAGGAACACCAGAACTTCACGTTCGGGTTGTTCCAACCCCTCGGTGAACGCCGTGATGGACTCGGGGAGAAGCGCGGACACTCCGTTCGGTCCGAGGGGAATTCCGATGTCGGTCGACGTCAGAACCTCCTTGGACAGCTGCCCCAACGCCTGGCCGAGCTGGGAACCGAACGCCATGCCGCCCATCTGCGTGAGCATCCCCATCATCGGTCCCGCCATCTGCTGCGCTTCGGCAGGCAGACCGGCAGTCCACATTCCGGAAATCTGCTCGGCCACCGGATCGCACAGCCTCTTCCAGGTGTCGATCGTGTTCTCCAACCAGTCGACCGGAGTCCACGCCGACGTCTTGGACGCACCAGCGGGAAGAGTCGTCGCGCCGTCGAGCCACAGTTCCGCGAGATGAGCGGCCTCGGAGACCGCGTCGGCCTTGCCCTTGCCGACGGGAGTGAAGTCCCCGATTTGCTGGCGTGCCAACTGCTTGGCCAGGTCGTAGTTGACCGGGCCCGCAGCGGAGCCACCGGCACCGGGCGTACCCATGCCGCTCAACATCTGCCCGAACTGGGTGAGCATCTGCCCCAGGGCCGCAGGATCGAAACCCTCGGTGCCGAAGCCGAAACCGCCGGGATTACCGCCGGAGCCCTCGCCACCGCTCTGATCCTTCTTCTTGTCCGGATCCTCGTCGGAGCCCTGAAAACCGAAATTGCTCATAAGTCAACGGTACAAGGCGAGGGCGCGAACAGCACCGCTGGTGATCACGCTTACGGCGAACGCTGTGAGTGGAGCCTGCGGAATGAACCAGGAGGCTGTGAGTGGAGCCTGCGGAATGAACCGGTGGGCTGTGAGTGGAGCCTGCGGAATGAACGGGGAGGCTGTGAGTGGAGCCTGCGGAATGAACGGGGAGGCTGTGAGTGGAGCCTGCGGAATGAACGTGGTGGGTTCTGACGGGGGTCTCACATCGTCGTCACAGTCGGCGGATCTATGTTTGTCGGGTGAATCGTCGGATTGCCACTCTTGTCGCCGCCCTCGTACCGGTTGTCGTGCTCGGTGTGGTCGGTACCGTCGTGACGGTTCCGTTCGCTGCGCTCGGACCGGGACCGACGTACAACACCCTCGGTGATGCGGACGGGGTTCCTGTCGTGCAGATCGACGGGACGGATGTCGATCCCACCACCGGGCATCTGAACATGACGACGGTGGCGGTGCGTGATCAGCTGAACATCTTCGAAGCGCTCGGTTACTGGGCGAGTGGACGGCAAGGGCTCGTCCCGCGCGAGGAGGTGTATCCGCCGAACAAGACGAAAGAAGAGGTCCAGGAAGGCAATCAGGCCGATTTCGAACAGTCCGAGAACAGTGCTCAGCTCGCGGCGCTGCACCATCTGGGACTGCCCGTTGTTCTCGTCGTCGGTTCGGTGGCGCCCGACGGTCCGGCCGCAGGCCTGTTGAACGAAGGTGAGCGGCTCGTGTCGGTGGCGGGGGAGCCCGTCGCTTCGGTCAGCGCTGTGCGTGAGTCGGTCAGTGCTCGCTCACCGGGGGAGTCCGTCGACATCGTCGTGGAGAAGGACGGTGCCACCCGGACCGAGTCGGTGGTGCTCGGTTCCCGTCCCGACGATGCGGAGTCCGGCTACCTCGGGGTCACACCTGCCGAGGAGCCCGACGTTCCGTTCACGGTCACGTTCAACCTGGCCGACGTCGGCGGGCCCTCGGCCGGTCTGATGTTCAGCCTGGCCGTCGTCGACAAGTTGAGTCCCGGCGAGCTGAGCAACGGCGATTTCGTCGCCGGGACCGGCACCATCGATTCGGCCGGAGCAGTCGGGCCGATCGGCGGCATTCCGTACAAGCTGATCGCTGCGCGTGAGGCCGGGGCGACGACGTTTCTGGTGCCGTCGCAGAACTGCGACGAGGCGTCGCAGAACGTTCCTGCCGGACTTCGTCTGGTCAAGGTCGACTCGCTCGACGGAGCCATCGACTCGCTCGATGCCCTCGGCCGTGGGGAAGACGCGCCCAGCTGCTGACGAACCGAGGTCAGTCGTCCTCGACGAGGTCGAATGTCGCGTGCAGGGCGGCGACGATGCCGGGTGCAAGGCCCTCGTAGAGCAGGAGCTCCACCGGGGCGAACGGATCCGCGTCCTCGTCGGGCTGCAACTGCAGAAGGGTCAGGGACGGACCGTCCTTGAGCACGGCTGCGATGAGCCTGCCGTCCTTGCGGTCGGGATGCGCATGGGCGGCGGCGCGGGCGGCGTCGTCGGCCGCGTCTCGGTCGGCGAGGAGTGGGACCAGTGCGTCGTCGAGTGCCGATTCCGCGGTGGGAGGCAGGACGACGATCTCCTGCACCAGTGCGCACCCGACGACACCGTCCGGCCACGTCGTGGTGGCCAGGAATTCGTCGAGCGCGGGCGATCCGCCGGTGATGTCCTCGGGTAGCGAGTGCTGCTGGATCGGGGTGAGCAACGCACCGTCGGCGAGGTCGTCGAGCAGTCCGGGTTCGGCGGCCGCCAGAAGTTCGGTGGGAACCAGCGCGAACAGCTGGGGGACCTGACCCCAGCCTTCACCGTCCACGAAGTCGGCGACCTCGCGCGCGCACCGCCCGAGAGCGGCACCGAGGGCATCGTTGTCGGCGTTGGGTTCCACGCCGTCACGGAACAGGTCGTCGCTGAAATCGCTCACCCGCCCATCTTCCCATTCCGCTGTTCGGCCGTCGCCGACCCATGGTCCGCGCGCGCAGGACGAAGGGGTGTCAGCGGCCGGTGCCGCCGTTCCGTACAGTGGTTCCCAAATCGGACAGGCGACGCACTCGGTGCGCCGTCGAACCCCATCAGCGATACCTAGGTGTATCGCCCGAAGTTGGAGTGTGGCACGTGGGCATGAGGGCCCCAACCGGTCTACCGTCGCTGTCGCGGCGCGGACGGATTCTACTTGTTCTGGCATTGGTCCTCGCAGCGTTGCTGCTTGTCGGCCCTCGCCTCATCGACACCTACACGAACTGGCTTTGGTTCGGGGAGGTCGGCTTTCGGCAGGTCTTCACGACCACGCTGCTGACGCGCGTCGTTCTGTTCCTGGTCGTCGGATTGTTCGTCGGCGCGGTGGTCTTCGCGTCGCTGCTGCTCGCGTACCGCAATCGGCCGGTGTTCGTTCCGGTCGCCGGTCCGAACGATCCGGTCGCCCGCTATCGCACCACGGTGATGAGCCGTCTGCGCCTGTTCGGTATCGGAATACCGTTGGCGTTCGGCATCATCTCGGGACTGATCGCGCAGACCAACTGGGTGACGGTCCAGTTGTTCCTCAACGGTGGCGAATTCGGAATCACCGACCCACAGTTCAACTTGGACTACGGCTTCTACTCGTTCGATCTGCCGTTCTACCGATTCATCCTGAACTGGCTGTTCGTCGCGACGCTGATCGCATTCTTCGCAAACCTGCTCACGCAGTACGTCTTCGGCGGAATCCGGCTGGCGGGTCGTGAGGGCGCTCTGACCCGCGCGGCGCGCATCCAGCTCGCGGTGCTCGCCGGATCGTTCGTGTTGTTCAAGGCGATCGCGTACTGGCTGGACCGGTACTCGCTGCTGTCCAGCGGTCGCAAAGAACCCATCTTCACCGGTGCCGGCTTCACCGACATCAACGCGGTGCTTCCTGCCAAGCTGATCCTGCTCGCCATCGCGTTGATCTGTGCTGCAGCCTTTTTCGCCGCGATCTTCCTCCGTGATCTGCGTGTTCCCGCTCTCGCGACGGCACTCCTGGTGTTGTCCTCCATTCTCGTCGGCGCGGTCTTCCCGCTGCTGATGGAGCAGTTCTCGGTCCGACCGAACGCGGCCGAGAAGGAGCGTACGTACATCGAGCGCAACATCGCCGCGACACGTGACGCGTACGGCATCGGTGACGATCAGGTGGAGTACCAGCCGTACTCGGGAGAAGGCTCGCAGAATCCGCGCGAGAGCGACGCGGACATCACGACCATCGCCAACACTCGTCTTCTGGATCCGAACGTGCTGTCTCGCACGTTCACCCAGCAGCAGCAGCTGAAGAACTTCTTCGGCTTCCCGTCGACCCTGGACGTCGACCGTTACGAGATCGACGGCCAGCTCCAGGACTACATCGTCGCCGCCCGTGAGCTGTCGCCGGAGTCCCTGACCGGTAACCAGACCGACTGGATCAACCGCCACACGGTCTACACCCACGGAAACGGCTTCGTCGCCGCGCCGGCCAATCGCGTCAACGCGGCCGTCGAGGATCCGACAGCAGAGGGTGCCACCAGCAACAGCGGCTACCCGATCTACACCGTCAGCGACATCGCCTCGCAGGGCCAGGATCAGGTCATCCCGGTCGATCAGCCTCGCATCTACTACGGCGAGGTGATCGCCCAGGCCGACCCGGATTACGCCATCGTCGGCGCGACGGGCGCCGGTGACCGTGAATACGACACGGACGATTCCAACTACACCTACACCGGTGCGGGCGGCGTCTCGGTCGGCAACTGGTTCAACCGTCTCGCCTTCGCGGCGAAGTATGCCGAGCGCAACATTCTCTTTTCGGGCGCCATCGGTGACGACTCCAAGATCATCTTCAACCGCGATCCTCGGGACCGCGTCCAGAAGGTGGCCCCGTGGCTGACGACCGACACGGACTCCTACCCGGCGGTCGTGGACGGCAAGATCGTCTGGATCGTCGACGGTTACACCACGTTGGAGAACTTCCCGTACGCGCAGCGGGCGTCGCTGGACGGTCTGACCGCGGACAGCATCGAGCCCACGACCGGCAGGCCGCTCCCGCGCGAGGAAGTGTCCTACATCAGGAACTCGGTCAAGGCCACCGTCGACGCATACGACGGCACCGTGACGCTCTACCAGGTCGACGACACCGACCCGGTGTTGAAAGCGTGGATGGGTGTGTTCCCGGATTCGGTTCAGCCGGAGTCGGATATTTCGCCGGAGCTTCGGTCGCACTTCCGCTACCCGGAGGATCTGTTCAAGATCCAGCGCGAGATGCTGGCCAAGTATCACGTCGACAACCCCAGTGAGTTCTTCACCAACAACGCGTTCTGGTCGGTTCCCAGTGATCCGACGGTGGACGGCGGAACGGACTTGAATCAGCCTCCGTACTACGTGCTGATCGGTGATCCGGAGACGGGTGAACCGTCGTTCCGTCTGACCAGTGCGATGGTCGGGTTCAACCGTGAACTTCTCTCCGCGTACATCTCGGTGCGTTCGGATCCGGAGAACTACGGAAAGTTCACGGTGCTGCAGCTACCGACCAACACGCAGACGCAGGGTCCACAGCAGGCGCAGAACTCGATGACATCGGATTCGCGCGTGGCCTCGGACCGGACGCTTCTTCAGCAGTCCAACACGATTCAGTACGGCAACCTGCTGACCCTGCCCATCGCGAACGGCGGCATTCTGTACGTCGAACCGCTGTACACCGAGCGCAACACGGCGTCGACGTCGACGTTCCCACAGTTGACCAGGGTTCTCGTCAGCTACCGCGAGCCCGGTTCGGGAGGCGGCGTCCGCGTCGGGTACGCCGCAACGTTGTCCGAGGCCTTGGACCAGGTCTTCGGATCGGGTACAGGTACCGCGGCGACGGCACCGGGAGGTGACGCCGCGGATCCGCAGTCGACGGCAGAAGCGCCCGACACTGCGAACGGCACCGAGCAGGGAACGGCGCCGGCACCGGCGACGACGCCGCCGGCAACCGGTGGTCAGCCATCGGCCGCGGAGGTGCAGCGTCTGAACTCTGCTCTGGCCGACGTCAGGTCTGCGCAGCAGAGCGGCGACCTGGGTCGTCTGGGTGACGCGTTCGATGCCCTTCAACAGGCCATCGACGCGTACAACGCCAACTGACCGTGTACTGATCCGGCGTGTGTCAGCAGGTCAATCCTGCGGACGGATTCAGCGTCCGATCGACGCGAGAACCGGGTTGGTGCTGACGAGCTGCTCGAACTGAGCGCTCAGGCCGTACTGGTCTGCGATGCCCTTCGCGGCGTCGAAGCCCTGCTTGGCTGCTGCGGTTGCCTGATCGACAGCCTGCTGCGCCGGTGCCTGGAATTCCGGCGCGACCGGAAGTGCCGGTGCTGCGGGAGCAGCGGGTGCCTCTTCGACAGCGGGTGCGGCCGGTGCAGCGGGGGCTGCCTCGGGCTCCGGGGTGGATGCACCGGTGGTGAGGTTCTGGCCGCAGACCGGCCATGCGCCGACACCCTGGCTCTGCAGCGTGTTCTCGGCAACGCGAATCTGCTCTGCCTTCGAGGCGTTGTGCGGCGATCCGGTGCCGCCGTTGGCGGTCCAGGTGCTCTGCGAGAACTGCAGGCCGCCGTAGTAACCGTTTCCGGTGTTGATGTTCCAGTTGCCGCCGCTCTCGCACTGTGCGACGCCGTCCCAGTTGTGCTCGGCTGCGCTGGCGGTGCCCACGGAAAGGCCGAGGGGAATCGCAACGACGGCGCCGGTGACGGCGGCCCATCCGAGTGCACGCTTGCCGAAATGAATTTCCTTGGTCATGCGGGGTGAATCCTCTCCGCGCTTGCCTGCGCAACCCAGCCAGGGGACGACGATCGTTCGTGATCGTCTCCAGGCACCGTGTACGAGAGGCCGGCGCGAGGACTCGGTGCGCGGCGTCGTACGTGTTGCGGCTCTGCCCCCGTGCGTATCGGGGAACCGTTCCCCGCGGGGCAGAGCGATGCAGCGGCGGGGGCGGTACTGACCCTGCGTTGTAGGGCCGACCGTGAAGGTAGTCGAGGATCGTCGTGACGTCACACAAGGAATTCGGGAACCCACTGTCCACCATGTGAGACGGATATTGGTGAAATCGCAGGTGGGACGGCCTTGGAATGCATTCGAGTCTCGTTCGTTACATAGCTGTTATGTGTGATGTCTCACGTGGTTTGTGTGGTCCAGCGCACTGGTTTCGGCCGCTTTTTCCGGTAATTCGCATGTCGAACGACGCAACGGTGTAGTTGTCGACGGCTGTGCACGTGATTTGCATCCGGCGGACACCTTCGGGTAACTTCATCTCTTGCAACGCGGGGTGGAGCAGCTCGGTAGCTCGCTGGGCTCATAACCCAGAGGTCGCAGGTTCAAATCCTGTCCCCGCTACCAAAGTAAGAACCCGGCACCGTTCGACGGTGCCGGGTTCTTTGCTGTGTACCCGAGGTGAGCGCCCTTCTGCTCGCATTTACTCCACTCAGCCGGCCTTCAGTGCTCTTCCGGTAGTTTGTCAGGACATAAAGACTTAATGGTCCGCGACAGGAGACGGCAATGGCAGATGTGAACGAGGAACAGGCACGGTGGGCCGCTGTGCATGCGCGAGTCGTGGAGCAGGAGAAGCTGATCGGCTTCGAGCGCTTCGACTACGACGATGCCTGGGCTGTCGGATCTGCCTTGGTTGCCGCAGCCCGAGGCACGGGGTTGCCGATAGTCGTATCGATCGTGTTCGGCGAGCAGCGGGTTTTTCACGCGGCCGTCGCCGGCAGCACGGCCGTGAACGACGACTGGGTCGGCTACAAGATCAACACCGTTCGCCGACACAATTTTTCGTCGTACGGGGTAGGCAGTCAGTATCGATCGGAAGGTCGGGACTTCGACGCGGAATCGCGGTACGACAACAGTCGATACGCAGCAGCAGGCGGAGCTGTTCCAATTCGAGTAGCGGGGTCACTCATCGGCGTCATCGGGATTTCGGGCCTGCCGGAAGCCGACGACCATCAGATGGTCGTCGACGCCCTTGCTTCGCATCGATCGCGCGCGATCCCAGCCGAACTGCGGGTCGGCAACTAGCTCGAGGAATCCGATTCCGCGCTCGCTGCGGACGATTCATCCGTCTCGTCCGCGGTGAGGTCGACGGTATCGACCCCCTCGAGAGCCGTGAGCTCCTGTTCGGCCTCGGCGATGAGTCCCTTGGCTTCGTCCTTGATCTTCTTCGCCCACTCGGACATCGTTGCCCTCACTTCCATCGAATATCGATTCCTGCAGTCCTCTCAGTCTATGAGTGTCGGTTCCGGCCCCGAGCGGGCAGCGTCGGACTCGTCGATCCGACAGTGACCCTGCAGTCCGTTTCGGGCATCACGAGCCCGCGGCCTCCCGAGCTTCGTCGGCCCGCCGTCGGAGGTAGTCGCGCTCGGGTATCGACCCGGCAGTCGCGCACGCGCGCTCGAAACAGGTCGCCGCGTCCGACGATGCACCGAGGCGGCTGAGTACGTCGCCGCGAGCAGCGTGATACGGCGAGTAGGCCTGCAGGGCGGGTTCGTCGGCCAACGCGTCGAGCTCCATCAGCCCAGCGACCGGCCCGTCGCGCACCGCAATTGCGGCTGCTCGGTTCACAGCGACGACGGGAGACGGGGCGAGCGACATCAACACGCCGTACAGTTCCACGATCTGCGCCCAATCGGTGGCCTCCCACGTTTCCGACTCCACGTGGAGGGCTGCAATCGCGGCCTGTACCGAGTAGGGGCCGGCGGCTCCGCCCGTCAGCGCCCGTACGGTCAGGGCGGCTCCCTCGTCGATCATCTCCCGATCCCACCGGGCCCGGTCCTGCTGGTCGAGCATCACGAGCGTTCCGTCGCCGTCCACTCGTGCCGCAGAGCGTGCGTGAACCGACAACATGAGCGCCAGCAATCCTGTCACTTCCCGTTCGCGGGGCAGCAGTGCCTGCAGGATACGGGCGAGCCGGATTGCCTCGTCGGCAAGATCGACACGGACCAGGTCGTCACCGCTCGACGCCGCGTACCCCTCGGTGAAAATCGAATACACGACCTGCAGCACCACCGTCAGTCTGGCGGGCAGCTCGTCGGGGCCGGGTATTCGAAACGGAACCCGGGCCTCTCGGATCTTCTTCTTGGCCCGTGAGATTCGCTGACCCGCAGTCGATGACGGGATCATGAAAGCCCGGGCCACCTCGGCGGTCGTGAGCTGCGCGAGGCAACGCAACGTGAGCGCAACTCGGTCGTCTACGTTCAGTGCTGGATGCGCGCACATGAAGAACATCTGCAGCCGTTCATCGGGCACGTCGTCGTCGAAGGCGCCGGCCGCGAGCGACTCGGTTCGCTGCCCGATACCCGCGCGATCCTGCTCGATCTGAAGTATCGCCAGCTTGGTCGAGAGCGTCCGATCTCTGCGGAGGCGATCGACCGCCCGGCGCCTGGCCGTGGTCAACAGCCAGGCGCCGGGTTTCGTGGGCACTCCGTCGATCGGCCAACGTTGCAACGCAACCTCGATCGCTTCCGAGGTGACTTCCTCGGCCACGTCGATGTCGCCGTAGCGGTGCACCATCGACGCCAGAAGTCGCCCGTGCTCCTCCCTGAAGACGTCCGAGAGGGAGGCGCGTACGTCGTCGGACACCGGCGTGACGCCGTCAGTACTCGGCGACAGGACGCACGACGACGGAGCCCCCGCCCTTGGAACCGGGGCACCGTGCGGCCCAGTCCAACGCGGCGTCGAGGTCGGGGACATCGATGATCTCGAAGCCCCCCAGAACCTCGCGGGTCTCCGCATACGGTCCGTCGGTGATGCTGCGTTCTCCGGACGAATCGACCTGCACGGTCGTCGCCGTCGTGAGGTCGGCCAGTGCGTGACCGGTGACCCATACGCCTGCGTCCTGCATCTCCTTGCCGTACTGCACCCAGTCCGACGGCGTGCATCCGTTGTCGAAATCGGCACGCGGTGCGTTGATCAGCAGCATGTACTTCATGGTGTCCTCCATCGAATTGCTCTTCTGTCTGCGTACATGATGACGACGAACGGGATACGCCGTCTTCGACACGACCCGAAGAAGTTTTTCGGTGGACACCCGATTCTTCCGTCGATACGCGACGTGGCCCCGCGAACCTCACGGTCTACGGGGCCACGTCGTCACAACTGCATCACTTCAGTTCGGCGGATGTCTTTCCGAGAACACGACGGGCGACGATCAACTGCTGAATCTGCTGGGTGCCTTCGAAGATGTCGAGAATCTTCGCGTCACGGCTCCACTTCTCGAGCAGAAGGCGCTCCGAGTAGCCGTAGCTGCCTGCCAGTTCGACGGCCTTGAGCGTGATGTCGGTGGCCGAGCGGCCGGCCTTCGCTTTGGCCATCGACGCCTGCAGCGAGTTCGGCTCCTTGTTGTCGGCCATCCACGCGGCCCGCAGCGCGAGCAGATGAGACGCCTCCCAATCGGCCTCGAGACGCAGGAACTCGGCTGCCGCGGCATGCTGACTGTAGGCGGGAGTGGTGTACGAGATCTCCACGCCGGCCTCGTCGAGGATGGAGCGCAGTTCTTCGAGGGCGGCACGAGCCACACCGATGGCCATACCTGCGACGAGCGGGCGAGTGTTGTCGAACGTCTGCATGACGCCCGCAAAACCCTTCTCGGTGTTCACCTCGGCGGAACCGAGGAGGTTGTCCTTCGGGATTCGGCAATCCTCGAGCAGGAGAGCGGCGGTGTCCGACGCCTTGATACCGAGCTTGTGCTCGAGCCGAGCAACACTCAGGCCCGGTGCGTCACGCGGTACGACGAAGGACTTGATCGCCGCGCGGCCCTTGGAACGGTCGACACTCGCCCACACCACGATGTGCGTCGAGCGTTCACCGGCGGTGACGTAGATCTTCTCGCCGTTGAGGACCCACTCGTCTCCGTCGAGCACCGCAGTCGTCGTCACGGCAGCGGAGTCCGAGCCGAAGCTCGGTTCGGTGATGGCCATCGATGCCCACACCTTGCCGAAGCGTTCGAGCTGCTCGTCGGTGGACACGGCCGCGATGGCGGAGTTGCCGAGGCCCTGGTACGGAATGGACAGTGTCAAACCGACATCGCCCCAGCAGGTTTCGATGACGTTGACCAACGCAGCCATGTTGCCGCCGTTGGCATTGGCGGTCTTGCTGGGCTTCGAAGCGCTTTCGCTGTCCTTCTCCCGGCCACCAGCAGCGCCGCCGACCTCGGTACCGGCGTCGGACATTCCCTCCACCATGGATGCCATGGTGTCGAGTTCGACGGGGTACTCGTGCTCGGCGAGGTCGTACTTGCGAGAGATCGGGCGGAAGATCTCGGCCGCAACCTGGTGAGCCTGATTCGCCTGTGCCCGAAGCTTCTTGGGAAGTTCTAGATTGATCATGAGTTCAGTCCTTGACCGATGAGTTGCCTACGAGGATGGGGGCGAATCAGATGAGGACGATGCCCTCGGTGACACCGACAGCGCGGAGATCGCGGTACCAGCGTTCGACCGGATGTTCCTTGGTGAATCCGTGTCCGCCGAGCAACTGCACACCGTCGGAACCGATCTGCATGCCCTTCTCGGCGGCGAGGCGGCGGGCGAGTGCTGCTTCACGTGCGAACGACTTGCCCTGCTCGGCTCGCGATGCGCCGCGAAGAGTGACCAAGCGCAGCCCGTCCAGCTCGATCGCGATGTTGGCGACCATGAACGCAACTGCCTGGCGGTTGCTGATCGGCTCGCCGAACGCCTCGCGCTCGTTCACGTACGGAATCACGTAGTCGAGGACGGCCTGGCCTGCGCCGACTGCGAGAGCGGACCAGCCGAGCCGGGCAAGGCTGATGGCGTCGGCGTAGTCGAGTGCGCGCTGATCTGCGTCACCATCACCGAGCAGTGCGGATTCCGGAACCGCGACGTCGGTCAGTACGAGTCGACCGAGGCCGGCGGCACGCAGACCCATGCTCGGATCGGCTTCGACGACGAGACCCTTGGTGTCGGACTCGACGATGAAGAACGCAGGCCTGCCTTCGAGTTCGGCGGCAACGACGAACAGTTCGGAGCTACCCGCGGCAGGCACGACGCTCTTGACGCCGTTGAGCTTGAATCCGCTGGGGGAGCGCACGGCCTTGGTCTGCAGAGCGAACGGGTCGAACAGTGCACGCGGCTCGTTGACCACGACGGCCGCACCCGGGACCTTCTCACCGACGAACGCGGGCAGGTACGTCTTCTGCTGCGCGTCGGTGCCCCACTGCGTCAACGCGACCGCGACACCGCTCGGCGCGAGGATGGGAAGCGCGAGTCCGAGGTCGCCGTGGGCAAGCGCTTCCGCCACCAATGCGTTGGTGACGGCGCCACGCTCGGTGGCCGCGCCGTCGAGTTCTTCGGGAACGTTGATGAAGGTGATGCCGAGTTCAGCAGAGCGACGAACGAGATCCTCGGGCGACGATGCTGCCGCATCTGCGTCGTGCGCTGCGGGTCGGAGGATCTCCTCGGCGAACTCCTTGACGGTCTCGACGATCATGCGCTGCTCGTCGTCCGGAGTGAGGTCGAAGTAGTCGAGGTTCTTGACCGCGGCGTCCTCGAGGCGTTTCGGCTTGTCGCCTCCGGTGACCTTCGCGAACGTGCGGTTGGCGGCGCCGAGGGTCTTGAAACCCGTCTTGGTGCTCTCGTACGTCACGCGGTCGATGGTCTGGCGAAGGTTGTACTTCTCCGCGAGATCGGACCCGGTGATAGCCGTGAGCACGCGCATGGCGGTGCCGATGGCGTCTCGCTTGAACGGGTTGAGGCCAACTGCGGATGTATCGCGAGGCGCCTTGCGCTTCGTCTCGATGACACTGTCTTGCTTGCTCATGATCACCAGCTGTTTCTCGGCGTCGGGCTCGGACGGGATCTATCTTACTCCCGGGTAAGTTAGCTGTCTACTCCCGAGTAAGAAGTTGGCCCTTCGCGCACGTCACGCCCGTTGTGGGAGCATTCGAGCATGCCTGTCATCGCTTCGATCTTCGCTGCCGTCGCCGCCGCGCTGCACGTGGTCATCTTCTTCATGGAATCCGTCGCGTGGACCAAGCCAGCCGTCTGGCGCCGATTCGGAGTCGCCAGTCAGGCCGACGCCGATGTGGTCCGCCCGATGGCCTTCAATCAGGGCTTCTACAACCTGTTTCTGGCAGTGGGAATCGTCGTGGGCCTGTTCCTCGGAGGCGACGCCGGGGACGCAATCGTCGTGTTCTCGTGCCTCAGCATCGTCGGTGCCGCATTCGTGCTGGCCACCGGCGGGCGGAAGTACTTCCGCCCGGCCGTGATCCAGGGCATCACCCCGTTGTTGGCATTGCTGTTCGCAGCTTTCCTGTGAGTGGAAATGTCGCGTCTTCTGGTCGCTCCGCAGGCTCCGCTCCTGGCCCCGGCCTGGATTTCCACTCACGTGCGGCGGAGCCGCGTCAGAACCTCGTCGTGGAGAAGGGCGTTGGTGGCCACTGCGCTTCCGCCGTGCGGGCCTGCGGCGCCGTCGAGTGAGGAGAAGCGCCCACCTGCTTCCCGAACCAGGATGTCCAGGGGTGCCAGGTCCCACAGCGACACCTCGGGTTCGGTCGCGATGTCGAGGGTGCCCTCGGCGAGGAGGCAGTAGGAGAAGAAGTCGCCGTACCCGCGAACCCGCCACACCTCGTCCGTCAGGTCGACGAATCGATCTCGCAGCCCACGCTCCTTCCAGCCGGACAGGCTCGCGAAACTCAAACTGGCAGAGCTCAGTTCGCGAACCGACGATACTGTGATGGAACGAGGTTCGCCGCCGTCGTAGGACGTCCACGCGCCCCCGTCCTTCGACGCCCACCAGCGCCGGTTCAGCAACGGAGCACTGATCACGCCCACCACCGGAATGCCGTCTTCGAGCAACGCGACGAGCGTGGCCCAGATCGGCACACCTCGCACGAAATTCTTGGTTCCGTCGATCGGGTCGACGACCCATTGGCGCCCGTCGAAGACAGCGTCGCCACCGAACTCTTCGCCCAGGACGGAATCGTCCGGCCGCTCGTCCTGGAGGATGGACCTCACCTTGTTCTCGACGGCGAGGTCGGCGTCGCTGACCGGGCTCAGGTCGGGTTTGTCGTCGACCACCAGGTCGAGAGCGAGAAAACGATCCCGCGTGATGACGTCGGCCCGGTCGGCGATGGACAGTGCGAGCTGCAGGTCAGCGGCAGAAGAAGTCACGCGTCAAACACTAATGCCCGGGGTGTCGGTGGCACCGTCACCCCGGGCGCTGTGCACGTCAGGCGGTGACTTCGTTCAACTTCCCGGTCGCGACGTCGAAGACGAATCCGCGCACCGAGTCGTGCTTGGTCACGAACGGGCTCTGCTCGATCCGCGCGAGCGACTGCCGCACGTCGGCGTCGAGGTCGGGGAACGCTTCGGCTGCCCAGTTGGGCTTGATGCCGATCTCGTCCTGGATGCCGTTCTTGAATTCGTCGTCGGTGAACGTCAGCATTCCGCAGTCGGTGTGGTGAATCAGAATGATCTCCTTGGTCCCGAGCAGACGCTGACTGATGGCGAGCGACCGAATCTCGTCGTCGGTGACGACGCCACCTGCGTTGCGGATGACGTGCGCCTCGCCTTCGTTCAATCCGAGAATGCGGTAGACGTCGAGACGCGCGTCCATGCATGCCACCACCGCAACGTTCTTCGACGGTGGAAGCGGGAGCGGTCCGGTGAACTGTGCCGCGTACGCCTCGTTGTTCTTCAGGTACTCGTCGGTGACCGACATCGATTCTCCTCCAGAAATTTCTGCGTGGGGTGGGGCTGCGCAGATGGCGCCGACTGTGGGCACCCCTGCGGTTGGGGTGAACCGTGGTCAGCGACAGAGACTGGCGCCGGTCCTGCAGAAATCGACGTGGAGGCGCGCAACCAACAGCAGGGGGTGCGCGGCATGGTCGCATGCGTATGTGTCGATGCCGAGAAAACTAACAGGAGATCGACGTTCGGGCCAGGGCTCGCGATCCACTGCCGTGCCTGCTCACGCCCTTGAAGGGCCCGTCGGCACCGTAGAAATCCTGCTCGTCGGGCAGCGTTGGTCGGGCGAGCGCGCCGCGGCCGGTAAACTTCGATCTCGTGCATCCTGACGTCTCCGCGGACCTGAACGAACTCGACATCACCCTCACGACGATCGAGTCGGTTCTCGACGTCGAGGAACTACGTCGCCGGATCGACGAGCTCGAACATCAGGCTGCGTCGCCGGACCTGTGGAACGACCAGGAACACGCTCAGCAGGTCACCAGTCAGCTCTCGCACGCGCAGGCCGAACTCCGCCGCGTCGAGGAACTGCGGGGGCGCCTCGAGGATCTGCCGGTGCTCTACGAGCTGGCCGAAGGAGAAGAAGGCGACGCAGCAGCGTCGGCGACGGCCGATGCCGACGCCGAGCGGGCATCGCTGCGCGAGGACATCGCCGCGGCCGAGGTGCGCACGCTTCTCTCCGGTGAGTACGACCAACGTGACGCGCTCGTCAACATTCGTTCCGGTGCAGGCGGCATCGACGCCGCGGACTGGGCCGAGATGCTCATGCGCATGTACATCCGCTGGGCGGAGAAGCACGGCTACGGCGTCGAGGTCTACGACACGTCCTACGCCGAAGAGGCCGGAATCAAGAGCGCTACCTTCGCGGTGAAGGCTCCATACACCTACGGCACGCTGTCGGTCGAGCAGGGCACCCACCGCCTCGTCAGAATCAGCCCGTTCGACAACCAGGGACGACGGCAGACCTCGTTCGCCGAGGTCGAGGTGCTTCCGGTCGTCGAGACGACCGATCACATCGAGATTCCCGAGGGTAACATCCGAGTCGACGTCTATCGGTCCAGCGGTCCGGGCGGACAGTCCGTCAACACCACGGACTCGGCCGTGCGTCTGACGCACATTCCCACAGGAATCGTCGTGACGTGTCAGAACGAGAAGTCGCAGCTGCAGAACAAGGTGTCCGCGATGCGGGTCCTCCAGGCCAAGCTGCTCGAGGTCAAGCGCAAGGAAGAGCGCGCCGAGATGGACGCCCTCAAGGGCGACGGCGGAAGTTCCTGGGGTAACCAGATGCGCTCCTACGTGCTGCATCCATACCAGATGGTCAAGGATCTGCGCACCGAGTACGAGGTCAACAACCCCTCCACCGTGCTCGACGGCGACATCGATGGTTTCCTGGAAGCAGGAATTCGATGGCGTATGCGGGGGGACGAGTAGACACACGATGAACACAGCACTGTCGTTCTCGGTAACACCGGAGGTCCAACTCAACGGCCTCGGAATTGTGCTGTACATCCTCGGAGGACTCCTGGTCGCGCGTCTCATCACGTGGACAGGTACGCGGATCACCTCCCGCATCGACTCCAACTATCAACACAGCGATGCCCTGGTGCGGTCCGAGGCAGCAAAGCATCGGCACGCACTCGCGCAGGTGATCACCTGGGTCGCTGTCACTCTCGTCTACATCCTGGTGACCATCGAGGTGCTCAGGAGGCTCGGCTTCGGCGTCGGTGGCCTCGTCGCTCCCGCGACGGTGATCGGTGCGGCACTGGGTTTCGGTGCGCAGCGGGTCGTGCAGGACATCCTGGCCGGATTCTTCATCATCACCGAACGGCAGTACGGGTTCGGTGATGTCGTGCAGATCGCCGTCAACGGCTCGGCGGAGGATGCGGAAGGCACCGTCGAGGACGTGACGCTGCGCGTCACCCGCGTTCGGAGTGTCGACGGGGAAGTCATCACTGTCCCCAACGGCCAGATCGTCAAAGCCATCAATCTCTCCAAGGACTGGGCACGCGCTGTCGTGGACGTGCCGATCCCGTCCATCGCGGACTTGAACCGGGTCAACGAGATCCTCCGCCGCGTGGGACACACGGCATTCGAGGACCGCCGTCTGCGGCCGCTGCTGCTGGACGAGCCGACCGTCATGGGGGTCGAATCCATCGAGGTCGACCAGGTCAACGTGCGGCTCGTGGCTCGGACTCTTCCCGGCAAGCAGTTTCAGGTCGGCCGGGAACTACGTGTTCGGGTGGCAGCAGCGCTGCAGCCCGAGGGCATCAGCGTCAGCCCGGACGTGTCGACCGCAGGAGTCGCACCGGACGGCGCCCGCCGGGATCGCGAGGAGGAGCTGTGACCGAACCTCGACCGGACACGGACACCGACGCGCAGCCACGTAACTGGAGAAGCTGGAGAATTCCGAACCGCATTCGTGGCGTGCGGACGTCGACGTTGTTCTTCGGTGTCTGCTTCGTTCTGACCGGACTGCTGTACGTACAGGTGGACGAGGTCGTCACCGCGCAGCGAGAAGACGTTCAAGGACCGACGGCGGTCGACCCGGGGAGCTACCCGACGCAAGCGCCGCAACAGACGTACCAGCCGACGTACACGTCCACTCCTTCTCCGACCACCACGGTCGATCCGTCCGCCACCGACGAGCAGTCCGGCGCGCCCGGGGGGTCGGGTGACCCCGGATCGCCCACAGGGCAGACCGGTACGTCGGCAACGCAGGATCCGACGTACCTGCCGGGGCTGACGGTGCCGCCGCAACTGCGGTCCCTGCTACCCCCTGCTCCGCAGGCCCCGACGGCCACCGGATCTCCCTAGGATTCCTCAGGCAACACACATGTCGAGCCGAGTCGGTTACCGGTAGGTAAGGGCTACACTGGCGACCCGTGATCAGCACCTCGAATGTCTCCAAGTCCTACAAGACATCCACCAGGCCGGCGTTGGACGACGTCACGGTGTCGGTGGACAAGGGCGACTTCGTGTTTCTCATCGGACCGTCGGGATCCGGGAAGTCGACGTTCATGCGCCTTCTCCTGAAGGAGGAGACACCCACCTCCGGCGACATCCACGTCGCGGACTTCCACGTGAACCGGTTGTCCTCGCGGCGCGTGCCGAAGCTCAGACAGAGCATGGGGTGCGTGTTCCAGGACTTCCGTCTGTTGCAGCAGAAGACGGTCGTGGAGAACGTGGCCTTCGCGCTCGAGGTCATCGGCAAGCCGCGATCGATGATCAAGCGGACGGTGCCCGAGGTCCTGGATCTGGTCGGGCTCGGCGGCAAGTCGGATCGACTGCCCACGGAGCTGTCCGGTGGTGAGCAACAGCGCGTCGCCATCGCCCGGGCCTTCGTGAACCGCCCACTGGTGCTGCTGGCCGACGAACCGACGGGAAACCTCGATCCGGACACGAGCCAGGACATCATGATGCTGCTCGAGCGGATCAACAGGACCGGAACGACGGTGCTGATGGCGACCCACGACAACCACATCGTCGACTCGATGCGTCGGCGGGTCATCGAACTGGACAACGGCAGAGTGGTGCGTGACGAGGCCCGAGGGGTCTACGGCGTCGGTAGGTAGTACGCCGCCGCACTTCTGCCGCCACGACTACAGACATCGACGACTACAGACATCGACGACTGCAGACACCACCGAAGGGCCCGGATTCCCCGATGCGCGCAAGTTTCATTTTCAGCGAAGTCCTGACCGGACTTCGCCGCAACATCACCATGACCATCGCCATGATTCTGACGACGGCCATTTCGCTCGGCCTGTTCGGAGGCGGACTGCTCGTGGTGCAGATGGCGGGCAAGACGCAGCAGATCTTCCTGGACCGCGTCGAAGTACAGATCTTCCTCACCGACGACATCTCGGCGACCGATCCGGACTGCGCGGAATCCACGTGCTCCACGTTGCGCAGCGAACTCGAGCAGACACCGTCCGTGGTGTCGGTTCAGTACCTCAACCGCGACGACGCAGTCAAAGATGCGACCGAGCGCGTGTTCAAGGATCAACCGGAACTCGCGGAGCTGGTCAGCCCGGACAGCTTCCCGGCCTCTTTCAAGGTCAAGCTCAGTGATCCCGAACGCTTCGGCGTCATCAACGACAACTTCGCCGGTCAGCCGGGAGTGCAGAGCGTGCTCAACCAGCGAGACCTGGTCGAGCGTCTGTTCAGTGTGCTCAACGGTGTACGCAACGCAGCATTCGCCATCGCGATCGTTCAAGCCGTGGCCGCGGTTCTGTTGATCGCGAACATGGTTCAGATCGCGGCGTTCACCCGCCGCACCGAGGTGGGAATCATGCGACTCGTCGGTGCAACCAGGTGGTACACCCAGCTGCCCTTCCTGCTCGAAGCCGTGGTGGCTGCGCTGATCGGATCCGGGCTCGCGATTGCGGGGCTGTTCACCGCGAAGAACCTCTTCATCGACGACGTGTTGTCGGAGGTGTACGACGCCAACATTCTCGCCCGAATCTCCAACAGCGACGTTCTGCTCGTCTCTCCGTTCCTGGCGCTCGTCGGCATCGGTATGGCGTCGGTCACCGCGTACATCACGTTGCGGTTGTACGTCCGCGAGTAGGTTCCCGATTCGGCCGAGTCCATCCGGAAGAAAAGTGCTTGCGACACGGTTCTATGCTGGAGCGGACAGCGCAGAGAGCGCGTACGCACGGACGAACAGCGCTCGAGAAAGGGCCCTGAAGTGAAAGAGAAGGGCCGCAAGGCCATTGCGACGAACCGCAAGGCGCGCCACCACTACTCGATTCTCGACGTCTACGAGGCCGGTATCGCGCTCGTGGGCACCGAGGTGAAGAGCCTGCGTGAAGGCAAAGCGTCGCTTGCGGACTCGTTCGCGACGGTCGACGACGGCGAGATCTGGTTGCGCGGGCTGCACATCCCCGAGTACACGCAGGGGAGTTGGACCAACCATGCGCCCAGACGCACCCGAAAACTGTTGCTGCACAAGCGCGAGATCGAGCGACTCGTCGGGAAGACGAAAGAAGGGTCGCTGACCCTCGTACCGTTGTCGATGTACTTTTCCGACGGCAAGGTCAAGGTCGAACTTGCCCTCGCGAAGGGTAAGCAGGACTACGACAAGCGCCAGGACCTGGCCCGTCGCACCGCCGAGCGTGAAGTGGCCAGGGAACTCGGCCGCCGCATCAAGGGTATGCGGTGAGGGGGTATGCGGTGAGGGGCGAGCGGTGAGGGGTTCGCGCTGACCGCGATCCTGCTCGCACTCGTCGCCGCGGTGGGATACGGCGTCAGCGATTTCGTCGGGGGTGTGGCGTCCCGTCGGGTGGCGGCCCTGCGAGTGGTGATCGTCTCCTACCCGTTCTCGTTGGTGATCGTGCTGATCGTGGCGCCGTTCGTCGGGGGCCAGATCTCTTTGGTGCCCATTCTGTGGGGCTTGGCGTCGGGAGTGGCAGGTGGCCTGGCCGTCTGGTGGTTCTACCTCGCGCTCGCGTCAGGCCCGATGGCGGTCGTGTCTCCGCTGACCGCCGTGCTGGTGGCGGGCATACCCGTCGTCGCCGGATTCGCGATCGGGGAGCGTCCGGGTGCGCTCGCATTCGTGGGTATCGCATTGGCGTTGATCGCGGTTCTCCTCGTCAGCAAGGAGTCTCCCGACGACACGACGGGTGAAGTAGCCGGTGGTCGCGAGATGAAATTCACCCCGACGGTGGCGTGGTTGACCGTCGGATCGGGTGTCACGTTCGCGCTCGCGTTCATCTGCCTCCATCAGATCGGCGACGGATCGGGATTGTGGCCGCTGGCGGCATCTCGCGCGTCGGCGACGGCGGTGGTGTGGTGTGTTGCGCTCGCCTCCGGTCATTTCGCGCTGCCGCACGGCAGTGTGCTGAAGCTCGCTGCGTTCGTCGGCATTCTCGACGTCGTGGCGAACGCCGCCCTGCTCTACGCGTACCAGGGTGGGTTGCTGTCCTTGGTCAGTGTCATCGCATCGCTGTATCCCGCGGCGACCGTGCTCCTGGCGATGGTCATGCTCGGCGAGCGTGTCGGCAGACTGCAGCAGGTTGGGATGGTCGTCGCTCTCGGCGCGGTGGGTCTGATCGCCCTGGGTTGATCGGCCGACGTCGACGGGCCAGGTGAGATCGGGTTGAGATACCCCCGCGGGGGTATCGATAGACGATGAACGCCAACAGCAGCCCCGATGCCCGCCGTGTCCTCGTCACCGGAGCGACCGGTTACCTCGGCGGCAGGCTCGCTCCGCGACTTCTGGACGCGGGATTCACGGTTCGGGTGTTGGCCCGCACCCCCGACAAGCTCCAGGGAGTGCCGTGGGCGGACGACGTCGAGATCGCCCAGGGAGATCTGGGTGACCGCGATTCGCTGAAGAAGGCGTTCGCCGACGTCGATGTCGTCTACTACCTCGTGCACTCGATGGGTTCCGGCGGCGGCGACTTCAAGAAGACCGAGCGTGAGAGCGCCGAGAACGTCGCTGCGGTCGCCGCGGAGGCCGGAGTGTCGAGGATCGTCTATCTCGGCGGGCTGCACCCCCAGTCGGGGGAGCTTTCCGAGCACCTGGAATCGCGCGCCGAGGTCGGCACGATTCTGTGCGAGTCCGAAGTGCCGACCTTCGTCCTCCAGGCCGGAGTGGTCATCGGTGCGGGATCGGCGTCGTTCGAGATGATTCGCCACCTCACCAACAGGCTGCCGGTCATGACGACACCGCGCTGGGTCCACAACAAGATTCAGCCGATCGCAGTGCGCGACATCTTGCACTACCTCCTCGGAGCTGCGGACGCGGACCTTCCCGAGAGCAGGACCTACGACGTCGGCGGCCCGGACGTGATGGAGTACGGCGAGATGATGAACATCTACGCGGACGTTGCAGGGCTCCGTAAGCGCCAGATGGTGGTACTGCCGGTTCTCACCCCGCGGCTGGCCGGCCATTGGATCGGTCTGGTGACCCCGATTCCGAGGGGACTGGCGATGCCGCTCATCGAATCACTGCAGTTCGACGCGGTGGCCCACGAAACCGATATCGACGCCGTCGTCGAACGACCGGAGGGTGGTCTGACGCCGTACCGCGATGCGGTTCGGCTGGCTCTACGCACCATCGACGACGGCGAGTCGGAGTCGACGTGGACGTCGACCGTGTCGGCCCCGTCGGATCCTCTTCCTTCCGACCCCGATTGGGCGGGAGAAACCGTCTTCACCGACGTGCGCAGCGTCTACCTCGGGAGCGGGGCCGACGAGATCCGCAGCCGTGTGGGCAAGGCCGTAGCAGCAGGCAGCGCCGAGAACTGGCAGATCGAGCGCGGTGCGTCGGACGGCGGTGCGTCGGACGGCAGTGATTCGGACGGCAGTGATTCGGACGGTGACATCAGGCTACGTTCCACTGCTACGTTGCCCGGGAACGCGTGGATGCAGTATTCGGTGGTGTCTGCAGGCGGGGGAACGCGGCTCGAGCAACGCATCGACTTCTTTCCTCGCGGCCTCGCAGGCCGCGCCTTCTGGTACGGATCGCTGCCCGCCCGCAAGGTGATCGCAGGGCGTCAGTTGCAACGCGTCGTTGCCCTGGTCGACCGCGCATAGTGACGCGCGCCGTATATCGGGATGATTCTGTCCGGGGGACGCGTTACACTGACAAGCCCCGGCAGAGTGCTGGGGACGTACGGGGCTGAACGGTTTCGACTCTGTATGTTGAGTCAGGGGAAGCGTGTCGGTGCAGGCGAGAGACCACCGTAAGCGTCATCGCAAACATATAAGCGCCGATTCCAATCAGCGCGACTACGCACTCGCTGCCTAAGTAGCGACTGGCGTGTCTGTCAGTCCGGGTTCGCCCTCGACCCGGGTACTGGCATCAGCTAGAGGGCTTACCGATTCACTCGGCCACGGAGTGATGAGGAACATCAAACAGTGGCTGGGATCGTCATCCTGGCTTGTTTGCGAGATCAGGAGATCCAAGTAGAGGCATAGCAGACTGCACACGGAGAAGCCCTGGTGATACAGCGGAGGACCCGGGTTCGATTCCCGGCAGCTCCACCGAGACCGGGTCGGAAAGCACACGCTTTCCGACCCGGTTTTTTCTTGCCCGAAGCCTGTAATTCACCTCACAATCGCCTGGCATCGCAAGAATCCAACCCGTGGCAGCGATGGTGTCGAATAGTGATCATGAGCAAGATCGCCACGCCGAAGTTGTGGTCCGGCCCCAGTCCGCGCGGCACTGTCCGCGCCGTCGTCCTCGTCCTGCACGGAGGCAAAGTGGACAGCCACGCGCCCAGTAGGCCCTGGCATCTGTCGGGACTGCGCATGTGGCAGTTCACGTGGGCGCTGCGGCGTGCCGGCCGAGCCGATGGCGTAGCAGTACACCAACTGCAGTACCGGTTCCGCGGATGGAACGGTGTCGAACGCAGCCCCGTTCGTGACGCCCGGTGGGCGTTGCTACGGATTCGAGACGAGCACCCCGGTGTGCCGGTGGTGGTCGTCGGGCACTCGATGGGCGGGCGGACGGCAGCCGCCGTCGGCCACGATCCGGGGGTCCTGGGCCTCGTGGCGCTCGCGCCGTGGTGGCCCGACGGCGACGAGCTGGCGAACATCCAGTCCGACCGATCGGTGCGGGTCCTCCACGGGCGCGACGACAGTTGGACGGATCCGCGAAAGTCGTCGGCTGAAGTCGAGTCCGCACGCAGGCGGGGTGTCGATGCGACGTTCGTGGACATGGACGGCGGTCACTTCATGATTCGAAAGTCGCGCACATGGGTAGAGAGAACGACGAAATTCGCGATGGACATCATCGCGCGTGTCCCCTCTGAAGAAAACGGAGTGTCGTCGTGACGCGTCGGCGTGTGGCGGTCGTAGGTAGTGGTGTCGCGGGTTTGACTGCGGCGTACGTGTTGTCGAAGTCCGCGCACGTGACTCTGTACGAGGCCGACGACAGGCTCGGCGGTCATGCCGATACACATGATGTCGACGGTGTGGGCGTCGACACCGGCTTCATCGTCCACAACGACCGGACGTATCCGACTCTGCTCCGTCTCTTCGCCGAGTTGAACGTGCCCACGCAGGAATCCGACATGAGCATGTCGATTCGGTGCGACGGTTGTGGCCTCGAATACTCCGGTGGCCAGGGGGTCCGAGGGATTCTTCCATCGGTACGGACGTTCGCCCGCCCTCGGTATCTGAAGATGCTGCGCGAAATCACGCGATTCCACCGGACCGCGACGGAGTTGCTGCGAGAGACCGACAGCACTGTCTCCGACGAAACTCTGGCCGATTTCCTCGGTCGCACGCGCTTCTCCGAATACTTCACCGCGCATTTCATGGCTCCACTCGTCTCGGCGGTGTGGTCGTGTGATCCGGGCACGGCCCTGAACTATCCGGCGCGATATCTGTTCACCTTTCTCGAACACCACGGCATGCTCAGCGTGACGGGCTCTCCGGTCTGGCGCACGGTGACCGGCGGCTCGGCGCGCTACGTCGAGCGCGTCGCCGCGCACATCGACGAGATCCGCACGAGTACAGCGGTACACGCGGTGTACCGACACGTCGACGGAGTCGACATCCGCGATTCTCGCGACGTGCTGGAACGCTACGACGCCGTCGTCATCGCGGTACATCCCCACCAGGCGCTGAAGATGCTCGCCGACCCCACCGCGCTCGAGCACTCGGTGCTCGGGTCGATGCCGTACTCCATCAATCACACTCAGCTCCACACCGACGAGGCGGTACTTCCGGCGACGCCGAGGGCGCGGGCGTCGTGGAACTACCGAATTCCGGAATGCGGCGCGCAGCCGGACAGCGTTCTCGTCAGCTACGACATGACGAGACTGCAGAGGCTGGCAGGCTCGCAGCGATTCCTGGTGACACTCGGTGGATCTCACGTCGTCGACCCGTCGACCGTTCTCGACGAGATGACGTACGAGCACCCGCAGTACACGCCCGCGTCGCTCGAAGCTCAACGCAGGCTCCCGGAATTGAACACCGACACTGTGGCTTTCGCGGGTGCGTACCACGGTTGGGGCTTTCACGAGGACGGTGCGGAATCAGGTCGGGTGGCTGCCGAACGTGTGGGCGGGCAGTGGACGTGACGCACGCCAACGCCATCTTCTCGACGACCATCGTGCACGTGCGCACGGCGCCGATACGAAACAAGTTTCGCTACCGCAGTTACAGTTGGTTCGTCGACCTCGACCGTCTGCCCGCGTTTCCGCGGTGGATCCGGCCACTCGCGACGTTCCACGCGAGCGATCACATCGGTGACCCCTCGAAGTCCATCCGGCAGAACATCGACGCGTTTCTGGCGGACCAGGGCATCGACCTCGGCGGCGGACGGATCACGATGCTCGCCAGCGCCCGAGTGCTCGGACACACGTTCAACCCGCTCAGCGTCTTCTGGTGTCACGACCGGGAGGACAGGCTCGTGTGCGTCGTCGCTGAAGTCCACAACACCTACGGTGAGCGATACGCCTATCTGCTGCACACCGACGACGTGGGCGCGGCGCGAGCACGTAAAGAGTTCTACGTCTCTCCGTTCAACGATGTCAGTGGCGAATACCGGATGAAACTACCCGAGCCGGACTCGACGCTGGCGCTCTCCATCGTTCTCGAACGCGAAGGCGCACCGCCCTTTGTGGCGAGCGTGACCGGGCACCGAAGGCCTGCCACCACTCGATCGGTGCTGGCATCGGCAGTTTCGGTTCCGCTCGCGCCCGCGCGTGTGGTGGCACAGATTCGCTGGCAAGGAATTCGGCTGTGGGCGAGGGGTCTACCGATCGTTCCACGTCCGAAAGCACCCGCTGTACGAAAGGCAACACGATGACAACCGTCGTTCGATCGAAGTCCGACGTGGACACACACAATTGGCCAGGCATCGCTTTCGTGCCGGCAGGGACGAAGGCAAAGGTCGCCGCGCCGGTCGCCGACTTCCTGTTTCGCCGCGCAGTGGGAACGCTGCCACTTCGGGCTCGCTTCGCCGACGGCAGCGTGATCGGTGGCGGCGGCCCCGAATCCCCGGTGATGCATATCGTGCGGCCCGCCGACTTCGCTGCGCGAGTAGGCCAGAGCGGACTCATCGGGTTCGGTGAGGCGTACATGGCAGGGGACTGGGACGCGGAAGACCTGACCGCGGTACTCGAAGTGTTCGCCACTCGGATGGCAACGTTGATTCCGAGATCGCTGCAGCGTCTCCGCGGCCTGTACGTGCCGAAACCCCCACGTGCGGAGCGGAACACGACCGACAACACTCGATCCAACATCTCGCGACACTACGACCTGTCCAACGACCTGTTCGAACTGTTCCTCGACGAGACCATGACCTACTCGAGCGCGCTGTTCGCGTCCGGGGGCACCCGTGAGGACGGCGAACCGCTCGCGGAAGCGCAGCGACGCAAGATCGACAGGTTGCTCGACCGCGCCCGCGTCGGAGAAGGAAGCCGCGTACTGGAAATCGGCACGGGCTGGGGTGAACTGGCCATCCGTGCGGCGGCGCGGGGGGCGACGGTGCGCTCGGTGACGTTGTCCACCGAGCAGCAGGAACTCGCCTGCAAGCGTATCGCCGACGCCGGGTACTCGGAACGGGTCCAGGTCGACCTACTCGATTACCGCATGGTCGACGGTGAATACGACGCGGTGGTGTCGGTCGAGATGATCGAGGCGGTCGGACACGAATACTGGGGTACGTACTTTCGGACCATCGACAGGGTTCTCGCGCCCGGTGGGAGAGTGGCGATCCAGGCGATCACGATGCCGCACGATCGGATGCTGGCCACCCGGAACACCTACACCTGGGTGCACAAGTACATCTTCCCCGGTGGGTTCCTGCCATCGCTGCGCGCGATCGACGAGGTCACCGAGAGTCACACGACTCTCCGTGTGCGCGAGCGATTGTCGATGGGCGACCATTACGCACGGACCCTGCGGAGGTGGGACGTGGAGTTCACCGCCCGCCGCGCCGAGACGTCGGAGTTGGGGTTCGATCGGACATTCGACCGAATGTGGCACTTCTATCTGTGCTACTCGGAAGCGGGCTTCCGCTCCGGGTATCTCGATGTGCAGCAGATCGTTCTGGACCGTAGGGGAGACAGATGAGCACCGCTGGAGTTGCACCGCGTATCGCGGAGTTGGTGGCGCCCTATGTCGGAGGGAATCTGCCGGTGCGCTTGCACGCATGGGACGGCAGTGTCGCCGGGACCGTCGGCGCCCCCGACGTACACCTGAAGTCGCCGAACGTTCTGCGGCGACTGCTGTGGAACCCGGGGGAGTTGGGTGCGGCGCAGTCCTACGTACTGGACGAACTCGACGTCGACGGTGACCTCGGAGCTGCCCTCGCCCACGTGTGGAGCGAAGTTCGAGCGAGGAAGCTGTCGGCCGTTCGTCCGTCACCCGCGGCGCTGCTGAAGCTCGCCAAGTTGGCCCGTGAACTCGGAGTGTTCGGTCGTCCTCTCGCCCCGCCTGCGTCGCAGGCGGTCGTCAAGGGCAGGCTGCATTCGCTGGTGCGGGACCGCGCCGCGATCAGCCACCACTACGACCTGTCGAACGACTTCTACGAACTGGTGCTCGATTCCCACATGGCGTACTCGTCGGGGTACTGGACGTCCACCGCACCCACGTACACCCTCGACGACGCACAGACGGACAAGCTCGACCTCGTGTGCCGCAAGATCGGCCTGGACACCGCTCCCGGTCAGCGATTCCTCGACGTGGGCTGCGGTTGGGGTTCGTTGAGTCTGCACGCGGCACAGGAATACGGCGCCCACGTCGTCGGCGTCACGATCTCGCGTGAGCAGAAGGCGTTCATCGACAAGCGAATTGCCGACCGAGGACTACAGGACCGCGTCGAGATCAGGATCCAGGACTACCGCGAGATCCCCGACGGTCCGTTCGACGCGGTCGCGTCCATCGAGATGGGCGAGCACGTGGGTGAGTCGAACTACCCCACGTACACCGCTGCGTTGCACCGCAACGTGCGGCCGGGCGGGCGGGTGTTGATCCAGCAGATGTCCCGCAAAGAAGGTGACAATCCGGGCGGAGGTGCGTTCATCGAGCAGTTCATCGCTCCGGACATGTACATGCGTCCCGTCGGTCGGACCGTCGCGATGATCGAGGAAGCCGGACTCGAAGTGCGCGACGTCCATGCGATGCGTGAGCACTACGTGCGAACGGTGGACGTGTGGACCGAGCGATTCGAGGCGCGCTGGGACGACGTCGTCGAGCTCGTCGGAGAGGAGGTCGCACGCGTCTGGCGGCTGTATCTCGTCGGCGGAGGCATGGCGTTCCGCGAGGGCCGAATGGGCGTCGACCAGATACTGTCGGTGCGCCCCGGACCCGACGGGCAGGTCGACTTCGATCCCGTTCGACCTGTCTGGGTAGGTACCGAACCGTGAATGCATTCGATCGGTCCGAGTTCCTGACCGTGTCCGGTTCCGCGCTGCTCGCCACCGCCGTTCTGATGATCGTTACCGCACTCGTCGGCAGCAGGATCGGGCGGCACAGCGTCGTCGACGTGACGTGGGGGGGAGGTTTCGTCCTCATCGCACTCGTGTCGGGCGTGGTGGGAACCGGGGAGGGATGGCGCCGGCTGCTGGTGACCGTCATCGTCGCGGTATGGGGACTGCGCTTGGCGTGGCACGTGTTTCGCCGGTCGATCGGCAGCGGCGAGGACCCGCGGTACGAGGAGTTGCTGTCGAAGGCCACGGGAAACCCGACCCTCTACGCCCTCCGAAAGATCTACCTGACGCAGGGGGTGGCGCTGTGGCTCGTCTCGCTGCCCATCCAGGTCTCCGCCGTCGCGCAGTCCTCCGTGCCGGTGACGGTCGTTCTCGGCGTGCTGCTGTGGGCTGCCGGCCTGACATTCGAAGCCCTCGGTGACGCGCAGTTGAGAGCGTTCAAGGCGGACCCGTCGAACAAGGGCAGGATCATGGACCGCGGTCTGTGGTCGTGGACGCGGCACCCCAACTACTTCGGTGACGCCTGTGTGTGGTGGGGGATCTTCCTCGTCGCGGCGTCGGCGTGGCCCGGGGTGCTCACGGTCCTCTCACCCGTTGCGATGACCTATTTCCTCGTGTTCGCGACGGGTGCGCGTCTGCTGGAACGCTCCATGGAACGACGCCCGGGATACGCCGACTACCAGCGTCGCACGAGTTACTTCCTGCCTCGCCCTCCGAAATCACCCCGCACTTCCTAGCCGCGCCCCGCCGCGTTCTCGGTCAGCGATTAGAGTCGAACTGGCCGGCACAGGGTGAGAACAAGGAGGCGCATCGTGGCGCACGAACGAGCTGGAACAATTGCCCTTCCCGAGGACCTCGTGGATGTCGCGCAGTTGATCACCGCCTACTACTCGCGGACGCCCGACGTGTCGGATCCCGGGCAACAGGTCGTGTTCGGAACCTCGGGACACCGGGGTTCCAGCCTCGACTCGGCGTTCAACGAACGCCACATCCTGGCGACAACTCAGGCGATCGTCGAATATCGTGCGTCCCAAGGGATCACGGGTCCGCTGTTCATCGGGCGCGACACCCACGCACTGTCCGAGCCTGCCTGGACCACGGCGCTCGAAGTGTTGGCCGCCAACGATGTCACCGTGCTGGTCGACTCCGGGGACCGCTACACACCTACTCCGGCTGTCAGTCACGCGATTCTGCGGTACAACGCGTCGGGACCGGAACGCCGCGCCGACGGAATCGTCGTGACCCCGTCTCACAACCCACCGCGTGACGGCGGCTTCAAGTACAACCCTCCCCACGGCGGGCCCGCCGACAGTGACGCCACGTCGGTCATCGCAGACCGCGCCAACGAACTTCTGCGCGCCGACCTCGCCGGGGTGCGGCGGGTGTCCCTCGACACCGCGATGCGCACCACCGTCGAACGCTACGACTACCTCGGCACGTACGTCGACGACCTGCCCAGCGTCGTGGACCTCGACGCGGTTCGCGCCGCGGGCGTTCGGATCGGTGCAGATCCGCTCGGCGGCGCGAGCGTCGACTACTGGGACGCGATCGCCGAGCGCCACAACCTCGACCTCACCGTGGTGAATCCACTCGTGGACTCCACCTTCCGTTTCATGACTCTCGACACCGACGGCAAGATCAGGATGGACTGCTCGTCACCGAACGCGATGGCGTCGTTGATCGCAGCTCGGACGTCGTACGACATCGCCACCGGCAACGACGCGGACTCGGACCGGCACGGCATCGTCACGCCCGACGGTGGACTGATGAATCCCAACCACTACCTGGCCGTGGCGATCGACTACCTGTTCACGCATCGTTCGGGATGGTCGCCGACCGCGCGTGTCGGTAAGACTCTGGTCTCGTCGTCCATGATCGATCGGGTGGTTGCCGGACTGGGTCGGCAGTTACTGGAGGTTCCCGTCGGTTTCAAATGGTTCGTACCCGGACTGCTCGACGGCGACCTCGGTTTCGGCGGAGAGGAGAGCGCAGGTGCGTCCTTCCTGCGCACCGACGGCCGCGTCTGGACGACCGACAAGGACGGCATCATCTTGGCGCTCCTCGCGTCGGAGATCACTGCGGTCACCGGAAAGACACCGTCCGAACGCTATTCGGAGTTCACCGCCGAGTACGGCGACCCGTCGTACGCTCGTGTGGATGCACCGGCCACCCGTGAGCAGAAGGCGGTCCTCGGCAAGCTGTCTCCCGAGCAGGTGACCGCAACCGAACTCGCAGGTGAAAAGATCACCGCCACCATGACGACGGCGCCCGGCAACGACGCTGCCATCGGAGGGCTGAAGGTCACCACCGAGAATGCGTGGTTCGCGGCACGGCCCTCCGGCACCGAGGACGTCTACAAGATCTACGCCGAATCGTTCCGAGGAGCCGATCACCTCGCTCAGGTTCAGGCAGCGGCAAAGGAATTGGTGTCCCAGGCCCTGAACGAGTCGTGACGGAAGACAATCGGCAGGAAAGCAATCGCACACCGGTCTCGTCCGAGATCTGGGTACTGATCGCGGCAAGCTTCGTCATCGCACTCGGGTTCGGCATCGTCTCGCCTGCGCTCCCGCAGTTCGCGACCGAGTTCGGAGTCGGCGTGTTCGCCGCGTCCGCTGTCATCAGTACCTTCGCGCTGATGCGTCTTCTGTTCGCCCCCGCAAGCGGGACGCTGGTGCAGAAACTGGGGGAGCGCCCGATCTACCTGTCCGGTCTGTTGATCGTCGCGCTGTCCACCGGTGCGTGTGCGTTCGCCCAGACCTACTGGCAGCTCCTCGTGTTCCGTGGGCTCGGTGGCATCGGATCCACGATGTTCTCGGTGTCCGCACTCGGACTGTTGATCCGGATGAGCCCACCACAGAGCCGTGGACGGATCTCGGGCCTCTACGCCACGAGTTTTCTGCTCGGATCGATCGGTGGTCCGTTGCTGGGCGGAGCCGTCGTCGGGCTCGGTCTCCGTGCGCCGTTTCTCATCTACGCGGTGGCGCTCGTGATCGCCGCGGCCGTCGTGTTCTTCGCGCTCGGCGACGTCGAGGAAGAGAAAGCGAGTGCGGATTCGTCGGTCCCCGTTCTCACCCTCCGGGCGGCGTGGGCGGTGCCCGCCTACCGAGCGGCACTGGCGTCCAACTTCGCGACGGGCTGGGTGATCTTCGGCGTGCGAGTGGCCTTGATTCCGCTCTTCGTCATCGAGGTACTCCAGCGGTCCGCGGCGGTCGCGGCAGTGTCGTTGGCCGTCTTCGCGGTCGGTAATGCGATAGTGCTCACCACCGCGGGGCGTCAATCGGACCTCCGCGGGCGCAAACCCTTCGTCGTGGCAGGTCTGGTCGTCGCAGGCGTCGGGACAGCGGGGATAGGGCTCACCGACGACATCGCGCTGTTCATGGCGTTCTCGGTTCTCGCGGGCGTCGGATCCGGTCTGATGACACCGGCGCAGCAGGCGTCCATCGCGGATGTCATCGGGTCCAAAGCGCGCGGTGGACCGGTGCTCTCCACCTTCCAGATGTCCGCGGACGTGGGTGCGATCCTCGGCCCGGTGGTCGCAGCCAAGATCGTCGAGGGGGCGTCGTACGGCACCGCTTTCGTGGCATCCGGCGTGATTCTGCTCGCGGCAGCCGCATGGTGGATCACCGTCCCCGAGCCGGGAGGTAGGAAGAGCGCCGCAGCCCCGTCCACGTGAGGCTTTCGTATCATGTGCACGTGAGTCAAAAGAGAACATCCGGGGCAAAGTACACACCTCAGCCGACGTCCAACACCTTCACTTACGTGCTTGCGGGCGTCGCACTTGTCGTGGTTGTCGCCGTGATCGTGGTGGCCATCCTCTGGCAGCGAGGTGGCGACGAGCCACGCAACGACGGATACGGCTCGGTCCGCAACGCCGAGGTCGTCTCGACCGTATCCGACGACGGTGTGGTCGAACTCGGTGTTCCGGGTGCGCCGCGCACCGTCGACATCTTCGAGGACCCGATGTGCCCGTTCTGCGGCGAACTCGAGGTGAAGCACGGCCAGGAACTGGCACAGAAGATCGACGAGGGAACCATCGCGGTTCGCTATCACATGGTCGTTCTGCCCCAACTGAATCAGTTGTCCGCGAGCGGCGACTACTCCAGTCGGGCGGTGGCTGCGTCGCGCTGCGTTGCCGAATCGTCCGACGCGATCGTGTACTCCGCGTTCCACGCAGAATTGTTCTCGACAGAGTTCCAACCGGAAGAGAACGGTGAGACCGACCACTCGAACGCCGAACTGGCGGAGATGGCCACGCGTAATGGTGCGAGCACTTCCGTAGCAGACTGCATCACCAGTGGAAGCGCCGCAGACGTAGCCTCTGCCGACGCGGAAACCGCCCGGGCTGCATTGGCTGCGGCAGGAGCCGCCGGCACCCCCGGCGTTCTCGTCGACGGGCAACTCGTCGACGCACTGCGTGAGTCGTCATGGGTCGAATCCATCGGCTGACACCCGCGCTTCGCCGGTGACGCGCTCTGAGCTGCTGATTTGTTCCCGTCAACGACAATGGTGTAACTTCGTTCGAGCAACCGCGAGGTAACGCGGAAGCGAAGTACGGGGCTATGGCGCAGCTGGTAGCGCACCACACTGGCAGTGTGGGGGTCAGGGGTTCGAGTCCCCTTAGCTCCACAAAGAGGAGAGTCACCACCATGGTGACTCTCCTTTTTTGTGTAAGTACTCCGGTCGGTCGCGGCGTTCCTAATGCGCCGCGTCGAAGGCTTGCTCCACGTCCGTCGGAATTCGACCGCGAGTGGAAATCGCGTAACCGTTCGACTTCGCCCATTCCCGAATCGCCTTGGTCTGATTCGCGTCGCGTTTGGAGTTCACCGAAACGGATCCGCCGGACTTCTTCGCGCGCTTTCCGCCCACCCGCAACGAATGCTCGATGTAGTAATCGAGCTTCCGGTGAAATTCCTTGGCGTTCTTGTCGCTGAGGTCGATTTCGTAACCGACACCGTTCACCGAAAAAGTTATGTGCTCGCCGCCGGATTCGATCGGCTTGTCATCGATATCGTCCACCAGTTGGACGAAGACTTTCTTGGCCATATGAAAAGTTCTCCAATGAAGTTCAGGTGCGTCTGCATCACACTCAACGCGACTATACGACCGACCGGGCAATTTATCCATGCACGACGAATTGTCGTCTGCCGCTGTTCGGAGCGGACGTGACGTTCGGTCACTTGGAGTGACCGAACGGTTCATTCGGTCTCGGATGGTTGCTTTTGCGAGCTCGTTTTGTGTGTCACCGAAAGGAATATGAAGTGTGCGGAGGTTTTGGAGTGAACGGCAACGGTTGAGTCACGGCATGCTCACGATTTGCTTCCGAAAGGCTGATTGCTCGTCGATGTGCGTGATGCTGCTGCTTCACTTGGGGCTCAAGTGTCCACTGATTCCTGTGGGAACGACCGAGGGCTCGTGTGGCCTGGTGGCTGTCGGAGTGAGAGGGGAGCGGTGCGCCGGGCTCAGGCCGCGGTGCGCTCACAACCGTCGATGAACAAAACTGGTGTGCTCGCGTTTCTGTCGATCGGACTGCTGTCCGCTGCGGTGATCGCTCCCGCGGCGGCGAGTGCCGATCCGGCCTCCGACTCGACCGGGAACGAACTCTCCGGCAAGACGGTCTTCCTGGACCCGGGTCATCAAGGGACGGGCCACTCGGAGGATCTCACGCGTCAGGTCGACGATGGACGCGGCGGAACCAAGGACTGCCAGACGACGGGCATGACGTCGCTCGGTGGAGTGCCGGAGCACACGATCAACTGGAACGTCTCGCAGCTCGTGAAGTCGAGTCTGGAGAGCCTCGGTGCGACGGTGGTGACTTCGCGGGCGGACGACACCGGTTGGGGCGGCTGCGTCGACGAGAGGGCGGAGGCCGCCACGCGATCGGGGGCCGACGTGGCCGTCAGCATTCATGCGGACTCCACGTCCACAGGCCCGGACGAGAACAAGCACGGCTTCCACCTCATCGTTCCCACCTTGCCGATCCCCGATACAGCGGCCGACGCGGCACAATCGGCGGGTGGGCGACAGGCAACGTCACTGATGCGCGACGCCTACGAACGTGCCGGTTTCACTCCTGCCAACTACGCCGGTGTGACAGACGGTGTTCAGGAACGCGCCGACGTCGCAGGCCCTGCGCTGACGGGTGTACCGCTGGTGTTCGTCGAGATGGGCAACGGATCCAACCCGTCGGATGCGGACACATTGGAGACCACCGACGGTCAACTGAAGCACGCGATCGCGCTGTCCACCGGGATCATCGACTATCTGCTCGGGCCGGACACCGAAGTCGCTCCCGACCAGAACGCAGCCGAGACGGTGCCGTCGGTGCCGACTGTTCCCTCCGCTGCCGATTCGACCGCGGGAAACTCGCTGTCGCGGTTGCTGTCCGAGCTCGCTCCCTACGTCGACGCCGGTGGCGGTGAGGCGGACGTTCGGGCCGTCGCCGATGTCGCGCAAGGTCTGCTCCGTCAGATCCTGACTCGATGACCGAACGCGGCACCGAGTAATCTCGCTGCGTGGCCGAGGCAGACCGAACGATTCCCGTTGTCCTCGTCTCGGGCTTCCTGGGTTCCGGCAAGACGACGCTGCTCAATCACCTACTTCGGCACAATCGCGGAATTCGCATCGGCGTGGTCGTCAACGACTTCGGGTCGATCAACATCGACTCGATGATGGTTGCCGGACAGGTGGACTCGATGGTGTCGCTGGGCAACGGTTGCCTGTGTTGCGCCGTCGACGTGGACGAACTGGACGCGATGTTCGACGTCCTGGCGGGTAGCAAATCCGCGCTCGACGTGATCGTCGTCGAAGCCAGCGGTCTCGCCGAGCCCCGAAATCTCATACGAATGGTTCTGGCGAGCGACAATCCGCGGGTGTCGTACGGCGGTCTCGTCGGGGTGGTCGATGCCGTCGAATTCGCCTCTACCCGAGCCGAACACCCCGAACTCGACCAGCACGTGCAATTGGCCGACCTGGTGGTGCTCAACAAAGCGGACGTACCGTCGCCCGACGCACTGTCGGACATCGAATCCCTCGTCCGCGGCATCGTCACCGACACGCCTGTTCTGACGACCGACCACGGCCGAGTCGACGCCGAACTGCTCTTCGACGTCCCCGAGCGTGTGCAGGATCCCACGCAGGCGCGTCAGATGTCGTTCGACGAGATTCTCTTCGACCACGACCACGACCACGACAGCCATGGCGAACAGGACGACCATGCACATCATCTGCACGCGAAGTACTCCACGACGAGCTTCGAGAGCGACGAGCCGTTCGATCCTCGACGGTTCGTCGACATGTTGGAGAACCCGGCAGGCGACGTCTACCGCATCAAGGGCTTCGTTCACTTCGACGTACCCGGCTACCGCGAGCGCTACGAGGTGAACACCGTCGGCCGGCACATCACGATGACGCCGACGGAGTGGGGCGACGACACCACGAGAATTACCCGGCTCGTTCTGATCGGCACCGACCTCGACGAGGAACTGGCCGAGATTCGGCTACTGGATTGCGTCCGGCGGCCCGGTGACCTCGCCGACGAGTCCGCGATGCTTCCGGTTCACCGGTACGTCCGGTCCGGTTAGAGGCCGACCCATTCCGACGTGCCCGACGCGAAGTGCTGTCGCTTCCAGATGGGTACCTCTGCTTTGATCCGTTCGACGAGCAGCGCACACGTTGCGAACGCCTCGGCGCGGTGGGGCGACGCGACGGCGGCCACGAGGGCGACGTCGCCGATCGACAGGTCACCGACGCGATGCACGGCTGCGACCGGCAGGCCGGATTCTTCCGCCACTTCCACGCAACACGTACGAAGGAACCGTTCCGCCTCGGGGTGGGCCTGGTACTCGAGGGCCGACACCGATTGTCCGCCGTCGTGGTTGCGCACGACGCCGGAGAACAACACGACGGCACCGTGCGTCGGACCGGCGACGGCACTTTCCACCGCCGAGGTGTCGATGGGATCGGCGGATATCGCGGCGAGCAGGTCGGTCATGGGGTGTTCACGTCACTTTCCGAATCGGCGTGGAGTCCGTCTCCAGCAACCTGGGCGAGTAGATGGTCGACGATCGGATCCAGCACCGCCAGGCCGTCTTTCACGCCTCCCGGTGATCCGGGGAGATTGACGACGACGGTGCGGCCCGCCACCCCGGACAGTCCGCGGCTGAGCGTCGCATGCGGCGTGACCTTCGTTCCCCGGAGCCGGATGGCGTCGGATATCCCCGGAAGTTCGCGGTCCAGAACGGCCTTGGTCGCCTCGGGGGTCGCATCGGTCGGGGAGACACCGGTGCCACCGGTGCTGACGACGAGGGCGGGGCCGTCGGTGAGAGCGTCGCGCAGGCCTGCCGCGATCTCTGCGTCGGCGTAGACGAGTGGGCCGCGTACGGTGAATCCTCTGTCGAGAAGCCACGCTACGATGCGGGGCCCGGTCGTGTCCTCACGGGTTCCGTTCGCACCACCGGTAGAGGCGACCAGAACGGCGGCTGTTCGGCCCGCCGGAGATGTTTCTGTCACGGACGTAGGCCCAGCGGAGACGGTGTCCTCACGCGACCACGACCCTCGTTTGCCGCCTTCTTTGCGCACCAACCGAATACCGTTCATCGTCGCCGACGGGTCGACGGCCTTGACCATGTCGTGCAACGTGAGCCCGGCCACGGCGACGGCCGTCAGCGCTTCCATCTCCACTCCGGTCGGACCTGTGGTCTTCGCGGTGGCCTCCACCGTGATCGTGGTGTCGGTGAAACCGAACACGATGTCGACCTTAGACAACGCGAGTTGGTGGCAGAGCGGGATGAGTTCCGACGTCTTCTTCGCTCCGGAGATTCCGGCGATCCGTGCGGTCGCGAGCACGTCGGCTTTCGGCATGCCATCGGCACGCACCAACGCGATCACCTCCGCCGTGGTGGCCAGTTCGCCTGCAGCGACGGCGATTCGAGTGGTGTCCTGTTTGGCGGAGACGTCGACCATGCGCGCCCGACCCTCGGAGTCGAGGTGGGAGAAATTGGACGTGGTCACAGCGGGATCACCTGAACCTTCTCACCGGCTTCGAGGGCCGTCGTGTCTTCGGGAACGTCGACGAGTACGTCGGCCCACGCCATCGCTGCGACGAGGTGTGACCCTGGCCCGGCGACCAACGAGACACCGTCGTCGCCGAGTCGCGCCCGGAGCATCTGTCGCTTGCCGCGGATCGACGTGATCGAGTGCGCCAGCGGGACCGGCCGCGGCTCGATCCGATCCAGGCCTGCCGCCTCTCGCACGATGTTGCGCGCGAAGACCAGAAAGGACACGACCGTGCTCACCGGATTGCCCGGAAAGTCGAGCACGGGCGTTCCCTCGATGGTCGCGACGCCCTGTGGACCACCGGGCTGCATGCGCACGGAGCCGAAACGCCCACCCAGCGGACCCACTACATCCTTCACGACCTCGAAGTCACCCATCGACACGCCGCCGGACGTGATCACGAGTTCGGCTTCGCGGGCAGCGTCGAACAATATTTTCTCGAACTCGCCCCGGTCGTCCGAGCTTCGGCGGACGGAGACGACGTCGGCGCCGTTTGCCCGCAGGTGAGCCGCCAGCGTGAGCCCGTTGGAATCGAAGATCTCGCCGGGACGCAGGGTGCTGCCGGCGTCGACCAGTTCGGCCCCGGTGGTGATGACCGCGACCGTGGGTCGAGAAACCACGGCGACGCTGTCGAGGCCGACCGCGGCGAGCACCGCGATGTGGCGCGGTTCGAGGACCTGCCCGGCCCGCACCAGGATCGTGCCCGCGGTGATGTCGCTGCCCTGCTCACGGATGTAGTCACCCGGTTGCCTCGACACGGTGACGGTCACGGCATCACCAGTGGGCGTTGACCGTTCGGTGTTCTCGACGGGGACGACGGCGTCCGCGCCGACGGGCACGGGCGCGCCCGTCATGATCTTGACTGCCGACCCCGACTCGATCCGGACGATCTCCGACGGACCCGCGGCAACGACACCGTCGACCCGCAGCGTGACCGGAACCGCCGCGACGTCCGATGCGAGAACGGCATATCCGTCCATCTGCGAATTGCGGAACAACGGGAGGTCGACGGGGGAGACGACGTCGGCGTGGACGACGCGACCGAGAGCGTCGGCCACCGACACGGACAGAGGCGTTCTGGTGCGCAGCGGGCGCAACAGTTCTTCGACGACTGCGAGGTGTTCCTCCACCGACGCCGCGCTCGGACGGTGCGCCCGCCCGCCGCCATCCGGTGATCCATCATGCCCAGCACTGCTCATTCCACGATCCTGCTCATTCCACGATCCTATGCGCGCTCCGTCGCGCGAATGTTCGGTGGATCGCACGAAGAATCGGGCGGACGGCATACTGGAGGATGGACAGTCGGACACCGAACATTCGAAGGAGGGTCATGACAGTCGGCAATGCAGTGGGTACCGGTGCCGTCGGGCTCGGAATCCCTTCGATCGGCCGGGCGAGGACCGACACCGTCGAGGACCGGCCGGACGTTCCCGTCCTCGTCGACAGATTCGGACGCGTCGCTCGTGACCTCAGAGTGTCCATCACCGAGAAGTGCTCGCTGCGGTGCACGTACTGCATGCCGGAATCCGGCCTGCCCGCCATCGAGGCTCGAAATCTGCTGACGGCAAGCGAGATCGCCCGCGTGGTCGGTGTCGCCACCTCGCACCTCGGCGTCGAGGAAGTCCGCTTCACCGGGGGAGAACCCTTGATGCGTGCGGATCTGGCGGAAATTCTCCAGCTCTGTTCGGACGCCGCGCCGGGCGTGCCGCTGGCGATGACCACCAACGCCGTCGGTCTCGAACACCGTGTCGACTCCTTGGTGGCCGCGGGTCTCGGACGGGTGAACGTCTCGCTCGACACCATCGACCGGCACCACTTCGCGGAGCTCACTCGGCGTGATCGGCTCCCCTCGGTCCTGGCGGGTGTGCGCGCGGCCAGGCGCGCCGGTCTCGACCCGGTGAAGATCAACGCAGTCCTGATGCCGGAAACGTTGCACGGCGCAGCCGACCTGCTGCAATGGTGCCTCGACGAGGGCGTCGCACTGCGTTTCATCGAACAGATGCCCCTGGACGCGGACCAGGAATGGGCGCGCGCGAACATGCTCGACGCACAGCACCTGCTCGACGTGCTGTCGGCCCGGTTCGAACTGACGGAAATCGGTCGCGCAGACCCGTCGGCTCCCGCGGAGGAATGGGCGGTAGGCGGAACATCCGCCACCGTCGGAATCATCGCGTCCGTCACCAGGTCGTTCTGCTCGGACTGCGACCGAACGCGGTTGACCGCCGAAGGCACCGTTCGGTCGTGTCTGTTCAGTGACGAGGAAACCGACCTTCGCGCAGCATTGCGCGGCGGCGCCACCGATGACGAGATCGCACGGCTGTGGCGCGGCGCGATGTGGAACAAGTGGGCCGGCCACGGCATCGACGCCGCCGATTTCGTACCGCCTGCACGGAGCATGGGAGCAATCGGTGGTTGAGGTCAGGTACTTCGCCGGCGCAGCCGACGCTGCCGGATGCGCGCACGAAACGTTCGATCTTCCCGCCGGAAGCACACTTGCAGCTCTCAAAGCTGCTGTGCAACAAAGACATGGAAGCTCGGTGGTCGACGTGCTGCGAGTCTCGGCGTTTCTCGTCGGCGACGACCTGACCCGTGATGCGGGCACGACGCTCGGCGACAGGGTCGATGTCCTGCCGCCGTTCGCCGGCGGTTAGCGTCCTTCAGTTCTCGGTGGTCCACCAGTCGTCGAACGGAGTGACCGGAACGGCGCGCTTGTGCCTGGTGTCGAGGAACATCCGCTCCAACTTCTCGGCGACCTCGTCGGACACATCCTTGCCCTCGAGATAATCGTCGATCTGGGCGTACGTGACGCCGAGTGCTTCCTCGTCCGGGAGCGCAGGACGGTCGTCTTCCAAGTCCGCCGTCGGCACTTTCTTCCACGTGCTCTCCGGTGCGCGCAGTTCACGTAGCAATGCCGCACCCTGGCGCTTGCTGAGGCCGGTGAGCGGGGTGATGTCGACACCGCCGTCTCCGAACTTGGTGAAAAATCCGGTTATTGCCTCGGCTGCGTGATCGGTTCCCACGACGACGTAGCCCAACTGCCCGGCGAGCGCGTACTGCGCGACCATGCGCTGGCGCGCTTTGATGTTGCCGCGCACGAAGTCTCGGACCTCGGACGTGCCCAGTGCCTCGGCTGCGGAAGCCGCCGAGGCGTCGGACGCCTCCTTGATGTTGACGGTGACCGTCCGGTCCGGACCGATGAAGGTCAGTGCCGTCGTCGCGTCGTCCTCGTCGGCCTGGACTCCGTACGGCAGACGCACCGCGACGAACTCTGCCTCGGCGCCTTCGCTGCGTAGTTCGGCCGCGGCACGCTGGCAGAGCGCGCCCGTGAGGGTGCTGTCCTGACCACCGCTGATGCCGAGCACGAATCCCTTCGCGGGGCTCGAGCGCAGATAGGCCTTCAAGAAATCGACGCGGCGTGTGATCTCCGCCGCGGGGTCGATCGACGACTGGACCGCCAGTTCACGCAGGATGCGGGTCCGAAGTTCCGAGCGTAGTAGTGACATTCGGCCATTCTAGGGGCGGCGAGCGAACTTTCGCCGGTCAGCGGGTGGCTCGGCGCACCAGGTCTTCCCAGCCGTCGGCGAGCCGTTCTATCGGCATACCCAGATCGCGGAACTGATGCATGACCAGTGTCGCTTCGAGTGGGGTCAGCAGGTTGTAGGCCAGCAGTTCCAGATCGCCGCCGACGCCTGCGCTGCGCAGAAGTGTCAGCACATGGGTGTAGTTCACCATGTGAGCAGGTGCGGAGTACCGCACCAGGGCCGAGTTCTCGGCCGCGCGCATGACCTCGCCCTGAACCTCCACCAGTTGCAGCCGAGCGCGGCCGAAGGCGACGAGCCTGTCGATCGGGTCGGCACCCGGGCCCAACGGCGGGGGACCGAACAGGAACGACTGCTGGAGCTCTTTCTCCGTGTGATCGAGCAGAGATTGCATCAGGCCGGATCGACTCCCGAACCGACGGAACACTGTGCCCTTGCCCACACCCGCCTTGGCGGCGAGGCCGTCCATGGTCACGGCGTCGGCGCCGACCGTCGCGACCAGTTCCGATGCCGCGTCCAGCAGGAGCCGCCGGTTACGCGCGGCGTCGCACCGCTCGGTCTCCTCGCCGGCTATGGGCAGCATGAAATCGGTCACAAGGGACAGTCTACCTGCTCGGGAATGGAAGTGGACCGCGGTCCGTTTGAGTGGTAAGAATTGGGTCGAACACCGGCTGCACACTCGAACTCGAAGGAATTACTCATGTCTGATGCACACGTTCTCGTTCTCGTTGGAAGTCTCCGCGCGGATTCGGTCAACAAGCAGATTGCCGATACCGCGGCGTCGCTGACCCCTGAGGGCTCCTCGGCCGTGGTCTACGACGGTCTTGCCGATGTGCCGTTCTACAACGAGGACATCGACGTCGACGGCAAAGTTCCCAGCTCCGCACTCGCGCTGCGTGCAGCGGCGGAGAAGGCCACCGCGTTTCTGCTCGTCACGCCCGAATACAACGGCACCATTCCTGCAGTTCTGAAGAACGCCATCGACTGGCTCTCCCGTCCGTACGGCGCCGGTGCGGTGTCGAAGAAGCCGGTCGCCGTCATCAGCGCGTCGCCGAGTGGTAACGGTGCCAAGTGGGCGCACGACGATGCACGCAAGGCAGTCGGCATCGCGGGCGGCAAGGTGCTCGAGGACGTCGAGCTCACCATCGGCGGAACCATCGACAAGTTCGGAACTGCTCACCCGCGCGAGAACGCCGAGGTCTCCGCCGAGATCGGCGCCGTCGTTGCGGAGTTGGTCAAGGCATCCGACGAGCTCGTCGCCGCCTGATTACGGTAACGGGAATCGTTTTCATGTAGAGTTTTCGTATGAAAGTACGAAACTCACTGAAATCGCTGAAGAACAAGCCGGGCGCCCAGGTCGTTCGCCGTCACGGCAAGGTGTTCGTGATCAACAAGAAGGAACCGCGGTTCAAGGCGCGCCAACGCTGACGGATCGACGGCGCATCAGCGCCTACGGGCGGTCGGAAGAGGCCCTCGGAGTCGACAAGACTCCGAGGGCCTTTCTCGTGTGCGAACCGGACTGTTTCACCCTTCGCGTGCGGCGTGTCGGCTTGCTGTTCTCGGTCACCACGAGTTCGTGTCTTCGATGTGACGCATGACATGAAAGCGTGTCGCACGCGACACGCCGCAGCGACCGAACGATTTGCTCGTCGGCAAGACTGTGACCAGCGAATACCAACGATGTTGTTCGCAACATCTCGTGTTGTAGGCATATGTCGGACACAAGGTGTAGTGTCTGAGCAGTCGAGAGGACACAACGCAGGAAGCCCCGAAAACGGGCTCGAAGCACGGTGAATCGTCTCGAAACTGCTCTGACCCGGGTTGCCGCTCGGCGTCGGAATCGTCGGCCGAGGTCGGTACGGAAAAGGGGAACATCATGAGCATCACCGTCTACACCAAGCCCGCCTGCGTTCAGTGCAATGCCACCTACCGCGCTCTCGACAAAGAGGGCATCGAGTACAACGTCGTCGACATCTCGCAGGATGCCGAGGCTCGTGATTACGTGATGGCGCTCGGCTACCTCCAGGCTCCCGTCGTCGTCGCCGGTGAAGACCACTGGTCCGGATTCCGTCCCGACCGCATCAAGGCACTCACGGCGAGTGTTGCTTGAACTCAGGATGCTCCGGACGTAGGAGGAGATGAGCAGGTGTGAATTTCGCTCCCGCTCCGCCGTCGACGCATCCGATCGTCTACTTCTCCAGCGCATCCGAGAACACGCATCGGTTCGTCACGAAGCTCGCGCTTCCGGCAAGTCGCATCCCGCTCAAGAACCCCGAGGACTTCTCGGTGGACCAGCCCTACGTGTTGATCGTGCCCACGTACGGCGGGGGGATGACGTTCGAGGGCCGCGATACCAGCTACGTCCCCAAGCAAGTCATCAAATTTCTCAACCGCAAGCACAATCGGTCGCTGATCCGAGCGGTCATCGCGGCCGGCAACACCAATTTCGGTGATTCGTTCTGCTTTGCAGGCGATGTCATTTCGCAAAAGTGCGCAGTTCCGTATCTCTACCGATTCGAACTGATGGGCACTCCCGAAGACGTACATCGAGTCCGCGAGGGTCTCGAGGACTTCTGGGAGCGCGAATCCCGCCGCGCGGCGCAGGTCCACTAGCGCAGCGCACACAACACACGACATGTAGAAGGAACTGGAGCGAAGCCGTGGCACCGACCATCACCGAGGTAGCACCCGTCAACGCCGCTCGATCGGACAGCGATCTGGATTATCACGCGTTGAACGCGATGCTGAATCTGTACGGTCCCAACGGCGAGATCCAGTTCGAGAAGGACCGCGAGGCGGCCAACCAGTACTTCCTGCAGCACGTCAACCAGAACACTGTCTTCTTCCACGATCTGGACGAGAAGCTCGACTACCTCGTCGAGGAGAACTACTACGAGCCCGAGGTACTGGACCAGTACTCGCGCGAGTTCGTGAAGTTCCTGATCAACCACGCCTACTCGAAGAAGTTCCGTTTCCCGACGTTCCTCGGCGCGTTCAAGTACTACACGTCCTACACGCTCAAGACGTTCGACGGTAAGCGTTACCTCGAACGCTTCGAGGACCGCGTCTGCATGGTCGCTCTGACCCTCGCGGCCGGTGACGAAAGGCTCGCGACGGATCTGGTCGACGAGATCATCGCCGGACGGTTCCAGCCCGCCACCCCGACGTTTCTCAACTCGGGCAAGAAGCAGCGCGGCGAGCCCGTCTCCTGCTTCCTGCTGCGCATCGAGGACAACATGGAGTCCATCGGGCGCTCCATCAACTCTGCCTTGCAGCTGTCCAAGCGCGGTGGCGGTGTTGCCCTGCTGCTCAGTAACATTCGTGAGGCAGGCGCCCCGATCAAGCGGATCGAGAACCAGAGCTCGGGCGTCATTCCCATCATGAAGCTCCTCGAGGACTCGTTCTCCTACGCCAACCAGCTCGGTGCCCGTCAGGGTGCGGGAGCGGTGTACCTCCACGCGCACCACCCCGACGTCTACAAGTTCCTCGACACCAAGCGCGAGAACGCGGACGAGAAGATCCGCATCAAGACACTCTCGCTCGGAATCGTCATTCCGGACATCACGTTCGAGCTGGCGAAGAAGAACGAGGAGATGTACCTGTTCTCCCCGTACGACGTCGAGCGCATCTACGGCGTCCCGTTCGCGGACATCAACGTCACCGAGAAGTACTACGAGATGGTGGACGACAAGCGAATTCGCAAGACCAAGATCAAGGCGCGCGAATTCTTCCAGACACTCGCCGAGCTCCAGTTCGAATCCGGTTACCCGTACATCATGTTCGAGGACACCGTGAACCGAGCGAACCCGGTGAAGGGCAAGATCACCCACTCCAACCTCTGCTCGGAGATCCTGCAGGTCTCGACGCCGTCGCTGTTCAACGACGACCTGTCCTACAGTCACGTCGGCAAGGACATCTCCTGCAACCTCGGCTCGCTGAACATCGCCAAGACGATGGACTCGCCGGACTTCGGCAAAACCATCGCCGTCGCGATCCGTGGATTGACCGCCGTGTCCGATCAGACCCACATCTACTCGGTGCCGTCGATCGAGCAGGGCAACAACGACTCTCACGCCATCGGCCTCGGCCAGATGAACCTGCACGGATACCTCGCGCGTGAGCGCATCCACTACGGTTCCGTCGAAGGCGTCGACTTCACGAACATCTACTTCTACACCGTGCTGTTCCACGCCATCCAGGCGTCGAACCAGCTCGCGAAGGACCGCGGAACCTACTTCAAGGGGTTCCCGGAATCCAAGTACGCCTCGGGTGAGTTCTTCGACAAGTACACCGACCGGGTGTGGGAGCCCAGTACCGCTCGGGTGGCGTCTCTGTTCGCGGAAGCCGACGTGCACATCCCCACGCAGGCCGACTGGTCCGCGCTGAAGGAGTCGGTGCAGCAGTACGGCATCTACAACCAGAACCTGCAGGCCGTTCCGCCGACCGGATCGATCTCCTACATCAACAACTCGACGTCCTCGATCCACCCCGTCGCGTCCAAGATCGAGATCCGCAAGGAAGGCAAGATCGGTCGGGTCTACTACCCGGCGCCCTACCTGACCAACGACAACCTGGACTACTACCAGGATGCCTACGAAATCGGGTACGAGAAGATCATCGACACCTACGCCGCGGCAACGCAGCACGTCGATCAAGGCCTGTCACTGACGCTGTTCTTCAAGGACACCGCCACCACGCGTGACATCAACAAAGCGCAGATCTACGCATGGCGCAAGGGAATCAAGACGCTGTACTACATCCGGCTGCGTCAGATGGCACTCGAAGGCACCGAGGTGGAGGGCTGCGTTTCGTGCATGCTGTAGGCCGAGGCCGCTGAACTTCACCCGATTCGAACCCAGAGGACACCATGACTGCTGCACCGCACTCGCCCGCGGACGGGGCGAAGATCAAGCTCATCGACCGCGTCTCCGCCATCAACTGGAACCGCGTCCAGGACGACAAGGACGCTGAGGTCTGGGAGCGGCTGACCAGTAATTTCTGGCTGCCGGAGAAGGTCCCCGTCTCCAACGACATCCCGTCGTGGGGCACGCTCAACGCCGTCGAGAAGCAGCTGACGATGCGTGTGTTCACCGGATTGACGTTGCTGGACACCATCCAGGGCACCGTCGGCGCAGTCAGTCTGATCCCCGACGCCGTCACCCCGCACGAGGAAGCCGTCTACACGAACATCGCGTTCATGGAGTCGGTCCATGCCAAGAGTTACAGCTCGATCTTCTCGACGCTGAGCTCGACGCGTGACATCGACGACGCGTTCCGCTGGTCGGAGGAGAACCCGAACCTGCAACGCAAAGCCGAGATCGTCCTCGACTACTACAAGGGCGACGACCCGCTCAAGCGCAAGGTCGCGTCGACGCTTCTCGAATCGTTCCTCTTCTATTCGGGCTTCTACCTGCCGATGTACTGGTCCTCACGGGCGAAGCTGACCAACACGGCCGACCTCATTCGCCTGATCATCCGCGACGAGGCCGTGCACGGCTACTACATCGGGTACAAGTACCAGAAGGGCCTCGAAAAGGTCACCGAAGCCGAGCGCGAAGACCTCAAGAACTACACGTTCGAGTTGTTGTTCGAGTTGTACGACAACGAGGTCGAGTACACGCAGGACCTCTACGACGAGATCGGTCTGACCGAGGACGTCAAGAAGTTCCTGCGCTACAACGCGAACAAGGCTCTCAACAACCTCGGATACGAAGGCCTGTTCCCCAAGGACGAGACCGACGTCAACCCGGCGATCCTGTCCGCACTCTCCCCGAATGCCGACGAGAACCACGACTTCTTCTCCGGTTCCGGGTCGTCCTACGTCATCGGCAAAGCAGTCAACACCGAAGACGAGGACTGGGACTTCTGATCCTGTTCGACAGCGCAGGCCCTCCGGCTACGAGCCGGGGGGCCTGCCCTGCTTCCGCATCGTTTCCGCGTCCTTCGGCATCCGTCCTTGCTCGGTCAGAGCGCGACGCAACAGAAACTCGATCTGCGCATTCGTGCTCCTGAGCTCGTCGGAGGCCCAGCGGGCAAGCGCGTCGTGCACCGCAGGGTCGAGTCTGAGCAGAAGCTTCTTGCGTTCGACGGGCATCGGATTACTGGTAGAGCGATCCGGTGTTCACCACGGGCTGTGTGTCGCGGTCACTGCACAGCACGACGAGCAAGTTGGACACCATCGTGGCCTTCCGTTCCTCGTCCAACTCGACGACGTGCTTGTCCTCGAGCTTCGCGAGCGCCATCTCGACCATGCCCACCGCGCCTTCGACAATCTGCTGACGTGCAGCGATGACAGCACCTGCTTGCTGACGACGCAGCATCGCCTGCGCGATCTCCGGGGCGTACGCAAGTCGATTGATCCGCGTCTCGATCACCTCGACGCCCGCCGATCGAACCCGTGCGTGCACTTCCTCGCTCATCGCGCCGGTGATTTCGTCGGCGTTCTCGCGCAGCGACATTCGACCCTCGGCATCGTACGGGTAGCTACCGGCGATATGCCGGACCGCCGACTCGGTCTGCACCGCGACGAACTCCTCGTAGTCGTCGACCTGGAACGACGCGAGCGCGGTGTCCGCCACCTGCCACACCACGATCGCCGAGATCTCGATCGGGTTGCCGTCTGCGTCGTTGACCTTCGACTGTCCCGTCTCGTGATTGCGAATTCGCGTCGAAATGGCCTTGCGGTACGTCAACGGATTTGTCCAGCGCAAGCCGGGCGTGCGGAGCGTTCCGCTGTACGAACTTCCCAAGAGCTGAAGCACGCGAGCCTGATTCGGCTGCACCAACGTCAAACCCGCAAGAACGGGAAGCGACACGACGAACAACACAGCGCCGACGACAGCCAGCGGGACAACGGTGAACACGAGGCCGAGTACGAACGCCGCAATACCTCCCAGGAAAAGAACGAGCCCGACCCCGAGCATCGACCACCCCGGCAGATCCCACCCCGGCCGTTCGGCAATCGTCGTCGTCGGAGCACCCGTCGGTTTCTCGGCAACAGTCGATGGTCCAGTCACAATGGCCTCCCTCTCAGTAGTGATACTAAAGTGATATCACATTCCGCGCCCGCCGTCGCACCGAACGTGACGTTTGGTCACTTGGAGTGACCGAACGTCACGTTCGGTCCCGAAAGGGGGGTGGGGGAGGAGGCGGCTCAGCGCCGGAACCAGGCTTCGGCGTTGTCGCCGAGAGCGTGGTGGATGCGCAGACGCGAGGTGTCGGCGAGGTTGTCGGGGAGTTCGGCGGGGTCGAACCATGCGACGGCGAGGTTTTCGTCGTCGGCGACGTGTGCGTGTCCGCCGGTGTGGTGGGCGAGGAAGGTGATGTCCAGGTACTGGGCGACGTCACCGTTGGGGTAGGTGATCGGCTCGGTGACGTCGACGCCGGTGAGGCGGACGAGTTCGGCGTCGATGCCGGCTTCCTCGCGGATTTCGCGGAGGGCGGCCGGTCCGGGTTCTTCGCCGGGTTCGAGGATGCCGGAGACGACGGCCCATTTTCCGTTGTCCCGCCGCTGGGTCAGGAGAACCTTGCCGTCGGAGATCACGACGGCGCTGACGCCGGACAGCCAGAGCGGTGACGTGCCGACCTTGTCGCGGAGAGCGAGGACGAATTCGGGGATCGGCATGTCAGGACACGTACGCGTTCAGGGAGTTGGTGACGTCCGCGAGGATCGTGCGGGCGGCGACCAGTCCGCTGCCCGACCACACGGTGTCGTTGACCACGAAGATGCGTCCGTCCTTCGCCGAGCCCAGGTCCTCCCACGCCTCTCCGGTCATGACCGAGGTGCCGTAGTCCTCCCCGGCGTCGCCGTCGAAGCGGACGTAGACGATGTCGCCTTCGGCGGCGGCGACGTCTTCGGCCGATCCGGTGGCGGTGGCGTCGACCTGCGTCGGAGGCCTTTGCACGCCGATCTCCGCGAGAACGGAGCTCGCGAACGTCGAGGGTGCGTCGGTGGAGAAGGAGTCCGGGAGGAACCGCACGACCGACGCCTGCGTCTGCTGGGCGTTGACGTCCCGGCCGACCTGCTCGGCGTCCGCCGTGAAGCGGGCCAGTTCGTCGAACGCGGTCCCGCCCCGCCCCAGTGCAGCGGCCGATTGCAGGAATGCGCCCTTCCATCCCTGGTCGGTGCTGGTGAAGACGGTCGGCGCGATGTCGCCGAGTGCCTCGTACATGTCCGGTCCCAGCGAATCCGCTCCGATGATCAGGTCGGGGGAGAGGCCTGCAATGGCGTCGATGTCCGGTGAGCCCACGGCCCCGACCGACGGGATCTGCGTGATTCCGGTGCCCAGGTACAGCTCCTGATCGCCGTCGCCGCGGAAGTCGGGATCGAGCGGAGCTGCGCCGACGACGCGTTCCCAGACACCGAGCGCGCAGGTGGCGTCCAGTGATGCCGCGTCCAGTACGACGACGCGCATCGGGTCCGCCGGCACGTCCGTGATGCCCTCGCTGTGACCGACCGGGCGGGTGTCACCGTCGATGCCCGTCGGATCCAGGGGTGCAGGAGCCGGGCACAGCCCGACGGTGTCGCGGTCGTTGCCGACGACGCCGGCTCCGGCGATGTTGGTGGTGCTCCGAACGATGGTCGACGCGTTGTCCTCGGAGGACGCGGTGTCCGAACATCCGGATGCGAGCGTCAGTGCTGTCACCACGATCGCAAGGGCAGCGGTGCGCGCCTGAGACGTCTTGGTCAACTCGGATGTTCCTTACGGGAGTCGGGATGCCGTCATACCCTATCGAAGAAGATCGACCGCTCCTCGAATCGCCGGTCTCGCTGGTCGTTCGACGCCGCCCAGCTGGTGCGGGAGCCGAATACGACACACGGTAGGACCGGGTTGGTCAGGCTCGGAGTGCACGGTCTAGGATTCGAATAGCGCAAGACACCAGGACGTCCCGCTTGTCGATCGGGATGGGACGCATCTTCAGGAGGATCAGTGACTGCCCTAGCGCCTAGGCCTACTCCCGCTGTGACGGCGGCTCGGCCTTTTCCGCCGCGGATGGGACCTAAGGGTTCGTTCGTTCACAAGGCGATT
>NZ_NPGB01000037.1:0-286443 GCF_002259345.1 Rhodococcus sp. 06-156-4 | reverse complement strand
ACGTACGGAGGCAGCGAAGTCGGATACACCGACTACCCACCCACCCTCACTTCACTAGACCGGGATGGCTGGGTAGTCGGTGTATCCGACTTCGCTGCCTCCGTACAGAGTGGCGTAGTCGACTTCGTTGAACGGGGCACCGGTTCGAATACGTTCCACGACATCAGGGTTGGCGAGGGCAAACCGCCCGAGAGGCGCTACGTCGGCCAATCCGGACTCAATGTAGTCGGCGATTTGTTCACGCGAACGGCCGAACTTGAGGACCAGCAAGGCAGTGGGCCAAATCTCCCTCAGCGACCGAAGGAGGTTGTCGTCGCCAACATGATGAACATGAAGGTAGGCCAGCTGCAGAGCTGCAAGTTCAGTCACCAGGTGTATGTACTGCTGGTGTACATCGTCGACCCCACCCTCGTCGATACCACCCAGAGGCATGGACGGGGAAATTCGGATGCCGACTCGATCCGCGCCGATTTCTTCGGCGACAGCAGCAGCGACCTCGACCGCGAACCGTGAACGATTCTCCATCGAACCGCCATATTCATCGGAGCGCTCGTTTGCGTTGGGTGAAAGAAATTGATGGAGCAGGTAACCGTTGGCGGCGTGTAGCTCCACGCCATCTGCGCCCGCAGCAATTGCGGAGGCGGCTGCATGGCGGAAGTCTGCAATTGTGGTTGCAATATCGGCGATGCTGAGTTCTCGGGGAGTCTCGGTCTTTTGTGTGCCGGCCGGTGTGATCATGTCTTGGTTAGCGCTGATCGGCGAGGGGGCAACCGGTCTGCGGTGATGCGGTGTGTTGTCCGGATGGGACATTCGGCCGACGTGCATCAATTGAATGAACAACGATCCCCCGGCATCGTGCACGACTTGCGTGACTTCTCGCCACCCCTCGATGTGGGCAGGGGTGTAGATACCCGGCGTGTTCATATAGCCCTGGCCGTCATCCGAGGGTTGGGTGCCCTCCGTGATGATCAGTCCTAGCGAGGCGCGCTGACTGTAGTAGGTCGCTGCCAGGGCTCCAGGCGAGCCGTCGAGGTTGGCCCGGTTGCGGGTGAGTGGCGCCATGGCGAGTCGGTGATTGAGTTTGATGCGTCCGAGAGCGAAGGGTTGCCAAAGTGGCGAGGTGTTCATAGGTGACAGCTCCTGTAGTAAGTGTGTCGGTGCGCGTTTCACCCAGGCGTACGGGACAAGATGCGAGGTAGAATTGCGATAGTTAGTTGACCGTAGTCGTTTCTGAGTATAGTCAGATTTACACCTGGAGGTCCATGCCATGTCCCGCCAACCTCAGTTGCGTGGACTTCGTGAACGAAACAAGCAGGATAAGTTCGACAAGATCACTGCGGCTGCTGGCCAATTGTTCGCCGAGCACGGCGTCGACGAGGTGACGACTCAGCAGATCGCGCTCAAGGCCGACGTCGGGGCGGGAACTGTCTTTCTGTACGCGAAGTCCAAGGGTGAGCTTCTGTTACTCGTGCAGAACAGGCACTATCTGGAGGCTCTCGCTGAGGGACGTGCTGCATCGGATCTTGCTTCCAGTGCCGGGGACGCAGTCATGGCGGTGCTTCGGCCTATCGTCGAATGCAACAGGCGACATGTCGGCAACGGGCGGGTGTACCTCCGCGAGCTGGTCTTCGGCGATCCCGGTGAACCTCAGCACGCGGAAGCGCACGCTATCGTGGCGGAAACGGAGGGTGTCATTGCCGAAATTCTGAAACGAAGCGACAGCGTCCAGGAATCTGCTGCGACTGTGTTCGCGCACACAGTCCTGGCGGTCATGTTGGTCGAACTTGCAGCGAGCAGCAACCAAGTTTGCGAAGATGCCGCCGTCATCGAGCGAATCCGGCAACAACTCAAAGCCATATTGCCAGTGTGACATCAGACTTCGGCCTTGTCCCGGTCGTCTGCAGCCCATCACAGGGTATGGCGTAAGCCCGACTGCCCGTCTCAGGTGTCATGGCGATGACACGCGGCTATCGAGGTCTGATGCGGGCGGATCGAACTCGTCGCCAGCACGGTTCAGAACGCGTGCATCTGAGCTCGCCGATGCGAACAGGTCATTGGTTTTTCGGGGAATCTCGTGACCCATTTTCGTTTCAACGATACGATCGCCTTCTGGTCGGTCGCCATCACCACTGCTGCCGTAGTCTGTGTTGGGAGCCATGTCGCCGATCTCCCCTCTATCAACAACTGTGGGGGTTTCTTCTCTCACGCTCACTGGCATCTTTGCGGTCTACGTGGTGGCGTTGCTAACGCGTGCGATCCAGTTCTAGCGACGTTGAACCCAGCGCAGCGGAAGAAACTCATCGCCCATCTCACCCCTACCGGATACCAATTCGACGCAGCACTTCAGAACAGGAAACCGGACAGCGACGACACCGCGTTCTTCGAACTATGACGGGCAGCTGCCGAAGGGTCCGATTGCCCTTACAACCACCCGTTGCCCGGCGAGCGCCTTGTAATCAGCACAACAACAGAGAACCCGCTCGCGAATCCGCTCAAGTGGTTAACCCTGGGATCTCAGCTGCCCCCGACGCGCCGATCGGCTGCCGTCTAACTGGGGGATCGATCTTCGGCCATGCCGGATGACGTCCAGTCCTGGAGCCTGCATGAGGACTGCTTCTGCGGGTATCTTGCACCCGGCTTGACCGTACGCACTGTTGCGTGCGGTGTAATCGGTTACCGACGACCTGCCGAAGCCCCTGGTCTGCGCACCGCGGCCAGATCGGTTTTCGTGCGCGATTGGCGCGGGATCAGGACCCATTCGTGACAGGCCGATTGGTTCGCACCATCCGACCAGGTCAAGTCGGCCCGATGACCCGTAGGCGGAAGAGACGCTGCACCGACCTGTGGATGGCGTTTGTTGCGGCTCATCAAGCCGCGGCGATGCCTGAGTTTTTACTGACCGCGGATCACCCTTGACCATCTCGGGGCAGAAGATTGCGCAAAAACCGCCTCCGGCGGCGTGCCCGAAAGCGTGCTAGTCACATCGGCGGTGTGTACGTAGCGGCCTCTCACTGCGAAACTTACGGCGGCGCTGCCGTTCATCCTGTTCGTCCATTTCACGGCGTAACCGCACCGGGAAGTTTGGCGTTTCGAGAACGGTCACGTCGAGACTACGACCCGAGCCGAGTTTTCCGTAGAGCCACCGTGGAAGATGCCCGTTGCCTCGTACCCAGTTGCAAATCTGACAGGCACACCTCCCTCGCAATCGCCTGCGATGTGACATCGCGATCCGACTTGATCGGATACAGGAACACTCCACCCTTTATCTCCACTCCGGCAAGCAGGAGGGCAGATGCGCGCCCAGGCTCAGGGGATGTCGAGTGTCAAGGTTGCCAAACCGCCGGAGCCCGCGACACGCGATACGCAAGAGCACAGTTTGCGGCAGGTGCTTTTCTGGTTTTCACTGAAGAAGACGTCGCGATGGTCGACGACACCTTGAACGTCGAGTATGTCGACCTGACACAATCCACATTCGCCTTTCTTGCAGTCGAACATCATGTCGGCTCCGGCACGTTCGAGCGCTTCGAGCAATGAATCACCCTCGTGGACTGTGGTTTCGATGCCAAGACGTGGGATCGTCACCGTGAACTGCTGTGCTTCGAACCAGCCGCTGTTGCCGAAAGTCTCGTACCGCAGGTTGGGTAGCGGTAGGTCTCGGTCGAGCCACGTTCGCCGTACCGCATCCATCAGCCGGATGGGTCCGCACATATACAACTCGACCGTGCGATCGATGTCGGCGGTGAGAGCAGCGACATCGAGCCCGGTTCCTTCGTCATCGACATGCAGAACGAATCGGTCTCCATGTGCTGCAGCAAGTTCCGAGAGAAACGCCATGGCGGCACGGCTGCGACCGACGTAGTGGAATCGATACTCCGCGCCGACCCGGCGAAGGGCCGCGGCCATAGCAGCCATAGCGGTTATGCCGATTCCGCCGGCGAGCAGAATGTACCGCGGTGCGCCGATACGGAGAGGAAAATTTTGCAGCGGTGCGGTCAAGGCCAATGTGTCACCAGGCATGAGGGTGTGCATGAACCGAGACCCCCCGCGCGAGGTCGGCGACAGGTGCACTCCCAACGTGATGCTCTTGCCGTCGCTTGCGCTCGAGACAATCGAGTAGGAGCGGACCTCTCCGGTATCGATCTTGACATCGACGTGGGATCCGGGTGTGACCCGATGAGCCCGTTCGGTCCCTATGATGATCTTCGCAATGCGCTCGGCAGCACGCTCGACGGACAGAATTGTGCCGCGCTGCCAGCTGATCTTGTTGTCGGTCATATCATTTCACCGAGCGCGTAGCGAACGCGTCCAGATTGGCGGTGTGTGCGCGTTCGGTTTCGATCATCCGTTGGATGATGCGGCGAACCCACATGCCTCCGGCGTCGATGTTCAAGTTGTAGAACTCGTGATCGGGGTTGGCGTCGATGGCGCTCTGCTGGGCAGTGAGCATTGCCTCGTCTTCCCCGAAGACCCCATGAACACCGTCTCGTAGCTGAGTGGTGATCGTCTGGCTCTCGAGACGGTAATTGCGCATGAACGCCCAAAAATACAGAGCCGTCTTTTCGCTGACTGGTGTGATTGTGTTCATCACGAAACCGTTCACCCCCTGGCTTCGATCTCCCTCGGGTGCCCCGGTGCCAGCCTTTGCGACACCAACGTCGATGCGGATTGTCCCAGGAGCTTGGAACTCGATGATTTGCCAGCGGTCGACCTTGCCGACAAAATCGGGGAACTTGTCGCGCATGTTTTTGAGCCAGAACGGTGGAGCGTCGATGTTGTGCATCCAGCGTGTGACGGTGACCGTTCGTTTGTCGTGGGTGACTTCGAAGTCCGATTCGCTGAGTTCGTCTTGGCCGATCGTGGACGAGTGGACGAATTCCTCGTGGGTGAGGTCCATGAGATTGTCCAGTACCAGTTGCCAGTTGGCGTTCACGTCGATGGTGCGGCCATCGCCGGCCCAGTCGACCGAATCCATCTGGAACATGTCAGGTATCAGACCCGGATCGGCGAGGGTGGGGTCGCCTGGCCACACCCAAATGTAGCGGTAGCGCTGTTCGACCGGAAATGACGAGACCATCGCGGAGGGATTGATGGTGTCCTGAGCGGGCATGCTCGTGCAGCGGCCGGCGGAGTTGTATCGCAGTCCGTGATAGGGGCACTGGACTTCATCTGTGCCGACGCGAGTTCCCTTCGAGAGTGGGGCGAGCCGATGCCAGCACGCGTCGGCCAACGCCACGGGTCTCCCCTGTGCGGTGCGATAGAGAGCCATCGGTTTGCCTGCGATCGTGCGTGAGATCAACCCGGTGGGCGTCAGTTCGTAGTCCCAGGCAGCGACATACCAGGCGTTCAGGGGGTATGCCATGTTCTTGGCGGTCGCCCCGCCCGGTCCGAGATCGGTCATCACAAGTCCTCGTCGTGTGTCGCGGTCCCCAATGCCTACTGAGATAGGTATTGAGTGATGTGACGCACACACTATCTATGGATATAGTGCTTTGCAAGATGCCACCGACTGGTCGAGGAGACATGAGCCTTCGCTACGCACTACTGGCCCTGCTCACTGCAGGGCCGGCGACCGGTTACGACGCGGCGAAGAGATTCGGCGGCTCCGTCGGTCACGTCTGGCACGCGCCGGATTCGCAAATCTATCCCGAACTACGACGCATGCAGACCGACGGACTGATCGAGGGAGAGCAAGTCCGCTGGGGACCGCGCAGCACCAAGACGCAGTATCACATCACCGCGTCCGGGGTAGAAGACTTCCGGCGCTGGATGTCCACGCCGCTCGATCACGCCCCAGAACGCGATGCGCACCATATGCAGGCTGCATACCTGGAATGGGCGGACCCAGAGGAGGCACGATCGATCCTGCGTACACACATCGCGTACTACACCGAGCAGGTCGCCCTTCTCACCGCAGTCAGAGATGGGATCCAGTCCCGGACAGATCCTGCGATTCTGCGTCGACTCGACGCGCGTCCGGAATCGGAGCACGAAAAGATCATTGCGTACAAGGCATACAGTTATTCTGGGATGATCGCACGTGGTCGATCCGAGATCGACTGGGCGATAGCTGGACTCGATTTGGTTGATCGGCTCAATCCCGTTGCCGTTTCTGGCTACGCGGGTCTGACTCCCGTGCACACCGCACCCACGGTGTAAAACTCCCTTGGGCGGGTGGGCGCTCACCCGGTTGGCGTTAGGCGCAGACGGCCGCGCGTTCCTCAGGATTGTGTTTGACGTTTGACGGATGGGCAGCGTGGCGATCTGCTCGACGAGCTGTGATGCACGTGTGCTTTCCCTCAGAGCGGCCTGACATCCACCTTCGCGCGGTGACTCGAATTGGATGTACGTCTTGCAGGCTGGTGCTGGGCCGAGGCGGCGTCGAGATCGCTGCTCTTGCCCGTGGCGCCTGTGGTGCGACGATCGGGAACTGAGTGCTGTCTCGTCTGCATCGGACGGGAGCTGCTCGCGCACAACGATCTTTGCCGAACTGGTGCCCCTTCATGACACTCAGCCCGCCGTTCATGTCGACTCCGAAGGCGATGTGCTCGACGCCCGCGAGAGTTGGTCTCAGGTCAGCCCCGGCTATGGGCTGTATAGGTCATCAGCCTGGATTGCAGGGGAACTGGCAATCCGAACCTACGTTATAAGCCGTCCTGCAACAGCGGTTTGTCAGTGCAAGGGTTTCGTGGTGAACCTTCGGCCTCGACGTATCTATCCGTCGGACCGTGAAAAAACGATCCTCGGTGTTTACGATCAAGGTGTGCCCGCCGTCGGCGCGACGTCGTGCCTCGTTCGCGGCGTGAATGCGGCTTGCAGGGCAGGCTGCCCCCGTGGTGTTTGGACCTGAGTTCGCTTCACTCGCGGGCGGCGTGCACGCCACGGCGACCTTCATGCTGCTTGAGCTGGCTCACGGCGTCGGTGTAATGATCGTGGATTTGCTACTGGATTCGGCCGTTATTGATGCCGAAGAGTTGGAGTACGAGCGCATCCAGATCGCCCGCGAACCGAGCAATCCGGTCCTCGTCGAAGTCGGCGAACATGTGCGTGTGTAGATCCGCAAGAGCTGCCCTGGAGCCGGCTACGACGCCCGCACCCGCGTCCGTCAGAACATGCTTGACTCCCCGCCCACGGCCGGGCTGTTTCACCAGCAGCCCGGCCTCTTCGAGGGCACCGGTGATGCCCGTCAGCGATTGGGGTTTTTGAAAGGTCAGGACTGCGAGGTGAGACCCGATGATTCCGGGATTCTCGCTCACGGTAGCGAGCACAACATATTTGGCGACCGTCGTCCCGCGGCCGACCAAAGCCTCATCTGCAGCGCGGACGTAGGAATTTTGAAGAAGCCTCAAGCGCAGGGGAATGTGGAGAAAACCACTGGGATCGGAGCGGTCGAGCATCGAGAGGTGAGTGTCATCCATGTCGAATCTGGCAGGTCACCACGTACGTCGGCCAGAGACGCTCTCACGCCGGCGTTCGCGTTGAACTCGCAGCCTCCTTACCTGTCGCAAAGAACACGAGTATGCAGATGAGCAAAGATGCCACCGCAGAGATGAAGAATACCGTCACGAACGCTGATTCCGCCGGTACCTGTTCCGCGCCGTATCCTGCGGTAATCGTCAGGCTCGCAAGTACCGCGGCTGTGATCGCGCTAGAACTCGACGTACCGAGTGACCGTGCAAGGTTGTTCAGGCCATTTGCTTGACCTGTCTCTGCATGGGATACGTTGCGCATGATCAGTGTTGGGGCAGCTCCGAAGCAGAAGCTCACTCCGACACTGATGAAAATGCCGGCGACGATCATCTGCCAGATCTCGGAATGGGCAAAAATCAGGGCGACATATCCGATTGCCATACTGAGTGCCCCGACAGTCATCGTGACCTTCGGACCGCCGTGTGTCGTCACACGAGCCGCAAGAGATGGCACCAGCAGTGACGCAACCGCGCCGGGCGCAACGACCAGGCCCGCAACGATCACCGGTTGCCCGAGTCCGAAACCGGTCTGCGTGGGAAGCTGAATCAACTGAGGCAGAGCCAAGATGACTCCGTACATCCCGAAGCCCACCATGATCGTGGCGAGGTTGGTGAAAAGCACCGGTCGGCGACCCGCCGTGCGGAGGTCGATCAGAGGATCGCGATGGTGAAGCTGATGCGCCCCCCACAGCACGAGCACCACGATCGCTGCTGCGAACAGGCCCAATGTCATCGGCGACGACCAGCCCCACGTGCTGCCTTCGCTGATCGCGACCAGAAGGGCGACCAGACCGAAGGTCAAGCCGAGGACTCCCAACACATCGGGCCGCGCAGACGCCGAGGCAGGGAGCGAGGGCACGAACAGAACGACACCGAGAAGAGCGACTACCGCAAGTACGGCACTCGCCGCGAACAAACTCGCCAAGGGAAAGACCTGCGCCGCTGCCGCAGCAACCGCGAATCCCAGTGACCCACCGATACCGACCATGGCGGAGACCAAGGCAATGCCTTTGACGAGGCGATCGCCCACCAGAAGGTCACCCAACGCGCTGACTCCGAGCGGGATCACAGCCATGGTCACCCCCTGGAGCACCCGCGCGAGGATGAGCAGACCGATGTTGGTGGTGACACTTCCGAGAACCGATCCGACGACCAGGAACGACAGGCACACTATTATCATCCGGCGCGTGCCGTACATGTCGCCCAGGCGCCCGAAGACGACATTGGACACTGCGCCTGAGAGCAGCATTCCCGTCACCAGCCACGAAGTCGCCGTCGGGCTGGCATCGAGTAGCTCCGGAAGCTCGCCGAGGATGGGTACGATCAGCGACTGCATCAGCGTTCCCATGAGTCCAGCGAACGCGATCACCCCGACGATGAACCGGGCTCGACCCTCGTTCAAGGTGGGTGCATTCAGTGTCGATTCCGTCATTCGAACACAACCACTCCCTTGATCGTGGAACCGCTCAAACTGTCGTCCGCAGCCTGCTGGATCTGGTCGAACGGATACAGCTTGATCAGTGCGTCGAACGGGAATTTCCCCTGCCGGTGCAGCGAGATCAGCTCGGGGATGAACACCTGCGGGATGGCATCACCTTCCACGACCCCGATCGCGCTGCGGCCGCTCACCAACACACTGTGGTCGAATGTCGCTTGCGCGCCCGGCCGACCCAACCCAACGAGGGCAGCGACGCCTCCCGCGGCCAGCACTGCAACGGAGTTGCTAACGGCCTGCATGTTCCCGCTGCTCTCTACGGAGTAGTCGCTGCCGCCTTCGGTGAGTTCGATGATCGTCTGGACGACGTCCGGATCGCGAGCATCGACAACATCGGTGGCACCGAGTTCCTTTGCGAGTTCGAGCCTTCCGATATTGATGTCGCACACTACGATCTGGCTGGCGCCGGCGACCACGGCGCCGAGCAGAGCACTGAGGCCCACAGCGCCGGCGCCGAAGATGACGATGCTGCTACCAGCCGTGATGTCGAGGCTGTTGATCACGGCCCCTGCCCCGGTCTGTACGGCGCAGCCCAGGGGTCCGAGGATGCGAAGGAGGTCAACGGGGGTGTCATCGGGCACCTTCACCAGATTCCGTGGCGAGGTGAGCGCGTACTCGGCGAAAGAGGACTGTCCGAAGAAGTTCCCGCGGATTGAGCGGTTGTCGTGACCATGAAGCGAGACCGTGCCGTCCGGGCGTACGCCCGCCATGTTGAGATCAAAGAACTGTACGCACTGGGCGGGCGAGCCACGCAGGCAGCTGCGGCAGATGCCGCAACTGGCGAACGACATGACGACCTTGTCGCCGACGGCGAAGCCGGTGACATCGTCACCGACCTTGATCACCGTTCCGCTGCCCTCATGTCCGAGTACTGACGGACCGGCTACGGCGTTCTGCATGATGAGGTCGGTATGGCAGACACCAGTGGCAAGCACTTTGACGAGAACTTCGCCTGATCGAGGTTCGTCGAGTTCGACGTCCTCGAGCGCGAAGGCGTCACCGGGCCCGTTCACTACTGCTGCTTTGGTTGAGATCATCTTCACTATCCTTCGGTGAATTGCGTTAGGAGGTGGCGGCGTATCGCTCAGGCGAACTGATAGATGGCTTCTGTATGGGTGAAGGCGTCGACGGCTTCCGGACCGTTCTCGCGGCCGGTGCCACTCCCCTTGACGCCGCCCCATGGAGCAGCGATGTCGGGAACATAGCCGTTGATGCCCACGCTGCCGCTCTCGAACCGTCGGGCTAGCGTGAGAGCCCGCGCGGTATCAGTGGTCCAAATCGAGCCGGCCAGACCGAATTCGGAATCGTTCGCCAAGGCGAGGGCATGCTCTTCGTCACGGGCTCGAATGATGCAGATGACCGGACCGAATATTTCTCGCTGCGCGATCTCGGAGGTGTTGTCGACATCAGCGAAAACAGTGGGAGCGACGTAGTACCCGGGTAAGTCGACCGGGCTCGCCGTTCCACCGGCCACAAGGCGAGCTCCTGACTGGATCCCCTTCTCGATGAAGGCTAGAACGCTCTCGCGTTGGCGCGCCGATGCAACCGGGCCCATGGTTGTCGTAGGTTCGTTCGGGTCGCCCACGACCTGTTCCTCAGCAAACCGCGTAAACCCCGCCACGATGGCGTCGTAAACCCCCGGCGTTGCGATGATGCGGGTCTGAGCGAAGCAGGTCTGACCCGTGTTCATAAAGGACAGCGGGGGCAGGTTTGTCAATGTATGGGCGAGATCCGCGTCGTCGAGCACAATCGCGGCGGATTTGCCGCCGAGCTCAAGGTTCGCGACCCCGAGACGACCTCCGACAGTCGCGCCGATGTCTTTCCCGACGGCTGTCGATCCGGTGAAGGCGATTTTGTCGACACCGGGGTGCGCAACAAGTGCGCTCGCAAACTCGCGACCACCGGGGATTATGTTCACAACTCCGGCGGGGGTGCCCGCGGCCTCGAAAGCCTGAGCGATCCGGTGCGCACTGAGCGCGTTCTCGCGCGCAGGCTTGGCGATAACGACACAGCCAGCCGCAAGTGCAGGGGCGATCTTGCTGATCAGGAGCATGTTGGGATAGTTCCAGGGCGCAATCGCACCGACCACGCCAACCGGGTTCTTGCGCACGACGATCGACCCGTCGAATGCCCCACCAGGACGGACCGTCTCCTGCTCCCAGCCTCGGGCGACATTGGCGTAGTAGCGTAGAAACATCACCGGTCCAGCCACATTGTTGAAGTGCGACCACCCGGCAGGCATGCCGATTTCTCTGCTCACTATCGACGCGATCTCGTCACCCGCGCGCTCCCACTCGTCGGCTATCCGATCAAGTAGATCGGCGCGCTCTTCGCGGGTCGACGCCCGCCAGGGCGGCAGAGCGGCCCGGGCAGCTGTGACCGCACCGGGCACATCTGCTGACGAACCGATTGCGACGGTGGCGAAAACTTCCCCTTTGGCTGGATCGACCAGCTCTGCGGAGGTCGCGCCGTGTGGTTCCTCCCACGATCCTCCGATCCACAGTGTGGATACATCCATCAACTTCATCTACCCCTTTACGAACGTGTTCATATCAGGTTCCTGATATACGTATTCGGATAGTACGCCCATCGGAGTCCACGTCCGGTCTCTGGCTCCCGGCCTGGCCGGTCCTGCCACGGAAATCAGGCTCGGATGGTTGCAGGAGATCGCACCGGTCCCCATTTGTGTCAGCTGGTCAACCCATCGATGCGGGCGTTGATGTCGGCGTACAGCCGGACGATGATCGATCGGAATGTGCGCCAAGATCTGTCCAGTCCGATGGTTGCCTTCCGGGTATGCGTGTATGAGCGAGCGCTGAGACGCGGAAAATGTACGAACGGTCGGATCTGCGAAAGTATGTTCTCGGTTCGGTCGACTGATGCAGTAGGCAGAAGCGCGCCACCGTAGGAGAAACTCAATTGCCCTATCGATGTCGAAGGCAGTGTTATCGCAATCCGTATGATTGACGGCAGAAGGCAGTGATCAACATGCCGCTCGCAGCGCCATCCGGTCCGAAAGGGGTTCTCTCATAGCAACACCGCAGATCGCAGGCTCCTCGACGGAGGTTACAACACCGACCAGATCGGAGATCGTGTGAACCTCGACATGCAGCACGCCATCATCCGCACGGGTGCGATGTACAACGACACCACACCGGAATTGGTAAAAGCGCGGGAACGCGCACTAGTGGCGTCCGATTCGTACAATGCGAGTTTCGGCCGGCCTATTGCCGAGCGGGAGGCTCTGCTGGCCGAGTTTCTCGGCTCGATCGGCACCAGGGTACTTTTCGAGCCGACGTTTCGGTGCGAGTTTGGGTACAACGTTCACATCGGCGATAATTTTTACGCAAACTTCGACTGCATTCTGCTCGACGGTGCAGACATTCTCATCGGTGACAATGTTTTGTTCGGCCCGAGGGTGTCTATCTATACCGCCAACCACGCAGTAGATCCGGTCGAACGGGCGGCGGGTGCCTGCTACGCAAAACCGGTGACCATCGGGTCTGACGTGTGGGTCGGTGGAGGTGTGACAATAAATCAAGGTGTCAGTGTAGGCGATAACGTAATTATCGGTTCCGGTAGCGTTGTAACTCACGACATTCCAGCCAACGTCATTGCCATGGGTGTGCCGGCTGCGGTCCGACGACAGATCACAGAATCCGATCGGACCGGCTACATGGACCGATAGTACAACGAGTACTCATGATCCTCAGCCCGCGGCGGTTCGTCTGACATCGGAAACGCCAATGCCAGGGGGGCGATCGAAGAGAACGCCCCGGAGCTGAGGCGCATCCACGCTCGGCAACAGTCGAGGGCTGAATCAATTCGATTGTGCCCCTTTCACCCATGACTTCGGGAGGTCAAACCGCGGGCGGAACCTCGGATGCTACGTCCCCGAATTGATGCTTCCGCACATGCTCCAGATGCTCTGTCATCAACCTTTCCGTGCGCTCGGAGTCGCCCTTCACCATAGCTTCGAGGATTGCGCGATGTTCCTTTGCAGAGGCAGCGAGCAAACCCTTCTCTGCGATATCGAGTAGTCCGAACAGTCGCGTCTGATCGCGAAGATTGCCGACTATCGAGGTCAATTGTGTGTTTCCTAGCAATGACAGTAGACCCAGGTGAAAATCACGGTCCGCTTCCAGGAAGCCGACATAGTCGCCGTTGGACTCCAAAGCGATCATGTCATCGACCAGGCGCTTGAATTCTGCCTTCTTGGGCTTCGCCAATTTAGCGGCAGCAATCTGCCCCATCGCTGACACTTCAAGTATCAGACGCAGTTGATGGATGTTGTTGCGATCTGTGTTCGACAGGGGCACCACCCGAAATCCCCTGTTACGAACTGGTTCCATCATTCCTTGTTCGACCAAGGTGAGCATTGCCTCACGGACCGGGCTGTTGGAGACGCCGAGAGTGCTCGCAATGGCGGAGGCGGAGTAGATTTCGCCTGGGGCGATTTCTCCGGTCACCATCCGCTGTCTGATCACGGCAAGTGCCTGATCACGCAGACTTCGACTTTGAAGTTGCTCCACTCTCACCGTCATAAGGCCACCCCGTACTCGTCCGTCGCATATTACCGATAGCCTTCCATCATATGCGCACTCCTGATCGAGGGCGATTCGACACGCAAAGGTCCGTCACCACGGATAACCGGCCGGACGATGTCGACTCGGTCGAGATGCTCTCCGGGCAGTGGTGCGGACCTGAACGGACCGGTGTCATGGGCCGCTCGTACGGAACCTCCCGTCAACTGCAGATCCGCTGAAACATGCGCAGATCAGGCACACCGTCGACGGTGAGATGAGAGATAGGGGACGGCCGCTGTTACCAGCGAGCACTGGACGAACCGGACGGTTACCCGATACTCAGGCCTATGGAAAGTCCTCCCTCTTGCGTGTTCTAGTACGCAAGAGGGAGGACTGAGCGTGTGAACGTCGAACGGGGTACGGCCGTGCTTGACGTACACACGAGAATGGAGCGGACAGCGCCGAGTAGGGTTACACCACGGCGGTCATGGCAAGCTCGACGTCCTTGATTACCTGAGCGCGATCGTCGTCACTGAGCGGATTACGCGGCGGACGAGTGGGCCCGCCGTAGTGACCGGCAACCTCCTGCGAGAGCTTGATCGCCTGCACGAAAGTGTGCTTTGTGTCCCAGAAGAAAGCAGCCTGCAGCAGTTCGTAGAGCTTGCGGCCCTCCTCGATCTGTCCGGTCGTTCCAAGTTCGTAGATCTTTGCGCAAGCCTTCGGCAGCGAGTTCGAGAAGCCGCCGATCCAGCCCACGGCACCGAGCAACGTCGCTTCGAAGACATTGTCATCAGCACCGGACAACACGTCCAGTCCCGGCGCGATCCGTTGGATTGCCGAGATTCTGCGGATGTCACCGGAGAATTCCTTCACAGCGACGACATTGTCGACCTCCGCGATGCGGCTCAACAGCTCCGCAGTCAGGTCCACGCGAGTGTCGAACGGGTTGTTGTAGGCGACGATCGGCAGACCCACGGTAGAGATTGCGCGGTAGTGTTCGACGACCTCGTCGTCGTTGGCGCGGTAAGAATTCGGAGGCAATGCAAGTACGGCGTGTGCGCCGGCTTCCTGCGCCTGTTCGGTCCAGCGTCGCGACTCGGCCGAACCGTACGCTCCTACGCCGGGAACCACATTGAATCCCTCGGGTGCGGCCTCGACGGCCAATTCAACAACGCGTGCGCGCTCTTCGGCGGTAAGAACTTGATACTCGCCGAGCGAGCCGTTCGGAGTCACGCCGTGAGCGCCGTTCTCGGCGAGGAACCGGATGTGGTCCTGAAAGCGGTCGTAGTCGACTGACAGATCGTCCTTGAACGGCAACGTAGCCGCTACGACGATTCCGTGCCATGGCTTGGCGGTCATGAGAACCTCTCCTCCGTTGAATGTAGGATGAGAGTATCACCGGTTACCGGTAATATTCTACCTAATCGAAAAAATACCTTGGAGTGCCGACCGCGATGCAGATCTGACGAGAGAGGTCTAGGTTGATCGGTACCGATAGCATCTGCTGATCGGAACAATCCATGGACTGCGTGCAGCAGTCGCGATCATTTCCAGAACGGTAGCCTGATGACATCCTGCGCCTCCTCCGTTGTGACGGAAGCCGATTTACATTCTTACGCAGCACAATCGACTGATCGATTTCTTTCGATGGTGTTGGTGTGGTGGGGTGCGAGGAGTCGAACATCCTCGGATTCGACCGACCAACCGGGCACGAAAATAGCTCACTGGCTCAATAGTTCTGCGTAAACGGTGAACTCCGTCGCAGGCTTCGGTGGTCGAGTCGCCAGGGCGCTGGTGGGGAAGACAGCACTGCACGCGCACCGGCCCGCGGCCGAACACGCGTAGGGCCCCTCCCTGTCGATGAAGCGGCGAGAAGGAGGGGCCCTACGGTAGGCGCATAGAACGAACGGGCCTGGCGGATCACGATCGTGACACGTCCTCTGCGGCTGTCCGTAGGTGGATCAGTGGAGCGTGATCCAAATGGTTTTGAGCTCGGTGTACTGATCGAACGCTTCGAGTCCTTTGTCGTGACCTCCGAAGCCGGAAAGGCCGAATCCGCCGAAGGGCGTAGAGATGTCGCCTTCGCTGAAACCGTTCACTGCGACTGTGCCCGCTCGGACAGCGCGAGCGACCCTCAATGCGACATTGATGTCGCGTGTCCATACGTTGGCTGCCAAACCGTATACTGTGTCGTTGGCCAGAGCGATAGCCTGTTCTTCGGTGTCGAATCCGAGGACTGCCACGACGGGACCGAAGATCTCCTCCTGGACTACCGCATCATCGGCACCGACGTGGTCGATCACGGCGGGCGAGACGAAGAATCCGCCGGTCTCGTCGAGGATGCGTCCACCGCCGTAAACGGTTGAGCCTGCAGCTTTCGCATTGTCGATATAGCCGAGTACTCGGTCGCGGGCGGACGCTTCGATCAGTGGGCCGATTTCGGTTGCGCGATCGAGCGGGTTGCCGACCTTGCGACCGGAGGCCAACTCGGCCATCAGCTTGACGAAGTCGCCCTTGATCGAATTGTGAACCAAGATACGTGAACCCGCTGAGCAGTTCTGCCCGCCGTTCCAGAATGCTGCGTCGGCGAGATCGCTTGCTACCTTCTCGAGTTCGTCTCGCATGTCGCCGAAGACGATCTGTGGACTCTTGCCGCCCATCTCGAGTGCGACCTGCTTGAGATTGCTGTCGGCAGCGTACTTGAGGAACATGCGGCCGACTTCGGTCGATCCGGTGAATGTGACTACGTCCACGTCATGGTGAAGGCCGAGGGCTTTGCCTGCGATGTGGCCCAGACCCGGTACGACGTTGAATACCCCGCTCGGGATGCCCGCTTCGGTAGCGAGTTCGGCATAACGCAGCGCGCTCAGAGGGGATAGTTCTGCCGGCTTGACGACAATGGAGTTTCCTGCGGCCAGAGCCGGGCCGATCTTCCACGACAAAGTGTTGGAGGGGAAGTTCCACGGAACCACCACTGCCACGACCCCTGCTGGCTCGCGTACGACAAGGCCGATATTGTCTGGACCGGTCGGGGAAACCTTTCCGAAGACCTTGTCGATGGCCTCTGCGTACCACCGCACGGTGAGAACCACATCAGGAATGTCGAGTTGCTCGCAATCGGTGATGGGCTTGCCGGCGTCGATGGAATCGATGAGGGCCAACTCGTCGGCGTTCTTCTCGATGAGATCCGCGAACTTGAGCAGTACGGCCTTGCGTTCAGCTGGAGCTATTCGACTCCATGTACCGTCGTCGAATGACTTTCTGGCAGCGGCGACGGCGCGGTCGACGTCCGACTCCGAGGCCGCAGCAACGGTATTGATTACGCGTCCGGTAGCGGGCGAGATGTTGTCGAATGTCGCTGCTCCCTCAGCGTCGACGAACTGTTCTGCAATGTAGAGCTGTGTGCGGACCGTGGACGGCAGCGCGGTGGTCATCGAGTTGTTCTCCTCTCGGCACCATGGGTGCCTCGGTGATGCGTGTCGGTATCGGAAAGGGTCGGGTCTAGCCGAAGAGCTCACGGAGGTGGGGGTTCAGGAACACTCCGTCGGGGTCGAGTTCCCGTCGTATGGACTGGAAGTCCTCGTAGCGTGGGTACAGTGCTTCGACCCTGTCGCGGGTGAGATAGTGAAGCTTTCCCCAGTGCGGACGAGCATCGAATACCTGTAGTTCTCGATCGAGTTCGCGAAGGAAAGGCTCGTACACGGTTCCGACCTGGCCGGACACCGAGATCGACATGGTGTCCCGCTCGTAGTGCGCGGACAGGAACGCCTCGTCGGCCTTCTGCCAACGAACCTGCACAGGTGATATCTGGTCGGGGTACCTCTGCTGCATCACATGGCGGACGACGTCGAGTGCTTCGATGCCGCGTTCGGCAGGGACCATGTACTCGAGTTCGTGGAAACGTGCTTCGGTGGTTGCATCCGGGTAGATCAGATGGGCGCGCCCGGTTCGCTGGCCCGGATCCGCTTCGACGTCCGGTGCGTCGGCGGGCAGTTGCTCGAGCAGCTTGACCACGCAGTGATCCTGTGGGATCGACCCCAGGTCGTACATGGCCGAGGAAGCCGGGGTTGGCATCCACCAAAAGGAGAAGTGCCGGTAGTCGGCCAGGTACTGGTCCCAATCGCGGCTGACCTCGTCGAAGGGAAGAACAGCATTGTTCTCGCGCAGCTTGTATGCCGGCAGTGTCTCTATCTCGAGGTCGAGGACGACACCGAGCAAGCCGAGCGAAACCTGCGCTGCGTGCAGTCGATCGGGGTCGGTTTCGGCGATGTGAGTGATGCCGCCTCTCCCGTTCACCAGGCGCATCGACCGCACCATGGAGGACAAGCTGCCGTACGAGGGGCCGGAGCCTTTGGTTCCGGTCGCTACCGCACCGGCGAGAGACTGTGCGTCGATGTCCCCTTGATTGGCCAACGAGAGGCCCGACTCCCACAGCGGTGCACCAATATCACTCAACCGAGTGCCCGAGCGGACCGTGGCGCGCAGCCGATCTGGATCGGTAGCGATGACACCGGACAACGACTCCAAGCTCAGCAAAGTGTGGTCGGTCTCGACGATCGGGGTGAAGGAATGCCCACTTCCCGCGACCCGGATCCCCTGTCCCCGGTCAGCCGAGTCCCTGACTGCGCTCACTACGGCTGATTCGTCGGTGGGTTCTGCGAATTTCTCGAACCGAAACGACTGGTTGCCGCCCCAGTTCGACCACTCGCCTGTGTCGATCTCATTTCCGTCAACATAATCGTGGTGAGGCTCGTGGTCCGTCACGACAACCTTGGGGGCTTGTTCAGACATCGTCTTCCTTTCGGGCGCTGTTCACTCCCGGGCGATAGCCCTGGCGTCGGCCACGGCATGACTTGTAGTGACTAGGGACGGTAGTGCAGTCCATCGGGTAACATGTTACATGTAACACACGATCATGGCGAGGGGGCGGCATCGACACCGCGACGCGTCACTACGTCGAGGTGGAATGCTGGCCGCGCCTCACCCGATCGTTCAGAAAGCCACCCCTGAAGCAATCGGCAACCGATCACTTACGCGATCCGGACGGATTGCGGTACATCCTCGAAGGAGAGCGACCTTGAAGATCGTGGGAATCGACGTTTTCGGATACGAACTGGGCTACGCGCACGGCGAGTACGTCATGTCGGGCAACCGCGCGGCGGTGACCGAAGATGGAACTCTCGTTCGAATTCGGACCGACGCCGACATCGATGGTTGGGGCGAGATCACCACACTCGGTGCCACTTATCTCCCCACGTTTCCGGGCGGGATACGGGCGGCGTTGGCCGAACTCGGGTCGGCGCTGATAGGCCTCGATCCGACCAACATCCGTGGCATCCACCGAACGATGAACTCGACGCTGATGGGCCAGAGTTTCGCCAAGAGTGCGATCGATATCGCCTGCTGGGACGTGCTCGGGAAGGCCACCCATCAGCCTATATCGGCGCTGCTGGGTGGGGTTCTCAACCCTGATTTTCCGCTCTACGAAGCGGTTCCGCTGGGCAGTCCGGAGTCGATGGCGCAGTTCATCCGCGCTCGCCGCGCAGCGGGCGTCAACCGCTTCCAACTCAAGGTCGGTAACAATCCACACGAAGATGTCGAACGCAGTCGTGCATGTGTGGAGGCAGGCGACCGCGATACCGTCATCGTGGCGGATGCCAACGGCGGATGGAACATGGCAGATGCCAAGATCGCATTGCGCGGCGTGGACGAACTTCCGATCTTCGTCGAGCAACCTTGCCGCACGACAGCTGATTGCATTCTGGCGCATCGCTTGTCGGATGTTCCACTCGTACTGGACGAGTCGATCACCGACTCGACTGAAGTGTTTAGAGCGAAGAACGAGGCCAATGCAGTGTCGATTAACATCAAGTTCGGCAAGCTGGGCGGGTTGACGAACGTCGCACGCATGCGCGACCTCATCACGGAGCTGGGGATGCTGGTTTCCATCGAGGACATGTGGGGCGGTGATGTCATCACTGCTGCTACCAGTCATCTGGCGGCCACCACCGACCCGGAGTCACTGTTGATGACCCCGTTCTTCAACGACTGGACCGACGGTCACGTTGCGGGACGCCAGCCCCGTTCGAACAACGGTCGAGGATCGGCCCCCACAGGCCCAGGTCTGGGGATCACGATCGATACCGAAGCCCTCGGTGCGCCGCTACTGATGATCGGGCGCTGACGGCGGACGGCATCGCGCGTCGTTCGGCGTCGTGACCTCCAGCCCCTGCATTACAGGTTCGCCTCAAGCGCTTTTCTCGTGCTGTGCTGTGCGTGCGATCGGGCGTGGGCACCCGGCGCACGATTGCAAACCATGGAAACACGCTTTCGCCCCTCGCCGATGTCGGCGAGGGGCGAAGGGTTCTGTCGGCGTCGATGGATCAGGGGTTACGCGCGCCATGGGACGTATCGGCCGGGCCCGGCTCGCACTCGGTATCGGAAGCAGTCAACATTACCTGCATGCGCTCGTATTTGATCGGCGAACGGGCCCGAACGTACAGCGCATAAAAAAGGCCGAGCAGTGCACTGGCCGGGACCAAGCCGACCAATACTGCGGTGAGTACTCCATCGGTTCCGAGCAGTAGTTCAACGCTGTTGATGACTACGACGAATATTCCCAGCATCCCCACGATCGCTAACGCCGGAGCGATCATGGTGTTCCACCGCCGCCGGTCGAGTTCCCGGCGCCGGCGGAAGAAGACGAAAATTGCGACGCCAGCGGTCAACTGAGCACCGATGATGCCAATTGTTCCGATACCGGCGAGCCAGGCGAACAACGTAGTGTACGGATCGAGTCCGAACGCAGCGAAAGCAAGGACGACGACGACGGCACTGACGGTTTGTGTGATCGCTGCAACGTACGGTGTCTTGGCGATGCGACTGGTCACTCCGAGCCTGGACCAGACCAAGCCTTGACGCCCGATGGCGTACATGTATCGCGACAGATTGTTGTGAAAAGTGACGACGGCGGCGAATATCGCTGTCACGATCAGGACCTGAAACACGTGGGTAGCCCAGGGGCCGAGTGCGTTCTCACTGACGAAGAAGATCAGGTTTCCCGATTCACGCTGCGCCACTTCCTTGGCCTGTCCCACGCCGACTGCATTGACAACCAGCAGAGATGTAAGGGCGTACACGACGGCCATGAATACTACTGCGAAGTACGTTGCGCGCGGGATGGTCTTGCGTGGATTCTTTGCTTCCTCGCTGTAGATGGCGCTGCCCTCGAATCCGATGAAAGTAGTCAGAGCGAACATCACCGAGATTCCGACGCCGGAGGCCAGCAGCGCGGATGGAGTCAATGGTTCCAGACTGATGCCTTCGGCGGCCGCTGTGTCCGGGCTTGTGAGGATTCCGATTCCGAGCAGCACCAACATCGCACATTCGAGGGTTATCAACACACCGAGAATGATTCCGCCGGTGTGGGCGCCGCGAAGGCCGAGTACGAGGCACGCAAGCATTGCCACGCATGCACATAGCCACCAAGGCACGTTGACCCCGGTGACATCGGCGACCAGGCTGCTTGCGTAATACCCGAAACCGCCGTAGAGCGAGAATTGGATGCAGCTGTAGGAAAAAACGGTCAAAGATGCTGACGCCAAGCCGATTACACGCCCAAGTCCGCAGGTGACGTAGGAGTAAAGTGCGCCGGCATTTCGTACGTGTCGACCCATCGCCAGATAACCGACAGCGAACAGCAACAGGATCGAAGCCCCCAGCAGAAAAGCCGCGGGGGTGCCGGCGCCGTTGCCGGTACCCATCATGATCGGCACGATCGCGACTACACCGGTCAGCGGTGAGGCCGCGGCGATGATGTAGAACACGATGGCCGACACGCCGAGTGAGTTCTTCTTCAGTCCGTGGTCGGCCGGTGCGGTACCACTCGGTGATGCATGCGCGACGGTTAGAACGTCGCGACGAAAGATCGACATATCAAGTCTCGATTCGTAGTGAGCTGTGATCGGTAACATATTACCGATTGCTGGTGCTGTCAACGGCGAAATCGTAGAATTAGGGATTTTTACTGGCCCGTAACGGGCGTTAGCATGCCCGTTACTTCCCATTGCGTTCACGCCGGATGCGGCCGCCGGGCAGGGTAGAGGAGGTGCCAATGCTTATGTACAGCAATGCGATTGGGCAATCTCGGTTGCCGGGCCAGGTGGGGTGGTGTGCGCGGGCCGTGGAACATGCCGGGGCGGCGTCTATCGGACCGGCGTAGGCGCGCGCAGAGCCTCGGCGCTTGCGAGTGCCTCGGACCGGGCTCTGGGGCTCTTCGTGCGCGGAATGGCTCACCTGGCGGCGGTCACGTCTCCGGACCGAAGCCGCATCGAAGGCCGAAATCGATCGTCACGTTGGATGCTGGGGCTTTGGTAGCCGGGAGAATCGATAGTTTCGCGTCAGATAGGAGTGCCGACCAGGCTGGCCGATTCGGCCCAGTCTCCGGTGATGTGGTCGAAGTGTCGATGCATCAATTCACGTACCAGTGCGCCGTTCTGAGCAATCAACGCGTCGAGGATCGACAAGTGTTCTTCGGCCGACCCGAGCAGGTCACCGCTTTCGTACAGTCGCTTGAGCCCGAACAGTCTCGTACTGTCTCGGAGTTGGTCGACGATCGCCAGTAGGCGCGTGTTTCCACCTACTTCGAGCAAACCCAGATGGAATCTCCGGTCGGCGTCCAGATACCCGATGAGATCCCCGGCGCGTGCAGCCTCGATTATCTCCGTCGCAATGACCCGAAAGCGTGGATAGTGGAAGGGCAAGTCCGGGTGAGCGGCAAGTTCGACGGTGGCGGGTACTTCGATCATGCTTCGCAGCTGCGAAATTTCACGCAGGTCCGAATCGGTCAACGGTACGACCCGGAAACCTCGGTTCCGGACGGCTTCCATGAGGCCCTGATTGACGAGTGTCAGCATGGCCTCGCGGACCGGGCTGGCCGAAACGCCGAGTTCCGCTGCCAATGCCGTCGCGGAGTAAATGTTCCCAGGGGCAAGTGCGCCGGAGACCAAGCCCTCACGGATGACGGCGAGGGCTTGGTCGCGCAGGCTCGCACGCTGCAGGCCGACTGCAGACGACATACGACTCCTTCGTCAGTATTGCGGCCGCCCCTGTCTAGCCTGCCGTTGATATGTTGCCGGTTAAATATAACATTTATGGGTGGCCGGGACGACCCGTTCACCAACGCTCGTGCCGGCCCTCCCACCTCCCGAACGCGGTGGCTTTTATGTGCCGGGCGTGAGCATCGTGCGCGGGTTCGTCACCAGGATACGGTCGATCTGGCCGTCGGTGACGCCCGATTCACGCAGGTAGTCGGTGAAGGCATCGAGTACGTGCGCGTATCCCCATCCTCCGTATCGACGTAGGTAGTGCTTGTGTCCGATGTCCTGGGCGAGGAGTATCTGCCCGCCGTGTCCTGCATGGATCAGCGTGTCGATGGCCGAGACGCGTTCCCGATCCGAGGGCAGCCACCAGGAGTGAGTATCGGTTTTGAAGTAGCCCGAGTTTCCGCAGAGGTCGTATTCGATGTAGGCGCCGCGATCGGCCAGGGAACGGTGGTGTTGGATCGCGCGGGGCAGGTCGATGTCTGCGTGCGCGAGGGCAGCGTCCGCGTGTCCGAGCACGACCCGGTTGAGCCGTACCCCCTCCCTCTCCAGGATGTCGAGCACATCATGCCCACGGCGTCCGGGTGGATGGACGTGGATGGTGATGGGTAATCCGCTTTCGGTGTGCGCAGCAGCAGCGGCGCGCAGTACCTTTTCTTCTGCGGGATCGATGGGGTGTGAAGTACCGATTTCACCGATGATGCCTGGGAGGATCTCGGTGCCGTCGATGCCATTGTTGATTTCGGCGAGCAGAGCCTCGGTGACCTGGTCCTGAGTCATGGCTTTGAGGGTCTCCGATTGCGCCGACTCGATGTAGTACCCGCAACTGGCGACCACGTTGACGCCGGTGCGTTTCGCTACCTCGGCAAGACCTCGAACGTTGCGGCCGATGTCCGCAGGAGTGACGTCGACAATGGTGCCGCCGCCGAACTGTGCGAACCGAGCCAGTTCCTCCGTCGCCAAGGTCGCGTCGTCGAGAATGCAGTTGTCCTTGTTGCTGTAAGGCGAACGCCGGATGTCGTCGAGATTATGCATGAGCACGGGCTCCTCGAGCGCTCGAGCCTGTGCGTCGTTAGCTGGGGTGACCAAGTAACAACTGAGGTCGATGAACAGGTGTTCGTGGGTCAGAGTCCGTCCCAGATCTGTGGCGGGAATCGGACCCGTCACCGTCATCACGGTCGAATTATCGCTGCATTGAGAAGGATTCATCGATTCTCCTATTCTTGAAACTCGTGCGGCCGCTCGCTCAGATTGCGAGTGATATATCAAACGTGAGATGTTACGTTTGCGTGACGCGGACCACTTTCTTCACCTTAAGTTATATATTACCGGTTACGTACCGATTGTGGATCCACCACACTGCGAGACGACGGAGACGAGCTCTTGGCAGATCAATCCCAACACCCCATGATGGAATCGGCAGACCTCGACCATGTCCTTCTGGGCGTCGAGTCGATGACGAAGAAGTACGGACGAACGACGGTGCTGGACGACGTCGCGATCGAATTCCGGGCGGGCGAAGTCCACGCGCTTCTGGGTGAGAACGGCGCGGGTAAAAGCACGTTGGTCAAAATCGTCGCCGGTGTGATCGACGCGGATTCGGGCACGGTCTTCGGTCCAGCACACGACAACAACGACATCGCGATGGTGTTCCAAGAGCTGTCCGTCATTCCGGAAATGTCGATCCTGGACAATCTTGCGTTGTCGAGCGGGCGGGCGGGCTACCGAGTTCCTTACGCCCGATTGAGGGCGCCTGCGTCGGCTGCGCTGGCCAGTGCAGGGCTCGACGACATCGCTCTCGATATGCCCGCAGCCAGTCTCTCTCTCGCGCAGCGACAACTCTTGGAGATAGCACGAGGTCTGATGGTCGACGCCCAGGTACTCGTCCTCGACGAACCCACCGCCACCCTGTCGGACATCGAAATTGCACGGGTGCACCGCGTCATCCGCAAGCTCGTGGCATCCGGCCACGCGATTGTCTACATCACCCACCGCTTGTCGGAAGTGTTTTCACTCTCCGATCGCATCACGGTCATGCGATCGGGGCGCGTGGTTGCGTCCGGAGCCACGAACACTTTCGGCATGTCTCAGCTGGTCACGCACATGCTCGGTGCCGACCACGTACCCGTGCAGAAGCAGATCCGGCGTTCGGGGGTGACCGGTGATGGCGCTCCTGCCCTCAATGCCTCGGGGTTGGCCTCGGCAGGACACTTCACCGACATCGATTTCTCGGCAGAAGGTGGTCAGATTCTTGCGTTCTTCGGCCAAATCGGTTCGGGAGCTGATGCTCTCGTGAAAGTATTGGCCGGTCTGGGACGAATCGACGCCGGATCGGTTCTGCTCGACAACGAACCACTCGGACTCGGTTCCCGAGTGTCAACGCAACGTAGAGGTGTCGCGTACGTATCTGCCGATCGTGCGAGTGAGGGAGTGTTCCTCGACGCCACAGCGGCGGTGAACATATCGGCGGGAGCGCTGGGCGAGGTCAGTGTCGGTCGTGTAGTGCGCAGGTCGCGTGAACTGGCGTTGGCACGGGCGGTGGCCGAAGACGTCGGGTTCGATTCCAGTCGGGTGGCGGAACCGGTCTCGGCGTTCAGCGGGGGCAATCAACAGAAAGTTGCAATCGCCAAAGCACTCGCAACCCGGCCGCGGGTGCTGCTACTGAACGAACCGACGCGCGGTGTCGACATCGGAGCCAGGTCCGAAATCTACAGAAGCATCCGCGGATTGCTGCCCGACGGACTCATCGTCATCGTCTACTCCAGCGACATCGTCGAGATCCGAGAACTCGCCGACCGAGTGATAACGATGTACCGAGGCCGCTTCGTAGCGGACCACTCGGTCACGGCAATCGACGACGCCGCCTTGACCACCGAAATTCTCAATGGAGCATCCAGTGACTCACACCAGTAGCCAGACCCTCGTCGCTCGAATACGGCGTCCTACCAATGTGACTGGAGCGACGGTCGTCAGCGTAGCCACCGTCGTCGTTGGCGTCGTGGCGTCTGTGGCGATCGAGAACTTCCCGACCGCATCCAATATCCGTGCAATGTTCCTGTCTGTCTCGCTAATCGGAATCATTGCCGTGGGTCTGAGCCTGATCACCATCGTCGGCAAGGTATTCACCCTCTCGATTCCGTCGTTGGTGGCTCTCTCGACCATCATGTTTGCCAGCATGCTGCACCTAGGGCCTTGGATCGCTTTGCTGTCCACGGTGACCGCATCTGCAGCAGTGGGACTGGTGCAGGGCATCGTCGTTGGACGAGTGGGAACAGATCCGATCATCACCACAATCGCAACTGCGGCCATCATGCTGGGAATCGGCCAGTTGTGGACCTCCGGCCGGACGATCGTCGGAGACGGCGACCCCACATTCTTCAACAGCAACATCTTCGGCCTCTTCCCTTTCCAGGCAACGGTATTCGTCTTGTTCGCCTTTACTCTGTTTTGGTGGCAGAAGTACAGCACCGCTGGACGAAAGCTGATGCTAGTTGGCCTCAACGAACGCGCCGCGACCATCATGGGGCTGCGATCATGGCCTCTGATCACGCTGGCCTTCGTGGTGTCCGGGGCGGCGACCGGACTCGCAGGTGCGCTGCTTTCTGCGCAATCCGGTCAAGGAAATCTACTTCTGGGACAAAGCTTCGGGTTCGACGCAATCGTCGCAGTCGTTGTCGGCGGTGTCAGCATCAAGGGCGGCGCGGGAACACCTCTCGGCGCAGCGATCGGAGCGCTGTTCGTGGGGTTGTTGAGCAACGTATTGGCGCTACTGAGTCTGACCTACGAAACCCAGCTCGTTGTCAAGGGCTTGCTTGTTCTAGCCGCGGTCACCGCCACCGGGATCACCGCGCGTAACGAAAGGTCCGGTAAATGAAATCAGTTCGAGCGCATACCTTGTACTGGCACGCCCGCACGCTCATCGCCTGGTCGCTCGCAGCGGTCGCGTTCGCTTACTTCGCAACGACGGATGCAAACTTCCTCAATCAGGGGAATCTCTACGCGTTGATGCAGATATTGTCCACCCTCGTCGTAGTCGCTACCGGACTTGCAGTGGTGATGGTCGTAGCAGAGTTCGACCTGTCCATCGCTGGTACGTTCCCGCTGGCCGGGCTCGTCGCGGTGAAAGTCGGCAGCGAATTCGGTGCCATCGTCGGGATCTGCGCCGCAGTGGTCACAGGGGTGGCGTTGGGCATGCTCAACGGATACCTCACCAGCAGGTTCAGGATCTCTTCGCTGGCCGTCACGGTCGCGACGATGGTGCTCTCGATTGGGATCGGATACTGGATCACAGGTAGTCAGCTGGTGAAGTTGAGCGACTACGATGCTAGCTTGGTTCTGGCTCAGCGGATTTTGGGGATCTTTTCACTTCAGTCCTTGATCCAGATTGCCTTGGCTGTGGCGGCGCTGGCGTATGTGACCTACTCCTGGCGTGGACGCTATCTCTACGCAACCGGCAGCGACGCGGCACGCGCACGCGCATCTGGGCTCCCGGTCAACGCGACCGTCATAGCGGCCTTCTCAATAGCGGGGGCGTGTGCGGCGATTTCTGGGGCGCTGCAGGGCATAACACTCGCGTCGGCCCAAGCAGGTTCCAACGACGCATTTCTGCTCCAGTGCGCCACAGCTGCACTGATCGGAGGCATCGCCCTGACCGGTGGTCGTGGGAGCCTCATCGGTGTCTTCGGCGGCGCCGCGCTGCTCGCCGTGCTCTCGAACGGGCTCGGACTAGCAGGCGTGGACTCGGCGGTGATCCAACTGATCAACGGCACCGTACTTCTCGTCGTTGTGCTGATCGACAAGCCGATCAACAGACTCGTCGAGCGCCGGATGCAATCAGGTCACCGGATCGACCAGCTGCCCCGACAATCATCATTTGACGTATCCAAGGAGACGGTATGACCTCGGCCCGCCTTGCGGTAGTCACTGCAAGTGCAGTGCTACTCAGCACAGTCATCGGATGCAGCACCGGGCAGGAACGACAGCAACGCGAACCGGGTCGAAGCGAAGGTGCCCGCGTAAGCTTTCTCACCATCTCCCAGACCTGCGAACCGTGTGCTCGGACTTCGGAAGCAATTGTCGACAACCTCGAATCGGCTGGAGTCGAAGTCCGCACATCTGCAACCGATTTCGATTCCCCAGCCGACCAGATCCAGAAGTTCAATCAAGCCCTGAGTACAGAACCAGATGCCATCATCGTGTGGCCGACCGACACGACGTCCATCATTCCGGCACTGAAACTTGCCGAACGTAACGGGTCCGATATCCCGGTGATCACCACGACGTACCGCCCGGCGACTCCCGATACCGATCTGTGGACCGCGTGGGTGGGTGGAGACGACGAAAAACTCGGCGACGAGGCCGCGCGATCACTCCTCGCTGGCCTGGCCGCAGCCGGCAAGCCGGCCGTCGGAAACGTCATTCAGATCGAGGGCACACCGGGTGCCGCTACGACCATTGGCCGGCAAACTGGGTTCGAGAAGACGCTGGCCACAGAAGCGCCGGGCTTGACGCTCGTAGGCTCCCAGCCAGGGAATTGGGATCAGACGGAGGCGACCAACGCGGCATCGGCCCTGTTTGCCCAGGACCCCGGCAGAGAGATCGTGGGCGTCTACGCCCATTCAGACATCATGCTCAACGGCGCGATCTTAGCCGGCGAACGCGACGGTCGCGTCGCCGGCACTGACTTCATCGCAGTCGGAATCGACTGCAGTGTCGAAGGCTACCGCAATATCGAAACCGGGAAACAGTTCGCAACCGGAATGTGGGACCCGGCATCGATAGGCCGCGAAACCGCAACCGTCACGTTGGAAATCCTACGCGGAAACCCGGTACCCAAGGACACGTTCTTCGATACACCCCAGATAACCACCTCGAACCTGAGCAACTGCACCGGTGCCGCCGGTCTCTGACCCCACGCGCCCCTTGCGCATGGACCTCCTCTCAAGAGTAGAATATTACCGGTTACCGTCTATGAATGGACGGTAGTACCGTCCGTTCGCAACCGAGAGGATCTGACATGACCACAATCGCTGGGACCAACCCCAGAACGGGGGGTGCGCTCGCCGATGTCGCGAAGGAAACCTCCGATGCCGATGTGGATCGCATAGTCTCGAACGCGGCCTCTGCGGCCCACGCATTCGCCGCACTCCCGCGATCCGAGCGTGCAGATGTCCTCGATGCCATTGCGATGGCTATCGAAGCCCGTACAGCAGACCTCCTCGACATAGCCATGCAGGAGACCGGGCTCACCGAGCAGAAGCTGAGCGGTGAATTGATTCGCACGGCGTATCAGTTCAGATTCTTCGCAGACGTAGCACGCGAAGGCAGTTACCTGGAAGCAACGATCGATCCCCCCGCGCAGACACCCATGGGACCGCGGCCGGATCTACGACGGTGGTTGGTGCCGATCGGACCGATCGCGGTGTTCGGAGCCAGTAACTTTCCTTTCGCGTTTTCCGTACTGGGCGGCGACACGGCATCGGCATTGGCCGCCGGCAACCCCGTCGTAGTCAAAGCACACGGCTCGCATCCAGCGACCTCGCTGTTGTCCTTCCAGATCATGGAAGAAGCATTGACCGCAGCGGGTATAGCCTCTGCAACAATCGGCATCGTGTTCGGAACGTCGGGAGGAGCACGGCTCGTCAGTCGTGACGGGATCAAGGCGGTCGGCTTCACCGGCTCCCTGTCCGGGGGTCGCGCGTTGTTGGACATCATTCACACCCGCGCGGAACCGATTCCGTTCTACGGCGAGTTGAGCAGCCTTAACCCAGTGTTCGTTTCACCGTCGGCAGCAGCGCAAGGTGCCGACGCGATCGGAACCGGTTTGGTCACCTCGTTCACGGTCGGGTCCGGACAACTGTGCACCAAACCCGGATTCGTATTGGTTCCTCGCGGCGCAGATGGTGACCGACTCGTCGAGGCTGCACGCGACGCACTGGCGAGGGCGACCGATCACGTGCTGCTCAACGAGCGCATCTACACGACCTATCAGGACGAAACAAACACGCTCATTTCCAAACCCGATGTCCTGGTGCATTCTGCGCCCGACTCCCCCGGAGCGGGGTTTCACGTGACTCCGCGACTTGTCGAAACCCAGATAGACAAGCTCGACCCCTCGATCGTGCACGAGATCTTCGGCCCAGTCGCAGTGATCGCCCGCTACGACGGACAGCAGATTCTCTCCGTAGCCCGCTCGGTGTTCGATTCCTTCCCTGCCAGCCTGACTGCGACACTGCACGTCACTGAGGATGATGACGTCCATGCCTTGACCGACATCGCATCGGAGCGGGCAGGCAGAGTCTTGTTCGGTGGATTCCCAACAGGGGTGGCCGTGTCCTGGGCGCAAACACACGGAGGACCGTGGCCCTCGACCAACTCGATCCATACCTCGGTCGGGGCTACAGCGATCCGGCGGTTCATCCGCCCGCTTACCTACCAGAACGCACCCCACCACGTACTGCCGATGGAATTGCGCGACGGTTACCGCGACATTCCGCGTCGAATCGACGGAGTGCAACACAGCGCGAACGCGTGATGGATTGCCTCGTCCGGTCATAGCGCAGTTACAAACGACTTTCGTTCCGAAAGTTACCGGTTCACTCCATCTCGGTTTACTTCGTCGCGGTTCACGGAGTAAACCGAGACCAACGGAGAGGACGATTTCAGGCTCAGAACGAGAGCCTGATGTCCACCACGATGAAACACGGATCAAGAAGTCCCCCATCGAGGTGTGACGGCGCATCTTCCGCTCGTCATCCGCCCCCGAAGTGGGCTGCAACTTTCCGATGCCGAGACCCCTGGCCGCGAAGGAGCTCAGCCGACTACGAACTGCACGGACACCCTGCTCCCCAGCAGCAGGACCCGTCTGCCCCGGAGCGGGACGTATGCACTAGTGGCCATCCAATGCTCGAACTCGTACAACAATTGCTGTTCACGTTACCTCGACGACGGCTGCCGACACCCCGTCGATTGATCGATACGCTGCTGTCGGCGGGCGCGACTTCCACAGTGATCGTTCATAATACGAGACAGATGGCTGGAGTGCGTGTGCTTAAGCGTGCGATGAATTTCCGGCCACCGTACTGCGGGGCGGGTAAAAGCCTCCCCCGTCGCGCCCCAGAGCTAGAGCCCGTGATGCGAGCCACGCCAACAAGACCGCTACCGCCACATGTGCCGCGTTGTACATCCCGGTAGAGCCGTCCGGTAGGAAGACGATCATGACCCACACCGACAGTCCGACAATCCACCTACGGCAGACTTCCGACAGGGATAGAGCGGCCGCTATGGCCAACGGCCATGAGTAGTACCAGGGAAGGGCGAAGGGTGACAACACGACTACGGCGACCATAGCGCTTAGCAAGCCGCGAATCGCCGCGTACTCCGATTGTCGCGCGGACCACCAGATTACCGTCAACGCAATGACTAGGATGATCACACCGACCGCTCGTGCGACCAAGAGTGCTGCCGCAGGTTCGATGGAGATCGCCGGTTTCAGAACGACGGTTGTCGCCTGGGCAATCGCTGTAGGCAGGGTCAGCCAGTTCACAACTGCCCCAGTGCTCGTCAGGCCGGTGAGCCATCCCAACCCCACGCCGGCCCAGGACGACACGACCCAGAAAACAGTTGCGGTCACGGCTGCCATCACCACGCCGACGGGAATCAGCTGACGCATCATTGCTCCGGTTCCTATGTCCGGGTGTTCTCGTCGAGCGGGCCCATGGACGATCCACATCCACGCTACGAACGGAAGAGCGAGCCCGGCTGTGAACTTCACCGTGGCGGCGAGAGCGATGAGAGCCACGGCAAGAGTCATGCGTCGATCGAGCGCGCACGCGAGTCCGACTGTGAGCAGTCCGACCATCAACATGTCGTTGTGCACGCCTCCCACGGCGTGAACAAGGACCAGTGGGTTGAGAACGGCCAACCACACCGCGAGTACCGGGTCTGCGCCGAAGTGTCGAGCGATCCGTGGGACCGCCCACATGGTCATGGCCAAACCGGGGAGCATCGCCAGTCGCAGTGCGATGACGCCGAAGACGACGTTGTCGCCGCTGATGCTGGTCACTCTTTCCGCGACGAGTAGTGAGAGTGGCCCGTAGGGAGCTGTCGTGTTCATCCACATTGTGCTGACTTCGTCGAGAAGCGGGCCGGGGTTGATGGCAGGCCCCACCTCGTACGGATCGAACCCGTCGCGCAGAAGGGCTCCCTGCGCAAGGTAAGAGTAGGCGTCTCGGCTGAACATCGGCACGGCGACGATCAACGGCGCAGACCACAATGCAGCGGTTCCCCACATCTGACGTATAGACACGCGATGTGCCACAGCTGTCTGCCCCACGTGCAGCCATGACACTATCAGGACTCCGATGCCAACCCAGAGAACAGCTCGCGCCATCATCTCGCCGTGACCGAACCTCAACCAGGACAGGAAGAGTCTGTCCATCAACGGATCCTGCCGCATCGTGGCAGCAGACCCAAACCCTCCGGCCATGACCATCAGGGAACCGGCAAAACCGAGCATCGTTGTTCGGTAGTGGCGGGCACCGTTGCGCTTTCGAACATCTGCTCTGCTCGGTGGTTCGGTCCGAAACGAAGTTGAAATGGTGGTCTCCGATGATTCGTTCACGCCTACTGAGCCTCTCGGTCGCGGGTGGACGCTGGCCCGGACCATGTCGCATCAGGGTGCGAGTCCTTCTCGGTGCGCAGTGTGGGGTTCGCGCGAGGCGAGGCTCGAGGTGAGCCTGCCTCGGATACGGTGAGCACTACAGTTTGCGTGCAGTTAAATTTTATCGATTATAGGTAAAGGGCAATTGCAGCTCCTGGGTGGTGTGGGCTTGACCAGGTTGCCGCCCGATCGAGCGCAGCGAAATGTTCACGTACGAAGGGTTCAGCAGAGGCAACCTCATCGAGGAAGACACCGTGGAACGCGTAGTCGCCCCGTCATGGTGATCGCGCCATTCACTCTCCTGAACGGCGCTGCCGACGATCGGCTCGCTCGTGCAAGGACTACCTTGGTCAATCCCGGGTGCGTACGCACGAAACCTGACGGACTCTCGCTACAGCCGAGCTGGTAGCTGTTGAGATTTGCCTACAACACGAAAGCCGGGCAGAGACCGAACGGCTTGAGGTCAATTCCGCTCTGCTAAGTCGTTTCTCTCTCGATGATCTGAAACGCGCCTAAATCAGCCCCGGCCGGTCGGCGCGCGCGGCTACCCCGTAAGAGATCTACTATGTGGACCGCAAGCCTCGCCGCAAAGGTCGCGAGGTCCATCGCAATGGTCGAGAGCTGCGGGGAGACCAAGGACGCGACTCGTAGATTGTCGACGCCGATCACTGCTAGCGTCGAGGGAACTCGTACACCGCGTCGACGGCACGCTGCAATCAGAGCAAACGCTGCCAGATCGTTGAAGGCGGCCACGCCCGTAACGTCCGCTTCCACGAATGTCGCGAGTGCCTCATCAGCGCTCGCCGTAGAATCGGCCATCACAGCAACAACCGGCTCGGTGAATCCGTTCTTCAAGCTCGCATCTGCGAATCCACTGAGTCGAGGTCTACCGAACCGTTGTTCGCGAAGGTCTGCAACGGCGGCATAGCCGACGCGGCTATGCCCCTTCTCGACCAGATGTTCCAGTTGCAGTGCTCCAACCCGTCGCTGATCAAGGCCGGTAATCGTGGCTCCATCGTCGCCGAACACTCCCTGCACAAGGGGTATTCCAGCACGGCGCATGCTTGCTGCTGCCTCGGTGTCCACTTCTCCGAACGCAACGACGACGGCGGGATTGACTTGCTGCCACAAGGCGATCCCGGGCGGTGAATGGGTCGCAGTGTGATGCAGAAAAACGCAACTCAGGCCATCATCGGCGAACGCTCGACTCAGTTCGATCTTGAACTCGTCCATCGCTTGGGTCACCGGGAAGTCGGGAATCAAACACAGAATCACCGAACTAGTGCCGGTACGGAGACTGCGAGCGGCGGCGGACGGTACGTATCCAAGGTTGTGTGCTGCTGCCAGCACATGATCGCGCGTCTCGGTCGAGATCCCCTTGTCCTCTCGCCCGTTGAGAACAAAACTGACCGTGGTTTGAGACACGCCCGCCGTGGCGGCCACGTCCTTGCTTGTTATTCGCGGCACGCAGAGCCTCCTTGGATGGCAAGTCGTTCCCGGCCGAGTCTATTGCGTACGCATCTCAGTTATGCCTAACATGTGATCCACCTAATACGATTTAGGTTAGCTAATACGTATTAACACCAGGAGTTCACACGTGACCCGACCACCATCCACCGCGATCGTCTCTCCGCCTCTGTCGCCAACGTCAGCGACGCGGTCGCTCCCCCGGCTGTTGGCCTACCTATTGCCGGCAACGACATCGATGTATGGACTCTTTCAAGGAATTCAACAGATTCTTCTTCCGGCCCAGGTCGACCAGATCGATTCCGCCGCCAAGGTCGGTAACCTCGCGCTCCTCACCACGCTCGCTGCCATTGCCTCGATGGTTGCGCTTCCGATCGGTGGGGCAGTGTCGGATCGAACCCGGTCTCGATTCGGCCGCCGGACCCCATGGATGGTCGTCATGTCTGCGCTATCAGCCCTGCTGCTGATCGCGATGGGGTCGAGCCCGAATCTTTTCGCGCTCGCCATCAGCTACATGCTTCTGTGGTTCGTTGCAAACTTCTATCAGGCAGCCATATCGGCAATCCTTCCCGATCGCGTGCCAGTAGAACGCCGGGGAGTGGCGTCAGCTGTGATCGGCCTGGGCACGCCCCTCGGGATCCTCTTCGCCGTTAACTTGGTCAGCCGTGTCAGCCAATTCTGGGGCTATACAACCATCGCCCTGATCTTCTTGGCTGCCACACTTGCGCTCGTGCTCGGCTCGAAAGAAGATTCTTCGATCGACCTCGCCCTAGAACCGAAAAATACTACAGAGAATGCGCCGCGCTTCATTGCGTCCTTCTTCGCAGCGTTCGCTGCGCGCGACTTCCGGCTCGCCTTCATCAGTCGAGCAGCGCTGTTTCTGTCCTACTTCACGGTGAGCGGGTACTTGTACTACACCGTTCAAGATTACGTCGGACTCGAAAACCTCCCCACGGACAACCTAGCCGTTGCGGTCAGCACATTGTCGACGATTTCTGTAATCACCTGGACGATCGTCGCTACAGCCGCGGGCTGGCTTGCTGATCGACTCGACCGACGAAAGTTGTTCGTGGGCGTCAGCGCAGTGGGAATGGGCCTGTCAATGCTCGCTCCGATCATCAGTCCCACATGGACCGGGATGATCATCTACGCGGTCCTCTCCGGTGCCTTCGTGGGGGTGTACTTCGCCGTCGATCTGGCGGTGATGTCCCTGGTACTGCCGGATAAAGCGAACGAGGGTCGTGACTTCGGAATCTTGGCTGTGGCGACCGGACTGCCACAAATCCTCTCCTCCGTCATCGCCGGTGCATTGATCACCTTCCTCGGCGGGTACATCGCGCTCTACCTGTTCGGTGCACTATCGGCAGTCGTGTCCGGGCTCGTCATCCTTCGCGTGCGATCCGTACGTTGACAGGTCCACAACACAGAAAGCCGTCTACATGCCTTCGAATGCTCACGTCATCACCACCTCCGACGGCGTCGAAATAAACTACGAAACCTTCGGCGACGTCGGCAATCCACCCCTGCTTCTCATTCAAGGTCTCAGCGCCCAGATGATCGGGTGGCACCCCGACCTGTGTGATGCGCTGGCCAACACTGGATTCCTGGTTGTCAGGCACGACAATCGGGATGTCGGACGTTCCCAGAAATTCCCGTCTATTCCCTACACGCTGACGGACATGGCGAACGACACTGCAGGGCTGCTGACGTCGTTGGGTATCGAGTCAGCGCATATCGTCGGGCAGTCGATGGGCGGAATGATCGCCCAGGAACTAGCCGTGGGTCACCCGCACAAGGTCCGCTCTCTGGCACTTGTCTACTCGGCTGCACACATCGAGCATCTCAATTCCGACACCATCGATGAACGCAGCAATCTCCCTGCGCCCCGAACGCGCGAGGAGTACGTCGACCGATATCTCCGCAGTGAGGCTCCCTGCGCATCGGAGTCCTACCCTCACGACGAGAAGTGGCTCAGTGAGCTCGCTCGACAGATGTACGACGTCGATCCGCGGTCAGATGGGGCCCGGCGCCAGTATCTCGCTATCGCGAACACGCGGGATCGACGGCCGCTGCTGCCGAGGCTGAAGCAGCCAACCACGATTCTCCACGGTGACAGTGACGCTCTCATCAACCCTGACGCATCCCGAGAATTGCACAGGTTGATTGCACACTCCACACTGAAGTTCTATCCAGGCATGGGGCATGCGCTACCGCGTGCCCTCTGGGGCGACATCGTGGCGCAGATCGTGGCCAATTGCCGAAACGCAGACTCGTCGCACACAACTGACACGACTGAGCCAGCTCCCGCGCGCACGTAGTGGTGACAGGTGACATATTCCGACTACCGAGTCTTCGCAGGACGGTGAAAGATGCACCTGTCTCGGACGAGCCCCGCTTGTATCCATGGCCTTGACGCACGGTAGAACATTCCGGGCTCCCGCACGGCCCCACGCTGGATGGCACCAGGGCGTCGGTACGTTGCTGTTGTCAAGAGCGTGCGCTCGGCAGTAAGCCGCCGATGACGACGCGGTGAGGGCAAATTCTTGCGAAGAGCCAACGGTATTCTCACGGCAGCCTCAGAGTTCTTCGCATCGCCCGTCCACCTACTACGTCGATACGAAGCACGGCATCATCTCAACGGCCGCCCCCTTCGGGTGCATGCGCGGCAAACAGTGCGATGTCACGAGCTTTGGCCACCAAGGGTCATGATCAGGCGAGCCGGTCGATGATGATCTGTGGTGTTGTCGAGTAGTCAGTGGACGCCGTCACGCAATGACCAACCAGCGCAATGATCGAACCTCCACGGCATCCGGCTTCTGAGCCGATCAACCGTCACAGGGGCGTGCACCGAGCCGGCCGTACCAGCGGGGTACTTGCCGACTTGACCTGTAGTTGGACGTTTGCCGAGTTCGTCTCCACGACGCTCGTGGTCGATGCGGTCTCCCGTCGCCTTCTCGGGCGGCGGGTGATGACGCCGGCAAGCCGCTGGTTCCAGGCACGCTCCAGCGCACCCGGTCGTCTCACCTTACGAGCCGTCTTTTCCTTCACTGCAACAGGTTTGGTGCAACAGCCGGTCGACATGTCGGGACGAACCTCACTCGCCTTCACCGAGGAGTCCGCCACAGCTTGGTTCGGTCGAAGGTGCCCCGGCGCGATCGGCACGGATCCGGTCACGGCAGACAGCGGATACGCACAACTGTTACTTGTTTAGCTCATTTAACAAGTAAAAAAAATATTCAGGTCGCACATGTTGCACAAAAAGATACAAAGGAGTATCTATTAAGAGGTCAGTCATCAACAAGGAGGGTCAATGAACACCAACGCAATCCCGTCGCCCATCGTCGACGTTCTGACAGTGACGCCGCAGATTCGGAAGGTGGTGTTCACCAACCCGCCCGTGAACGCCGTCAGCGCCGAGGTGGTCCGTCGACTGCACAAGGTGATCGACGAGCTACGAGCCGACGAGCAGGTCCGGGTGGTGATCTTCACAAGCGGCACCGATGGATTCTTCTACAACCATGCCGACCTCGACGACATCGAGTTCTTCGTCGAGTCCGACGAAGGCAATCAGATCCCCACATGGCTAGATCTTGTCGAGAAACTCTCTCGTGCACAGTTCGTCAGTATCGCTGCCATCCGAGGTCGCACCCGGGGCGGCGGCAGCGAGTTCACATTGGCATGCGATTTACGTTACGCCAGTTCGGAACTGGCATCGTTCGGGCAGATCGAGGTCGGGACCGGATTAGTGCCCGGCGGCGGGGGCACCGATCGACTGGCCCGACTCCTCGGGCGTGACCGCGCCCTCGAAGTCGTACTCAGCAGCGCCGACTACGACGCTGCGACCGCCGAACGATTCGCTTGGATCACGCGTGCTCTGCCGGATGCAGAACTCGATACCTTCGTCGACACCCTCGCCGCACGCATCGCCTCGTTCGACAAAACAGCCGTCGCCACCGCAAAAGAACAAATCAACCGCGTCACACTCCCCGACCTCGCCTCGTTGAGGACGTCGTACCGCGAACTCAGCACCTTGATCGGTCAACCAGGTTTCGGAGACCGGGCAGCAGGATTCGGACAACTCATCGCCGCGGTCGGTGCCGACGAAGTCGAACTCAACCTAGGCCACTACATCGGTATCGCGAATCAGCAGAACTGACCCACACTGCCGACCCAAAAATCTGATCCAAACGCGCCTGAACAAGTCAGCGCGTCATCCCACCCCAGAACCTCACCACAAAGGACACCCGTCATGACATCACCTAAACCTGTCGCCCTGGTCACCGGAGCTGCAACCGGCATCGGCAAGGCCGCTGCCCTCGCATTGACCGACGCCGGATTCGACGTAGTGGGTACAAGCCGTAAGGCAGCCACACCAGGCACCAGCAGCGCGGTAGACATGATTGCGCTGGATGTGACCGACGACGCCTCGGTCACCGCTGCCGTCGCCGACGTCCTCAGCCGCTACGGGCGCATCGACCTCCTGGTGAACAATGCCGGCGTCGGATCGACCGGCGCCGCCGAGGACAGCACCATCTCCCAGGATCTACGCGCACTCGATGTAAATGTTCTCGGAGCCATCCGCATGATGAAGGCCGTCCTGCCCCACATGCGAGCTCGCCACAGCGGCAGAATCGTCAACATTTCGTCGATCGTCGGTTTCATCCCACTTCCTTACATGGCAATCTACGCCGCATCCAAGCATGCAATCGAGGGATATTCCTGGTCCGTCGACCACGAAGTACGAGAATTCGGAATCCGAGTCCTGCTGGTCGAACCACCCTGGGTCAAAACCGGATTCGACGCCAACGCGATCCAACCCGACGCGCCCCAACACGCTTACGACGAGCGGCGAGCAATCGCGGAGAAGGTCATTGCAGACGGAGTCGACAACGGAGCGGACCCCGCCGACGTAGCAAAAGCCATCGTTGCCGCAGCCACGCAGAACAACCCGAAACTACGCCACCCGGTCGGGCAGGCCGGCATGGTCGCCAAACTGCGACGTTTCGCACCAGAACGTAGCTTCGACAAGCAGATGCGGAAACTGAACAAGCTGGCAGGCTGACCCCCCCACCTCGGTACGGCGCAAATCTGCACCATGTCGTCACATATACAACACCACGAGAGGAATCCAATGCCCCTGACAGTTTTGATGAGCATGCCAATCACACCTGGGTTGAACCCCGAGATCATCGATGAGGTTCTGCGCCATGATCTCCCACATACAGCGTCCTACCCAGGAAACGAAGTAACCGAGGTCATCAGGGCGGAGGAGAACTCAGCTATTCTCGTGCTGCTGAGCAAATGGTCGACCCGCGAGGCGTACGAGGCATATTCAGCGTGGCGCCGAACACCCGAGGGTGCAACACGAATGGCCGAAATAGTCTCCGGACCACCGACGTTCCAGCACTTCAGCTCGTACATGACCTTCACCGGTTGACCGCGCAGGTTCTTCCGAAACCCAAGATGCGAGAGAACATTCGATCCATGCGTCGGAAGTCGAGGTCCGGTGACATGAGCCACCATATTGGGTGGACTCGCGACTTGGGCGCACCACCGAACCGCAGCCCCCAGCATGACCTACGAACTGTAGTCCACCGAAAGGAATACGATGACGATCTTGGATCTGAGCACTACCACCGCGCTCGTCACCGGAGCTAACCGAGGCTTCGGACGACACCTCGCCCAGCAACTGAGCGAACGCGGGGCAACCGTCTACGCCGCGGCCCGCAGGCCGGAGTCCGTCGATCTGTCAGGCGTAACACCCATAGCCCTGGACATCACCGATCCAGACTCGGTCGTGCGAGCGGCACGCCTTGCGTCGAAGGTCACCCTTCTGGTGAACAACGCCGGAATCAGTACCGGCGCGTCACTGTTGACCGGTGACATCGAGGACGTACGAAGCGAATTCGAGACCACACTGTTCGGCACGCTGGCAGTCACCCGTGCTTTCGTACCAAAAATCGAATCCAACGGAGGTGGCGCAATTCTCAACGTGCTCAGCGTGCTGTCATGGCTAGCATTCCCTGAGGCGGGGGCGTACAGCGCGGCGAAGTCCGCGCAGTGGTCGATGACCAACTCCCTCCGCATCGAACTTGCTCCCCGAAATATTCGAGTGACCGGTTTGCACGTCGGGTACATGGACACCGACCTGACTGCCGGCGTGGACGCTCCCAAGCTCGACCCCGCTGTAGTCGCGAAACTTGCACTCGACGAACTGAGCGCCGGTAACCACGAGATCATTGCCGATGACCTGAGTCGGCAGATCAGGTCAGGTCTCGCGGGCGGCGTCGCATCGCTCTATCCCGGTCTCGCATGAGTTGCCGTCACCCGAGTCATGATGGCGCGGTGAGAGGACTATCGCGCCTTGGTGGCGCAGGCGTCGCCTCGCCCATTGGAGGGGGCCGGCTGAATAGTGCTGCCGACAAGCATCAGTAGTCTGACCCGACGCGGTATTCGAGTCAGACCATGGAAGCCGTCAAAGTGTCGATGTGCCGCGTGCATAACAGCACGGGAAGAGAGGTGTGATCATGGTCCGAGCGGATGCCAAACGGAGTGAGCGTGCAATACTCGAAGCGGCCGAACGCGTGTTGTACGAGGACGGTGGCGCGTCGATGGAGCAAATCGCTGAAGCCGCCGGACTGACTCGAATCACGGTTCATCGGCGATTCGCTAGCCGCCAAGCACTGATCGAGGCGCTGTCGATCTCGGCCAAGGAACAGTTGCTCTCGGCCATCGAAGAGGCGCGTCCACAATCAGCACCAGCCTTAGTCGCGTTGTACCGTGTTACGGAGAACGTTCTTCGCGTGAAAACCTCCTGGCGTTTTACTCTCCGACATAGCAGCCCTCACAGTGAGGCTTCCGCAGCGATTTGGGCTGCGATCGATGGACATACAGTCAGCCTGTTAGCGCGCGCGCGAGGTGAAGGGCTGTTGGCGGCAACGGCAAACCTCCAGTGGGCGCGACAGGTCTATTACTCCCTTCTGACCGAAGCGCTCGAGTGGCCAGGTCAAGACGATGCGGTGGCGACCCCGGAACCGGATGTTCTTGCGACACTTGTGATTGACACGCTGCTCTATGGCGCTGGGCCGCGCTGAGGAGAGGATTGGAATCGCGTGGTTGTAACACAAGTTTTGGGCAAGCCTCTGATCTGAGTGTAGAAGCGCTCTGGCCGCCTTCCTATCCAGCTCGACCGGATTTGTTCAGGTCTGGCGGCGACCTCGCGGTACCAGTTGAAGGGCCGACCACGCTGCCGGGAGACGACGTCCGCGCACTTGGTGCATGGGCTGGTGGGAGCTAGGTAGCTGTTTCGTTACCGCTACCTAGCCGTATAGATTCTCTGCGCTTTACGCTGCGAAACAGGACCGTGGCTGTATCGAAAGCCAGACTCGGCGAGTGCTGCTACCGTGATTCTCGGTGTCGGGACCACTGTTGTCGCTAGGTGCCCGCATGGACTCGCCAAAATCTCGACCACGCCTCCCACGATCGTTCGTCGATGTATCGACTCAGCTCGAGCCGGACGTAGTCAGTACTTCGCTCACGCAGAAGTTGATCGGTCTGGGCACTGCGATGGGGGGAATAATCGGCCTGTTGAGTGCGCCCTCGGAGGAGTACCACGGGTGGGGCGCACTGGTCACGGTCGCACTGTCGCTATCCGCACTCGTGGTCGCGTTGCGATGGTTCTTCGGCTCGTGGCCGACCGCGAGACTGCTCATCGGCTACCTGGTGTATGCCGATGTCTCGCTGACCCTCTGCCTGATCTTGAAAGATGATCATCTGTCGGCGATTTCAGGAACGGTTCTGTTCGCCGTCGTGACAGTTCTCGCAGTCGTCGCCGCTCCACTGACGGTGTGCTGCGTCCACATGGGCTATGCCGTTGCTGTCTTGACGGTTGTGTCAATTCGCAGCATGCTGTCGAGTGCTGCGAGCGTGTGGGTCATAGCGGCCCACAGCTTGACGATGCTCTTGATGTTTTCGGCGCCCTTTATCTTGTTGACCTATGTTGTCGACTTGCGAGCGCGAGCATCGGCTGCGTTGACGGATCCGCTCACCGGTCTGAGCAACCGACGCGGACTGTACGCGGCGATTGACACAGTCGACTTCGACGACGGGGCCGAAATATGCGTCGTCGCAGTGGACATCGACGATTTCAAGACCGCGAACGATACATCCGGTCACGATGCAGGTGACGCAGTTCTCGTCGAGCTCGCGGAGAAACTTCGTAAAATGTGTACTGACGCTGTCACTGTAGGACGGGTGGGTGGGGACGAGTATGTATGTGTGTTTGTCGGTGCCGCGGTGACGAGCAGGCAGCGTGGAGCAGAAGTCGCGTTTGCGTTGCGTGAGCTGCCGCTGTCGAGTGGTCTCAGTATCAGTGCAGGATATGCCTCCCGCCCGTTGATAAGCGGAGCAGATCGGCTCGAATCCTTTCAGGTCGCACTAACCGAAGCTGACGGCGAGATGTACCGGACGAAGCGATGCCGGCGCGACCCTCGGCCCCCACAGCCAGAGGAGTGATACCGGCGGGATCTCGACGCCTACTCGCCCCGACGACGATGCGTTGCACTTGAGGCTTGACACGGTCACCACCGCATTGGGTACCAGCGAGTAGTGTCTCAGCTTAGTGCTTGAACAGCACAAGGCCGAAGTCCACCACACCTTGCCGGCGACCACATCTTGCGCGTCACCGCCGACCGGCTGGCTTCGGTCTGCGATGCAGGAACAGTGTTCGGGCGCATCGGCGGCGACGAGTTCGTAGGGGCCGTGTTCGACGATAGCCTGCTGAGCGACACGCAGCGAACCGCACGGATAGTCGCCGCTATGCACGACGCTGTCGCCCCGCCGATCATGATGGCTGGTATCGACATCACCGTCTCGATAAGCATTGGCGTGGCTTGCAATTACGGACACAGCACACTGGAAGACCTGCTCACGCGAGTAGATGTCGCACTCTACGAAACAAAAGCCCCCGTGTATGCAGAATCTGCGACGAAGACCGCAGTAACCTCAGCGCAGGAGACTCTAGACCAAAGTTGGGCAGTGCGGACGACTGAACTACGCCACGCGCTGCGGAATTCTTTGATACCGATCGAGTAGGCATCCGCACCGCGTTGGTCGGTACAGATACCCCCTCCACGAACCGTAAGGGGTATCTGTACCAGCGATCCGATTGATCGCCCCGGACAGGTCAGATTCGAATGCTGCGTGACCGCCATCTAGAGACACTCGGCCCGGTGGCCTGACAACCGAGGTCAACTGGCGGCAGACTCGACTGCGGTGATGTCCATGCCGGTGACAGACTGGCCGCAGGCGTCACATTTCATGTGAGCGTGCAGAACGGTGCCGCAGTCATGCAGTAAGACCGTGTCGGAATGCGGGGAGTCCGGAAGCCACGTGGTTCCCCATTGGTCAAGCAGAAGCAGAACCGGGCGGAGTTCGTTGCCTGACTGTGTGGGGTGGTATTCGAAGCGCGGAGGACGCTCCAGGTACTGCCGCTTTTCAAGAACTCCGACCTCCAGAAGGGTCGAGATGCGCTTCGCCAGGATGTCTTTGGGAGCGCCGGTGTTGCGCTGAATATCGCCGAAACGATGAACGCCGTAATGCACCTCTCTGAGCACCAACAAACTCCAGCGCTCACCTATTACGTCCAGGGCTGAGGCGATCGAGCAAGATCGGGGAACGCTGATTCCTGTGGACATGACTCCACCCTAGTCGAGTCAGTTTGAAAATCAAACGAACGATGCTAACGTGTTGGTTGGAATATCAAACTGACTTTGGGAGCTCCCATGAACGGAACGGTCACCGAAACCACGCGCGAGACGTTCACCATCCACACCTACACCTCGCCAGAGTCCGGGCTCGATGCCAACACCCACATCATCGAGCTGGCGACTCAGATCCTGATCTTGGACACTCAATACGCAGTCCCGTTCGCCCGGGAGGCTGCAGACTTCGCAAACGGCCTCGGCAAGCCCATTACCCGCGTCTATATCTCGCACGCTCACCCCGACCACTTCTTCGGCGCCGGTGTCTTCGGCGCTCCCGTCTATGCCCTCGCCTCGACTCGGGCTGTGATCGAAGCTGCCGGTGAAACAATGCTCGCCGGCAACAGAGCAACAGCCGGAGAGTTCGTGCCCGACTCGGTGACGATGCCAACAGAGTTGGTCGAGCCCGGATTCGAGACCATCGACGGGGTGCGGCTCGAATTCATCGCTGTCACCGAGAGCGAAGCCGACACCATGCTCAACATCGCCATTCCCGGCGAAGGCATCATTCTGGCCCAAGACCTGGTGTACAATAATTTGCACCTGTACCTAGCCGAAGGGCACCTCGACGGCTGGCGTCAGAACGTACTCACACTCCGCACCAAGGACTACACCACCGTCCTCCCCGGCCATGGCGCACCGGGAGGGTTCGAACTTTACCAATTCGTCCTCGACTACCTAGACGTTGCCGAACCCGCCCTTGCCGAAGCGGCGACCGGTGAGCAACTCAAATCAGCACTTCTGAAAGCATTTCCGAATGCAGGTGGCATCGGTCTCCTCGACATCCAAAATCGTTACATGTTTCCAGGTTCCTGAAGGCGGCTTTGGCCTCTAACGTGTCGGGCCCGATCACGCCGGGTGGCTGCACGCTCGGCGGAGGCATTCGTCAAGTCCCCAACGTCCGCGTGTCCGCCTGGGTATCGCTCCAAAGGGCTAGTATCTCGACAGGTCCGTACCGCCCGCTGGGTCGTTCGGCCTCGCCTCGTCAGGCTTGCTCGCGGTCGAGCAGCGAGCGCCCGTCCATACTGAGTCGGCCAATTCCGCAGTTTGGTCGATCCTGCGGGCCTGTCAACACATAGGAACGAACCGGTTCCTCGCAGCTACCTATACCAGCTGCCTACCCAGGCCAGACCATGCCCTTCGGTGACGAAGCGTTCGATTCGTATGGCGCCATGGTCGATCCAGTCCTGTGACTTTCGCTCCCTCATCTTCAACGTAAGTTGCGTGAGCGGAAATTAACCACGGTGCAAGCCACCGCACAACGCAACGACGGCAACGGAATCGACCTCCTTCCTCAGAGAGTGAGGGCACGTTATGACGGCAATGTTGTGATGAAGGGCACACTCACGCGTTCGGCCCAGTCGATCTCAAGCTCGTACGTTGGCGGGTCACTAGAGGTGCGGACCACGCGTAGGATCGAAGCACTTCTTCCCGTCCAGAGTTGCGAGCGGTAGCAGGCGGTAGGGGCCCAACTCGCGAGCTGTCGCCGTAACGAGTGCACGTGCTTCGGCATGGATACGCTTGTCGTTCCACCCTTTTGAGCACGAAACTGACCGTCGTTCGGTGGTGCACCGAATGGAATCGTCACACCCAAGCCAGTAATTCTCGGGGTGCGGAAGCCTCTAAACAAGAATTACCGTCCGATCCGTTGTGCCGCCGTCGCAGCTGTGGCTATGCTGTGATCAATCTAATACGTTTTAGGCGCGAGGAAACGAACATCTAGGAGGTCACATGACTGGACTCCCGCCCCCTGCGGACGCCTCGACGCGGCACTCTCACGCCGCTTCGGTGTGTCCACCGCCAGGACAGCTGGCATCTGCGGTGCCGGCTGGCTGCCACGTAGGAGAACCCTTCGACGGATCCAGGCCATGCTGCCGCCGAGCTCAGGCAGAAACAGTTCGATTTCCCGGACACGATTTGCAACCACGAGTTGCTCACCACGCTTGTCGCCACCTCATTGACGGTCGCACACAACCGGCCGGACACCCGTTCTCAGGCAAAGTTGCCCTCTGTCCAGCCGAACGACTCCGACGAAGAACTCAAAGTGAGTACGGGTTCGCCGAATTCGCGTCTCGCCACAACCTCACGCGGCATCGTGATCTATAACCAAACCTTCGGTGAGTCGGCATCGCCTTTAGCTTCTCATTCAGGTCTGCAGTCTGAATGCTTGGGTAACATCCCGACCTCTACGAACTAGCTGCCATCGAAGTATCTCAAGCAATTCACTACGCCACCGAGATGTCTTGTGGTTCGGATAGAGCTCCATTGGTCTCGTACGCGCGGGTGATACTGCGAAGGACTGCTGGATTCTCTGGAACTACATTCGGCGCGTATCGTCTACCTGCAGCTCAGAGCCAAGGAGTCATTGCATCGGACGGCGCATCGGAGGCGACTCTCACGACTGAGAGATGCCGAAGCAGAGCATCATTCGGAGTGTGACGCTCGATCCAAGCTTGAGGAGAGCGTCAGCCTCGATAGTGGAAGATTCGCTTGACCGCCGCCCGTTCCTATCCGACGTAGAGGCTAGCCGAACATGATTCTCCACGACTATCGCCCTGCGCCGACAGGCCTAAGGTATCTGTGAAAGCGCATTGGTTAGTTTCTCATTCGACGCTAAAATTCTACGAGGGCGTGGTGGATGTTCACCGCACGATCTGGAAAGGCTTGGGAAACAAGCCTTACTCGACGCGAACGCACTCAGTAACGGCCGCCATTGCTCAACTTCTTCTTATCGTTCAACACTCAAATCGAAAGGCACCACGATGTTTAATCATTCGCGCACGCGCGGCTGGAGTTTGTTGGCAACGATCGCATTAGCGGTGACGGCAGGCGCCGGTTGCTCGAGTACCGGCGGTGCACCGGAATCGAGTGGTAGCGGCTTCGGCGCGAACTCCGCCGACACACCACGTGCCACCATTGCCATGGTCACCCATGAGGTCCCCGGCAGTGCATTCTGGGATCTCATCCGTAAAGGCGCTGAGGCGGCAGCCGCAAAGGACAATATCGAGCTCCGATATTCCGGAGATTCCGAGGCGCCCAATCAGGCCAATCTCGTCCAGAGCGCGCTCGATTCGGACGTCGACGGGATCGCTGTGACCCTGGCCAAACCAGATGCCATGGCGCCGGCCGTGAAGACTGCGTTAGCCCAAAATGTTCCCGTGGTCGCGTTCAACGCCGGATACGACACGTGGAACAGCATGGGCGTGCAGCAATACTTCGGACAAGACGAGACCATAGCCGGGGAAGCTGCAGGGCAACGGTTGAGCGATGAGGGCGCGCGCAAGGCGCTGTGCATCGTGCACGAGCAAGGGAACGTATCTCTCGAATCGAGGTGCGCTGGTGTTACGCAGGGTTTTAGCGGCGGTAGCACCGAAATCCTCAACGTGAACAGCAAAGACATGCCATCGGTCGAGGCCACTGTGACCGCCAAGCTGCAGCAGGACCCGAGCATCGATCACATTGTTGCGCTCGATGCCGGTATCGCTCTAACGGTGGTGCAAGCCAAGGCCGCTACCACCAGCGGCGCCACCGTAGTCACTTTCGATACCAATGCCGCGCTCGTTGAAGCGATCAAATCAGGTGATGTCGCGTGGGCCATCGATCAGCAGCCCTATCTCCAGGGTTACCTCGCCGTAGACTCGTTGTGGCTCTACCTCAACAATAAGAACACGATTGGCGGAGGCCAGGCTGTTCTCACGGGCCCGTCTTTCGTGGACGGTACCAATATCGACGCCATCGCTGACCTCGCAGCCGAAGGCACCCGCTAACTGGTAGGTGCGAGTAAAAGGTGGTAGCGAGTCCGAAGGGAACTTGTTGTGTCGTCTTAGACTCACTGGGCAAATGTGTCTTGAGGCATCCTGGACAGTCTGGTGTGAGCCTTTGGACTACTACGGCCCCGGTTCAGAGTCAAGGTGTGGGCGATGAGGTCACCGACCGTGACGGTGACCTCATCGCTTTGCGAATTCAGAGTGGCGGTCGGTTTTGATGGATGTGGGATTCCATGTGATGACGGAGAAAGCCTTGCAGCGAGGGAGCCTCAACGGTGAGTGAGGAGTCGCGCGGTGGAGGTCGAGCTTTCGTTCTGTACTGATGCTCATTCCGAAATCCGTCGGCCCTCGGAGTCACCGTTCGGTGTATACGCCTTCACGACCCGTTCGAGGTAGATTTCGAAATGCAAGCTAGCCTGCAACATATTGGTGCTGCAGCGCTTGCTCTGGTGCCCTTATGGCATGGTTGCTGCACCATCGAGGGACCTGGCCAACTCACATCAGAGGACGAGCCCCACCGTGAGTGCGATCACCGACAGGAACGGCACGATGCCCTGTTTTGTCGCGGCTGAACGGTGGGCGCGGGACGAGATGAACAGTACTAGGGCTGCACACAGCATGATCCCGGTTCCGGCCAGTGTCAGCGTTGCACCAGTGCCCTTGTCGCCGGCGGCAGCGATCGCGATACCGAGGACGACCAATATAGCGAGGAATAAATTGTAGAAGCCCTGGTTGAACGCGACGAACTTTGTGGCGCGTGCATCGTCTACTGTGCCGGTGCGGAACAGGCTCCGGGCACTCTCGCTTTCCCAGGCGATCGATTCGAGGTAAAAGATGAAAACGTGCATTAGTGCTGCCAGCCCGCCGAGCACAAAACCGGTAACAATTACCATGGCTTTGCCACTTCTCTGCGTTGAGGACACCGTGTCCATGAAAGGTGAGTCGGCACACGTGGCACGGGTATCCTCCAGGGTGCTCGTTGTTTGACGGTAGTGTTGCAGGTCGAACTTATCGTACCTAGTTGCCCGACCGAACATGCTCCGCACTAAGAACTACACCACCGTCCTACCCGGCCATGCTCCACCTGGAGGTCTCAAACTCTACCGACTCGTCCTTGACTCACTCGACGTCGCCGAGCCCTCCACTGCGGTCGCGACAACGGGTGAGGAACTTAAATCAGTACTTCTGAATGCAATTCCTAATACAGGTGTCAACGGTTTACTCGCTATCCAAAACCGTCACATGTTTTCCGATTCCTAATCACTTGGGGTTTCTGCTGGTTTCCCACATGAATGAGTGGGCCGACTGGACTGATTTTATACGATCAAGGGGGTAAGCCTGTTGGGACAAGATCGCTACAGGTCGAGGGTCAGGCGTGGGCAGCTTGCGCGCGATACACAAATCATCATTGTGTCATTGGCGGCTTTCTCCTCGTCTGTGAGCAGCGAATCACGATGATCGACGGTACCGGCGAGTACGGCAGTTTCGCACGTTCCACACGTGCCTTCCTCACAGGACGAGAGCACTTGAACGCCAGAGTCAGTGACTACTTGCAGGATGGATTGCTCGGGCGTCACATTGATGGTGATACCTGTGAGTGCCAGTTCCACTTCGAATCCGGCGGCTCGGGTCGGCTCATCGAGCGGACGGGCCGTGAAACGCTCGATGTGCAACGCGCCACGCGGCCAGGTACTGCAGTGACCGATGACAGCATCAAGCAGTGGAGCGGGACCACAGCAGTACACGAGGGTGCCCTCTCGGGAGTCGCCGAGCAGGCCCGCGAGGTCGATGAGGCCGTACTCGTCCTCAGGATGGATCACTACCCGATTGCTGTACTGGTCGACGAGGGTGTCTGCGAAGGCCATCGAAGTTCGACTGCGGCCTCCATAGACAAGAGTCCACTCGGCACCAGCGGCATTGGCGGCGCGTGCCATGGACAGGATCGGTGTGATGCCAATGCCGCCGGCTATGAACACATACCGTGGTGACTGCTCCAACTCGAAGTGATTGCGCGGTCCACGTACGGTGATGCGGTCACCTTGACTCAGCTTGTCGTGAACAAACTGAGACCCGCCGCGGCCTACTGGTTCTCGCAGTACGGCAATGGTCCACTTCTCGGTGTCGGCGGGGTCGCCGCACAGCGAGTACTGGCGTGTTATTTCCGGGGTTAGAACCAGATCGATGTGGGCACCTGGAGCCCATGGGGGCAAGCTGGCGCCTGATGGGTCACGGAGCTCGAGGATGCTGACTCCGTCTGCCGCGGTGAGCTTGGAAGTCAACTCTAGGTCGAGTACGGTTTCGGGCGATTTAGGCATAACGATTTCTCCGGAACGGATGATAGACGGGGTAACGACGATGCTCTCTGTCACGCTCGGCTGGCAAAGCGGATAGGCAGTGAATCGAAGCCTGAGATGCCTACCGCAGCACGCTTGTACGGGCCGTCGAGTTCAATCCAACCGGTGTGGTCGAGGATCGTATTGATTACCGTCGACAGCTCCAGTCGTGCAAGTGGAGCGCCCAAGCACATGTGCACCCCTTGTCCGAATGTTAAGTGGCGGTTCGGTGTTCGTGCGGGGTCGAGTTCGTTGGGTGCGGTGAAGACCTCCGGGTCGCGATTTGCTGCGGCCCAGTTGATCGCGACCAACTCCCCTTCGGGGATTTCTTCACCGCCCAGACAGGTGCTTTTGGTCGAGGTACGGGCGACCCGATGAAGGGGGGGTTCGAACCTGAGCATCTCCTCCACTGCGGAGTCGATCAGATTGCGGTCCGCGCGGAGTCGTTGCTGGACGTCGGGGTGGGTGGAGAGTAGATAGACGGCACTCGTGAGCGCCGAGGTCGTTGTGTCGTGTCCGGCGGCCATCAACTGATAGCCGATGGTCACTGCGTCTTCGGTCGACATTGGTTGCCCGTCGACGCTCTCTTCGAGTATGGCACTGAAGAAGTCTGTCTCTGGGTCGCGCGGAGACCCTTGGCGGTCCGCGACCACGTCTGAGACGACGGCGCGGAAGGCTGCCGCTGCCTCCTGTGCTCGCCGTGGATCTGCTCGGCCTTCGAGCCGTTCTTTGCTCATGGCCTTCAGTGAGCCCCACGTGCTGTCCTCGAGACCGAGAAACTTCAGCAAAACTCGCGCAGGAAGGGGATACGCGACGTCGGAGGCAAAGTCGCCACCGCCAGCTGCCAGTAGCGGCGCAAGTATTTCAGTGACGAGTGCTTGGACTGCTGGGGCCATCTGTTCGAAACGCTGTCGAGACATCAAGGGGTTGAGAATCCGACGATACATCTGATGCTCGGGGGGATTCAGCGTCAACGGGATGAACCGTTCCTTGAGGGCAGAACCCACAAAGGGCACGCCGCTCTCGAACGTGTACGGATCTTTGATCACACTCTTGATATCTTTGTAGCGCAGTACGTTCCAGTATCCACCGCGATCGTTGGTGTGACTGACCGGGCATTGCTGGCGCATCTGCTCGTACCTCGAGAAGACTTCGTCGAAAGGCACCTTGTCCGGAGCCCAGTCGGCATCGGCTGACTGTGTCGTGGTCGAATCGGTATCAGTCATCGAACGGTGTCGCTTTCGCATCGTGTTAGGCATTGCGTCTGTGAGTTCGCCGTCGGGCCGGCAGCCAGGGTAGTCACGCGGTCCTGCCAGCCAGTTCGTCTGCCCCGACCCAGTTACCGTGAAGACCCGACTTGATCCGTATTGGTAGCGACAGGGTGGCAACCGGAGGTTTGTCGAGATTCTGCGCGTCGAGTATGACCAGGTCGCTGCGCATGAGGTCGCGGCGAGCAACGACGACGAAGACGTACCCGTGGCCCGGTTTAGCATCCGCCTGGCCCGGTACGAAGATCGGTTCTCCGACAGTGGCGTTCGGACCTGGGTCGTAGAACTTGGTCGAGCCGGAGGATAGGTTGACGGCACCGATCCAGCGAAATCCCGGGCCGGGCTTGGAGCTGCCGGGTAGATCATTGATCGCCAGTACCCCCCAGTCGTAAGCGAGGGTTTCCTGACGGTCGTCCATTCGGGGGAATTCGCCGGCGGCGGTCATCAGTCGCCGCTCGGTGAAACCGCCGGTGGAATCGGCGAGGTCGATCGTCCAGCGTGACAGATGTGTTTTGCTCCTGTCAGGATCGTAGGCGGCGCCACTGATGTCGGGGAACCAGGGAAAGTAGCTCGTCTCGGCGACCGGTGTGTCGATGTAGATGTGTCGCCCGTCGTCGAAGGCACCCATGATGTGACTGGCGAATCGATTGCTGCCACGGAACCAGCGAAGGTCCTTTCCGCTCCCCTTACGTGGGAGTACTCCCAGATACACATCCTCATCCGGATCCCAGAAGTACTGGTTGTTTCCCTGTGCGATCCACTCCGTACTGCTTCGTAGCGGCACGATAGGGAAGATGACGTAGTTCTGAGTAACTGCAAAGTCATGGATCATGCACGAGTAGGGAGCAGTGAGCCAGGCCTCATGAATGATCTGCCCGGATGCGTCGGCCTCGTAGTACGCGATGTCAGGTGTGGCTTCGCCCTTGGCTCCGTACCCGAAGAACACCATTTCTCCGGTGCGTGGATCGACTTTCGGGTGTGCTGTAGATGTTTCGGAGGTCAGTGCGCCTTGGAAGTCGTATTCGCCGAGTGTCTCGAGGCTCAAGGGGTCCAGAAGTATGGGTGGACTGTCCTCCTTGGAGGCGTACAGACGCCCACCGTGAAAGAAGACATTGGTGTTCGCCAGCCCACGACGGATCCCTGCGACCGATGGGTCGTCGGTCGAGGCATTACGGTAGGCGCCGAACAGTGATTTGCCAGCCTTTTCCTCGGCTACGAACCGTGGCGTGCGCACATACCGGGTTTTGAAGTCCACCCGCCCCTTGCTGAAGGTGAAAGACATTGCCATACCGTCAGAGTTGAAAAGGGCAAGATCGTTGTCGACCATCGAGGGATAGTGTCTGTCGACTACCACGCGGTAGTAGGTGCCGTCGAGGTGTTCGGGCACGGCGCCCTGGGTGCACTCGAGATCGGTGATATCGGCCTCGACACGCATCGGTGCGTCGAACGGATCGTCGGCGACGGGAAAGCGAATCACGTGCGTCTCCTTCGGATGAACCGGTGACCCACGGTCGTCCAGTGACGCGGCGTGAATCATTTCGGTGATTTAAGACACACAAACACCCATATGTGACCCAGGCCAAGGTTCGAAACCTTAGATTCCGCCATGTGGAACGCCGGAGCGGTCAGTTTCGCATGCGAGCAGTAATCGCGTCGGCTGCTGCGATGAGCGCCGGGGTGAGGGCGTCGATCTCGGCACGCGTTTGCAACCACGACACGTATCCGACCACTCCGAGGGATCCGATCGCAGCACCAGAGGAAAGCACGACCGGTACAGCGAGACCGGTTGTACTCGAGTCGAACTCGCCGACGCTCACTGCCCAGCCCCGTTTGTGAACTCGGGCGAGCTCGTCGAGAAGCGTGGGCCAGTCGGTGATCGACCGATCGGTGAAGGGCGCGAGCTGCCTGCCGGGGTAGCGTCGCTCGAGCTCCTCTGGCGATTCTCTGGACAGCAACGCCTTCCCTCCTGCCGTGCAATGCGCCGGAAACAGTCGACCCAAGGTAGGTGCCAGGGTGCGGGATCGACTACCTGGAAGGGCTTGTACGACGCGGACGTCCTTACCCTCGAGGACGTAGAACACGAAGGTCTCGTCGTACCGTTCGTGCAGGTCGGCGAGTACCGGCGCGGCCGCGTCGCGCATATTTCGTGAGCCGCTCACCGTAAGTGCTATCTCGTGCAGTGCAGGACCGATCACGTAGGGCCCACCGTGGCTGTCTTGCCTGACGAACCCGGCCCGCCGGCAGTTCGCGAGCACCCGATGCGCTGTCGAAGGGGCGATTGCGAGTTCTCGGGCGAGTTCGCTGACGGCAAGTTGGCCGCGCTGAGCAATGAGCAAAACGGTGCGTAGCGCGTAGTCCGCAGACGTGGAGGTGTTCTTGTGGTTGCTCGGTTTGCCACCAGTCCCGTTGGGCGGGTTCGAGGAGGTCATGCGAGTCACCCTTCCATATAGCGGAATGAAGTGGGTACATCCTTGAGTCCTGAGTTCAGGGCCGTGTTAGTTAGTGACATCCATCACATGAATATGAAGCCTGTGCGCAAGACCACTCGGTGGCGGTTGCGGCGGCGGAAAAGAGAACCACGATGACCGAAGGAACAACTCTCGCCTCACCCATCGACACGGATACAGTTGTCCGTCTCGCTCGGCGGGTCGATGCACTGGAAGGGGAGCTGGCAGTGCGGCGCCTGCAGCACCAGTACGGCTACTACCTGGACAAGTGCCTCTATTCCGAGGTCGTAGATCTGTTCAGTAAAGAAGCCGAAGTGGTGTTCATCGGGGGTATCTACCGGGGGCGGGCTGGTATCGAACGCCTGTACCTGCAGCGATTCCGGGAGCGATTCACACAGGGCTACAACGGCCCGGTGCGCGGCTTCCTCCTCGACCATCTGCAGCTTCAGGATGTAGTCACCGTGGACCCAGACGGCGCCTCCGCCCATGCTCGATTCCGTTGCGTCATGCAGGCCGGAGTTCACGAGTCTGTGCGGGCGGAGTTCCCCGGCAAGACCGCATTCGAGCAATGGTGGGAAGGCGGGGTTTATGAAAACGAATACGTTCGTGAAGATGGCATCTGGAAGATCAAGCGTCTGGACTATCGCCCGACCTGGCATGCCGACTACGCCAAAGGGTGGTCGGAGACCGCCCCGTTGACCCAGGTCGTACCCACTGCCACCTACCCGGAGGACCCGATAGGTCCAGACGAAATCGCCGCTGGGGTGTTCGAAACTTTTCCCAATACTGAAGTGGTTGGGTTTCACTATGCCCACCCTGTCACCGATAAGGCATGGCGAGCGTGAGCACCTCCATGCGTACGAGCACCCGGCAGTTCGATGTGCCCCAAGCAGCCGTCCCCGAGCAGTGGCGAACGGCGAATCCCTCCATTCCGGCTTTCGATGAGCTCAGCTACGGCGATGTACACAACCCTGCACGCCCCGATGAGCTGGTCGGCCGCTACGCCCGTTGTGGCGTCGGCGAGGTCACTCGCGCTGTCGCTGCGGCGAAGGAGGCTTTCCCAGCGTGGCGCGACCTCGGAGCACGCGGCCGCGCCGCGTTGATGCTCGCTGGAGCGAAAGTCACGGACGAGTTGGTCGACCTCGTTGCCCCGCTGCTGACCCTCGAAATTGGCAAGACTTTGGGTGAGTCGAGAGGCGACGCGGGCGGGGCTGGGCGGCTCTTGCGCGAGTACGCTGCGCACGCCTCGGTTATCGACCATGAGCTGGACATCGCCGGCGAACCTGGTGCGGGCGGTGCTGCCGAGGTAGTGGTCCGCCGGGTCCCTCTGGGTCCCGTTGCGGTGATCTCACCCTGGAACACACCAATTCATCTCGCCTTCACGTCGATCGCACCCGCGCTTGTTGCCGGCAACACTGTGGTGGTCAAGCCGTCGGAAGTTGCCCCACTCGGCCTTACCGCTCTGCTGACTGCACTGGCAGCTGTGCTGCCCGATGGTGTGCTCCAAGTTGTTCCCGGAGACGGCGTCGAAGCGGGCGCGGCGCTGACATCAAACCCGGACATCCGGGGAGTGTTCTTCACGGGCGGGATCGTTACCGGGCGGGAGGTGATCAAGTCCAGCGCGCCAACGGTGAAGAACATTGCGATGGAACTCGGCGGAAATGATCCCGCGCTGATCCTCGAATCCGCCGCGATCGATGAGGAAATGGTTAGGGAGTTGGTTGCCGGAAGCTTCGGATGTGCCGGTCAGATATGCTTCAACGTCAAACGAATTTACGTGCACCGCAAGCACTTCGACAAGTTTGTCTCGGCATTCACCGATCTTGCGGGGAAGATCGTCGTCGGTGACGGTTTCGACCCGCTCGTCGACGTCGGTCCGCTGACAACAGAGGACGGTTACCGCCGCGCGAACCGACTGATAGATCAAGCCCGCGGTGCTGGTGCAACAGTGCAGACAGTGGGCCGGTACGCCGACTCCGCACGTCCCAGCGAGGGCTACTACGTGTTGCCGACGGTGGTCACCGGCATTGCTGCGGACGACGAGCTGGTTGTTACCGAACAATTTTGTCCGGTCATCCCGATCATGCCCTTCGACAGCGACGAAGAAGCTATCAGCGCTGCGAACGAGACGGACTTCGGTCTCGCATCGTCGGTGTGGTCGAAGGACATTGACCACGCGATGCGTGTCGCACGGCGAATCGAATCGGGTAGCACCTTCATCAATGTGCACCGCCTGGGCGCATCCGTGCCGTCGGCGCCGTTCGGGGGAATCAAGCAGTCCGGCATCGGACGAACGCACGGGGCGTACTCCCTGCGTGCTTGCACCGAAGAGCACGCCATTGTCCGATTCGGCAGTCCCACAACGGATCTTCCGGGTATGGCCCGATGGAGTCATCTGCAGACCGCTACTCCGACAGCGACCGGAAGGGATTGATCGATGACCGCTACCGAGCCCGCCGCGTCGCCGGGCTACCGCAGGATCGCGACCGAAGAAGCCTATGCGCCGACGGAACTATTCGACTTGTACCGCAGAATGCTAGATTCCGGGACATGTAAGGACCGGGGATTCGTGTCCCTGATGGGCTTCTACCTCAACAGCGCTTCACCCAAACCCGTCGCCGTCCGTCGTCGCCTGCAGAGTCTTGGCGACGAGCGGCTAGCGGACATGGACGCCACGGGAATCGATCACCAGATTCTCTCGCTCACCTCGCCAGGTACCAACGTCTTCGACGCAGCCACGGCCCGCGAGATTGCGATACTCACCAACGATCGGCTGGCCCAAGCATGCCGGGATTACCCGGATCGGTTCTCTGCGCTCGCGGCCCTTCCGATGCAAGATCCCGCTGCCGCTGTTCGCGAACTCGACCGTGCGGTCAACGATCTCGGCTTACGTGGAATCATCGCGAACTCCCACATCGGTGGTAGCTACCTCGACGACCCCATGTACAGACCGATCTTCGAGGCGGCCGAATCGCTGGGCGTTCCCATCTACCTACATCCGAACACGCCCAACAACGAGATGATCGGCCCGCTCCACGAAGCCGGAATCGATGGCGCTATCTTCGGGTTCGGCGTGGAGACCGGAATGCACTTGCTCCGCATCATCACTTCGGGGCTATTCGATCGGTACCCCAACCTGAAGTTGGTCGTGGGCCATCTCGGAGAGGCTCTTCCCTACTGGCTCGCTCGGATCGATTACATGCACGCCGCGCAGGTGGCAGCGGGACGCTATGACGCGATCCGGCCACTCGAACGCAAACCAAGCGAGTATTTTCGGCACAATATCTGGCTTACTACCAGCGGCATGCCCTGGCAGCCCGCCATTCTCTTCGCCCGCGAAGTCGTCGGAGCAGACCGCGTCATGTACGCCATGGACTACCCATACCAGTTCGTCCCTGACGAAGTGAAGACCCAGGACGCACTACCGATCTCACAATCAGAGAAACGAGCATTCTTCGAATCCATCGCCGTGGATGTGTTCGGACTGAACATCCCCGCTGCAGTCAACGCACCATCCGCGTCACACCAAGGAGTCGACCATGTCCATCATTGATGACGTTCAGAAGTCTGCAATGACCCGGTTTCAGATCGTCACGATTGCGACATGCCTCGCGGTGATGGTCGTCGACGGGTTCGATGTGATCGCCATGTCGTTCTCAGCGTATTACGTGGCCGACGACTGGGGCATCTCGTCGAGCACGCTGGGGTACGTGCTCAGTGCGTCCACGGCCGGAATGGCGCTCGGATCTCTCGCGCTCTCACCGTTGGCCGACCGCTTCGGACGACGAACCGTCGCAGTGGGCGGACTCGCTGTGGCCGCCCTCGGCATGCTGTACTCGGGAGTGTCACCCAACATCGAACACCTGGTCGCATCGCGCCTGATAACGGGCATCGGTGTCGGCGGCATCATGGCCGCCACAGGCATCATCATCGCTGAGTACTCGTCGCGCCGCCGACTGGGTCTTACGATGGCGCTCTACGCCGCAGCGAATGGAGTCGGTGGCATACTCGGCGGACTCCTCGCCAAGGAAATCATCCCGGCGTTCGGCTGGCACTCGGTATTCCTGTTCGGCGCAGCAGCAACCACTGTGTTCCTTGTCGTCGCGTACTTCGTCCTTCCTGAATCCCTTGACTACCTCGCTACCCGCAACGATCCGAGATCTGTAAAGCGGCTGAACCATATTGCAGCGAAGATGGGGCGCACTGTGGAGCCCGAGGTCAACAACGCGGGCGCAAGCGCAGAGTCATCGGTAGTGGCTAAAAGTCGTTACTCGCAGTTGTTCTCAGGCGGCACCGGTTTCCATACTGTCTTCCTGACGCTGGGCTTCGGGACTTTGATGGCCGCGTTCTACTTCATGCTGGGATGGACTGCACAGCTTGTTTCTCAAGCCACCGGGTCCGGCGAGGTGGGGATCCAAGTCGCCACGCTCCTGCCGTTGGGTGGACTCGTTGGGAGTATCGCATTCGGCCTACTCACCGGAATAATTCGAAGTCGCCCGCTCGCTGTGGCGGCTCTGAGCTTGGCCTCGATCTCTACTTTCATGATGGCGTATACGATCGCCACCGGTTCAGCCCCAATTGTGACCGCACTTGTTCTTGGCATTCTGCTCCAGGCTGGTATCACCAGTTACTACGGAATAATCCCCCAGGCGTTCCCGGCCCAACTGCGGACCACTGGTTTCGGTTTCGTCTTGGGTATGGGCCGCGTCATCGGGATTGTCGCCCCGATCGGGGCGGGCTACTTGCTGGGCGTTTGGTCTTCGGCCACTGTTTTTGCGCTCTCCGGGGTTCTGGTCGGAGTGTCTGCGATCGTCATGGCGGCATACTTCCTCTTCACGCGCAGTACTTCGCCCGTGGGCGAACCACCCACCGCCCCGACCTCCGGCGCCACGGCTGAAGACGATCGAGTGGTCGGCGCATGACACTCCCGACCTCACCCACCTGCACAAATGAACGAACGAACAGGATGTGACAGCACGATGACCGAATTACTTTCCGAACCGATCTGGGAGTCCTCTGTGTTCGCCGGCTCCTGGATCCCCGGTGGCGGCGGAGACTTGCCCGTGATCGAACCCGCAACCGGCAAGCAACTCACTACGGTCGGCACTGCGACTCCAGAGGACGTCGACTTCGCGGTCAAGAAGGCGAAAGATGCCCAAACACTCTGGGCTGCTCGTCCGTTCACCGATCGCGCCGCAGTTCTTCGTAAAGCGGGACAGCTATTCGAGGCCCATGCCGCAGAGATCGGTGATTGGATCATCCGCGAGAGTGGAGGGATCACCGCCAAGGCCGGGCTCGAAACTCATGTCGCGGCCGAGGAATGCTACAACGCATCCGCGCTTTCCGCTCATCCCCACGGTGAGTTGCTGCGCTCGGAGAAGCCGAGACTGAGTTTTTCTCGGCGCATCCCGGTCGGGGTGGTGGGCGTGATTGCTCCGTTCAACTTTCCGCTAATCCTCTCGATCAGAGCGGTAGCGCCTGCGTTGGCGCTCGGAAACGCCGTCGTTCTCAAGCCTGACCCGCGCACCGCGGTGTGCGGTGGTGTCGTTCTCGCCCGGATCTTCGAGGAGGCCGGTCTGCCGGAGGGGCTGTTGAGTGTCTTACCTGGTGGCGCTGACACCGGAGAAGCCGTGGTGGTGCATCCCGATGTGCGGGTCATCGCTTTCACAGGTTCCACCGCCGCCGGCCGGGCAATCGGAGAGCTCGCCGGGCGGCACCTCAAGCGGGCGCATCTCGAGTTGGGCGGCAACAATGCCCTGATCGTGCTCGGCGATGTCGATGTCGAAAAAGCCTCATCCGTAGGGGCTTTCGGTTCGTTCATGCACCAGGGGCAGATTTGCATGACGTCTGGACGGCATCTAGTGCACGAATCGATCGCCGCGGACTATGTTGCCGCGCTGACCGAGCGCGCGAACAAGCTTCACGTCGGCGATCCGTACACCGATCAGGTCGCCCTTGGCCCACTGATCGATGAGAAGCAGCGAAATCATGTTCACTCGCTTGTCACCAATAGTGTCGCGGCAGGCGCACGGCTTGCAGCCGGGGGAACCTATGACGAACTCTTCTATCGGCCGACTGTGTTGGCTGATGTTCCCATCCATGCAGCTGCTTTCGCCGAGGAGGTCTTCGGGCCGGTGGCACCGGTGACGACCTTCTCGAATCTCGACCAGGCTGTGGCGATCGCGAACGACTGCCAGTACGGGTTGTCGCTCGGAATTCTGTCCAACGATGCTATGCGCGCACTCGAACTTGCCGAACGTATCCCGACGGGACTGGTCCACATCAACGACCAGACGGTCGCAGACGAAGCGGTGGTCCCGTTTGGTGGCACCGGAGCCTCCGGCAATGGCGGCCGTATCGGCGGAATTGCCGCGAATCTGGACGCATTCACTGAAACACAGTGGGTAACAGCGCAGTCCACCCTGGCCGTATACCCGTTCTGAGTATGGCGTCAGGTGGTGACCGGTTCGCGGTCCCATCCCCGAACCGGTCAACCGCCAGCGCCATCGTGCGGTCGGCCGCGCGCGAAAGACATCAAAAGACGCCTCTCTTCGGACGAATCGAGGCACAACAGAGGAGAAACCGTGCTCAACGAAGGTGCTGGCGCATGGGTGCATCGGCGATCCCGGCAAACGCCGAACGCTGTCGCGATCAAGTTCCGCGGTGAATCCAGGACCTATCATGACCTCGACGTGCGGGTCACCCGGCTGGCGAACGCCTTGCGTGAGCTAGGTATCAACAAGGGTGACCGCATAGCCGTGCTGAGCGACAACCATCCGGCATACCTGGAAACCCTGTACGCGGCCGGCCTACTCGGTGCAATCTTTGTGCCACTCAACTCCCGACTCACCGCCGTCGAGATTGCATATGCATTGGCCGACTCCGGTGCGCAGGTTTTCGTTCATTCAGCGGCGCTTACTGTGACGTCATCAGACGCTGCTCACGCCGTGCCAACAGTCGAGCATCGGATCACCGTCGATGGCGCTGCCGATGCCAGCAGCCACCACTACGACACTCTCATCGCAGAGGCAAGTGCCGACTTCTTCGACGTGCAGGTCGATCACAGCGATGCCGCCTTGATCATGTATACATCCGGAACCACCGGGCGTCCGAAGGGTGTTGTTCTTTCCCATGAAAACCTGCTTTTCGCGGTGATGAACGCGATCCTCGACCTGGACCTGCTGTCGGACGAAGTTTCTCTCGTGACTGCGCCCTTGTTCCACACGGGCGCGTTGAACATGATCGCTCTTCCCACGCTGCTTAAAGGTGGCACCGTGGTCATCGACGAGGGATTCGAGCCGGGCCGGACATTGCGAATGATCGAGGAAGAGCGCATTACCTTTTCATTCGGTGTTCCCACCATGCTCGATGCGATGAGCAGCCACCCTGCCTGGATAAGCACCGACCTGTCCTCGTTACGGCGCATGATCGCTGCCGCCGCACCCGTGCCGCCACGTACGCTGCGCACTTACACTGAACGGAATATCAGATTGTGCCAGGGTTACGGCCTCACTGAAACGGGTCCTGGCGCTCTGATTCTCATCCCAAGCGATGTTGAGCGCAAGCTCGGCACCGCTGGAGTTCCACATTTCTTCACCGATGTGCGCGTGGTCGATGAGGTAGGCCGTGGAGTAGAACCCGGGCAGCGTGGCGAGATCCAGATCAGCGGGCCGAATGTGATGACGAGGTACTGGAACAAGCCTGAGGAGACCGAGGCCACCTTCACCGCTGACGGGTGGTTGCGCTCTGGTGATGTTGGCATCCCCGACAGTGACGGGTTCGTCACGATCGTGGACCGGCTCAAGGACATGATCATCTCGGGGGGAGAGAACATTTATCCAGCGGAGATCGAATCCGTGATCTTCGATATTCCTGGTGTGACCGGCGCGGCGGTTTTCGGCGTGTCCGATGCTCGATGGGGCGAAGTAGGTTGTGCTGCAGTAACACTGACCGACGGTGCAGAGCTGACGCATGAGCGACTCGTAGAATCTTTGACTCCGCGGCTAGCGAAATACAAAATTCCGAAGTCGCTCGTGGTCGTGGACGAGATTCCTCGAAATGCGACCGGCAAGATCCGCAAGGACATACTCCGGACCAGGTTCGGCTCGGCGATATCGATGCAAGACGGGTAGCTACGTAGCTCATTCCCGTGCAGACGCCGTTCCAAGACGTCCGTAGGGCTCTGGGAGCGTCGGTTCTCGATGTAGCGATCCGAACGCGTGGCGCGGACATTCCGAGCGCGGTGAGGTTTGAGGTTACGGGTATATCCGGGTCGCTGCTCAGCGGTGTGTCGAGGCCGTGCTCGTCGCTGCCGAACATGTGCTGTGAGCAGAACTCCTAGTACGCTGACGGAATCGTCCTGGACCACGCTCCGGTGTTGAACTGGTGCCACAACCTGCGTATTGCCTGATCTGCAGGCAGTGCTCGATAGCACGTGTATTCGGCACTGCCGCGAGTAGCTGACGTTACTTATTAAGGGGTGCAATGGGTTCGTCGCGCCGACCGATCCGGTGCATCGATGGTGAGCTACGGAGCTTGTGACCAGGAGGAGGCGTCCTGGTTGTCGCAGAGCGCGGACTGTGGGTGGTCGCGCTTGCGGCTGTGTGTTCTCTCCAACATAGTCGGAGATGAGATGGGAACGAGGGGCATTGGCCAACCATCGATCGCCACCCCCTGGGTGACCCGACGAGCTCTCCCCGCCTAATCCAATGCAGGAGCGGTGATATGTCCGCGGACCAGGGCTTTACCGATGATGTCTTTCATGATTTCCGTCGTACCTCCGTACAGCGTGCTGGCGCGGGCGTCCACGAATTCGCGACCGATCCGGTATTCCGTCATGAATCCGCTGCCGCCATGCAGTTGCAGGCTCCGGGTTACGACTCGCTGCTGAAGCTCGGTGATCCACCATTTCGCCATGGCGGCTTCTGTTGGGTCCAAGGTGTCCTCGACATGTTCGGCGATGCAACGGTCGAGGAACACCCTCGCTACCTGAACTTCTGTGGCCAGTTCAGCCAGTGTGAAGCGGATCGTCTGAAACTCAGCGATCGATCGACCGAATGCCTCTCGCCCACGGGTGAACGACAGCGCTTCGTCCAGCGCCACTTCCATACTGGCAGCGGACGTCACAGCGATGCTCAGGCGTTCCCGCACGAGGTTGTGCATCAGATAAGAGAATCCCCGATTTTCCTCGCCCAACAAGTTTTCTGCCGGAACAGCCACGTTCTCGAAGAACAACTCAGCTGTGTCCTGTGCCAAGAGTCCGATCTTGCGGAGCTTGCTGCCACGGGTGAATCCGGGCATCCCCGACTCGACGAGGAATAGGCTGATTCCGTTGCGGCCTTCGCTCGGAGCGGTCTTTGCTGCGACTATCAAGACATCTGCGAGAATGCCGTTACTGATGAATGTTTTCGCACCGTTGAGCCTGTAGCAGTCACCCTCGCGGACTGCTGTGGTGTTGATGCCCGCGAGATCGCTGCCGGATCCGGGCTCGGTCATAGCTATTGCCGAGATCAGGGTTCCTGCGCACAGGCCAGGCAGCCACCTCTGCTTCTGGCTTTCGGAGAGTAGCTGATTGAGATACGGAGCGATGAGATCGTTGAAGCCACATAGATTCATCACCACCGCGCTGGCTCCAACCCGCGTGAGCTCTTCGTTCAGGACGACGTTGAAACGGAAGTCGTCCATTCCGCCACCGCCGTACTTGTCATCGACGTCCATCCCGAGAAGTCCGAGGCCACCCGCCTTGGCAAACAAGTCGCGATCGGTGACACCCGTTGCAGCCCAACGTTCGAGATGCGGAGCTACATGGGTGTGTGCGAAGTCCCGAGCCAGTTCACGTACTGCTGTGTGCTCTTCGGTGAACAGCTGTCGTTTCATTGCTAACTCTTCCTTTTCGTCTGGGTCGATCACGTCGACTGTCCACCCATTCCTGCACGGTAGCGATGAACATGGCCGACCGAGGGAGACTGATGCGGTCGGGCAGCTACTTGCGCCCCGCCCGCGAGCTGATCATGTGTTCGAGTGTCTCGTCAGCGGCTGCAGCGAGGACAGCGACCGCGTTCTCGTGTACTGCCACGGACCGTTCAGCCGGCCAGTCTGTTGGCAGGCAGTGCGCAGGTAGCCCAGGATCCACACGAAGCAGACGAAGCCAATCTGCCCCCAGCGCAGTGAATGACGCGACGGGGTTCTCGATTGCCGAGAGGTCGGTCCAGTTGGCTATGAAGCGACGATGTTCGGATTCGATGAGTTCCAGATCCCAAGCGCTTCGTACGAAATCGTGGGGCGATGTCCCTCCAATAGGACGACCTGCAAAAGCGACGGTGACCACGTTCGCCACCTCGCTCTGACCTAGAACTTCTCTGATGTCCTTCGTTCCGGGCGCTATCCACAGGCCATCGCGGAGCCGACCGAAACCAGCCCATTGCAACCGTGATCGCAGCTGATGGCGAAGGTCGCGCTGAGCTTCCGGAATCGAATAGCTCAGCAGCGTCCACTCGTCATCCACAGGAGTGAACGGGCCAGTCGAGGCGACACGTTCACGACCTTGACGCAACAACGCTTGCCCATCCTCCGTTATCCCGAACGAGGCGATACGCCCCGTTTGCGCACGGTGGAGTAAGCCGGTGCGAACCATTCGATTGAGAGTCGCTCGAGTCACCGCCTCGCTGACCTTGAGGCACACGAAGATATCGATGAACACCCCAGCTGTCAGATACCTGCGGCGATCATCGTCCAGAACGAACGCGCCGAGAAACGCGAGCATCAACTGCTGTGGAGCGATGCGCTCCTCGGTCGAGCTACCTTCGGCTGCCTGCGCCGCCAAGGGAGCCGCGGACAGTCGCTGCATCGCAGCCCCCTTCGTCGCATCACATGCCCTATTTGCTAACTCGCCACGGCAAGACTGTCACACGAAAAAGCAAAGTTCAATATTGACGGCCGTCACGATTGGATGTAGCTTTTGACGTGTTACGCCAGCTGGGCGATCGGTTGTCGGCACGGTCGGCGCCGCCCTCGTCGGACTGTGCACATTCGCGAAGCTGATTCGTGGACATACTCATTCGATGCTGGAACGCAGGCGCCGGGTGAAAATCGAATCCGACTCGTACCCCTCGTACTCATCGACTTAGCCCGATCTCAGAAACGGAGCACTTCATGGACCTTTCCAACAAAGTTGCCGTCGTCACCGGCAGTGGCCAGGGACTTGGCCTCGCCTATGCAGTTGATCTGGCCAGCAAGGGTGCTGCGGTGGTCATCAACGACGTCAACCAGGCCACCGCCGACGATGCGGTTGCAGAAATCATTGATGCTGGCGGCCGTGCGGTTTCCGTCGTAGCACCCGTAGGAAGCACGGAGACAGCCAAAGCGCTCGTTCAAGCAGCAGTGGAAAGCTTCGGGCGTCTCGATATTCTTGTCACCAACGCGGGGATTCTCCGCGATACCGTCCTGTGGAAAATGAGCGACGATGATTTCGACGCAGTCGTCAACGTCCACCTGCGTGGCACGTTCACCTGCGTCCGAGAATCCGCCATCCGCTTCCGTGAACAAGGTGAGGGTGGACGCATCATCTGCATTGGATCCCCTGCAGGCCAACGTGGAAATTTCGGGCAGACCAACTACTCCGCGGCAAAAGCAGGCGTCGTCGGTATGGTTCGCACTTGGGCACTGGAATTGCATCGCGCCGGCGTGACGGTGAACGCAGTCTGCCCGGTCGCTGCAACCGCGATGACCGAGACCATTCCGTTTCTAGCGCCATACATCGAAGCACAGAAGAACGGTGAACCTCTGCCTCCGATCATTCGACGTGAGGTGGGGCTGGGCACTCCGGCAGATGCCGCAGGGATCGTCTCGTTCCTAGCGTCCGATTCCGCTGCCCAGATCACAGGGCAAGCCTTTTCGGTCGGCGGCGATCGCCTCGCATTGTGGTCGCACCCCACCCTTACCACCACTGAGTTCAAAGACGAGGGCTGGTCTGCTGACGACATCGCTTCCGCGTGGGTCTCCACGTTCGCTGACAACGTCGAGACAGTCGGTGAGAAATTCCCAGACGAACTGGTAGCACGGTGAGTCGGTACGAGTACGGGATCGACTTCGGCGCCGTCAGCGCAATCGATTTTCACACCCACGTACAACTCGACGGTTGCGGCCAGCATGCGTTGGACGATGTTCTGCTTGCGGCGACCGAGAAATACTTCAAGTCACCTGAAAACCAGAACCCGACTATCGACGACGTTGCCGCACACTACCGAGCGCGGAATATGGCCGCCGTGGTGTTCACCGTCGACGCCGAATCGGCCACCGGGCACCGGGCGAATTCTGTGGAGGAGATCATCGAAGGTGCCGCGCGGCACAACGATGTGCTCATTCCTTTCGGCTCCGTGGACCCACTGAAAGGGAAAGCTGCCGTCAAACGACTACGCAGGCTTATCGATGACCTTGGCATTCGAGGCGTTAAATTCCACCCCAGCATGCAGGGTTTCGAACCCAATGATCACCGTTATTACCCGTTGTACGAAGTCATCACCGAGGCCTCGATTCCAGCACTGTTCCACACCGGACAGACCGGAATCGGTGCGGGACTACCCGGTGGACACGGAATCAAGCTGCGCTACTCCGACCCGATGCTGCTCGATGACGTTGCCGCCGATTTCCCAGACCTGACCGTAGTGATGGCCCACCCGGCCGTTCCATGGGTGGACGCACAGATCTCCATCGCCACACATAAATCAAATGTATTCATCGACCTGTCTGGATGGTCGCCAAAGTACTTCCCACCCCAGCTTGTTCGTGCCGTGAACACAATGCTGAAAGACAAGGTTCTCTTCGGTTCCGACTTCCCGATCATTCAGGTCGACCGCTGGATGAACGACTTTGACAAGCTGGACATCAAAGCGGACATCGTTCCGAAGATCTTCAAGCTGAACGCCCTTCGGGCACTAGGTATCCGAGCTTGACCCCTCGATCACATCCCAGGAGCACATCATGACGACCACCACGTCCGGTACCACTGTCGCCAAGCCCCATGACCTCCTCGGTCTCGTCGGCCAAACACTCGGCACAAGCGTTTGGCGAGAAATCACACAGTCCGACGTGGACCAGTTCGCGAAAGCCACTGGTGACGAACAGTGGATCCACGTCGACGTCGAGCGCGCCAAATCCGGTCCCTTCGGCGGCACCATCGCACATGGCTATCTAACACTCTCACTCATCGCCCCGCTGTTCGACGACCTTCTCACCGTCGAAAACCTAGGGATGGGTGTCAACTACGGGCTCAACAAAACTCGCTTCCCAGCACCGGTTCCGGTTGGATCGCGAGTTCGTTTGACTGCGGCAGTGAACGCCGCCGATGAGATCAAAGGCGGCGTGCAGATTGTTGTGTCGATCACGATCGAACGCGACGGTGGGGACAAGCCGGTGTGCATCGCCGAGGCAGTCCTGCGCTACTACGACTAGTAGCCACGCACGGTGAGTTTGTTCTCATCCGCCGAACGAACTGTGGATGTGGGCGCTAGCGTCCTGCTGGACGATAGAACTCGACTTGGAGGAGCTGCTACCCAAACGCGTTCATGGGCGTCCACATGGGGCACCCAGATCTCGATTTTGATCGGAGTCAATAGCAAATGTCGGAGAACAGAGCTGTGGTTTACGCGGGAGCAGGCCAGGTCGAAGTCGTTGACATCGGCTACCCGACCTTCACACTGCAGGACGGGCCGGGCGTCAATCCTGCAAGTGTGGGACGAGAATGCCCACACGGCGTGATCCTCAAAGTAGTTACCACCAACATCTGCGGAAGCGATCAGCACATGGTCCGCGGTCGGACCACCGCACCGAAAGGACTCGTACTCGGACACGAGATCACGGGTGAGGTCATCGAAGCAGGACGTGACGTCGAGGTCGTCAAGGTCGGCGATCTGTGCTCGGTTCCGTTCAACATCGCATGCGGACGGTGCCGCAACTGCAAGGAACGCAAGACCGGGATCTGTCTGAACGTCAACCCAGACCGCCCCGGTGCGGCCTACGGATACGTCGACATGGGTGGATGGGTCGGCGGACAGGCGCAGTACGTGATGGTGCCTTATGCGGACTGGAATCTGCTTCGATTCCCCGACCACAGCCAGGCTATGGAGAAAATTCTGGATCTGACAATGTTGTCCGACATCTTTCCCACCGGATTTCACGGGTGCGTGACGGCGAACGTCAGTGTCGGTTCGACCGTCTACATTGCCGGGGCCGGTCCCGTCGGTCTCGCGGCGGCCGCAAGCGCGCAACTCCTGGGTGCCGCTGCGGTCATCGTCGGTGACTTGAACACAGAGAGACTTGCACAAGCTCGAAGTTTCGGTTGCGAGACGATCGACGTCGCCCTCGGAGACCCAAAAGACCAGATCGAACAAATTCTCGGCGTACCCGAAGTCGACTGCGGCGTCGACGCCGTCGGATTCGAAGCCAGAGGGCATGGATCTGAAGCGTCCACCGAAGCTCCCGCCACAGTGTTGAACTCACTGATGGATCTCACCGCGGCAGGCGGGGCGATCGGGATTCCGGGCCTCTATGTCACGGGCGACCCCGGCGCAGTCGATGAGGCATCGAAGGTCGGTGCGCTTTCACTCAGCTTAGGGACAGGCTGGGCGAAGTCTTTGTCATTCGCCACCGGACAGTGCCCGACCATGAAATACCATCGCGGGCTGATGATGGCAATTCTCCATGATCGCGTTCAGATTGCACGAGCGGTGAACGCGCAGCCCATAAGTATCAACGACGCTCCTCGTGGCTACGCGGAATTCGATGCGGGCAAAGCCACCAAGTTCGTTCTGGACCCGCACGATCTGATCCCCGCAAGCTGATCGGGTAAGTGCACCGCACAGTCTAACGTCGCCAGCGCTCCTGCGATCATGGGCTGGGTCGGTCCACATCGACGGTGGTGTCGCCGGTTTGCCGTGCCACGTTCTGCCAGCTGGGCAGGTATCTCGGTCGAACTGATTTGCCTCTGCGCCTGACTCCCAATGCCGGCGCATCGACAAATACCTACGCGTAGTGATCACGGTCGCTTCGACGATCCGCGCAGTTCACACAAGAGTTCACCCCACCATCCAAGGAGAATCCGTCCAACATGGCCGAAACCATCCGCGGGGTTATTGCCCGCAGTAAGAACGCCCTTGTCGAACTTGTCGACATCGTCATCCCCGATCCCGGACCGAACGATGTCGTCGTCAAAGTTCAGGCCTGCGGTGTCTGTCACACAGACCTGACCTATCGCGACGGCGGAATCAACGACGAATTCCCCTTCCTGCTCGGTCACGAATCGGCTGGCATTGTAGAAGCTGTCGGCGACGAAGTCAGCCACGTAGAGGTAGGCGATTTTGTCGTGCTGAATTGGCGCGCCGTATGCGGGGAATGTCGCGCTTGTAAACGCGGTCGTCCGCAGTACTGTTTCGACACTCACAACGCTTCGAAGAAGATGACTCTGACCGACGGCACCGAATTGACCCCGGCCCTGGGTATCGGATCGTTCTCCGACAAAACCTTGGTCCACGAAGGTCAGTGCACCAGAGTCGATTCCACGGCCGACCCTGCCGTTGTCGGGCTTCTCGGCTGCGGCGTGATGGCAGGCCTCGGAGCTGCGATGAACACCGGAAGCGTCGGTCGCGGTGATTCGGTGGCTGTCATCGGATGCGGCGGTGTGGGCGATGCCGCCATCGCCGGCGCCGCGCTGGCCGGTGCCACCACCATCATCGCGGTCGACCGCGACGACACCAAACTTGCCTGGGCGAAGGAACTCGGCGCCACTCACACCGTCAACGCCTCCCACACCGCCCCCATCGACGCTGTCAAGGACCTCACCGGAGGCCATGGAGCCGACGTCGTCATCGACGCCGTCGGCCGCCCCGAAACCTGGAAACAAGCCTTCTACAGCCGCGACCTCGCCGGCACCGTCGTTCTGGTCGGTGTCCCCACCCCCGACATGCGCGTCGAGATGCCCATGATCGATTTCTTCTCCCATGGCGGATCGCTGAAGTCCTCCTGGTACGGCGACTGTCTACCCGAACGAGACTTCCCCACCCTCGTCGACCTCTACACCCAAGGCAAGCTACCGCTCGAGAAGTTCGTCACCGAACGCATCGGCCTCGACGATGTGGAGAAAGCGTTCCACCGGATGCACTCCGGTGAAGTTCTGCGCTCGGTGGTGGTCCTGTGACCGCCGAACTCGTGGCCGAAGCGCACGGGCTGCGGATCGAACGAGTCGTCACCTCGGGGGTGTTCGAACTCGACGGTGGATCGTGGGAGGTGGAGAACAACATCTACCTCGTCGGTGACGACACCGACGTCGTGGTCATCGATGCCGCCCACACCGCAGCCCCGATCATCGATGCGGTCGCCGGACGTCACGTCAACGCCGTCATCTGCACCCACGGGCACAACGACCACGTCACCGTCGCCCCCGAGCTCGGGCACGAGCTGCACGCACCAATCCTGCTGCACCCCGCAGACGACGTCCTGTGGAAGCACACTCACCCCGACACCACCCACTGGACCCTGGACCATGGGCAACGAATCGCAATCGCGGGCACCGACATTGAGGTCATTCACACCGCCGGGCACTCCCCGGGCTCGGTGTGTCTGTATCTGCCCGAGATCGGCGTCCTGTTCTCCGGTGACACCTTGTTCTCCGGCGGTCCCGGCGCAACGGGGCGTTCGTATTCGGATTTTCCCACCATCATCGGTTCCATCCGCGATCGCCTGTTCGCCTTGCCGGAGGACACTATCGTGCACACCGGCCACGGTGAACACACCGCCATCGCCACCGAGTCTCCCCATCTTGCCGAATGGATTGCACGCGGCAACTGACTATTCCGGGGACCATCACACGCACACCAGACGCAAGAGGACAACTTGATGGCCGCATCGATGAGAGTCGCTGAACGCGCAACGTACGCGCTCGTGTCGATGGCGCCCATAGACACGAGCGCAGAGGACGTGCCTTCGGGCCCGCTACGTATGTTGTCGTCAGAGGAACGCCATATGCTCGAACACGCGCGCCGGTGGGCGCCATACGGCGGTGTCCGGTCCAGCGACGTTCTGGTCGACTACGGAATGAGCAAAGACGAGTTCTATACCGCGGTGCGGATCATCTCGAACGAATTCGGTCTCACACCTGACCACACTGCAAGTCGAAGGCTCAGGCCAACCCGCACCAGTCGGGGGCGCACTCGAAGTGCGCCCCCCTGATTCACACTTACACTCACGGCAAGCGGAACGAGTCCCCACCGCCTGAAATCGACGCCGCCCCTAAGGCAGACGATGGCCCGTCTCGATTCCGAGGAACCCTATTCTCGCGTATATTTCTCAGCCCAACCGACTGGCCTGTAGATTCCGGGTAGCTCATTAGCCCAATGACCACGATTGCCGCCCAAAACACGGCGCCGTCTGGGAATCGCCGACAGCGGCTGCATCCCAGTGTGGGATCACAGAGCACGGAACAATACGGCCACCCTTGGAATGCAGGGTTCCTCATAGACGTTTTCACGTTGCTGCGTTCGTAATGTGTACAAGAAATTAACGTTATCTAGTTCGAACTGGCTCATGGCAGGCAGGACCGCGATCGTCTGAGTGAAACTATGGACAGATGCACTTTCGGCAACTTGAGTACCTCGTCGTACTGGCACGCGAAAAACACTTCACCCGTGCTGCCGATGCGTGCGCAGTGTCGCAGCCGGCGCTGTCCGAGGCCATCCGCAAGCTGGAGATCGAACTCGACCTGCCGCTCATCGTACGTGGCCACAAGTTCGAGGGCCTCACTCCTGAAGGCCTGCAGATCGTACGGTGGGCCAGAGAAATCCTCGATGCCCAACAGTCCCTCCACCAGGCTGCAAAGAGCCTACGGTCGGGCGTCACCGGCGTCGTACGGATCGGGGTGATTCCGACAGCCTCGGCCGCGGCCGCCGACATTGCCAGTCCGCTGGCCGTGCGACACCCTCTCGTTTCGGTCCACTTCACGGGCGATCTGTCGGCGTCGGACATCGCAGCGCGACTCGACCGATTCGAACTCGACGGCGGTATCACCTATCTTGACGACCCTATACAGCAAAACTATCGTTGCTTCCCCATCTACCGCGAGCAGTACATGCTGTTGACCGCAGACGATCCGACCTCCCCTAGACGATCCGAAATCTCATGGTCGGAAGCATCCAGGTTCGCAATGTGCACGCTACCGTCGATTATGCGAGGCCGGCGCATCCTCGACGAACACTTCGCATACGAGGGCGTGACACAATCTGCACGCATCGAAACCGACTCCGTAGCAACGCTGTACGCGCACGTCAAAACCGGCCAATGGGCCGCCGTCGTTCCCCAGATGTGGTCCCGAGTGTTCGGCGAACCGCCCGGCCTCAGATACACACCCTTGACCCCGAACCTCCCAGCGCCAGTGGTCGGATTGATCACCCGAGTCGACGGACCGTCGTCGATTCTCGTCGAAGCCCTCGAAGTCACCGCGTCTACCCTCGACCGCACGTCATCGGTGTCTCCTATCGATCGGTAGGAGTCGCATCTTGGACACAGTGGCCGCATCTGGTGCACGCTCGAAGGCAACCACTTCCGAGAGGGTGCACCGCCGATGACTCGTCGAGACACATACGAATACGACGAAGACAGTGTCGTGGTCACCAAGAACAAGCAGTACGCCGCCGGCATCCCCGCAGTCTTGGTCTCACTGCAGCGCGGCGTCGAGCAGATGGGTGCCACGCGCACTGCCATGTCACTGGCAAAGCTCAACCAGCGCACAGGGTTCGACTGTCCCGGATGCGCATGGCCTGAGACCCCCGGACACCGCAAGCACGCAGAGTTCTGCGAAAACGGCGCCAAGGCCGTCGCGGAGGAAGCGACCAAACGCACTGTCGGCCCGGAATTCTTCGCACAGCACTCCGTTCAGGACCTACTTGGACGCACCGAGTACTGGCTCGGTCAGCAGGGCCGCCTCACCCACCCGATGGTGCTACGCCCCGGTGCCACCCATTACGAACCGATCGACTGGGACAGCGCGCACCGACTCATCGCCGCTGAACTGAACGCACTCGCCAGCCCACACGACGCCATTTTCTACACCTCCGGACGCACCTCCAACGAAGCAGCGTTCCTGTACCAATTGATGATCCGCTCGTTCGGTACCAACAACATGCCCGACTGCTCCAACATGTGTCATGAATCCTCCGGCAGCGCCCTGACCTCATCGATCGGTATCGGCAAAGGCTCGGTCTCGGTACCCGACATCGAGAACGCCGACCTCATCCTCATAGCAGGCCAGAACCCCGGCACCAATCACCCCCGCATGCTCTCCACCCTCGAAAAAGCCAAAGCCAACGGCGCCCGCGTGATCGCCATCAATCCACTCCCCGAAGCCGGACTGCTGCGATTCAAGGATCCGCAGAAGTTCAACGGCGTCATCGGTGATGGGACAAAGATCTCCGACGACTTCCTGCAGATCCGCATCGGCGGTGACATGGCACTGTTCCAAGGCCTCGGCAAGCTCCTCGTCGACGCCGAAGACGCGGCACCGGGGACCGTTCTCGACCGAGAGTTCATCGACAACCACACCGCCGGATTCGACCTTTGGCTTGATCACATTCGCCGGGTCGACCTCGATGTAGTACTGGAAGCAACCGGTCTCACCCACGCTCAGCTCCGAGACGCCGCCGACGCGCTGATCCGATCCAACGCGACCATCATCTGCTGGGCGATGGGACTGACCCAACAAACCCACGGCGTCGCCACAATCGAAGAAGCCGTCAATCTACTGCTGATGCGGGGCATGATCGGCAAACCGGGCGCAGGTGTCTGCCCAGTCCGCGGACACTCCAACGTCCAAGGCGACCGCACCATGGGTATCTGGGAGAAGATGCCAGAAGCGTTCCTTGCCGCGCTCGACAGCGAATTCGGCATCACCTCTCCCCGAGAACACGGCCTCGACGCCGTCGACTCGATACGAGTGATGAGCGAGCGCCCCGGATCGGTGTTCGTTGCTATGGGCGGGAACTTCGCCTCTGCGACCCCGGACACCGCAGTGACCGAATCCGCGCTCCGGAATTGCGCACTCACCGTGCAGGTCTCGACCAAACTCAACCGCAGCCATCTCGTCCACGGCCGCAGCGCGCTGATTCTTCCGTCCCTCGGCCGCACCGACAAAGACATTCAATCCACAGGCAAACAGTTCGTCACCGTCGAGGACTCCATGTCCATGGTTCATCGCTCCCGCGGCGGCCTGACACCATCGAGTCGGCACATGCGCTCCGAGGTCGCTATCGTGTGCGGCATCGCTGAATCACTCTTCGGCCCTGAGCACTCGGTGCCATGGACAGCGTTCGCCGGAGACTACGATCTCATCAGGGACTCGATCTCTCGCGTCGTACCAGGGTTCGAAGACTTCAACACCAAGGTTCGCCGGAAAGAAGGCTTCGGGCTCCCTCACCCACCTCGGGACTCACGCACTTTCCACACCCACACCCGCAAAGCGAACTTCGCTGTCAACGATCTCGTGTGGCTCCCGGTGCCGACCGGTCACCTCATGCTGCAGACCATGCGTAGCCACGATCAATACAACACCACCATCTACGGACTTGACGACCGCTACCGCGGCGTCAAGGGCGGCCGGCGAGTTCTGTTCATAAACACCCGCGACATAGACACGTTGGGATTCCGGGACGGGGACCACATCGACCTGATCTCCGAATGGGCGCGACACGACGGTGTCGTCGAGGAACGACGCGCCGACAATTTCCGACTCGTCGCCTACCCCACCCCTGTCGGGAACGTCGCGGCGTATTACCCGGAAACCAACCCCCTCATTCCCCTCGATCACGTCGCCGACAAATCCAACACGCCGGTGAGCAAGGCGATCCTGATCCGGCTGGAGCGTCGACCCTGATGGGGCGAATCACTACCCGCCGTCCCATCGTGCGTATACGCGGACCGCACGCCACTGCGAGGCCGGACACAGTCGCTGTCGAAGAACCCTTCGAGATTCGCGTCAACGGCTCCGCCCTTGCCGTCACGATGCGCACACCTGGCCATGACGTCGAACTCGCGCACGGCTTTCTGCTGACCGAGGGCGTCATCAGGAGCGCCGACGACGTGGTCTCGGCCCGTTACTGCGACGGCCTCGGAGACGACGGCCTCAACACTTACAACGTTCTCGATGTGATCCTGGCCGACGGAGTGCCCCCGCCCAAAGCGAACGTCGAACGTAACTTCTACACGACATCGTCGTGCGGGGTGTGCGGTAAGGCCTCGCTCGACGCCGTGCGGCTGAAGACTTCACACTCACCGGCACGTGACACAACCAGCGTGGACGTGGTTACGCTTGCGACGCTCCCAGATCGACTCCGGGACGCGCAGAAAGCTTTCGACTCCACAGGTGGTCTTCATGCCGCCGCCCTCTTCGACCAGAACGGGCACCTGCTCGTCATCAGAGAAGATGTCGGTCGCCACAACGCAGTCGACAAAGTGGTCGGTTGGTCGCTGGTAGAGAACCAAAATTCGCTGGGCGACAGCATCCTCATGGTCAGTGGGCGCGCATCCTTCGAGCTCGTGCAGAAGGCGGTGATGGCCGGTATTCCCGTCCTTGCTGCTGTGTCAGCTCCGTCCTCCCTGGCAATCGATCTCGCCGAGGAAGCCGGGCTGACACTAATCGGATTTCTTCGCGGACAGAGCATGAACCTCTACACTCACGACCGTAGGGTACGACGAGATCTCGCCTCGACGGCACCCGCTTCCAATCGAGCATTGTGGCCAGAATGAGTGCCGAACTGAACCGAATCGACGCAGACATTGCGAACGCAGTTCAGGTTCGGGATGTGATGATCACCCGCCCGAAAATCGTTGACTCGACGATATCGGTCGGTCGGGCTCAGGAGCTCTTCGCCGACGACCACGTGCACATGCTTCTCGTGGTCGAACAGCGACGCTTGATAGCAACATTGACCCGGACTGACCTGCCAATTGGGTACACACAACACTGCTGCTCAGCCTTAGTGTTCGCGGTCATGAAAGGCCGCTGCATTCGTGAGGACGAGCCTGCACTTGAAATCCTATCGCGGATGTCCTTGCAGAAGATTCGTCGACTGGCGGTTGTCGATGAGCACCTCCATGTGGTGGGTTTGCTATGCCTGAAGCGAAGCGGCAACGGATTCTGTAGCGACGACGATGTCCGGGCACGAGGATCGTCCCTGCATTTGAGACCCAGCACCAGCCGGTAGCCCGGTTTACATGTGCGCCTTCAGTACGACGAGGTCGAATGGCAGAGCTACGGCCAAAGAACGGCTATACACCTCGACCGAGCCATCCGGATGCAGGGAGTCACATTCGATGAAATCCGCTACCTGCGTACGCCACCCAAGCAGATTTACTTTGGAGCTGAACCAGTGCTCGTCGGTTGTTGTCGTTGGCGCAGTTTCATCGGTCTGAAAGTCGCTGCTGTCGCCGGAAGAAGGCCCTCCGCGGCACCGTTCTCCAAGCTATGAACCGTCTCATCGCTGGATGCCGCCGTCCGCAGTGTCGACCTGTCTCGCCGCGCTGCACAGCGACCATCGTCTCGATCTGCGTCTCTCGACCGGGACCCGGGAGATCATCGAAGGTAGCGGTCGAGGGGAGATCGTGGTGACCGCCTCCTGACCTCGGCACACCCACCTGTTCGGAATCATCCGCACCAAGGCAACAGAGAAGGGGGACGCCCCAGAAGGGTTGTCCCCCTCCTCCGATCGGCCTACCTCGACGCTGGTAGGGCGAGTTGGACAGTGTGCCCACCGAATTGCTGACGGAGGGCGGCGACAGCCTTCATTGCCGGTGAATCGTCCTGCCGGGAGCTAAAGCGCGCGAACAACGCCGCTGAAATCACCGGTACCGGTACTGCGTGAGCGATCGCCTCCTCGACCGTCCACCTCCCCTCACCGGAGTCCTCGGTGTAACCCGAGACTTCAGCCAGATCGGGACTCGCAGCAAGAGCTGAGACCAACAAGTCCAGAAGCCACGATCGAACCACCGTTCCACAAGTCCACGCCTTCATTACCGCAGCAGGATCGGCGATCGAGTGCTCCGCCGCGAGGAGCTCGAAGCCTTCCGCGTAGGCGTGCATCAAGCCGTACTCGATCCCGTTGTGCACCATCTTCGCGTAGTGACCGGACCCGACCGGACCGGCGTGCACGAACGAATTCTCGCGAACCCCTGGTGGCCGCAACGAATCGAAGATGGGCATCAGTCGCTCGACGTACACAGACTCACCCCCCACCATCAACGCATATCCCTCGTGTTGACCACGGATCCCGCCCGATACCCCACAGTCGAGATACCCGATGCCGCGCTCAGCCAGCAGGGAGGCGTGTGTTCGATCATCGGTGAACCGCGAATTGCCGCCGTCGACGACGAGGTCGCCAGGACCCAGAAGCGCTACGAGTTCGACGATTACGGCATGAGTAGCGCGGCCTGCCGGCACCATGACCCACACCGCTTTCGGGCCGGCCCCGAGCATGTCCACAGCCTCTGCCAAGGTCCCGGCATCACTGGAATCGCCGGAGTTGTCGAAGCCGACCACCTCGTGGCCGCCCACACGAAGGCGCTCGCGCATGCCGGAACCCATTTTTCCCAAACCCACTATCGCCATACGCATATCAGGGCAAACTCCATTTCCATCGCACTGATGTCCCCGTCGATGTTTCACTGTGCCCGCAGCGACTGTCACCCCACCTTTGTGACAGCGGCATCCCTCAACTCGGCGGAGTGCTTTCGGACCGCTCCGCCGAGAGACTGGGTCCAGACGAGGGATTCCGTCGGGCGATCGACCTCCGCCGCATCTGTTTCATCGGGAGAGCTGCATTGAGTACTGATTATGCGATCGAGAGTGCGCCGACACTGCCGGGTGTTTCGAACTGGAACACCTTCGCCGCGCCGAATTCGCACCGATCGACCGCACCGGTAGACCCGTCGACCCTGGTGATCTTCGGCATCACCGGAGATCTGTCCCGACGTAAACTTCTACCCGCCATCTACGACCTCGCCCATCGAGGGATGTTGCCTGACGGATTCACACTGGTCGGGTTTGCCCGCCACGACAACGACGACCTCGCATCCGTCACCGACGTCCTGCGCCGTGCGGTCGTCGACGGTGCTCGACGTGGTTTCGACGAGGACGTATGGGGCTGGGTCACCGAACGATTGCACCTGATCGACGGGTCTTTCGACAGCACCGACGACTTTCGCCTACTCAAGTCCACACTCGACACGATCACCGAGCACGCAAGCGGCGATCACTGCAGCTTCTACATGTCCATCGCACCGGCATATTTCGAGATCGTGTGCCGCCAGCTACACGCGGTCGGACTACACCGATCTCCCCGAGGATGGAGGAGGCTGGTGGTGGAAAAGCCGTTCGGTCGAGATCTGACCACCTCCACTGCGCTTGAGCGGACCATCGCGGCGACGTTCGACACCGGTTCGGTCTATCGCGTCGACCACTACCTCGGCAAAGAGACGGTCCAGAACATTCTGGCGCTACGTTTCGCGAACGGCATGTTCGAGCCGCTGTGGAACAACCGCCACATCGACCACGTCCAGATCACCATGGCCGAGGACATCGGCGTCGCCGGGCGAGGCGGTTACTACGACGGAGTCGGCGCCGCGAGAGATGTCATCCAGAACCATCTACTGCAACTGCTCGCCCTCATCGCCATGGAGGAGCCTCTAAACCTCACCGCCGATTCCATCGCAGCCGAGAAAGCGAAGGCTCTCGGTGCAGCGACAGCTCTCGGTCCATTCGAGAAGACCACGGCACGAGGCCAATACACCCGCGGACTCGACATGAACGGAGATCAAGCGATCGCCCTCATCGACGAAGACGGCTTCGATCCGCGCTCGACGACTGAAACCTACGCTGCCATCACAGTCGGCATCGCCAATCGGCGCTGGGCCGGCGTCCCCTTCTACCTCAGAGCGGGAAAGCGACTGCCCAAACGCTTCACGGAAATAGCGGTGACGTTCGCGGCCCCGACCCACCGACTACACGGGTTCGCACCGGGCGACCCCGCCGGGAATGTATTGGTGTTCAGGGTGCAACCCAACGATGGCATCACGTTGCAGCTCAATGCGAAACAGCCGGGCGACGGTATGGCACTGGCATCGGTAGATCTGGATTTGACCTACCCTCGCAGCTACGACGAGGCCAACCGAGACGCCTACGAGCGACTCATTCTCGATGTCCTACGCGGCGATGCCACCCTGTTCCCGACACGGCGGGAGATCGAATTGTCCTGGGCGATAGTCGATCCAGTGATCGACTCCTGGTCTACCAGCGAGCGACCGGAATCGTACCCGGCCGGATCGCCAGGGCCTGCCGCAGCCGAGAAGATGCTGTCCGGATCTGGGCGGAGCTGGCGCCCGGTCAGCTGACCGAGCTTTCGCATCTGCACCCGTGCATCCCGGCATATGGATGGCATCTCGTCAGGCTCCGACCGGCCATCGGTGGCCGTGGTGAATACACAATGATGGCCCCGTATCCGTGAGTGGATGCGGGGCCATCATGAGGCGTGGATACGTTAGTTGGTCAAAGCGTCCTTGAGTGCCTTTGCTGCCGCGGCGGGATCCTTGGCGCTGTAGATCGCACCGCCCGCGACCGCTACATCGGCGCCGGCATCACGCACTGCCGCGATGGTGTCGATCTTCACTCCGCCCGCGATGGAGAACGCCACTCCTGCGATCTTGCCGTCGTCGAGCAGGGTCTGGATCGAGTAGCCCGGCTGGGCCTGTTCGTCGAGACCGGCGTGGAGCTCGACGAACGCCACGCCGAGCTTGGAGAGTTCGCGTGCGCGTTCGACACGGTCAGCGACACCGATCAGGTCCGCGACAACCTTCTTGCCGTGCTTTTGTCCTGCCTCGACGGCACCCTTGACCGTTGCGTCCCCCGCCGAGCCGAGGACAGTGACGATGTCAGCACCGGCAGAGAACGCGATATCGGCTTCGAGGAAGCCTGCGTCGGCGGTCTTGAGGTCGGCGAAGACCTCTTTGTCTGGATGCGCCGCTTTGATCGCGCTGATCGCACGCAGACCCTCACTCTTGATCAACGGCGTTCCGAGTTCGATGATGTCGACGTACGGGGCCACCTTGTGGGTGAGGGCGAGAGCATCTGCTGTAGTGAGAAGATCGACGGCAACCTGAAGCTTGGTCATATGTATTCCTCTGTCGAAGGGTGAACTGAAAGATGGATGTCCGAGTAAGGCTTCAACCGATGTTCGCGTGACGCGACCACAGGTTCTCCGCGCTCTGCGCACGACTGCTCCACAACGACTGGAACAATGAGTCGAAGGCGAGCAGGACCGATTGTTCGAACAGGCTGCCGGCGTACTGCTCGGTGATGGAGTTGCCGTGGTCCTGCTTGTCCGCAGCCGGCACCACAAGGACACGATCAGCGCGCTCGGCCAATGGCGAACCAGGTGCCGTGGTGACCGCGACGACCGATGCACCGACCTTGCTCGCAGTGTCCGCGGCCGCGACCACGGTGCCAGTCGTGCCCGAACCGGAGACCCCGATCACCACATCGCCGACGCCAACAGCAGGTGCGGTGACTTCGCCGGCGACATGCACCTGCAGCCCCAGGTGCATCAAGCGCATCGCTGCCATCTGCGCTGCCAGACCGCTCCGTCCGTTGCCGATGACAAAGACGGCACGCGCGTCGGAGATCAACCGTGCCGCCGCGTCCCACTCGGCTGCATCCAAATCGTCCAACAATCGAGTGTTCTCTGCGATCACGATCGTGCGGGCAGAGGCGAAACCTCGATTGATTTCAGTGCTGGTCGGTGGCATCGGCGTTCCCTTTCTCGAATGAATCCGAGATCAAGACTCCCGCCATCCCGTCGCAAAAGAACTCCGTACAACGGTTAGTTCGAACTATCCGAACGACTACTCCAACTGGCCGGGGTTGCCATTACGCTGCGGGGGTGACCCGTTCCGAACAACTGCACTCCTACACGACCGGCGCAACACTGGAGGCGCTTCGGAACGTGGTGTCCGGACCTCTGGTGGACATCGCGCGTCGTTTCTCCAGCTGGACGGCCAGTCGATACCCGCACACCGCGCTGATCATCTTCACCCGAGAATGCACCGGCCGGCCACGGAAAGTCAGCGGCGACTCCGCCATCGTCGACCACGTGAGTATCAAGGAACTCGACGATCTCAAGGATCACCAATTTCGTGGAGGCGACCGAACGTTGGACGGCGTAGTCACACTGGCCGGATCTGCTCGTCGTGTCGCTGCCCTACTCGACGACGCGACAGACACGTTGCTGGTCATCGTGCCCAAACCAACCGCGACGACGTTCGACACAGCTTCCGACGTCGCGGCCGCGTTCGGCATCGTCGCTACCTCGATCCGGCACCAGGTAGTCCAAGCAAGTCCGGCGTATCTCGCCGAATCCTTGGCCGCATCGAGTGAACGTGCCCGCGCGATCTCGGAGATGGTCGACGTTCACGTCGACACTCTGACCTCGGTACTGTCGACCTTGCGATCAAAAGACCTCGACGACCGACGAGCTAGGGAGACCGCCAGCAACACCGCTTCCGTCGCGCTCGTCCAGCTGCGCTCGATCGAAGAGGCAAACCGCGAGCTCGCTCAGGAAGCCGTCACTACCGCCTTCGCGCGCTTGAGGGGCGAACTCGCACCGCTGCTGGGCCAGTCGTCGATTACTGTGGAATATGTCGATCCGCCTGCCGACGGCAGACCGGTACCCGGCGAAGTCGCGCGGGCAGCACGGGCCGTCGTACGAACCGTCGCACTCGCTTATGCCGCCGATTCCGATGTGAAGCGCATTCGCATCGCATGGGATTGCGACGGAACCAATCTGCTTCTGGAAGTGCGCAACGACGGCCGTCGCGAACTCGGGACTGACGCACTCGCACAACAACTCTCTGGCCGTGTCCACACGCTACGAGGATTCATTACGTTCGAATCCACAGCTGGCTGGGGATCACGGGTCAGCATCACCATCCCCCTCGACCCGCCCGCAGCGCGACCCGACGAACAACTCCTCGCCGGCCTCAACCCTCGCGAGAGAGAAGTTCTCGGCTACCTCGCAATCGGAAAACGCAACAAAGACATCGCATCGAACCTCGGCATCGGCGAAAGCACAGTCAAGTTTCACGTCGCAAGCATCCTCAAAAAGCTCGACGTCACCACCCGCGGAGAAGCTGGTGCATTGGGTATGGAAGCCGGAATGCGAGCTGGGGCCGACACGGTCGTCCCGACTCCCTCGAACAGCACCATCGTGGTCCCTCGGGGTACGACGATGGACCCTGCTCGACCGTGCTCCATCCACGGAACCGGCCGCCATTCGAGCGGTGCGCCTTGAGTCCGCAGTGGCGTCAAAAGGTGAGTACGCGCTGCATCCGCCCAATCGAAAAAAGAATGGTGTCAAGCAATATCGTCGGAAGCAACCACGTAGACGTCGCCACGAGCGATCCTGCCAGAGTCGATTTACCCGAGCCGCCACGCCCGTCGATCGCAACTACAATCGGACCTCGGCGACCCATGGGTGGCGACTCGAACAATAGGTCCAGAAGCCGTCGACCGCTTATCAGCGTCACTTCGTGCACACCCCGACATCGTGAGCGGCGGCGATTGCCGCTACCGCGGCCCGAACAATGTCCCACTGAGCGGGTTCGGCTCGAAAATGCTGATGTATTCCCCAGCCTTCGATGAGTGCGTCCAGCGCCTCCAGGGCGTGCTCACAAAAGTGTGGAGCCAGAACGTCGTGCGTTGTCTGCAGCCATCGAACGCAGATCTCGGCTGCGGCTGAATTGTGGTTCGCGTACGTATACAGCTCGATCATGGCCCGCAGTTGCTCGTCGGACGGACCATGGGTACCGCAGATCATGTCGGTGACGGCGTCCACCGCCCCGTCTCTGCTGTTCACGGTCTCCAGCGCTAGCCGGTGCGTCGTGGATATTTCGTCGTACAACCTTGCGAATGTCTCCTCGATCAGCTGAGTCAACCCGTCGAAGTAGTAGGTCAGAGAACCGAGGGGAACACCTGCTTCCACGGCGATCGCTCGGTGAGTGGTCGCGTGGACACCACGAGCGATGATCACCCGCAGCGCGGCGCTCGTGATCAGATCACGCCGTTCAACGCCACGCTTCTGCTCGACCATGCTCGACCTCACCTTCGGACAGGTTTCGTACATTGCAATAGCAGTGTACATTTGTACACATTCTTAAAGATGTACAGATGTACAAATTTATGCTCTGCTTACCGGAGGTCCTTCTATGTCGATTGCCAGGCGCAAGACAGCTCTGTGCATCTTGTTCTTCATTCCGGGCGTGACCATTTCGACCTGGGTGACCAGAACTCCTGCAATTCGTGACAGCCTCTCCGCTAGCACCGGCCAGATGGGCCTGGTGCTGTTCGGCCTAGCACTCGGAGCGATGCTCGGAATCTTGTCCTCCGGATCGCTGGTGTCTCGGTTCGGAACCAAACCGATCATCGCTGTCGGGATGGCGGGCATCGTTGCGAGCATGTTCGTCATCGGCCTCGGGTCTGCTCTGTCGATCGCGCCGATCGTCATGGGCGGACTCGGCGTATTCGGAATAGGAATGGGCGCGGCCGAAGTCGCCATGAATATCGAGGGCGCCGACGTCGAAGCTCGGACCGGCAAGCCCTTTCTGATGGCGATGCACGGGTTCTTCAGCCTGGGCACTGTATTCGGCGCTACAGCAGGCATCGTGTTCACGTGGATCGACTTTTCCGTCGTACTGCACTTGGCCGTCGTCGGCCTTGCAGCGCTTCTCGCGTTGGTCACCAATATCGGCGTACTGCCTGCAGGCACTGGAATTTCGCGAGTACCGAAGAACGAGCCCCTGTTCGTCGAAGCCGGACCTCTGTGGAAAGACACCAAGCTCGTTGCAATTGGTTTCGTAGTGTTGGCTCTCGCCCTGGCAGAGGGCACCGCCAACGATTGGCTCCCTTTGATCATGGTGGACGAACACGGGTTCGATCAGTCAATGGGATCGATGGTGTATGCGGCGTTTGCGCTGTCCATGACCATCGGCCGATTCTGCGGCGGCAGGATTGTCGAACTCTTCGGTCGAAGCGAAGTGCTCACCGCCAGCGCGGCTTTCGCTGCGCTGGGCCTGCTGCTCGTGTCAGTGGTGAACAATCAGGTGGCTGCCGGTGCCGCTGTGGTGTTGTGGGGCCTCGGCGCTTCGCTCGGATTTCCACTGGCGATATCGCTCGCCGGCGACTCCGGCCCGAACCCGGCAGCTAGGGTGTCATTCGTATCGACATTAGGGTACATTGCATTCCTCGTCGGTCCTCCTTCTCTCGGGTTCCTCGGCGAGATGTTTAGCCTGCGAGGCGCCCTCCTCGCGCCCATCGTCGTTGTGATCGCCGCAGCGGTGCTGATTCCAGCGACGCAGAAACGCCGCACGTCCAAGAAGACGACGGTCACTTCGCGCTGAGCGTGAGCCGTTGGATTCGCATGCAACCGGCGACTGGGATGCGACAGGAGTCGAGACGAAAGCGCACTTACGACAGTAGGTCAGACTTATTCTGTGAGGCTATCTCTGAAAGAGTAGCAAGGCTGGCGTTCACAGAAGGCGGCGACGAGCGCGTGAAGCTTTGAGGTTCGCGGCATTGCCGCATGTTCTTGTGTCGTGCCATTTTCGGCTAGAGTTGCGCGATTCGTCGAAAAATGCAACGCGGCATTCCGGGGCGGCACACGTTTTCAAACGTATCAGCATACCCGTTTGTGCTGCCAGTAGTAGCTCTAACGTGATCAACGAGGCCAGGCCGCGTGCGCCACCGGCGGTAGGGTGATAGTGGAGTACACCGTCCTTCGCCAACCCCACGCTGACCGACTCCCCCGCACCGTCAAAGGTGTCTGTGCGTCCATCCAGCCAGGAGTTGCACTGCGCCCGGACTTTGCGAAGTTGCATTAAGTCGCCCCCTTCTATACGAATCTGGGGGTCTACCTGGCCGGTCTGCTGCGACCAGAGCTTCAGGGCTGCCTTCGACCAGTCGTTCGCGACTGCAGTTGTTTCCAACATGTCCCTAAACCGCAATCCAACACTTTTGGTGTTCAACAGTTCTTGTGGCAGGCACAGGCCCCGTGGCGCTGGGCGCAGATTCCAACGCGAGCTACTAGTAAATGTAGGATGACGCATCAAGTTGACCTACTGATTGTCGTGCCAGTAGCGGCGATCGGGTCGGCGAAGTTGGAGTAGATGACTGGCGGGCGGCCAGTGGCGCCTAGACTAGGCCGACGTCGTCGGTTTGTATCGCCGACCGCGATCACTGTGAGAGTGGTGGTCAGGCGTTGACCGCTATCACCGTTGTGGTGGTCGGTGTTGATCACGAGTTCAATCGCGGTGGCTCAGGCAATGAGGGTTTGACCTTCGATGTCGATGGTGCAACTAAAGTAGATGACATCATTGATATTCCTGCACTATTCATCGACCTTGCACCCTGCGTCGACGCGGCGGTCGAGTGAATCGAGATTGGGGTCATTCTCGGATCTAATCACCCATCACTATATAAGCTTCGAAACGGTCTGCCGCGGTGTGCGCTGTGCTGGCCGAATCGGCCGCCGACGGCAGACTGGTGCCCGGTGATATCGCACAGGCAGCGTCGGCCGTCGTACGAACCTTTGCACTCGCCTACGCCGCCGATCCCGACGTGAAGCGCATTCGTATCACGTGAGATTGCGACGGAATGAATCGGCTTCTGGAAATGCACAGCGATGGCCACCGAGAACTCGGCGCCGACTCACTTGCACAACAACTTTAGGTTGTGCCCCGAGGCTACGGGGATTCATTGTGTTCGAGTCCACCGCAGGCTGGGATCACGGGTCAGCATCACCATCTCCCTCAGCCCTCCCCCCGGCGCGACCCGGCCGAACAAGCCCGCGCCGGCCTCACCCCCCCGCGAGAGAGAAGTTCTCGGATACCTCGCAATCGGGTACGGGGAGGGGTGTCATACGAGGACGCGGTCATCGGCAAACTATAAACCGGTCCTATGTCAGGTAGATCCGTCAGGACCCCTTGACGCTCCTCCCATCGCCGGGTCGCAGCGCGAATCAAGAGGGAGTGGCCTCGTCGCCGAGCAGATCGAGAGTGCGCTGCAACAGTGCCTCGATCCGGTCCTCGACGTCGTCGACCATGTCCGGGACATCGGCCAGGGCGGTGTGCGCGCGTCGACGTGCGTCGACACCAGCGCGGTAGTACCCGGAATCGAGTTCAGCTGGTGTGGGCTCGGGGCGAACGATGTCGATCTGTTCGGCGTCGGCGCGTGGTCTGGTGATGCGTCGCCGCGGGGTGTGCAGCGGTGAGAGCCCGGTGCGGTGCGCGGCGATCACCGATCCGATCTCGGCAGCGGTCATCGCGGCGGCCGGCAAGGGTAGGTGACCCCACCGGTCGATCGGGACCGCGACCGGACCGCCGCGGTGCGGCAGACCGGTCATGTCGGGAAACGTGTTGCGCTGCAGACGCTCTGCGAGCAACGCGGTCGAGGGATACCGGTCGGAAAACTGCAGGACGGTGTTCCACCGTTCCCACACCTCGACCGGCCGAAAGCCGGTCACCTCGTGGGGGTCGATGCGGATGCGGTGGTGTCCGCCGATCCAGATGCTGCCTCCGTCGACGCTGATGTCGTCTCGGTCGAGTTCTGCAATAGCGTTGTAGGACAGGCCCGCCCCGGCCAGGAGAAGGAGTACGGCGTCGCGGCGCCCGAACAATGCTGCCGTCGACCCTTCGGTCGGCAATGCGGCCGCGATCGCATGAAACGCCGCGGCCCGTCGGGTGGTTTTGTCGGTGCGTGCAGAGTCCAATGCGAGCCGTAGCGAGGTGACCCGTCCTGGGGCGGGGTGGCCAGCGTCGAGGTGAGCGCGGTTGATCGCGGAGACCCGGCGTAGCTGGACTGTGTCGCCGGCGGGGTTCTCGTCGAGGAACTGCGCCAGCGTGATCGGCGTAGCGGGTAGCGGCGAGGTGTCGGCGGCGGCGCACCAGTCGGCGAACAGCGCCCACTGGTAGCGGTAGCTCTTCACCGCGCTGCCCTGTCTCGATGTCACGTGTGCGACGGTACCGGCCTGAACCGACAGATCAGGGTCAGCGGCGCCGGCGCTTCACCAGGATCTTCACGGCCCTATCCGGGTACGTCACCTGCCCTCCACGGTGAAACCTGGTGGCCAGATGACAGTAACCGTGCTGATCGATGACAAGAGCCACAGGACCCATGCGGTCCTGTGGCTCGTCGACGTTGTGAGGAGGAACTACTCTGCGAGCTTGGCGATCGACTGCGCCCACAGGAAGTATTTGTTGCGTCCGAGGTCGCCTATGGTCGTGATGTTGAACGCGGCCTTGAGGTGCTCGGCGTCACCGGGGCTCACGCCCTGTAGGGCTTCGACGGGTGCGTCGACGAGTTCGGTGAGCGGCTTGTCTTCGTATGCCTTGTCGAGCTTGTCAGCGATTCCAGCCATGGATATGCCTCCTTGATCTCGTGTGCAGGCGCTCGGTTTCGGGCGCCGCCATCCGAGGGTACGGAACCAAGCCCGAGAACAGGGTGTGTTCACGTGCCCGTCACGATCGACCGGTTCACTGAGTCGGTGACCTCCCCTACCGGCTACGACGCCACGTTCCTCTCCACGACCGAACTCGGTGCGCCCACGCGCACCGGTCTTGTCGTGCTGCCGTACACGCATTTCACGGTGGCGATCGATCCCGATCGGCGTCTCGCCGCGAGTACCGCGGTGAACATCGACGGCACACTGTTACGCGAGGTCGAACGCGGCGACGACTGGCAACTCGATCCACGCCTCCCCGCCACCCAGCAGGCCGGCCCCGAGCTGTACGCCAGCAACGATCTCGACCGCGGACATTTGGTGCGCCGCCGCGACCCCGTATGGGGCACCGTCGCGGTCGCCGAGCAGGCAAACGCCGACACGTTCCACTACACCGTGTGCGCGCCGCAGACCGCGACCTTGAACCAGTCGAAAACATTGTGGCTCGGCCTGGAGGACTACGTCCTCGACCACGCCCGGCAGTACGGGCAGCGGCTGTCGGTGTTCTCCGGATGCATCTTCGCCGCCGACGATCCGGTGTACCGGGGCGTGGCCATCCCGCGCCGGTTCTTCAAAATCGCTGCCTGGGAACAAGACTCTGTGCTCGCTGCGACGGGATACATTCTCGATCAAACACCGTCGCTGGGTCCGATTCTCGAACGCCCCGCCCGAGCTGATACCACTACTCCCCCACTCGGCCCGTATCGAACCTTCCAGGTCCCGATCGAAGACATTGCAGGCGCGACCGAGCTGTCGATGAACCAGCTCATCGCCGCGGATCGGTACGCGCTTGCGCCCGCTGCACGGCTCGAACTTGGGCGGTGGACAGAACTGACGTCCCACACGGACATCGTTATCTAGCAGGCAGATCCGTCAACCCTGCGACGCCGGCGGTAGAGCTGGTCGCACCACAGACCTCAGAAAGGTCCCGGTCCGGGAGCGGCGCGATTGTCCGCGCCGTGGGAGTACACCACGATCCCGTTCTCCTTCACCCACGTCTCGTCACCGCCGCCGAGGTGCTCGACGAGCAATTCGACCGTCGGGATCTCGGCAGCGAGTGTATGGTCGAACGCCGCCCGGGCGTTGCGGGCGCAGATCGTCACCTCGGTGCCGCCTGAGTAGAGCGCGTCGATGACGAACCCTGGGGTGAAGCGGCCACCGAACGAATCGCCGCCATTGATGGCATCGAGACGGCCGCGCCACCATCTGGTCAACGCCCTCGCTCGGGTGATCTCGGCGGGAGCCTCGACATCGAGGATCGTGAACTTCTCGTAGTCCGCAGATGCAAGATCGCTCAGCAGCCGCGGACCCAGGCCAGGCCAACTGAACGTACCCTCCAGAACAATGTTTTCCCCACGCGCCAAGCAGATCTCGGTGATCGCATCGAGAAGCATCGTCGACTCGGAATGCACCAGGGTTGCGAGCTCGCGCGGCATGACCGAATGCCCGTCCGGCAGCGTCCGGCCCAACAGGTCGTCGTAGACACCGCAGGCGACCGCGTCGCGCAGTAGATAGTCCTTGATGACGTCAGCATCGAGTACCCGCCACCCTTGTCCGGCGAGACGCCGGCGGTTGATACTCGACGATTTGCCCACCCCCGGAGGTCCGGCGGTCGCCAGGGCGAGGAATTGCCGACCGACGGCGACGTCAGTGTGATCGGCGAGGAAGGCGTCGACAATCTGATCACGGGTTCGGCGGCGTGGCACCGGATCAAAGGCGTGAAGCGAAGCTCTTGGCCCGTTCTTGTCAAGTATGCCGCCGGGGCGGCACCAGGATTCGAGCTCGGACGCGGCCGCGGTGGCAGGGTCAGAGTGCATTCGCCTGCGCACGCCGGTCGGCCGTAGCCGCGAGAAGCACCCGGTAATCCACGTCGTCGAGGAGATCCCCAGCGCGTTCGATCTGATCCCACGAACCCCGCACGTAGCTCTCCCCCGCCGGGTCGTCGGCGGCGTCGTGCCCGAACGTGTACGGCCACGCGAGGAGTTCGGCGATCATCGCGTCGTGAGCCACGATCTTCGCGGCGTGCTCGAGTAGCACTTCGCGGGGGCTTCGTTCGCGTGCTGCGGGATTCAATCGCAGCTTCTTGACGATGCGGCTCACCTCCGGCTGGGTGATCGCGAGGTTCTTCGCGATCACCCGCTGCGGAATACCGTTGTCGACGGCGAGGGCGACAGCGCGCAGGAGTTTGAGCTGCAGAAGTTCACGCTCGGCGGGTATCGCGCGCAAATCACGTTCCATGCCATGGGCCAGCGACATATCGAACCTCCTCAGCTGCAGTTATACCAAATTGTATCACCACCGTGGGGGCTGGTCCGTGTCGTGCATCTGAGCGTCGCAATCACACGTTGTGCGCACAGAACCGGCTCTGCTGTGCATCGTTCAGTCATTCGAACGATATACACGCGGATGGTCCGATTCATTCGATCAACCGACATTATCCGCTGTGGGGGGCCGTCGGGTACGGCATTCCTACGTCTAGATTTCTTGCGGCGTTCTGTGTGCGAGGTGGGGCTTCGTCGTCCAGTCCTCCGGGATTCTCGCTCGCGCATTTCTTCGGCAGCGTGGATCGTATCGGCCACATGTTCGAACCTTTGGTGCGCTCAATCATTCGTTCAACCGACAGACCGCAGCGCGACTGTCATTCGAACAGTCGACATGAATCGAACGTATCGTCGAGAAATCGAGACAACGATCGAACATGCGGTCGAAACGCTGGATGCGTACACCTCCCTCGGGTCGGGTCGGTGTACGCATCCGGACATGGTCGCGCTATTGAAGCGATTTCTGCTTCCCGCCGGTGACGAAGCCCTCGGACCGGAACGGCTCGAGCCGGACGACGGGTTCGGCTGCCTGACCCTTCTGATCGTGTACGACGCGGTACTCCGCGCTCAGCTGTCGCAGGCTGGCGATGGACAGCTGCTTCACGTGCTCGGCGGTCTCGGTGTCGGGCTGTTGCTGGGGACGAAGCTCGACGTCGAGGGTGAGGATCTGACGTTGCTCATCATCCACCACGCAGCGGGCGATGAAACGCCCGGTCAACCGGGTTGCGAGCGAGATGTGCTCGACAGCAGGCCGGAAGTAGTCGGGGTAGATGTTGACGGCACTGTAGATCGCGGCGATGTCGGTACGCCCGTGCACGAGAAGATACGACCCCTTCGGGTCTATCCCCTCCGCCAAGGCAGCGTATCCGGCATCTCGCAACCGGTCACGAATATCGCTGCCGGAAAGGGTTTGTCCGCGGTCGTTGACTCGATAGCGGACCAGCGGCAGCACTCCCCCGACGGTGAAGAGGAGGTAACCGTCGGAATCGACTTCGATGTAGGTGTAGTTCGGTTCGTATTGCACGAATGCGGGTTGCTGGACGAGTTCCCCATCGCTGTACGCGCTGCCGAACATCACGGTGTTCAGAACCCGGTCGTGGGCGGCTTCTGTGCGGACCGCGATGGTGGCCGCTGTTTCGTAACCTACGAACCCGACGTCGGTCGCCCCGTACACCACACGCACTCGATCGCCGTCGGGGTCGTCGAGCATGGAGTGGACGAGCGAGCGCCACGCTTCGCTGACCGGTTCGCCGCCGACGATCACCACGGCGTTGTGTCGCCGCAGGAGGTCGCCGTAGGTGTCGAGAAGGTCCCGGGCGATCGGTGGATAGGCGAAGACGACGACCTGCTCGTAGCCGTCGCCGGCCGCGGAGATCACGTCCGCGACCGCTTGCGGGTCCATGCCTGGTGTCGCGATGGAGATGCGGTGACCTCGGCGTCGGAGTTCGAGCAACATCGCGTACATGAACGCACCCCCGACGTATGGCCCGAGGGGGAACGTCACGATCGCGAGCGTTGCGCGGTGTTCGGTGTCGGCGCACTCTCTCAGAACACGTCCGAACATCGCCGATCCGTGATCGGTACTGCGTTGACCTCGTGACCAGAATGTCGGCGTACCGGAGGAGCCGGCGCTGGCCGCGATGGTTTCGACGTCCTCCGGGCGGCCGGACTGCAGATCGGACAAGATGTTGATCCGGCGATAGCTGTCCTTGGAGGTGGGTGGCAGCTGCGACAGGTCGGTCATGGAGGAGATCGAGTCGAGGTCGATGCCGTGTTCGCGAAGCAGACGTCGGTACGCGTTCACCTCGATGGCGATGGAGTGCACGATGTTCAGTGCGCTCTCTAGTGGGTCGTGTGGATCGGCTGTGTTCATGCCGGGACCACCTTTCGATCATGACCCGCCGCCGCAGTGCCGAACGGTGAACGGGCCCGTGGATGAAGACCCTTCGATCCGACCGTGATCCGATGATGTTCGAGTGTTCGAGAAATCGAGAACATCGATAGTGCGAGGTCAACGGTGTGCTCGCACAGCGGTGTTCATGTCAGTCGCGGGCGTGCTGGGCATCGTCGTGTTCTTGCTGTGCTGCGGCGAACGCCTTCTGCTTGGCCGTGAGTTCGAACTGCATTCCGATCGTCGTGCCGTAGCTGTCGATCGCGGCGCACAGTTCCGGCCGGATCGGCTCCCAGTTGTCCCGCGCCTTGAGCCGGTAGAAGCTCGATCGGGAAATTGCGAACAGTGTTCGCGCGATGTGATCGTCGTTCTTGGTGCCGGTGTGGCGGCGGATCAGGTGATATGCCGAATCGGCGGCGTGTTCGAATTGTCGTAGGCGGCGCGTCATAGTCTCCCGGGCGCGGATCCGTCGTCGATCGTTCTCGCTGACGTCGCCCGATCCGCTGGGCTCGTCAGCATGGACAGGATCCGATGGTGTCGGTGTCGGTGGGGGTGGGGGTGTGGCGTGGTGGGTTGTGAGTATCTCGGGGAAGGTGCCGGTGCCGATGACACGCGGGGTGAGATCGAGGTGGTGTCCGAATTCTCGTGCGCGGTCTGCGAACAACGCGGAATCGAGTAACCCGTGGATCAACTGCGTGGATGTTTGCGGTGGTGCGGTGCGTACGAGATGCGCCAGTTGTTGGTAGTGGCGGGTGTCGGCCCGGCGGAGTATCGCGGTGACTGCGCTTTTGAGTTTGTTGGAGGCCTTGGTCCGGAGGTTCTTGTCCAGCGGCGCAAGCGTGGTGCAGGTGACGCCGAGGTGCTCGAGTGCACTGTCGATCTGCCCGGTCTCGGCTTCGGTGCGGAGGAATCGGGCGAGGTGGCGCACGCCGGCGACATCGGTGGCGTGGGTGCCGTCCAGTCGGGGCGCGAAGGTCAGGGCGTGCACTCTTGCCCACTGGTCAGGGGTGGGAACCGGTTGATGAGCAAGGGTTTCCAGGAGGGCGTTTCGTGCTGCTTCGACGATCACGGGTGGGACTCGGGTGTGTGGGTGAGCGGCGATCACCGGTTCGGGGGCACTGCTGATGGCGACGAACCGGCTCAGCAATGCGATCGCGGGCTCGGTCGCCCCGGCTGTGCGTGCGCTGATGCCGATGGTGGTGAGAAGGTTCGCTTTGCCTTGCGGGCTGCTCGCCTGATCGAACCATGCGGTGAGTTCGTCGAGGGTGGGGGCGATGATGTCGTGGCGCATGAGCAGTCGGAGCATGTCGGCGCCTGCTTGTTGGCTGTTGTCCTTGCCGGTGATCAAGTGCGCGGTCCAGTTCCGCAGCGCAGCGGCGTGTGCCCGCAGCGACGTGTGAATGTCCTGCTGTAGCAGAAGGTCTTTGACCGTCCCGGGTCGGCCGACATGACGCGCGATCGCCAGCGCTGCGGGAACGAGTCGCTCGGGTTGTTCGTGGACTCGATCCAGCACACGGTCGAGGAAGATGTTCGCGGCCTGACGATCGAGTGTGATGGTGACGTCGATGCGCGAGAGGCGCTCTGCGGCAGCGATTGCGGTGGGTTCGCCGCAGACGATTGCTGCCGGGGCGAGCGCGACCAGATGGTTGCCAGTGGTGAACAACCGGTCGTCGCGGCCGTAGGTACGGATAGATGGGGACATGATGTCGTGGACGACGCCGACGGGAATAGCGGGATCCATCAGTGTCTGTCGCGCGATGGCCGCCCACAGTCCGGCGCCGGGGGTGAAGTTCTGATGTTCGGTGGGTAGGTGGCCATCGAGTAGAGCGGAGAGGATCGTGATCAACGAGGCCCGCGCTGGTGATGGCATGACGAGGACTTCGGACAGGCATCCGCGGGTGAGTTGTCTCGGCGCCGCGGCTCCGGTCACGGCGAACAACCTGACGAAGGTCGCATCGACTGTGCGCTGGTGGTGTGGTTCGTATAGGCGAGCGAGCACGACACCGACTGCGATCAGGCGTGCACCGATGATCGGATCACGATCTCCGCCCCCGCATTCGAGTCTGCTGCACAGATCGTCGACCCACGTGAGCCAGGTTCGTTCCCAGTCCGGCGCGAGATGGTCTCGGTGCGCGTCGGCGGCGATGACAGCGGCAAGGGCGCGGCGGACGACTTCGGCGTCACTATCGCCTGATCGTGCCTGCACGAGACCTATCAGATTCTCGAGATCACCGAGAAAAGCGTTGCCCTGCAGTGCGCTCCAGGATTCGGCAACCATGTTGAGGTAGCGGGCGATCGTCTGCTTGCCCTGCCGGATCGATTCCTTCTTCGCCTGTTTCTCCGGGTCGGTGAGACCGTCGATCACGGTGAGCACCGCATCACGAACGAGATCAGGGTCGGCAGGGGCAAGGCTGTGGAGCAGGGAACGGGGTTCACTGCTCGAACGCAGGTACGACTGCTCGGTGCCGGCGAGGACGCCGTACATTCCGGTGCGCCGTACCAGGGAGGCGATGTCGTCCGGTCCGCGTCCGACGAGGTAGGCGGCAGTGGTGGTGACGGCTGGGCGCAGCTCGGGCCGGTCGAGCCACAACCGATGTAGATGTTCGGCGACCGAGGCGATGTGGCTGTGGACGCGAGGCAGCGTCCGCAGAAACCGGCGAAGTTGGTCGTCGGTGACGGACGCGACCACGTCGACGGTGAGTGCGAGAACATCAGGGTGGTGCGCCCAGACGGTCATGGCGATCGAAATCAGATGCGGATGACCGGTATCGATGAGATCCAAGCAGCCCGTCTGTACCGCAGTGTGCGCGAGCGCATCCGCACCCAGCAGAGTCAACGTTTGTTCGACCACAGCACCGAGAAACAGATCGTCCGGCGCCGCGGTCAAGCGTGTGATCAGCCGGGGCAGTTCGCTGTCGGCGCCGCGTGCAGCGAGCCCCTTCGCCGCGGCGAATTCGAAAAACGTCTGGTGGAGAAAGCGGACACGATCATCGGTGATGATTAGCACGCCGCGTCGGGTCAGCGTCCGGATGTGGCCGCGCAGTGCCACATCGTCGAGTGTGTGGCCACCGGCCACCGCGGCCTGGGCAGCGCGGCGAACGAGTACCTCGATCGGTGGTTCGGGAGTGCCCAGAGCGAGCATGGCGATGGCCAGGGCGCCGGCAGTAATGGACAGATCGCCGGCGGAGTCAGCGGTCTCGTCCGGTCCTGAACGGTGATCGGCGACGATCCGCCGCGACCAGAACAGCTCGTAGAGACCGGTGACGTCGAGCTCGAGATGGGGGAACTGCGGCGAAGTCAAGGAGAACAGCAGCCGCAGCAGTAGCGGGCTGGTGCAGACGTCGTCCACGAGGAGACCGCGGGCGCGGGCGGACTGGATCGCCGTGACCGGGTGAGCAGGTACTACCGCTGCGTCGGTGCAGAATTCAGCGATCAGGGCCTCGATCGCGACGGGGAGTTCGGAGTCCGGGGAGTAGGGGCCGAGGGTGACCTTGTGACCTGAGTTCGTGGGAAGACTCGCTCCCTCCGTAGGTCTGGTCGTCACCACGACCGGAGTACCCAGTCGGGCGAGCGTTGTGATCAGATCGATGACCGCCACGCGAGCGGAGGCGCTGTGCAGCAGGAGATCTGCGGTGTCGAGGAGCACGACGGCGCCGGGCCGATCGGTGACCGCTGCCGTGATGTCTTGAGCCGAGGTGATCTGTGTGCCGTCGGTCGAGCGTTGCAGCCATGTCGCCGATACCAGCAGAGGGCGCCGTCCGCGGCGGCGCAGAGCGCGGTGCAGCGACCACATCAGTGTCGACTTCCCGTGCCCGGCCTCACCGACAACGATCTGCGGCTCGGACCCTTCGCGTAGTACGCGGCCGAGCAGTGAGGCTTCGATATCGCGGCGCACGTACCAGTCCTCGGCGCCGCCATCGATCCCTCGGATGTCTATGTCGTCGAGGAGGTGCCCGGACAGTCTCTCCAGACGATCCCACTGCAGCGAACCGGACCCAGCGATGGTCATATCGCTACGCTCTCCCCCGCGCTGCGGCGCAGCCGCGCTGTCACCGCGTTCGCGCCTCGACGCCGGGCATCAATACTCGCAGCACGCCATCGACGACGTCGACTGCTGCTTCGTTGGGGCGGGTCAGGCACCGGAAGAGCACGTTGTTGGTCAGCATGATGGCGACTTCGATCGTCGGTGCTTCGTCGAGGAATTCTCCGGTTCGGCGTCCCTGTTCGAGGATCGGAACGACCGCGGACGGCAAGTACAAGTTCTCGAGGACAGTGGTGATCGTGCTCGGTTGCTGGAACTGCTCGAAGCTCAATGCCAGGAGCATTCCCGAGCTCATCGCCCGGTTTCCGATGACGAACTCTCCCAACGCGATCAACGTCCGTCGCAGTGCAACCGTCGGTTCGACACCGAGGCGTTCGTCTGCGCGGCGCAAACGGTGAACCCGATCGAACTCCGGCTTCAGCGCGGCGACGATGATGTCGATCTTGCTGGGGAACAGTCGCCGCAGATCATCGACACGTATACGTGCCGATGCTGCGATGTCGGCCAGGGTGACCAGAAAATAGCCGTTGTCCGCGAACAGCGTCTCGGTCGCCGCGATGACATCCGCCTCGATATCCGGGCGCAGGGGGTCCAGAGCGTCGATATCATCGTGCGAATCGGGCGGCGGGGTAGTGCGGTCGGAATGTATGGGATCGATCGCCCACCGCAGAATCGAGGCAGTGGCCGCGGCGACGTCGCGGGACGGCACCGAACCGGGGGTAAGCATCTCCCGGAGCGCGAGTCCGTCCAGGAGCGCCGCCAGCACAGTGGACAGCGTGGTGAGGGTCAGCGGTTGGCGGACCGACCCGCCCTGAGACTGGATCGCGCGCCCGACCACAGCGCGGAAGTCGGCGTCGAGCCGCTCGAACTCCGGGGTGACCGCTTTGCGGGCACCGTCGTGATCTACGGCCAACAGAACAGCGATGAGTCGGCGCCGCATCAACCCGGACGTCAGATCGTCGAACAGCGCGGACACCGGGGAGAGCGACTCACGCGAACCCTGCGTCGTACCCTGCGCAATGTCGATTCCGGTGTAATTCACGGTGAGGTTGTCCAGTAGGTCCGCTACGAACGCCTCTTTGCCTCCGGAACCGCCCGATCGGGAATTGCCGCGGTAGGTGTTGTGGAACGTTTGGTGAGAGAGCCCGGCATCGTCGACGACCGCCGATATCGACAACGATCGAGCGAGATCGGTCATGTCGACCTCCCCCAACAACCTCGAACCTGCCTGGAGGAACTGCTCACGCGGGGTCGGCCTGGGATTCAACTATCAACCGCCTCTACGGATCTGATGCACCGGAACAGACGACGAACTATAGCAATCAGTCCGTAAAATCCGCATCGTGTAGTTGTTACTACACCTGACTGTAGGATCACCCCGAACTTCGGCTGCGTCCTCCAACGTGTTTGTGTTGCAGTGGATTCGGAGTTCTGATCAGATTGCAGCAAGTTTCAACCACCCCCGACACCGCCCGCTGCATCCCAGCAGTCGAGTGCGAGGGAGGTAGGTCGTAGAAGGTCTGCCCGCATACATCGGAGCGACCGTACGGTCAATGCTCACGGACGCCAAACGGGGCGGCGGCCCGCACACCCGCCCCCGTGCACGCCAGTGGTACATCGATACAACAGCCCGAACGAGCCGATCGACTACACCGCTGAGGGCGCGTGCGGCCCCTCGAAGGAGACACCTGATGGTGCTGACCAGTCACCGAGCCCACACCTCACCACCGCTCACTGAGTCCGGAAGCCTGCGTGCTTCACGGTCTCCACTAGGACCCAGGCCTTCTTCGCCGCGTCCGAATGCGGTACCGCCACTCACCCCGCGGCCAGCCCTCGCCTCTACGATTTCGCCACCAGCCCTACCGGTGTACGCCAAGCCGGGCTTGACCGAGCGTGAGATCGCCGTCCTGAAGGTGTGGCTGGATTGCGACTCGAAACTCGATGTCGCGAAGCGTCTTCACATCGCCTTGGGGACGGTCAACACCCACCTGTCGAGGATCCGGGACAAGTACACCCGGGTCGGCCGACCAGCACCGACGAAAGCGGGACTTGTCGCACGAGCCCTACAGGACGGAATCGTCACCCTCGACGATCTTTGAGCGTAAAACCCCAGACTGGTTAACTGCCGTCTGCGCGCGGATCTCGCCTCGGTGTTGGGGGTCCTGCGCGGCTCGGAGAGTCGGGTCTGCGCAATCACATCCTGACCGCATCGAGTTCGAGTTCGGACCCGCCATCGGACGGAGGGAAGTCAGTGCCCCGGTTGCGGTCCGCCACGATCCAGCTGAACAGCACGGACACGCTTGCTTGATCTGTATCCGGTAACGAGTGCGAGCGACAAAGCCCAAGCCGCGACGAGGGCAGCGACGAGCAGGAATAGCGACTCGCGCAGTAAAGACAAGGACTGCCCCAGTGCCCACGTCGCCGGTTCGACATCGCAATCCGTGATCGCTGTGTTCGGCTTGCCGCAATAATCGGGAGGCAATGCAGTCTTCATCACTTCGGCCAAAGGTCGGGGTTCACCCGTAGGGGCGGTCGACGGCTCTGGCGGCACCGGGTCGGGGTTGTCGGCTATCCATTTTGCGAAAACAGAAGCCATCCGTTCGTGTCCAATCAAATTGGGATGCAAGCTGTTGTGGAACCAATTCGAAGGATTGGTGCGTTGTTCGATTCGCCCTTCCTTGGTATTCACGGCGAGGATATTCACTCCCGCCAGATTTGCGTCATCAACATCGCAGATTCGAACGTTGCTGGCAGATAACGCGTCTTCCATCTCTCGCATGTAGAGCAGACCGTTTCTTGAGGCCGCGCGTTCGACCACAAGATTCAGTTCCGTGAGGAACCCATCTATAAAATTGCGCTCCGATGCGGTGAACGACGAATAAGAACACTCTCGCGTGACATTTAACGGTCTCGGGTATGGAACAGCAACGACCGGAATTTTGGTTCCGGTGACCTCGCGAAGAGACCTATACGCATCATCCAATTGCTCGCCGACATGGTCGAGCTGATCAAGCCAATTCTGTCCGCGCGTAGCGCAATCTCCAGGCGCAATGCACTCGATACCAATCTTGGAGAATCCCGCATCGTTACCGCCAATGCTGACAATGACAAGCGGAACGTCCGCGCCGCCATCGATCAAGTCCTTCAACAGCTCCGACTGGGGCACTGACACAGACGGTAGCTGGCCATCTGTACTGATGTGCCTACCCAGCGCGCCAGAGCACGCGAAGAAGGCCACCTTCGACGCGAGATCCCGTCCGGAATCGGTGTCTAGAATCGTACGAGCATAGGCCGTCTCCGCTTGTCGACACTCGTTCACACGGTACGTATTGGAACCGGCGTAGAAATTTCGAGCGCCTTCGCCCGACATATACGAATCACCAAGTGCAGCATAGACGCTAACGGATGACAGTGCGTCTACTTCGTCCGTCCACTGGACAACTGAGTCGTCGACAGGAACTTCCGAAGGCTGAAGGGACCACGCAATCGCGACCACGAGAACGACCAACGCAACGTCAAACTGACTGTTGGACGTAATCGCGAGCAACAGCAGCACGAACGCCAGTCCGATCACCAGCAACAACTTCGGGCTGGCATCGTATCGGTCATGCAAAACCCATCCGCACGCCACCATGGCAGCCGAACTGACCGCCACCACTATCAGAACTCCACCCAGCGTGAGCCTCGCGGACTCAAGAAGTACCTCGGAAACCAGCGTCACAACGGCCGGCAAAATTAGTACTGCACCCAGCGGGAATAAAAAATTGATTCCGTCGCGTTGATCCCATAACATAATCGTACCGAGTATCACAGCAATGCAGATTCCCATGAAAATCACTAAAGGAATGCGGAATTCTACGAGCCGGGGGTGTTCCCTGAGTTGTGACAGTGAAATTCCGAGAAGAATGAAGCCAACGCAAACCAGGCCGACCACGAAACCGTTCGAAGTCGCGCTCACCACACCGTTGACGCCATCCGGTGCAGGATTGCTCGCGCCCCTTGACTGCACTACCCACCCAGCGGCGAAGAAAGCGACCACTGAAGATGCACCCGCGCCCGTGAAGATTACTCGAAAGCTTAAAATGTTGGCCACACGGGCGCGACGCGTAGACACCTTGAGCAACTGAGCACCGGCGAAGAGGAGGGCTGCTGCAGCTAGAATTTGCCAGTTACTACCGCTCTGGTGCGAACGCCAGAAGAGTACAAGGGCAGAAAGGAGGCAGACGAGCGCCGAGATGAGCAGTGCTAACAGTTTTCCTTTGCGGCTGGCGCCGATCGGGTTGGCATATGATTCCTGCATCGTCGAGACCTTCCGCTACTGGTCAGCTTGATGCGTTATTCTGCACGCCGATCCACCAAAAGTTTCAAGAATTCGCCGTTCTGTGCTAGGACGATCGCGCACGAGGCGTTCCACCGTGCGCGGTCACGCGAGTATCAGGGTCCATACGTCTCCGTTCGAAGAGTGTCCGCAGCAAGACAGTCCACAGCAGGGACCGATACTGAGCCAAGCACTTAGTGGAGGCGTGGATCTCCACGATCCAAGTGCCCTGCTACCAGCGCCACTCCCCCCCTGCAAGCCATCGAGGGACGGTGCCCGCGTTCTCCCAATGTTTAGCTCGGCACTACCAATCAGTAGTTTGCTCAACGGGAGTCAGTGACAAGTGGACTGCCCTGGCGGTGAAAGGTCCCTGTAAGGGAGGCCATCGAGTGATCAGAGTGATCAGAGCATGGTATCTAAGGTGTCCAGGTCAGGCGTGCGACAGCGCCTCTGTTAGGTCATTCCCGTCGCCCTCGACGGACCGATCCTCGCCGCCGCGGCATTCGGCTCGTCGTCGCTAGACTGACTGTGTCGGCGATCCCGTCCATTGCAGGCAACGTTTACTGCGCAGTCTTGACTGCGCCGTCCTACGCCACAGTTGCACGAGCGGCATTGGCGCCTGCAATGGTTCTGACGATGAGCGAGATCGCCGCCGCCGTCCTGCGTGCACCACGCCGCCACCGTGCAGCACGTCTGGTCGAGGCTGTCGGAACTCCAGGCACCAGCGCTGCACCAACTTGGGCCGACGACGCGGGCGAGGCCGAATAATTGACAGCGGAACAGCGGAACAGCGGAACCAAGCCCTGCCAGAGCAGCCGAAGACCTCGACAATGGACTGCTCAAGCCCGCCGTGTGGATTATTGTCAACCTGTACCTGGCGCACCCCGACTGGTCGCTGAGCTATATCGCACGCCACCTCGAGTAATGGCCGAAAACAACGGATATGGAGTAAAACCTGGTCAGGGCAGGTAAACCGTCTCGGGCTGCAGCGTGAGCTGTTTGGTGCTTGGCTGTCGACATCCTGTCAGCGGGGCGGTTGAGGTCGGATTTCGTGGCGACGCGTGTGTTAGTGGACGATGAGTTGGCGCGTCTGCGGGAGTTCCCGGAGATCACTCGCGAAGAGTTGTTTCGGTTCTTCACGCTGACACAGGCTGAGCTTCAGTCGCGACGCAACTGGCAAAGCTTGCTGCCGACGTGGATGCGCCGACGACAGAGCTTACAAACGCCGAGGTAATAGCTCTGCCGACTGCGCTGCAGGTAGGAAACATCGCCAAACGTGGCGATGCCGAAGAACTCGGGTGGCGGGCGATCGCAGTCCGCGTCGATGCCAACGACAGGAATCGCTATCTGGTTGTGAAGGGACGCGAGACGGAGTGGGCAGGTACCGAACAGATCGAGTTCTTGCAAGGGTTTGCCCGGCCTGGCATCGATGTCATCGCAAGACCTGGAAACCCTCCGACCGGTCACGAGTTCGATCGACACTGCGTAACACACGCTGGCCCCTGACGAGTTGAGTCAAGTCCAACACCGACGTGTACCGCACCGTCAGCGCAATGTCGACTAATTTCAGCCCACTGAATCTGCTTGAGTGGGTGGTGGAACAGAGTTTATGCGACGACCTCCAACGGCGCTGTGGCGCGCGCGATTCCTCGTTCGACGGCTGCGATGATCTGCGGCCGTAGCTCGGCGGCGGGGACGATGTGGTCGACCGACCCAACCTGCTGAGCTCGTTGGATGTTGTGGATGGCCTCGAATTCTTGCGCAACCTCACCGAGCTTGGCGTTGCGGACATCTGCTCTGGCCGTTGCCAATTCGACGCGCAGGTGGGCGCGGTCCGCATCGGTGTCTGCCGCGGTGAGCTTGGCTTCGAGTTCCTTCACAGCCGGATCTGCTGCGGTACGGGCATTGACGTCGCGGGTGAACACGACCGCAGCTGCCGGTGCACCGCCGAGGACGGAGGCGAAGGAACCTTGCACGGCGAGTACTTCCATGTTGTCGTTGAGTGCTCCGGAGAACACCACGAATGCGCCGCCGTGGTAGCGGGATACGACGCAGAACACGATCGGGCCGTCGAAGTTGACGATCGCGCGACCGATTTCTGCACCGTACTCGAGCTGGATGTTCCGCAGTGACTCGGGCGAGCCGTCGAAGCCGGACAGGTTGGCGAGCACCACGATCGGACGCGAGCCGCTGGCAGCATTGATCGCTCGAGCGGTCTTCTTCGACGAACTCGGGAACAACGTGCCCGACGTCCACTGATCCGGTCCGTCCGCTGGGAACCAGCCCTTACGCGGGATGGCGCGTGATTCGATGCCGATGACGCTGACCGGGATTCCTGCGAGGTGAGCGTCGAAGACGACCGAGGTGTCGGCGTCGGCCATGTCGGCCCACCGCTCGAGGACCGAATGGTCCTGGTCGACGACGGCACGCATCACGGTGCGAATGTCGAACGGTTTCTTGCGATCTGGGTTCGTCACGCTGGAGAAGATGTCGCCGACGGTGGTGAAGTCGCTCGACGGGTGTACGTGCGGGTAGCTCTGCACGTCACGGGTGATCGGGTCGGCGGTGAGCGCACGACGCGGGAAGCGCTCACCGGGAGCGGCGTAGGCGTGCTCGTAGTGCGCGAACAGAACGTCGACGGCACCGCGCAGGTTCGGTGCCCAATACTGCGCCTGTCCGTTCGGTCCCATGACGCGGTCGTAGCCACCGATGCCGAAGTTGTCCTCGGCAGAGACGCCACCGGAGTAGTCCAGGGACTGCTTGCCGGTGAGCACCATTGCGCTGTCCGGTGTCATGACGAGGATGCCCTTGGTATGGGCGAGCATCGTGGCTTCGGCGTTCCAGTACGGCTGCGCGCCGACGTTGATGCCTGCGACGACGATGTTGATCTCACCGCCGCCCTGGGTGAAGGTGATGATGCGGCGCAACCCGCGAGATACCCAGTCCATGTTCTCGGTGCCCGTGGACATCGAGATGGTGGCACCCGAGGACAGTGCGAACCATTCCACCGGTGCGCCCAATTGCTCGGCGAGATCGATGGCCGCGACGATGCGCGAGCATTCGGCTTCGGCGACGGTGCCGAGCGCCTTGGTCGGGTCACCGAACAGCGCGACGCGGGTGATGCCCTCGGGATAACGCTCGCTTGGGGTGGTGACGAGACCGGTGATGATGCCGGCCTTGTTGTGTCCGTAGGGCCGGTCGACCGGCGAGAGGACACCCGATGCGTCGAAGTCGTATTCGGTGAACGAGCCATTGGATCCGGTGAGCAGTGGAATCAGCTCGTAGGGGTAGACCGTTCCGCGTGCTTGCGAGCGTTGGACCTTCTGGGTGTACTCGTCGAGCGGGCGCATCGGTTCGGTCGGCTTCGCGGTGACCTTCGCAACGACGCCTGCGCCCGAGCGATAGGAGAACCGGACGGCAACGTCGCGAGGAGCCGAGCCTGGTCCGTTCTTCAGGCGGGCGATCAACGTGATCTCTTCGAGGCCCGCACCGATCGTGGACGGTGCGATGTGGCGCGCGATTGTCGCGAGTCGGTCCTCCGGCACGTCGAGTACCGGCCACACGTACAGCGTGACTCGGTTGGCGTCGAGCCGCTTCTTTCCGCGTCCAGCTTGGGTGCGCCGGATACCGTCGAGGCAGGCAGCGACGGTCCGCTCGATCTCGGGAACGGCGACGACCTCGCCGTTCTCGTCGAGTTGGGTTGTGACGCCGCGGATCTCGGCGAGGGCCATCAAACGCTCGTCCGACGGGTTGTTCTTCGCCTTCAACTGGAACAGGTACGTGCCTGCGGTTGCAGGCAAGCGCTTGCCGTCGAAGTTCTTCAGGCGCCACAGGTCGAGGCGCTGTCCCGTCAACGGATGCATGTCCCGGATCGTCAGGTCCTCGGCAAGATTCCCTTCCGGATCCGGTCTCAGCGTGATCTGACTTGGCGAACCAGTGCCGAACACTGTGACGGTGATACGGCGCCATAATCCCGAATGTGCCTGTTGCGCAACGAGTTGCCGAATTTCCGCACTGAGATCGCCTCCGTTCGACGGCGCGTCGGGCCAAAAAAGGTAGACATCGACCACTTTGGTTCCCGGCTGTGCCGCTGCGATGCTGTCGACCGTAGACAGAGTCGAATGTAACGTGAATCGGTCGGTTCGCACGGCGATGACGTGTACTTGGGTTCCATTGAGCAGGAACGCTCCGGTGACGAACCGGCGGTTGTCGCAGTCTGAGGCCTTCACGTTTCCGAAGTGATGGATTCCGTAGTACTGGCGAGTAATAGCTTCCAGCAGGGCATCGGGATCAGCGTCGTCGAGAAGGTCGATGAGCGGTTCCTCCACATCCACGACCGACTGCATGCGGGCGGCGTAGTCGGGTGCATCGGGGTTCTCGGCGAGATACTGCAGGCTGCCTCGGACACCGTCGTAGACCTGATCGCGTGCACGGCGAATCTGGGGAGCATCGAACAGATGGAACCGGAGGTTGCGTGCGACGTCGCCGATCACCGGGTACCGCGCCTGTGTGGCGACGATCAGACGCTCGAGCACCTCACCGATATCCGATGAAGGCTGCGCAGAGGAGTCGGTGAGCCAATGATCTAGAAGCGACGCGATGACCGGTACCTGATTCTCGATGCGCTGTAACGCGAGGAAGACGCGGTAGACCGCCTCTTCGAGTTCGGGCGTACGTCCCTCGGTGGCATCGGCGTCGTAGTGACGAAGAGCACGAGAGAGCTTGGTGCGGAACGATTCCGGAAGACCCTGAATGTCGGCGTCGAGCGAGTGCAGGAACGAGTGGAAGTGCTCGCGGGGCGAATGGACCCGTTCGTCGTTGTTTTCCTCGTCCATCGTCGGACGGTTACGGGACAGCTCGCAGATGTCTGCGAAGGTGTTGAGCAACGCCAATTCTGCGTCGATCACCGCGTGATCGTCGCGAGGGACTGCGCTGCGCAGTTCGTCGTATCCGGAGAGCAGTGCCCGTGCTCTCGTGGCGTTGACATCGAAACCTGTTATCAACGCGGACAATTCGGTCAGCCGCGACAGTGCTTGGCAGCTGGGGGATTCGCCGACGGTGGTGGTGACGGTCCGGAATTCGACGCGTGCGGTCTGCGAGGATGCCTTCTGCTCGCCGGCCTGATCGACACGAAGCAGTGCGGCACCGGAATCGACCTGACCGTTGACCGAGGCCAGCACTTCGCGCACGGTACCCGCGTACGGGGAGCGAACCGCGGTTTCCATTTTCATGGACTCGAGTACGACGAGGGTCTGGCCGGCTTCGACCTCGTCGCCGACGGCGACGGGGACGGCGACGACGACGGCAGGCGCCGGGGCGCGGACGAGTCCGGCTTCGTCCTGGCTGATCTGGTGGCTGATTCCGTCGACCTCGACGAGGAAGTGTGCTGCGCCTGCGACGGTGACGACGGAGAAACGTCGATCCCCGAGGACCAGACGGCTCTCGTACTGCCCGAGCCGCTCGACGTCGACCTGCAGATCACCGCTGTCTCCGTCGACCTGGTAACGGTGCGGTCCGATCTGACCGACACCGAGTTTATATGCCTGACCCTGGTAGCTCAGCTCGACGGTGCGTCCGACAGTGTGGCTCGCGCGGGGCCGACCACCACGAGCGGACGACAGGAACGCCGCACGCTCGCGGGCTTCCTCGGCGTCGTAGGCGTCGATCGCTGCGGCGATGATCGCGACGTCGGCGTAGACGGTCGGTCCAGTAGCAGTGCCGGCGTCGATGCGGTCGAGCCAACCGGTGTCGGCGGAGGCCGAGATGACTTCCTCTTTGTCGAGGAGGCTGAGCAGGAACGATTTGGTGGTGGTGCCGCCGTCGATGACGACGGTCGTCTCGCGCAGCGCGTTGCGCAAGCGGGCGAATGCCTCGCTGCGGTCCCGGCCCCACGCGATGACCTTGGCGACCATCGAGTCGTAGTCCGGCGGAATGACGTCGCCCTGAGCGATGCCGGTGTCGACGCGTATGCCGGTTCCGAGGGGGAACTTGAGCAGTTCGACGCTGCCCGGTGCCGGTGCGAAGCCGTTGTCGGCGTCCTCGGCGTTGAGGCGTGCTTCGACGGCGTGGCCGAACTCGGTGGGGTACTCGCCCTCCAGTCGGTCACCGTGTGCGACGAGGATCTGCAGTTTGACCAGGTCGATGCCGGTGGTGAACTCGGTGATGGGGTGCTCGACCTGCAGACGGGTGTTGACTTCGAGGAACGTGAAGATCTTCTGCTCGGGCTGGTACAGGTATTCGACGGTCCCGGCACCCGCGTATTCGGCGGCCCGTACGAGTTCGGCGGACACCCCGCGTAAGTGATCGGCCTGTTCCTTGGTCAGCAGCGGAGAGCTGGATTCTTCGATGACCTTCTGATTACGACGCTGGATCGAGCAGTCACGTACACCAGGAGCCCAGACGTTGCCGTGGTTGTCGGCGATGACCTGGACCTCGACGTGGCGTGCGTCGGTGACGAGCCGTTCGATGAACACGACCGGGTCGCCGAAGGAACGTTCGGCTTCGCCTTGGGTGCGTTCGAGTGCAATTTCGAGTTCGTCCTCGTGGAAGACCTTGCGGATACCGCGTCCGCCACCGCCGCTACGAGCCTTGATGATCAGCGGGTATCCGATGGCCTGGGCATGCCTGCGCGCGTCCGCGCGAGTTTCGACCGGTCCACCGGACCACGGTGCGACTGGAACACCGACCTTCTCGGCGAGGAGTTTGGCTTCGACCTTGTCGCCGAGCAGACGCATCGCGCTCGCGGACGGACCGATGAACGTGATGTTCAGGCGCGCGACGATGTCGGCGAATGCGGGATCCTCGGCAACGAATCCCCAACCGACCCACACTGCATCCGCCCCGGACTCGACCAGTGCAGCTTCGAGCACGCTGTAGTCGAGATAGGCCGAGCCGGACTCGGGCTTGCGCAGCGTGACGGCGTCGTCGGCCTGACGGACGAACATCGCCCGTCGTTCGGCCTCGGTGTGAAGGGCGACCGTCCGGATGCCGTAGTCGTGCTCGGCGTTGAGTTCCTTCACGGCCCTGATCAGGCGTACGGCCGCTTCGCCTCTGTTGACTACTGCAATCCGCTTGAACAACGTGTCTCCTCGATGGCGTGGGTCTGTCGGCCCTACGGTTGCTGCGTGTTGGCTAGATGCCCGGCAAGGTGCTAGATGCTCAGCAAGGTGAGTTGGCGGCCGTCGATCACTGACTGCTGACACTGTCGATCCGGCCGACGAGCTTGACCCTGTCGGCGACATCGGGTGGGAGTTTTCCTCCGAGTGTTCGTCCGTACCGTTCTGCGAGGATCGTGAAGAAGTGCCCGTCGTGGTCGGATTCGATGGTGGTGACGCTCCCTCGTACTTCGAGATAGCGATAGGGGCGGACCGGGTCGGTTACACAGAGTGAGAAGCGCGGATCTGCAGTCAGGTTTCTGAACTTCACTCGCGTTGTCGTAGTGGTGAATGCGAGGGACCCTGGCGACTGGTACAGGAACCACATCGGATTGACCTGCACTCCTCCATCGTGGCGCAGGGTGCCGAGACTTCCGAACAATGGTGCCAGAAGAAGATCACGGTGCGAGTCGGGAACACCACCGCCACTCATCGGGTCTCACCCCGGAAAACCTCGTCGAATTGCTCGTCCAGGCTCAGGACTAACCTGTCGTTCGACCGGTCGTGCTGACGAGTCCATAATTTTCCGTAGGACGTTCCGGGCGCGAGCTCGATCACCGGGATGTCGGGGTAACTGGTGGATGCAGTGGACATGCAGAGGTCCCAGCGCACGGGCGACACGATCTGTGTACTCAGACGGTCCTTCAGATCGGCTCCGTTTCTGACTACGGCTCCATCCCGGTTGGAGAGAAGAGTTGGTCTCTCGGGTTGTGCATCGGTAACAGCGACCGGCACGAGATCCTCGGTGAATCGCGTTCGAGCATTGTCCATGAACGGTGAATGAAACGCACCGGCCACATCGAGGTAGATCGCTCTGACTCCTGTGCCCAGACGAAGTTCGAACGCTTCGAGGGCTCCGAGTTCACCGGCTACGACTATTTGGCCCGAGCCGTTGATGTTCGCAATCGAAATGTCCGATGAAGCCGACGCGATGGCCAGCATCTCTTCCGGGCGTGCGGGGTTCCTCCGCGAGGGCATCAACGCAAGCATTCCTGTGGATCGAGCTGTGCAGCAGTTCGACATGTACCGCCCGCGAGCGCTGGCCAGCCGTATGGCGGTGTCGAACGAATAGAACCCCGCGATAGCAGCAGCGGCGAGCTCGCCGACGGAATGCCCGAGTACACAAGAAGCTGCTCGGTCGAACCAGGTTCGTTGGGACAGCGCCTCGAACGCAAGTAGTGACGCAGCCGTCACCAGTGGTTGGACCACGGCGGTGTCCTGCAATGCTTCACGGTCTCTGGACAATGCTCTCAGATCCAAGCCGACTGCACGACTCCACCGATCGCACATCTCGTTGGCTCGTGTCGTTGCGAGCCACCGATCGAGCAGACCGGGGTATTGCGATCCCTGTCCGGGGCACAAGAAGATAGCGCCTCGAGCTACTGGTGATTCGCTGCGTGTGTGGTCCTCGTCCTCACGGAATGTTGTTGTCATGCTCAATCTCCTGCTGAATGACGTTGTCCTTCATGAGATATTCCTGGGTGATGCACGATGCGGCCAGTACTTGTGCGTCGGCGCGTCGAGATTGCGGGCTGGTGACGGTTACGATCGAGGCTCTGTGTCGTGCGGGCTCCGCACTGCGAGCAGTGACTCGACTGTCGCTACTGAGATGTCTTCACCAGCGGTGACAATCTCTCCGCTGAACGTGGCGTTGGATCCTGAGTCCGAGTCGATGGCGACACGATGGAGCAATGTGACGTCCGCGTTTGCCGTGGTGTGGAAGGTGACACCTCTGGCCGCGCCGAGGATCAGTCCACGTCTGTCCGGGTTGTCGTCGGCTCCGACAAGCGACCACACTATGCCGCAGGCTTGAGCGAACGCTTCGAGTACGAATAGCGGCGGTACGACGCCGTCGACGTTCTCTTCGTCGGCGTCCATCGGCGCAAGTCGTTGTCGCAAGACTGACACGGTCAGCGATGTGAACTCGGATGCGATGACGCCGCTGCCTGTCCGGCTACAGGTTTCGACGATGCGGTCGACCAGAAGAGCGTCTCTGCGGTGAGGGAGTAGCGCCTCGATTTGTGCGTCGTTCACGTCATTCATCGAACAGCTCCCATTCCGCGTCCACACTCCCCGATCTGTGGCCGTCGACCGAGATGTCGACCTTGTAGCGGGCTGTTGTCGAGGTGTTCGCGACGGCTGTTGCAACGGCGGCGATCTCACACGGAGGAATCGCGGGCAGTGTGAAGCGCATGCGATGTACAGCGATCAGGCGGCCGAGCTCGTGGCCGGGCCGGCCGCCGGCGGCGCGGCGGCACAGCGCCAGCATGGTCACCCCTGGAACGATCGGTGAACCCGGAAAATGCCCGTCACAGATCGCGTGGTCGCGGGTTATCACTGCCGTTGCTCGCAGATCGTGGTCGCTGGTCACTGGTCGACCTTCGCGGCAGCGCTGTCGTTTCTCATGAGGCCGTAGACCACGACGATGGTGGCAAGTCCGAGTATGCAGGACATGACCGCGAGACCATGTAGCGCGTGATCGTGTGCTGCTCCGATGATGCCAGGTGCCGGGGCGCTGCTACCGAAATCTGCGTTTCCTGAGGCGATTCGATCTGCCACGGTTGCCGCCGATTGTGCTTCGACGTCGTTGCGGAGGAGGAACGATCTCGAGAACGAGGCGACCGCTGCAACGACGATGACCGACGCTATGGACTCTGCGGCGAGGCGCACGGTATTGAACATTCCGGCCGCCATACCCACCGACGGTTCGGGGACGGTACTGACGGCGGCGCCGTCCATCACGCCCATCAACACACCGACCCCGGCGCCGGTCACGATCATCGATGCCAGGAGACGCACGAGTGAGGTGTCGGCGTGTACAAACATCAGTGTCAGTACAGCCCCGAAGACCATCAGCCCGAGTCCGAGTGCCAGCACATGACGCATCTGCACTCCCCAACGGACCAGTGCACCGGCGATGTTGGGCATCACGAACGCTGGCACCGTCAAGCCCAGCATCGTCAGTCCGATGAGTCCGGACTCGAGCCCATGTGTCACAGCCAGATACGCAGGTAGTGCGAGTAGCAGTCCGATGAACCCGAGCGCGAACTCCAGATTCACGAGGTTGACCGTGAGGAACTGACGATCAGCAAACAATCGGAGGTCGAACAATGGGTCCGAGGTGCGGAGTTCGACAACGACGAAAACGGTGAACAATATCGCTGAGAGGACGAACAGAGTCACTACTTGTAGTGCATCCCACCCTGTGACAGGACCACGGATGATGGCGACGGTGAACACGACGAGGGCACCGGAAAACAGAACGGCTCCCGGGACATCGAATCGACTGGTCGTGGTGTGACCTTCGAACTTCGGAAGCAGCCGGGCACCCAACAGAGCAACACCGACCAGCAGAGCTTGGACGGCGAACACCCCCCGCCATCCGACAGCTTCGCTGACCAGGCCGCTGACTGAGGGCCCGAGCGCCAGCCCCAGTCCGATCACCATCCCGATGGTCGCGAACGCCGACGCTCGTTGCTTACCGTCGAAATAACGAGCGACGATGGCTGTGCCCGAGGTCACGATCGCGCCTGCTCCTGCGCCGGCGAGACCCCGAAGCACATCCAGCACAACGATGTTGGTGGCGAGCGTCGAGATGACGAGCGAGATGAAATAGAGGCCCGCGCCGCCGACGAACACTTTTCGGGGACCCACTCTGTCGGCGAGAACGCCGGCGGTCAGCATCAAACTTGCTGCGGCAACGTTGTACGCGTTGACCACCCACTGAACTGACTCCAAGTCGGCTCCGAGATCCGACGAGATTCCCGGCAGTAGTACCGGTGTTCCGCTCACTCCGAGTGGCACGATGAGCACGGCAATGCCCACAATGGTCAGAATCAGCCCTCCGGAACGGCTGGCCGTCGTCTGGGTGCCCGAGTTGTTCGTGTCCGGTCGAGTCATCGGTGAGCTCCGTCCGGGACGGCAATGGCGCGAGCGAAATCGGCGAGTCCGCGCGCCAAGGTGTTCGAGGGCAGGTCGGCCCAGAGCAAGTCATGGTGGGTCAAATGGTCATCGGATTCGATTGTGAGTACCTCGACCTGTGAGAAGTCGGCGAGCCATTGTGCCGATCGTGTACTACTTCCGTTCGTGAAAGCGGACGCGAAACTGTAGATCGGAACGTCGATGTCGGCGCCGTGAATGTTGCGCAGACCGAACTGCTCGCTGAGTGGGGTCGGTCGGAAGGAGTCGGCGACGATGAAGTCGAGCAGGGTGCGGTTGGAGGTGTACCACTGGAACGCTCCGCCAGCGATCGCATGAGAGTGAGCGACCGAACCCAGGCGGGTCGGCGCGTTGCCGGCACTGGTTGCGTTAGTAGTCACCGCATGCCCACCCCCGGCTCCAGAAACTGCGGTCAACGCACGAAAGACATCGAAGTTCGTTGCCGAACTGTCGGACGAAAAGCCGTATCGTGCAGGAATTTCGGTGAGCAACGGTGAGGTTCCGTCGGGACGCTCCAGCAACAGTCGCGCCGAGATGTGGTAGAAGATCGCTGCAGTTTCCGGGGGGCCATCGAAGCCCAGCACTGCGGACGTCGAGGACTCGTCCTCGAATGCGCCTCCATTGTTGATGCCCGCGAGCCACCCCTGTGCGGTCGGCTCGTCGATGTCGAAGTTCATTCCGGCGCCGGAGAAAGCATCGTGGATTCCGCCGTCGATGAGGACGAGGCCATCTACCAGGCGGTATCCGGGTGTGCCGTCGAAGTCCCAGCTTGCGAAATGCGCTGCGGCAGCGGCACCGACGGAATGTCCTCCCAAGAGGACCTTGCTCTTGCCTGCGGTGCGTGCCTCTGTGACGACGGTTCGTATGTCTTCGAGCAGCGCGTCGAGTCCGCGTGTCGCGGCCGTGGCCACAGCGTCAGCGGAGGGGCGCTCGTAACTACGATCGCGGATGTAGTACTCGACTGCAGCGTCGAGGTCACCGGTTGCATAGCTTGTGTCGGCCAATTCGGCCTCGCGCCGGTTCACGGACCATACCTCGATGTTGGAATCGAGAGCGGCCACGTTGCGTGCGAGAACATTGAAGCCGTTGGCGGTGCCCTCCTTGCCTCCGACGAGTATGAGGATGGTGTCGGCGTCGGGGTGGCCAGTTTTGAGGACGGAGGGACCCGACGGGTATCCGTTCTCCGATGTCGGTTGAATGTAGATCTCGCGCCAGTCGTAGTTCAGCATGATGTCTCCTTCGATAGTCGATGAATCGCTCGCTTAACTTAGGTGTAGGAACTGTGAGCTTGCCTTTGTTAGAGGCCCATGCCGATTCCCCCGCCGATAGGGATGCTCGCCCCGGTGATGAACCCTGCTTCCTCGCTCAGGAGATAGCGGATCAAGCCCGCCACTTCGTCAGGCCTGCCGACTCGCTTGAGCGGGGTCTGAGCGACAACGCTGTCGATCCGCGATTCACTCACGTCGGAGAGCATTTCCGTCCGAATCAAGCCCGGCAGAACGGCATTCGATGTAATACCGCGTCGACCCAGCTCCCAGGCCAAGGATCGTGCCATCCCGATCATTCCGCTTTTCGATGCCGCGTAGCCGATCTGACCAGGTGAACCCCACGCCGCCATGACCGATGACATGAACAGGATGCGCCCAGTGCGTTGTGTGAGCATGTCTGCAATGCACTGCTGAGTGACGCGGTACGAGCCGAGCAGGTTCGTGTCGATCGCTTTGTGTGCGCCTTCGTTGTCACCGGCAGCGAGAAGTGATGCATCGGTGACTCCTGCATTGTTGACCAGACCGTAGATCGGCCCCAGTCTCTCGCGCACGGTCTCGACCGCCTCACTGATCGACTGGTCGGATGTGACGTCGCACTGTACCCACAGGGCATCGCCGATCGTTGCCTCCGGTTTTGTGCGGCTGTAACCCAGCGCCACTTGATAGTCGTCGTTTAACCGTTGTCCGATTGCTCGGCCGATACCGCCTGAACCGCCCGTCACCAGAACCACTTGTCGTGTCACGGCGTTCCCCTTTCTTCTCTGGCCTCGACACGAACGTTTGGGGTTGACGTGTTGAGGAGTTGTCGGCAGAACTGGCCGGCGGTGAGGCTGTCTCCGGTGAAAAGGAAGGAATTCCATCCTGCGTCGCGGGCACCTGTGACGTTGCCGTTCAAATCGTCGACGAGGATCGAACCTTCTCGCGGCACCCCCGAGATGACTGAGAGATGATCGAACATTTCGCGGTCGGGTTTTCGAAAGCCTAGATCGCAGGAGAGCGCGATGTGGTCGAAGTCGGCACCGTCTATGTGTCCGAAGAATTCGCTCCGCCATTCGATCGGCAGGTTGGACACCACGCCGACAAACGCCCCTGCTGTCCGTAGTGCGCGAAGCTCGGCGATCCATTCGGCGTTCGTGCGACGGTCGCTCCACCACTGCTGCCTGAAGTCGCCCAAGTCGTCAGATATTTGGAATTGGATACGCAGTTCTGACGATATAGCCGACAACCAGTCTTGTTCGTTCAGCAGTCCAGAATCGAGGACTGCCATTGCATCAGGCGCACCGAAGGCGGCAGCGACGGATACGAGGGCGGAGCGAAGTTGGCCAAGGGTGAACTGCTTGTCATTGCAGTAGTGCTGAAGGGTCGATGTCAGCGGCGGAGTCAGGACGCCGCGGAAATCGGTCCATATTGCGATGTGGTGGCCGTAGTTCGGCGGTTCCTTCGGGTTCTGCTCGGTCGGGGTCATGACTGCACTTCCTGAGTTGTTCGGTGAGGAATCGTTGTGACCGAAGCGATCACACGCCCCTGTTGGATGAACTCGACCGAATCCGGCTTGGTTGTCTCGCCGTGTCGGTGTTCGATCAGCAGTGGGCTGTCCAGCTCCGCAAACGACTCGAATACAGCCTCGAAGTTCTGGAGCGGCGAGGTAGAGTGGCCTGCCGCGTGGATGAGTTGGCGTGCAGCTTCGAGTAGAACCATTCCGGGGATGTGGTCGTAGTCGTGGTCGAAGAGACTCGGGTTGGTGAAGTCGGGGTCGAGTACTGCTGTGGTCGTGTTGGCTGCGAGGTGTAGGTCACCGAGTACGACGTTGGTGTGCTGTTCGCGGCCGACTTCAGCTGGCTGTACGGTCCGGGCAGTTTGGCGCGCAGGCTGCCGACCGGTTCGGGGCGCGGGCGTGCCCTGTCGTTGATAAGTGCGCATATCGTGATACTTGGCTCGCGCGGCGCCTTGGACAGTGACCGTCGTAGTTGCGATGTGGTGGCCGTTCTGCGATGCCGTCTGGGAATATTCGATGTGGCGGGGGGCGCCTGCGCGGGTGAGTTTGACGTTGTGCAGATGCGTATCGATTCGGGGAGCGGTGTGGGGACCGAGTGCGGCGGTCGGGTCGTCGATCGGTACCTCGATCTTCATGGACATGTCCAGGAAGAACATCGATGTGTCGAGCGAGAGCCCGCCGAACTCGTGGGCTCCACTCATCGCTGCTTGTCTCATGACCTCGGCCAGGAACAGGGGGTCGCGAATGGGATCGTCACACCCGTCGTAGTAGTAGCTGTTGTCAGGACGCGGTAGCAAAACATAGTTGTAGTGGTGTGCGTCGTTGCCGCGTTCCGGGTGGGTGACGAACACCTCCGATTCGTCGGACCGATGCACGAGTGCGCGCGGGGCTCGATTCGAAGAGTGTTGCGCCGTTGAATTGCTCACCTCAGTTCAGTCCTCTCCGCCGGTGTTTCGTTCCGTCGGTGTCTCGTTACTTCGGTAACGATGCCGTCGGGACGAACTTGCACTCGAACTGGTTTCGTGATCCGCAAGGACCCGAACATCGACGCGGTCGCGGGATACGAACGCTCGTCTGTGCGATCGTTCGGATCGACGGCAGCAGACGTGACGAGAACTTTCTTCGGGTCGAATGTGATCGTGGTTGCGGCGTGTGCATCGAGCAGGTCGTGGAGGGTCGTCGGGCTCGACTTATCGAGTGCGATGCTGGGAAGGCGGCCACCGGTCTTGAGTCGTCCGATGTGGCGTGGTGTCCGAGAGGGGTATCTGGTGTTTAGCATCGCCTGCCTGGGGGCGACGAACCTGTCGAGTACCCCTGTCGCAGTTGCTGCTCGTAGCGTGAGGTCTCTCAGTCGAGCCTGTCGCCCTCGAACGGACCACAGGCGGGTCTGGAGATCAGTGTCGTGCAGGACTGCCTCGATGACGGATCCGCGTTCGGTCTCCCATTCTTTCAGATCGGCATACCCGCCTTGCGTGATGACTGCCAATCTCCACATCAGCGATGCTGCGTCTTCGAAGCCGGTGTTGAGTCCTTGGCCCCCGGCTGGGCTGTGCACATGGGCGGCGTCACCGACGATGAAGGAGCTCGATCGCATGAGGTTCGGTGCAGATTTGCGGTGGATCTGGAACAGGCCGGCGGTGTGTCCGCTTCGAAAGGTGATCGGAACCGGTAGACGGTCTGCAACAGTCTGCTCGACTTGGGCGGGGGTGATCTCTTCGAGTTCTGCTGGTGCGTTGGCGAAGATCCTCCACTGATCGTTGGGCATGGGTACGGCGACTACCACCCCTTGTTTGCCCATGAAGTAGTGCGCGTGTGTGCGGTCCAGCGGAAGCTCGCATGGTCCATCGGACAGCATGAAACGAGCCCCATAGGTTTCGCCCTCGAAGGCGATGGCGAGCTTCTCGCGCACCGTGCTCCGGTGGCCGTCTGCTCCGATGAGCCAACGGAAGCACGCGGTCTCCTCCCCTGACTGCCCCCTGATGGTGACGTCGACTCCGTCAGTCCGGTCCGAGAGTGCGAGCAGTTCACTGCCGTACTCGATGCGGCCTCCGCGCGCGAGGTAGGTCTCGGCGAGAATACGTTCGGTCTCGTGTTGTGGAATTGCAAGCGCGTAGCTGTATTTGCTGTCTGCGATCTTCCCGAAACTTACTGTGGCGATCCTTTTTCCGGCTGAGCTGTAGTTTTGTCCGTGCAATGGTTGTCCTGCTGCCACGATGTCGTCGGCAATCCCCAGACGATCGAGGACTTCCAACGCACGTGGCCACAGAACGACAGCTTTCGGATGCCGGTGTCGAACGGTACTGCGCTCGATGAGTCTTGTTGGCAGTCCTAGTCGTTGCGCCGAGAGTGCTGCGGTAAGGCCCACTGGGCCGGCGCCGACGATCAAGGATGAGGTGAGTTCATCACGGTCGCTCACCTTGTGCGCTCCACTACTGCCGCCGCGATCACGCCACTCGGATCGATGGCGGTGATCAGACCGATACCGCCGCCATCGGACGTCGACAGAACGCTCAGTACCTGCAATGCGCCCAATGCGCTTCCAGTTTCACCGAGTGCTGCGCGTACGTCGAGGACGCGCTGAGCTTCGATGCCGGCCTCGTCGCAGCCACGTTGTTCGGCGTCGGTCAGATGTGTGTGACGATTACCGGGAGCCCAGATCGTGACGTCGCTAGCTGAAATCCTGGCCGCCCGCAACGCGCGTTCGACGATGGTGGTCAATCTGTCGCTTGGGGAATCGGACGCTATGTCGAAGAAGCCGGTTTCACAAGACAGGACAGCGCCGAGGGGCGGTCTGCCGGACTCCCGCACGGAATCGGAACTTTCGATGACGAACATTGCGCTCGCTTCGCTGATCGGGACCGCGTCGTGTATTTCCTGCTTCTTGCGGATTCCCCAGCGAATTTGGTCGGAGAGTTCTTCGATCCCGCCGACGATCATTTGCTTGGCGTGGCCGTTGGTGATCGCGCGTTTCGCGTATCGCATGGCGACGAATGCGCTTACGATTCCTGCGGACGTGGTGCTGTTGGGGCCTTTGAGGTTGTTTCTGATTGCGACCTGACTCGCAGCACAGTTCATTGTGCAGTTCGGAAACCGCTTCGGATTCACCCCAGCTGAGCCAACTCCGGTCAAGACATCGATGTCGAGTTCGATGCTCGCCGGGACGCTGCCGGCTATCGTTCCGAGTGCAATGCCGATGTGTTCGGGGCTAGACGAGTACGCCGACAGATCGAGCATGGTCGCCGCGGCGAGGCTGATGGCAGTAGTGCGATCGAGGTGGCGGGTGCCCTTTCCGGGTATGTAGTCCTTGATGTCGAAGTCCGGGATCGGGACGCTAGCACCGACGCTGCCGTCGTGGTCGGTGGTGAGGCCCTGATAAGAATTACGACTGTCCCCGGAGAGCACTGTCTGATGTTCGAGTGTCAGGCCCAAAGGCACCATCCCGGCGCCCGATGAGGCGAGGACTGCGGTGTCGGTGATGAACGTGGTCGGCTTTCCGTTCATGCGTGGTCTCCGAACATGGTGATGGCGTTGTTGCCGCCGAAGGCGAACCCGTGATTCTGCGCGATGGAGACTTTGGCTGGCCGTGAATGGTTGGCAACGAAATCGAGATTGCCGAGCGCTGGATCCGGGACATGGAGGTTGATCGTGGGCGGTAAGAACTGGTGTGCGATCGCGAGACAGCATGCGATTGCTCCGAATCCGCTGGCCGCTCCCATGGTGTGTCCGAGCATCGATTTCAGCGAACTGATCGGTGGGTGCTCGGCGTCGCCGAATACCGCACGGGTAGCGGTGGTCTCGGTGAGGTCGTTTGTTGGTGTTCCCGTGCCATGGGCGCAGATGTAGTCGACGTCCCCTGGGTTCGTGTCCGACCGGGAATGCGCGGTTCTGATGCAGTCGGCGATGCGTTCGGCGTTGGGATGGACAATATGGTCGGCGTCGCAGTTCATGGCGTAACCGAGGAATTCGGCGTAGATGTGAGCGCCGCGAGAGATGGCGTGGTTGCGTTCTTCGAGCACGATCATCGCCCCACCCTCGGCGGTGACGATGCCACTTCTGTGTGCGTCGAATGGACGAGGAAGATCCTGCGCGACGGCGCCGAGGCTATCGAATCCGGCATGGGTGAATCGGTTGACCGAATCCGCACCGCCCGCCAGCATGACGTCAGCGTCTCCTGAAGCAATGAGTTCTGCGGCGTATCCGATCGCGTAATTTGCTGCAGCGCAGGCGGTCGGAATGGTGGCCGTCTCTCCTTTGACGCCGATTTCGCTCGCAACCGCTGCTGCGATATTGCCTGCCGGTACGCGCCTTACCATCTCGGGATCGATTGAGGCGGGGTCTTTGAGCCACTGCATGGCAAGCGCGTCCATGGTGGGCGCTTCTCCGTTGGTGGTTCCAACGATCGCACCGGTCGACATGGTATCCATCGAGTCGGCGTCGAGGCCCGCATCCTCGTATGCCCATCGCGCAGCGCTGGCGGCGAATTGAGCTGTTCTGCCCCAATCCTTGTGTCGCGACGCCGTCAGATGGTCGGCGGGATCGAAGTCGTGAACCTCGCCGCCCAGTACGCGATCGAATCCCGTGGTGTCGAATGATTCGATCTGAGTTATTCCGTTGGTGCCGGCCGTGATTCCCTTCAGAAACGCCGCCGCTCCGATTCCGATGCTGCTGACTGGACCCAGCCCTGTGATGACCACTCGTCGCTGCATGCCGACTCAGATCGCCGAGGTGGCCTGGACCGAGTGAACTCGATCCCAGATCCGTCGGAGTGTGGTCAGGTCGCTGGCTTGATCGCGTGGGATTGCCACACCAATCTCCTTGTTGAGTCTGGCCAGAACCTGAATCAGCCCGAGAGAGTCTGCCTCGTATTGTTCTTTGAGATCTGCATCGGCGTCGATGCTGTCGATGGTTTCCTCTAGTTCGAGCTCGTCAATCACGATGGTGGTGACTGCGTCGTTGGTATTCTCCATGATGTGTTCCTCCCCTATGGTTTTCACTGGTCCATCGCTATAGAACGAGTGCCGTGCGGGCCCGACGGTCGACGACGATGTCGATCCCCGGAGCAGTAGGAAATTCGATGAACTCTGTGCTTGGCGTAGTCATTGAACCGTTGTCGACCTGCACGGCAAGCCATTCCAGGTCATCGACTAGATCAGCATTGCCGTCCTGTCGCTGCAGCAGGTGAATCGTTTCGATACGCCTGCCTTCGCGACCGGAGTCCCCTTCGAAAGATCCGACCGGGAAGACTTCCGGACATCGCGCGGTATGGCCCACTGCTACGAGAATCCCGTACGCGTCCAGAGCTGCAAACGCGCTCACCATGGTTCCGCCCCCTTCCGTGTCGATCACTGCCGATACGCGGCCGGCCAGATCCTCCATTCGGCCGATCGTCAGGAACGCGCCCAATTCTCGGTGCTGCGGGTGCCGGTCTTCATTGCGGTCGAGGGCGATGACCTGCGCCCCAGCCCGTCGCAGGATTTGGATTGCGTAACTGCCCACCCGCGATGCGGCTCCAGTGACCAGGACTGTCTGCCCCACGACGGAACCCAGCCGACGAACCGCGCGCATCGCAGTACCGCCCGCGACGCCGATGCTCACGTACGATCTCGTATCTGTACCGTCGGGCAGGCGAGCGCACAGCTGTTCGTTCAGCAACCGCGTTTGCGCCCAGGCACCCGAATTACCGAGTGTGACAACATTATCCCCAATCTTCAGTCGCGTGCACCCAGCTGTGTCAACTACCGTGCCAACTGCCTCCCAGCCGAGGACCGCGCCCGGCTCGGCTATGGGAAGCAGGTCGTTCACCTCTCCGTAGTTGAAGTTCGCAGCTGATACGTGGACCACCACGTCGCCGGCCGCCGTCGCTGTCGGGCGTGGAGCGAGCGCCGACCTGACTGTCCCGTCACCAGTTGCGGCGAGGACAAGGTGTGTCGGTAATCCAGCGATCGTCTCGATTTGCAAGCCTCGTCCTTTCTCTGTGCGGTAGTTCCTTGCCGCTGCTGCAGCCGTCGGATAGCCCGTGCTGCACTTCGTTGAAAGAGAAACTCAGTAGTTTTTGAGACCCGGTTGTAACTGACACTCGGTACCACTTGGATCAGAGTACGATGAAGGCGTGAAAGACGCAATCGATGTGACTGGCCCCACAGCTCCTGGGCTTCGTGAATTGAAGAAGGCCGAGGTCAGAGGGCTACTTACCCGTGTGGCGCAAACCCACGGCCGTCAAAAGGGGTACGACTCTACGACCGTCACCGAGATTTGCCGCGACGCCCGGGTATCCCGCAGCACCTTTTTCCGATATTTTCCGGACAAGGCAGCAGTATTCCTCGCTCCAGAGGTCGATTTGTTCGACAGGTTCCTCGCCTACCTCGGAACGCGACGCGCGTCCTTCAAACTGCTGGATCGAACGCTCGACCAAACTCTGCAGTCGCTCGATGACGAGTGGGCGCAAGCCTTGGCATGGTCATGTGACTTCGCAGCTGCGAGCAGCGAGCTATCCAAAGGCAGCTTCGACCACTGTGTCGATGTCGAGGTGCTTGTCACCAATCGACTCGTCCAGAGCGGCGAGCCAAATTCCCTCGAGACCCGGCTGAAGGTGGGAACGTTTCTCGCCAGTTGGCGTATAGCCCAATCGCGGTGGGCCGACTTCGACGAGCGTTCATTGAGTGCGCTGCGAGCCGAACGAGCCCTCGCCAGTGAACTAATCCCTAGCGTGGTCGATTTGTAGACGACTTCGCCCGACGAGGGCAGCAACTCGCCGACTAGGGCACCCTAGTCGGCGGCCTGCAGGCGGGAAGCGTATCGCTAGGCCTAGGTAGTGCCCTTCGACACCGGGTAACGGGCCGAACCGACAGTTACCGCACCGTCAAGATGTCTTGACGCAAGGCCCGCCATAGGACGGCTTCTATGTCGGGCCACGTAGCGGTCTAGGGTGCCGACGCCGACTCCCTCCTTTGGGCGCGCTTGGTATCCGAGCTTGAAGCGCGAGCAATCTCGATCTGCGGCTACGTTGTACCCTGCACAGCGTCGGCCATCGAGTGGCAGTCTGCATACCGCATGGCGGAGGGTACGCAGGTGACAACCAAAATACTTTGAGCGCCGTTGGTCAGTACCGTGTGATCGTGACGTTCATAATCGCGCAAATCACCGACGAAGACGGCGAGCTCTCACTGATCGCTGACACAAAGTTGACGGTCGAACACGACGATCGGGCAACTCGGCAGATCTACACTCGGCCGTGCCAGAAGGTCGTAATTCTGGATGACGACGTAGTCGCGGGATTTGCCGGAGATACGCCCGAGACATCGCTGCGCCATCTTGCTGGCCTGCGTGGCATGCCGATCGACAAGATCGTTGAGAATTTGGTCGAGTACACAGCTCGCCTTAGCGAGATCCGCGGTGTCTCGAAATCGTTCGTTATCGCCAATCGAGCCCCGGATCCACAACTATGGACGGTATCCAACGGCGCTGCCGAGAATCGCACCGGGGTTGGGACCGCTTGGGTAGGTGACCGGGATGCGCACCGGGCATACACGAAGAACTCTATGGAGTGGCCGTCGAACATGGGCAAGAAGGACCGGTTTGTGTCGTCGGTAATGTCTGTAATCGCATTGGACGACATCCCCAGCGTCGGCGGATATATGGTCCGCGTCACCGGCAGTAGTTCACACCCCTTTCGCTTCGTTGGCGATGTCGGATCGACTGGTCCATGGTTTACAGAGGCTCTCGTCGCTCGGCACGATGGAACGACCTCGGTGCAGTTCGTGGTGCCGCAAGAAGGCGACGCCACCGAACACACGCGCATCGTCATTCCCGGCCAGGGCCCCACGTTCAGCGCTTTGGCTCACTACATCCCAGAGTGCGATACTGCGTTGCTCAATCTTCATGACCACCCGGATTACGACCCGATTACGTTGCGCGTTGGGTCCGTGCATGAACTGTTTGCCGTTGCGAAGGCCGAACATGGGCAGCATCTGCAGATGCCGTCGAGCAACTTCACGCGCCGGCTACTCGGACTCCAACCGTTGCAATAGACTCTTCAGTGCACAGTGCCTCATGCGAGCGGACGCTATCGCACTGCGATTTAGTCGTGGAGCAGATCGAGACTGCGCTGCAGCAATTGCTCGATGCGGTCGTCACAACGTGGTAGCGATTCCAACAAACGGCCCTCAGTCGGTGAAATATACCTCGGCGATTTTCCGTATTTTGTTCAGACGCTTCGATATTGCACTGTGGTTGGAATATCCGAGTACCGATGCGATGTCCTGCTGTCGGGTCCAACCGCTGTTCAGGAGGAATACGATCTGCCGTTCCTTCGGGTCGAGCAGAGCCATGAAGTCGCTCGTAACCAATCGACCATAGACGTCGGTGTCCGGGCCTTGGATGGGGATCGTGTCGGTCATTTCGACGAACCGGACCTTCACTTTGACTCGCTTGTTGCGCAGTTTGCGTTCAAAATCTTCTCGCGCGAATGACCATCGATCTGAGAAGTCGTCTTCGACCCGGTTCGACTTCACAGCGTCCAGAATTCCACGAAGGCGACCCGCGGAGTCTGCTTCCTCCACGGCCATCTGCAGGATGTCTGCTGCGTCTTCCTCGCCGCGCCATAGGTCCCCTCCCATACGAGGGTTGCAGACGGTCGCTTCCAGAATAGATCCGTCCTGCAGGACCGCTGGCTGCGGTTCGACACCCTTGTCGACTTCTGGGAAGTCGCCGAGGAGTTGTTCGATTGTGGAAGTAACTGCTGGCAGCCAAAAGTCGAGATTGTGGGCGAGCAGTCGCAGTGGCTCGTTCCGCGAGAAGGCACTGAGCCCGGATCCGGAGTTCAGGAGTGGCCACACCTGCCACGCCCAAGCCTTGGAGAGTTGATCGGCGAATCCCGCAGGCAGGTGACGGTCTGCATTCGCCCAGTCGGCGAGGAACGGCCACTGACCCGCCCTGACAAGTGGTAGCCCGAATCGTTCCAGGGTTGTTTTAGGGAGCAGATGTATCAGCGGGGCGTACTCGAAGTAACGTGAGCTTGTCCGTGGGACGACGATGATGTTCCGGTCCCCAAGGTCAGCGAGCTGCCCGAGCTTGCCTGGTAGCTCGTTCTCCGAGTCGAAGTGGCGGCGGCGAAATTGGGCGGATTCCCACGCCATGTTCCACCTACCGACTGCCCCCGCCATCTCCAACGATCGATGATTCATTCGGATCGCGACATAGTCCGCAGGATCGGGAGTGTGTGGGCGTATTACGGCGTCGAACATAAACCCTGCCGACATGTTGGTCATTCGAGGATACTGATCCGCGGTTGCGTCCTCGGGGGAAACGAAGAGCCCCTCGCGCTGCCACTGTCTGATTTCGGACGCCGTTGGCTCCGGCTCGTCAGCTGTAGTTTGGTCCACCGTGTTGGCTTTCGTCTGTGTCATACCTTCTCCACGACAGAACGGTTTGGATTTGTTCCGTGCGGGCAAGATTTTTTTCGACGGTACAAGAAACGAGCCCTTGTTACAGCCACCGCTTAGACACGTTGCCGTCGCCGGTAGAGAGAGCCCAGGCACCGTGCGTCCGAACGCTCTGAAAGGCCTGACCGTTGCTGTCGATAACGGTCGGTATGCGAAGCTGGTGGCATGCTATCCGAAGCAGAGCTGGTGCTTGGTCTGTCACGCCATCTCAACTCGTACGCGACCACCTCGGCGAAAGTTGAGCTCGAAGAACTAGAGATTGCGGGCAAGACCCTCGACTTGGCTTTCCGTTTGAGGTCCTCCGGGACTAGCAGCGCCAAACGTGTTCGAGCGATCGCAACCGAGGCAAGCATCGGCACTACGACTCGAAAAGCAATAGTCGCAGCACTCGAAACACTGGGATGGCTCGATGTGCAGAGAGATGGATCAGGTGCTCCGATAGCTGTTTCGGAACTGATTCCGGCCCCTTCTGTAGTGATAGGGGCCGCTCGACAGATCATGGCCATCATGAATGTGACGGCTGTTCAGTATGCAGCCATTGCGATCCTTAGGGCCACCACAATTCGTCCGATTACCGCAGGCGAGGCCGTCGCAGTCGGTTCCTCCGAGGAGGCCGGGTCGGGTTGCCTCGCTGGTGAAGAAGCGGCCGAAGAAGCTATACGCCACCTTATTGCTCTAAGCCTTGTTGCCCGAGTGAAGGCAGACGACGGTTCCGACGTGCTGTTCAACCCAAATGTCTGGACAGATGGCGCGGCGCTGGTCCAAACAGCGATTCGGGCGGCCGACGCTCGAATCGCCACCGAAATGTCTGGTCTCATCGAAGAGGTCGGTGCGTCTCCGGGGATGCCAGACGCAGCTGTCAAGTCCACCGAGAAGAAGTGGGTTGACTTCGCTGTCTCCCAGGGACTCGTCCAGCGGTCCGTCGTGCAAACGGGTTCGGGTGACGAACGCGGTTTTCTGTTCACACCGCATCTGAACCGCGACCCGTTCGGTGGAACGGCCGGCGACGCGTCGGGCCAGGTTCGGCAATTGGTTGGCTCCATGATCTACGCAGCGACGTACGCGACATATAAGCTTCGGAACCCAGCCTCATTCGTCAGAAGCTTGATTGATCGAGGTGAGGCCGGGAACACGACAAATATCGGGACCGATTACCCCATGCTCGAGACCGCGGGGATCGTCCGAGTAGTTGACGGGACACGTCCCGGCTACTTCGGATTGGAACTGCTTCAATCCGAAGTTGCTGAGGATGCTCTGCAAATTCTGGACGGTCGCGACCAGTCGGGAGTGAATCCCGATGCGGCAGCGGCAGTTCGAGCGCAGCGTTCGTACGTGCATGTCGAGCAAGAGCGTGCGCGTTTGGCCGTGGTGGCACCGACCGACGACGTTGATACAGCAAAGCTTGTTGCAGCTCTCCGGCAGGAAGCTGCTCGGCACGGACGCGGGGGCCGTTGAAATGGCCGAGCCAAAGAAGTTGAATCTGCCAACAGGTGTCCCGCCAGCCGTCGCTGCGGAAAGTCTTAAGGGTTTGCCAACGCGAGCGATGCCGAGCAAGCCTGATCTGAACGACGCTGATGCGAGTCAGCCGACGGCGAGCACGGGTACCCGGGAGCAAACCGAAGCACGTGCGGCGTCAGATCGACGAACGTCGGGCGACCCGCCTCGTAGAGCGTTACGGAACCAAGACACGGGTACTGGCAGACGGCCAGCAAGCAAGAATGTAGTCGCGGACCCAGGGGCAGATCTTGAGCGGCGGGTGGCTCGCCTGGAGTTTGCCGAAGGCGCATTGAGTAGGTTGCGGGTCCCAGTTCGGTCGGAGAGCCCAGAACCGGGCCGGGACATCTTGACTGACATCGATGTTCTGGCAATCGACGTCGACTCGAGGCTTCGAGTGCAGCGCAGCTCTCTCGAATGCAAGAGCGGGAAGGGGCAATCCGGTGAACCTGACCGCTTGCTTTGGCTCGCGGGCTTCAAGCAGTTTCTATCTCTGGATAGATGCACCCTGGTGCGACCGACGATCAGCCGCAGAGGTCGAGCAGTTGCCGAAAAGCTGGACGTGCAAACGCTAGACGAGACAACTCTCACAACACGCGAGGCCGGGCACGCATGGTTGCCTGACACCTTTGCGCACATCGGAGGTGAGGTATGCGCTGGGGCGGAGCTTCGAACCGAGAGACAACTGAAAGGGCTCGGAAGCATTGATTCGGACACCGTGAACTTTCTGCGATCTGATGCTCTCTTGGCACCTCCTCACGAAGTGTTAAGCGCTTTACGCGAATTTGGTCTGCAAGTGGAAGATCAGGGCGTTCTCCCAGATCCTTCGGCGAGCGTTTTGGCTGGCCATTGTGTTATGGCGGTGTCGCTGGCCGCGTTGTCTCACGCGGGTGACCTCGACATCGTTCCAAGGTCAGTACTCCGGAGTCGGCTTCACACCAATCTGACCGTTGGCGCCGCGGACGAGGCGCATGTCGCGGCGATTATCCGACAGATGGAGGCTCTGGCGAGTCATGTTGTGGGCAATACCCACGATCGCTATGTCGCTGTGGGTGCATCACGGCTCCCAAACTTGGACGTCAGCCTGCGCGAGCTTGTTATGGAGCCACCTGCATTCGTTGAGGGGTATCTCGACTTTGTCGACCGTTTGCGAGCTGATCCGGTGGTGGCGAGAGATCTGTTGCAAACGATAGAACTTGCTTGCTTCGAGGGGTTGCTGGGCGGCGATGCTTGGAAGCAACCAGCTTTCGATCACCTATTCACTCCAAGTCATCGAACAATGGTTTTGGCTGCCTCAAGGGTCGTACATCAGGTATGCGGTCAGCTAGTTTCGCACCCGCTTGGCAAATTAAGTTCGCTCGACTTTTCGCGAAATGCGCCCGCACTTCCGAATCGGCATGAACGCCCGCTGACGTGAATGCGATTTTATGAACGATGGAGAGAGGGCAATGATGAACGAGCAGCAACCGCTAAATTTCAGCGATGATGCGTTGGCGGCTCCCCAGGTTGAGGAAGTGAATTCGAACCCGGATTGGGCGCTTGTCTCGTTGGTACGCGTCGTAGACAGGGTCCAAGGCTTCGAGATGGGGGTCACCCTGCACGTCTCGGGCACGGTGGTTTCGGGACTGTTGATATCTGGTGCGACCTATTTCAGCCTGCTCGCGAAGAAGGTCGCTCAAGGCGCAGCCGCAGCTGAAGACAAACGCGCTCGCAAAGCGCTCGCGGATCTGTTCATTGATATAGGCGGGACCTACTCGGACGTCGCCGATGCGGGTGAACCATCTATTTCGTATCTACACCTACGTGGCGCAAGCGTGTTTGCGCCGGGCGCAAGCTATGCCCTTCCTGAAACCCTCTGGCGAGGAAGGCTATCGCAGGTGAGCGGATGGTCGCTCGGCAGTTACAACACGCCCGGACCAATTGACGGCACCTGATCTAAGGTTGGCGGCTACCGCTTAGTCATGCCGACTAAGTTTGACGCACTGTTGGCCCAGCGGCGGTGTACCGTTAGAGGCCAATTTTGTTGACGGCGTTGCCAATAAGGGGTGCATGTTCGCGGCGGTACACCTCGACCGAGTCGAGGCTGACGTGTCCGGTCTGCCGGGCGATGGCGGAGCCGTCGGCCCCGTTGCGAGCGCTTTGCGTGACGAAGCCGGCGCGCAGTGAGTGTCCGCCTAGCTTGGTGAGGGCCGTGGGGTCGTAGCCTGCGTGTTCTGCGCGTCGGCGGATGGTCTGGTGGATCGCTGCTCCGGACAGTGCCGTGGAGCCAAGGTTGCCGTTCTTTGCAATCGCTCTCAGCAGCGGTGACCGGGCGGCGGTACGGGGCACTCCCCCGCGACACACGTGCCTGTCGAACGGGTCAGGCTTACGGAGCAGCCGGATGACCGACGGGCGGCCACCGGCGTCGAATGCCGCGACGACCTGCGCCCAGCGGACGTAGGCGCAGGGTGGGCATGTCTCGTGGGACTCGGTGTACGGCAGGGCTTTCACCGCGCCCCTGCCTTCTTGGTCGGTCTTCGACTTCCGCAGTCGCACGTGCAGGCCGTCGTGCCGGTTCACGGTGACATCCCCACATGTGAGCTCCGAGAGTTCGGTGCGGCGGAATGCGCCAGCGAACCCGAGCAGCAGAATCGCCGAATCACGGCGTTCGAGCACTTCGTCCGCCCAGCCCCTGCTTTGCTCCCGCGCTGTCTGAACGAGGATTTTGATGTCGTCGACCAACAGCGGGTCTCGAGGGGTGCGGGGCCGGTCCCCTGCCACGGCGTACTCGCGGCGAATGCCGGACAGAGTCGCGGTGACGAGTTCATGCGTTGTCGGGGACAGATGTCCGGTGGTGCGATGCTGATGGTTGATCGCCGCAATCCAGGTGCCGAACGTGGCGACGGCGTAGGCCCGCTCCCCCGTTTCGGTGCGGGTGTCGGCGGCGTCGACGAGGTACGCGGCGACGGTGACCGGGTGCGCCGGCAATGCGCCATGCCCCTCGCGGTTACACCACCCGGCGAAGCGTCGCCATCCGGCGGCGTAGGTGCGCCGAGTTCCCTCCGACCGCGAAGATTCCACCGCCTTCGCGATCCGCTTCGCCACGGCGGGTGGGATCTCGGGCTCAACGGCCACGGACGCGAGTCCCGCAGTGCCCACTGATGTGCTCACCGCAGGTGTTCGGCCTGTTCGGAAGTCCATGGTGGCAGCCTAACGCAGGTCACCGACACGTCTGCGGAGAAAAACTGTCCTGAACTGCTGTTTCGGCGTAGATGGTGCGGAAAACGAAATTTACGTGGTTGTGAGCGAAAAAAATAAGGGTGACTGGTCTCGTATTTGAAGAAATAGCCAGATTGAGCGATTGCTGTCGAGATTCCCAGCTTGAACGTCAGTCTCTTCAGCTGGTGTTTCCATTCGTGTCGGTGGCTTTTCTATCGACAGTCAGGAAGACGAGGTTTCGAGCTGACGGCCCGACTGTGGCGCCATGTGCCGAGCGGTGTACCTGCTGTTCGGGCCAAGCTGAACTTGTTCGGGAAAGCGAGACTGCGTGGGTGCAGGCAGGGACTGACCTGCGATCCTGATCTTGGTCGCACGGCCTCGGCGCACTCCGCTGGAATATTGCCTGGCTGGTGGCATCATTGTTCGTCTGAGACGCCGACATTCGACGGGTGGACAATGCTGGTACCCGATTGGCCTAATTGCGCGCCACCAAGAACCTGGAGTGGGGTTGCGAGCGTTACCCGTCGGGGATCTTCGGCCGGTCGGTGCAGCAGATCCACTGCACCAGCGCCGTGTGGCCTCGTACCATTAAAAGTTAAGCACATACGAGAGCCCATGGGTACGGCCATACGGAAGGCTGGAGCTGCTGCCCGCCACAAGTCTGCGTGTACGCGGCTCACGATTGAGTTCCTTGACCCGCGTTTGGCCGGGTGCCCCCTTAGCTTCATGCGATCGAGTGATCCGTGCGTGTGTTCTCGGATTCCCTCGGTAGACGATCATTTCCTGGCGTCGGAAGGCTAGCTTGTCCCGCCGTTTACGGTTTTGATTGGAGCAATCTGCTCGCCGTTCTGGTGCTGTGAATTCGCACGGCGATCGGACAGTCGCAGTCGTTGCAAGCGACCGTGTCCGAGATTTCACTGTCACAGTGACGAAAGCCATGCGTATCTAGCGCCCCAATCATCGGCGACTGGTTTGCCCGTGATGCGCGACTCGGAAATCCAGCAATGTATACGTCGGCGTGGCCTGGCTTTGCACTGACCAAAATAAGACCATATGTACGGCCTTACGGAAGGCTAGAGGTGCTGTCCGTCGTACGGCGTTGCGTGCGGCTCATGATTAGATTGCCCGTTGCTTGTTTAGTTGGCGCTCCCCTAGCCTCATGCGGTCGAGCGCGGTCCGCGCGTGTGTTCTGGAGACCGTACAAGCGATCACCCTCAGCGGGCGGCCAGCAGCGGGTCGCGTCGATTGGCGTCGGCAGGTCGTTGGATTAAGGACGCCGACGTTTACCCTCGTTGGAAACCTGGGAAGGGCATTCAGGTAATGCTTGGCGGGTCGGGCCACCGGCTGAACCGGGTCTCGGTGTGTTGTGATTCGATCATAGTTTTCTGTCACCCGCTGGTGAGTCGGCGAGCGTGGAAAGGGTGGACGTTGGCCGGAAGGTTTCGGGAGATGGTCGACTGAGTGGCTCCTCGTTTACTGCCAAACCTAGTCGTGCCTCGCGTGATCGGTACTGGCCTGAGGATCGGTCGAAGGACTGAGCGGGGTTCCGCGTTGCGCGAAAGCCTTGGATCTTGCCTGATGCTTTTGAGATTGCTCGGGCTGTCTCTGCAACGCTACGTCTGCGTGCAGGTACGGTTGTTATGCGGTAGGTTTCGACTGACGATGGAGCGGTCACCAGCGTCTGGATTCTTGAGAATACGGTTCTGACCTGCAAGTATAGATATGGCGGCTTGACAGAGCATATGTAAGCCCATACGACGGACCATACGCATGGGCTTACGTAGGAGCGTTCGTGGGGCCGTGTAACTGAACTGTCAAATGCCCGTTAGACAAGACATGCGGACGGGCGTTTGGCGGTCCGCTTATCAAGCCTTGTGTTTGTACGTAGGGAAGGGCGTAAAGGAGGCCTGGTGACTGTGCAGTGAACAGTTCTTTAGGCAGGCCGTGTTTAGCGCTAGAGCACGGGCCATGCACACAGCTGAAGCGCAGTCCTGTTTAACGGCCTGTATTTGGGTCATACACTCAGCCATTACAATGGCAACATGTAAGGCCGTCCCGCATGGCGTAACTCCGTCCCTGAATACGGCTATACGCAGAGCTGTTTAAATAGTTGCTTCTAAAGACGCAGTCAAAGCTATGTATACCGCTTGGTGTAAACCCTGGACTCTGGCTGTTCGCAAGGCTCTTGCACACGCTGCTCCTGCAGCTACAACAAAAGCTGTTCATCAAGTCGTTTAAACAGTTGGATCAGTGCGCGTGTCACAGGCTGCTTTTGAGGCGGGCGTCCGGTACCTTCATGCGGGTGACGACAATGGGAACTTCACGGACAGTGCTGGTCGCCAATCAGAAAGGCGGCGTCGGCAAGAGCTCCATCGTGTCGGCTGTGGCTGGAATGGTCGCCTCTGCAGGACGACGAGTGCTCGTGGTCGATGCCGATCAGCAGGCGAACGTCACTTCGTCTGATCTCGGCGTCGAAGGCGACAATGGGCGTGGCCTCAGTATGGCGCTGCAGTTTGCGCAGCCACTGACGCCCATGCGAGAGGTTCGCCCAAATTTAGACGTGATCCCTGGTGGTCCGGCACTCGCAGTGGTCGCTTCGGTTGCTGCTACGGCCCAACAAACTGGAATCAATCTGCGGGGCAATCTCACTCAGACGCTAAACGATTTGACCGCGGCCGAGAATTACGACTTGGTGCTGATCGACTCCGGCCCTGGCGACGCACCCCTTCTTGAAGCTTTGCTCGGTACGGCTCGGTACCTTCTCGTTCCCACCAAAGACGACGATGCCAGCCTGTCGGGCGTCGAGCTGCTCGCGATGCGTTACTTGCGCTCTCGGAAAGAGGGATCTCAGATCCAACTGCTGGGTGTCGTGCTTTTCGACACCAATCCTCGTGCGACAGCTCGAAATCGTGAAGTGTTCGACCAAGTGCACGACCTTCTTGAAGGCAGCGGTGCGGACCCCTTCGAGACGTTCATTCGATCCGACCGCGCTGCTGCTGTTGACCTGCGAACCCGGCATCTCACCCCGTTGGAACTGGTCGAAGTAGCGGAATCAGACCAAAAGAATCGCCTACAGCGCCTGCGTCAGAAAGGTAAGGCAGCTGATCGGTTGTGGTCGAGAGATCCTTCAGGGCTAGCGTCGGACTATCAGGCCCTGACGCGAGAGATCCTCAGCCGAGTAGCGAACGCAGAACGTGGTCGTGTTGCGGGCGGCGTCGCATGAGTACCAGGAAGCGCCGTGCCGCATTCGATCCGAACGCACTCAACGATCTAGATGACCTGCTTCCGCCACTCAATCTGGTCCGCGATGCGGCAGCTGCCGGTGGAAGTCCGGCGGAGTCTACTGCGAATGCCGAGCAGCCAACGGCGGCTAGTCAGGCCGTCGCAATAACCCCTGACCACAACGAAGCTGCAGCAACGGAATCCGCTGATGTTGTCTTCGACGAATCCCGCACGTCTGACCAGCGCGATGCAGACTTGCCTCAGGCGTCGGCTGCCGCGACGGAGGACGAGTCCGCACAACTCGAAGGAACGGTCCCGACCGTATCCGCGCCGACCGGGACTGACGACAAGCAAAGTTCAGCTCGCCGCGCAGACGCGCGGCGAAAGACTGCCAGACGTGACGCGCCGACGAGCGCAAGTCGCATTGCCCCACCTGAGGTGGCGCTGCCGGAGGAAATCTACGGTGCCCTTCGTTCGCTCACTCTCAATGAGCGGAGCGCAGATCCGACAACAGCACGCTCTTACGGGCAGGTCGTACTCGACGCCGTGGAGCAGCATGCAGACGAATTGAAGGCCCATTGGGCGAACGATGTAGTCACCTCGGGCTCAGGACTCTTCAGGAGGGCGGAGGCCGGAAGACCCACACGCCGACGTCACAATGCGCCCCGGGCTCGCGTTCCGCTCGCGGGTGTCATCAACACCGACGCAGCGGTTCTAGATCAGCTGGTTAGCGACTGGGGTGCTGGTAGTAGAAGTGCTCTTGTCGAGCAGGCCTTACGTCTATACCTCCGCGTCAGCTGAGTACGTCGGAACTTAACCGGAAGACACGCCCCTCGTCGAGGTCGCACAAATGGTTTCGATGAGGAAGTCAGCAATTGGTCCCGTCCTGCATCATTCACTCGGGATCCGGGCGATCGATGCGGTCATGTGTGTTCGCCAGCAGGCGACCACAGAACGGAGTCTCGAATGAACACGCCTAGCAATAAGAGATTGGTCGACCCTCCACCTGCGCAAACTGTTCATCCGCAGGTTCTCCTAGCCGCGTTGATAACCGGCATTGCGCTGACAGTGGGCATCGCCGTGTCGTCGTTCTGGCTGTCTTTCGCAGCGCTCAGAGACTTGGCAGTCATGGCAGGTACCGATTCAGGGCGTGCGTGGGTCCTGCCTGTTGTTCTCGACGGCGCAATCGTCGCCACCACGGTGATTGCGCTCGCGCTGTCTCACCACACGGACACCAGAACTGTGCGTGGACGAAAGTTTGTACTGGCTGTGCTCACTGTTGCAGCGGGTGCTTCCATTCTCGGAAATGGCTATCACGCAACTTTGACCTCAAGCGCAGTGCCCGCCGTCGTTGCTGCCGGAATTGCAACTGTTGCACCGGTATTCCTGCTCGGAATGACAGAAGTACTCGCGGTCATCCTGCGTGCACCACGAAAATACGAGGCGATAGAAGTGCAAGCGGCCATTGAACAGCCGCAACTAAGTCCGGACGCGTCCGACACCGCACGGACTGCATCTGCTGCAGCACGAGAAAGTGGTGGACTCGCGCCCGCTGTATGGGCGACCGTGCTTGTCTACCTCGAACATCCAGATTGGTCCTACAGTAATGTCGCCGCGGAACTCGGTGTAGACACCTCGATAGTCTCTGTCCACCTCGCCGAGTGGTTCGACCTACAAATGACGACAGCCCAACACTGCGGCATCGAACGAATGAACGCGGCGATCGACCAAACGCACGTGCTCGAAGAACGTCGGCGTCTATCGGTGCCCGCGTAGGCCCACACGCTCGATGACTTCTATCGCGCGCACCCAAGTTGACGGCTGCGGTGGCTACCACCGCAGCCTCGGCCGGGTCGGCGCAGACTGGGCCGAAACCCGCACACGCATCGACGAAGCAGCGTCCCAGATACGACCGTTGATGAGACAAGTTGCCGGTGAGACAGTGCAGACGGCACTGATGGCTCTCGTCGGTCTCTGCTGGCGGATAGATTGCCGGAAGCAGTCGTCCACTTCTGAAGTCGTGCAGTCGTGTCTTTCTGAACCGACGTTTGGGTGAGTGCTGTCAGAGGTCCGTCTCGATCGTGATCAGAGCGGATGCGTGCAACTCTCCCGACAGCTCAAACACGGAGTGCGATACCGAAGACACGCGTCCACCGGCAACCGTAGCCTCCACAATGAACGTACCGACATGGTTCGACAGCTCGCTCAAGAGCTCGTCGACGCTCGCACAAGGTCCCACGGCCAGCGTGTAGATGTCGTAATTAGTTGCGGACTGCATACCTCAGTCTCTCCGATCGGATGCTGACGTTCACAACCGAATTAGTGTTCTGTGTGAAACGCCCACGAGGTTAAGGGTGCTTGCCGAGCTGCCCACAGTGTGAGCGAAGGTCCAGCTGCTTATGCCTTAGAAACGAACGTTGACGTGACAGCGAACGGTGAGACACCGACCTTCGATCTGGTCCAGGACACCATAGGTAAGCAACGAGACCGTGACCGGGCGGCAGGCGGTGCACGAAATCAGCAGACAAGCGTAGATCCGTACCCGAGGATGCGGAAACGGCTGAAGCTGGCGCGCATGACTGTCAGGCGTTGGCGGCTGCTTCGAATTCGATGTCGTCGATCAGGCTGTGCAAGGTACGTACTTTCAGTGGTGTATCGCCTTCGAGGTGGTGTTCGTTGATCGAGGAGCGTAGCTCCAGGGCTCGCCGCAGGCGGTCGGTCTCAAGGGTGGGGCGCCAGCGAGCGGGTTTGCTCGTCAGTGCCGACATCTCGGCAGTGCGCGAGTGCAGGTAGTGGGTACGCGGATCTTCCATCGGGCCTGCGATGCTGGCACCGCAGCTACCGATTCGGCAGGTGATCTTGCTTCGAATGTCAGTGTTGGACAACAATTTCTTTCCGCGGTCGCGGCTGACGGTCAACGCCAGTCCCGGAAGATAGATGCCGGAGGAAGGTCCGCCGCCGGACTTGTCGTCCGTGCGCGGTTTCGGCGGGGTCGCCAGCCGCCGTATTGCCCCGGCATGATCGACTTTTTCGCCTATGCCGATACCGACCGAGTAGGCGTCTGCGTGCCCCAATGCCACTGCAGCTTGGCCGATATTTCCGGACTGTCCGAGCAGGACGGTGTGGCCGGCATCTCGAAAGCGGTCAAGGATGGCGAAGACCGTTTTGATCTTTTTAATGCCTTCGTTGTCGCCGCCGAGGGGGCTGAATCGCAGCTCGACATCACGCACGCCGGCCCTGTAATACTCACGTGCCAACTCCTCCGCTGCAGCCACGGTATAGGAGGTGGGGAGTGAAACGACCGCACGGACCTCCAAATCGCCCATCACGCTGGACATTTCGGCAAGGCTCACGTTGAGGTTCGCGATACGCTGGTCGGCGACATGGAAATGCGGAGCGATCAACCGTGTCACTGCACCCGGCTGTATCTCGAGAACTCGTTGAACCAGTTCGCGGCGCGCGTCTTGTACCCGCGCGAGGGTGTCGATGTCGTATGGACTGCCCGCGTAACACGGAAACTTCTCGAGCCCGAAGCCAGCGCTGGCCAACTTGTCGGTGGCGGGGTCGAGCAAAACCTGGACGCCTGCATCCTTGGCGACTTCAGCGGCTGCGTTCTGACGCACAATGTCTTTGGCATGCAGCACGATCGCCTGCACACCATCAGGTTCGCGGGAGAGGAAGTCCTCGACCACGAGGTGGTCCCCGTGACTCAGCTTAAACTCGATCGCCATGACGGCTCCTACCGATGTCGACGCTTTTGTGACAGAATACATGACAGAGCAACTGACAGAAGGAACGACATGATGGTGCCATCGCAGGGAGCTCTTGCGGTCAAAGTCACCGGTCTCATCGACGGGCTAGGCCTGACCCAGGACGAAATAGGTGAAATCGTCGACGCTTCGGCGCGATCAGTGGCCAGATGGTCCAGCGGCGGAGCGGTTCCGCAGCGATTGAACAAGCAAAGACTGATCGAGCTGTCGTACGTGGCCGAAGCGGTCACTGAAGTTTTGCCGCGCGATCACGCCAATCTGTGGATGTTCACCCCGAATCGGTTGCTCGACCATGATCGTCCTGCCGACCGGATTCACGATGGCCGATACAAGGATGTGCTCGATTTGATCGAGGCCCTCGCAGACGGTGTGGTGATGTGAGCCTCGAACTCGATGACGTCGTCGTCGAGCGGATCGACGCTCTGGGAACGTCGGTATTCGATGGCAAGGCGTACAGATACACCACTGTGCGTAGAGATCCGCTCTCCGGTGCAGGGGCGCGGCTGTATGGGGGGCGGTGGAACCCTCGCGGGGTTTTTCCGGCGATCTATCTCGCCATCCCGGAGGCGGCGTGCATGGGCGAGGTGCAGCGCGCGGCAGCAGCCAACCAGCTCGACCCGCACGAGATGTTGCAGGTCCCGTATCTGCTTCACACGCTCGAAGTTCGCGACCTTGCCGTACTTGATCTGCGCACGCCGGAGGCTCTCGGTTTCGTCGGGCTCGACCCGGCCGACATCGCCGACGACGACTGGACTGCGTGCCAAGCTGTCGGGCACGCCGCCTGGTTTTTGAAAGTCCCTGCGGTGATCGCTCCGTCGGCTACCGGTCAGGGTCACGTGCTGACGCTGTTCGAGACCCGGCTTCCTCCCGGTGCCGTGCATGTCACCGAGTCGCGCTCACTGACGCCGTCGCTGTACGACGAGCTGTCCGACATCAGCGCGTGACGTTTGTCTTACAGGCGACCGTTTCTGGGGGGGGGGGGGCACCGATCCGTGAGACAGGGGAGCTGGGGTGTGGGTAGACGACTCCATTCTGGAAGCGGTCCGTCTCGCCTTGGCCGTCGGGAGGAACTCTTTTGCTCTTCGGTGGTCCTCCGCCCCAGGCGGGTGTGTGGCGAGAAAGGCACCTCACGGGGTTTCCAACACCCACTGAGGTGCCTTTCTCCTTTTCGAGGACTACCTGACGCGGGCTCGTTGCAATGATCGACACAAGTGTCACCGCGGCCCCGCGCGACGTGGCCTGGCCTCCGTTACGCCCTCGCAACCGCCTCCGTAAGGCGGTGCCCGGCTCAGCCCAGCGGAGAGGGCAGTTCAGCGGGTCCTTCCGCAAACAGCTCCATAGGTGTCTGTACCCGACCCAGTTGCCTGCCACCCGCGCCACGGCCTCAGCAGCGCACCTTGCCTCGGATCAACCTACGGGTCTGAACGGAGACGCGTCCGCGCCAACCACACCGAAAACCGCTACCGTCACCACCGTGAGCAGCCAGGACTCGGACCCCACCCAGCCCGCCAACACTCCGGCCTCGAGACACCGAGACGAGCTAAAACAGTCCGAGGAGCTCGGCGAGCAAGAAGATCTCGGAGGGCTAGAGCTGCCAGTCGAACAATCCATCACCGAATGGCTCGCACACAACAAAATTTCAATCTCGATAACCCTGGCGATTGCCCTCATCACCGGATTCGTCGCTGGCCTTCTCGGCCCCACCGCATGGCACTGGTACCTCGACCAAACAATCACCCCCGGACACGGAACCATCATCGGCGGAATATTCGTCGTCACCGCCGCCGCCATCGCCTACACCGGAACCCACCTCACCCGCACCAGCAACGAACGCATCGCCAACCAACGAAACGAACTCGACACCACCAACACACAACGCGCACACGAGCTCACCGACACACAAGAACTACGACGCCGATTCGTCACCACCACAGCCCAATTCGCCGACCCATCACCAGAAGTCAGACTCGCAGGCGTCTACGCCCTCGAAGCACTCACCGACGACTGGATCGACCGAAACCGACAAACAGACGCCCAAACCTGCATCAACTACCTCTGTGGCTACCTCACCCGCCCCTACACACCACCCACCGAAGACCCCACCCTCCGCACCCACACCACACGAACCCACCACACCAAATACAACTACACCGACAACACCCACGAACACCCCAGAGACGACCTCAACGTCCGACAAGCCATCACCCGCACCATCGCCAACCACCTCCAACCCAACCACCACCACAACTGGAGCAACTACAACTACGACCTCACCGACGCCCACTTCCACAACGCAGACTTCACAAGATCCCACTTCAAAGGAACCATCGACTTCACGAAAGCCAACTTCCAGGGCGAGCAAACGTCGTTCTACCAAGCGGAATTTCACACTGAGCGGACGTTGTTCGACCAGGCGAAGTTCCACAGTGAGCAAACGTTGTTCAACCAGGCGGAGTTCCACGGCGAGCAAACCTCGTTCATCGAAGCGAAGTTCCACAGTGAGCAGACGTTGTTCAACCAGGCGGAATTCCACAGTGAGGAGACGTTGTTCGACAATGCGGAGTTCCACAGTAAGGGGACGACGTCGTTCAACAATACGGAGTTCCACGGCGAGCTAACCTCGTTTGTCGGTGCGGAGTTCTACAGTGAGTGGACGATGTTCGACAATGCGGAGTTCCACAGTGAGCAGACGTTGTTCGACAATGCGGAGTTCCACAGTGAGCAGACGTTGTTCGTCGGTGCGGAGTTCGGCGATGCGCCGTTCCACAATCAGAGGACGTGGTTCCTCGGTGCGACGTTCTATGGCGAGCGGACGACGTTCGACGGTGCGACGTTCTATGGCGAGCGGACGACGTTCGACGGTGCGACGTTCTATGGTGAGCGGACGTCGTTCGGACGTGCGGAATTCTATGGTGAGCGGACGTTGTTCGACGAGGCGAAGTTCTACAGTGTGCGGACGGCGTTCCTTGGTGCGGAGTTCCACAGTGAGCGGACGTGGTTCGTCGGTGCGGAGTTCCACAGTGAGCGGACGTTGTTCAACCAAGCGAAGTTCCATGGCGGGCTGACGCAGTTCGATGGCCCGCGGGTGTGGAACAACGTCTACTTCGACTGGGATTCCGAAATCCCCTACGCCGTAATAGCAACCAAACCGGGTAACGTCACTCCCTACGTCTGGCCACCGACTGTAGAGCAAAATAAATAAGGCTACCTCGACACCGAGCGTGTCCGGTCCCCGTCGCTCCCGCACAATCACCGAGAGCACTCCGCGGCGCCGAGGTGCTCACGTCGACGACAAATCCGCGGTAATGCTTCCGCCTGTCGGCGGCCGGCCACCCTGCGGGCGTCCACCGAACCGAACGCCCGCTCCGCGACGCACCGAACCCATTGAAGAGCAGTTGTTATCGGCCGGTGTTCTGGCTCCCGGCGATCCTGCATCACCCGTACCCGCCTTACCCACCCCGCACTACGCGTTCGCTCCGGCCCTTCGGGCTCCGAAAACTTTTCACAGCGCCTCCGGCTGAAAACTTTCGTCTGACGAGGCAGGACAGCGTGCCCGTGCGCTCCGGGCTCTCCTCACGCCAGAACACCTTCCGGCGAAAACAACGTGGCAGAGACCGGACTTACCGGGTCGGCCAGTAGGGGAGAGGAACCCACCATGAGCGCATTCACCGTCTCGAGCGAACACATCGCCGTACTCGTCCACGCCGGACTGTGGTCACCGCTACGCCCGCTCACCTGGAACGTTCCCACCCCGGATGGAGAGCTGCCCATCGACGGCAACGCGTACAACGGCATCATCCCAGGTTGGCGACCATTCAGTCGGGCACGTCAGCTCACCGCCGCCAGCGCCGACGCGGTCGGGCAGATGCTCCTCGATCAGAACATCGCCAGCGTCAACGACACCTACAACGACGACGACCTCGCGCTCTACACCCACCAGCGGCCCCGCAGCATCCACCGCCAACCCGTCGAAATCTTGAAGGCGATCAGCTGCTACCGCTACCAAGCCGACGCCACCGACAACTGGTCCACCAGCGAAGCGTTCCACTTCTGCACGGTCCTCGAAACGGCCACCATCGAAAAGCTGCCCGGATGGGAGAATGCTGCATGGGCGATCGGCCACGACACCCCGATCCTCACCGAACAGCAAGCCGACACCGGCCGACCCTGACACAGCGGCCGGGGGAGCCTCACCAGCGCGAAAACTCCTCCGCTTGCCCGGCTTGTCGCCCGCCCACCACCGAAAGGACTGCACACACCGTCATGCCCGCCCAAGCATGGATCACCCTCATCGTCGGCATCCTCGCCGTCGCCGGAGTCATGGCCACCGTCAACCAACGCACCCACGCAGACAACAGGGCTCAGAGTTGGCAACGCATCACCTGGTGCTTGGAGCGCACCGTCAGCGACAACGACGAAGAATCCGAACTCGGCTGGGAAGTGTTCGGCACCGTCGCATCCACGCCGTTCATCGCCAAGACCGACCGCCGCACACTGTGGACCATCGCCGACCACATCGCCAACAAGTCCCGCACCCTGGCGGAAACCGACGACACCAGCGACAATGAAACCGAGACAGGAACGGAGGATCCGCGATGACCACCACCGAAAACCGCCCCGCCCGCCGCGGACGGTCCATGCAAGTGCGTTCCGCAGCAGCTCGCGCGTCGATCAAGCTCCGCGAATACGACAACGAACCCGTCCCACAGTGGCTCCGTGACGTCGCCGCAGGCAAGGACACCCCCGCGCCCCGCACCGACTGACTCACCAGCTCACCAGGCCCGTCCCACAGCAAGGGGCGGGCCTTCCTCGTGTACCGCCCTCACCTGTGTTGTCGCGCCCGGCCACCTTCGGTGTCCACCGAATCGAGCTCCGCTGCGCTCCGCACCGGTAAAAGAGTGTTTTTCTTGTCGTGCATCTGGCTCCTGGCGAGTGTGCGTCACCCGTGACCGCCGCATCAACCCCTGACTCCGCATTCGCTCCGGCCGCCGGCGCCGAACACTTTTCACCTACCCGTGCTCGCTGCGCTCCCAGGTGAAAACTGCTGCGGCTCAAGGGTTGCTTCGTCGTCCCCGTCCGCCGCTCCCTCTCCCTACGCCATATGACGGCGACAAGAAATTGTCAGAGCGAGAAGGGCCGGGGACCGGCCGGAGCACGGGAGGAACCATCATGGGAGCACGAACCACCACCAGCGCAGCAGACAAAGCCGAGGCGCGGCGCCAGCTCGCCGAAACTCTGCACGCTACGATCACCGAGAAAGTCGACGCACTCACCGACTCCGACGCCTGGCGCGCCTACCTCGATGCCGCAATGTCGTTCCACGAATACAGCTTTCGTAACATTCTGCTGATACTGGCTCAAAAGCCCGAAGCGACCCGCGTCGCGGGCTTCCGGTCCTGGCAAGGACGCGGGCGGCAGGTCCGCAAAGGCGAGAAAGCTATCCGGATCTACGGCTACAGCTCCCGCACCATCACCGAAACCGACCCCGGCACCGGCGACGAGAACAGCCGCAAGATCCCGACGTTTCCGATCCTGTCGGTATTCGACATCTCCCAGACCGACCCGATCGAGGGACACCCGCAGCCCGAAGAGATCGCACAGTTGCTCACCGGCGCCGACCCGGCGAACATCTACGACCGCACCGCCGCCGTCATGACCGCACGCGGCTGGACCGTCACCAGAGAGCCGATCGCCGGATCCGCCAACGGCTACACCACCACCGACGGCAGCCGCCGAATCGTCGTCGACGAGACCCTGGAACCCGCCGCGGCCGCGACAACGATGCTGCACGAATCCGGGCACGCCCACATTCACGCCCCACAGATCACCGACCCCAAAGCCCGGAAAGACCTGCACCGCGGCCGGATGGAAGTCGAAGCCGAAGCCGTCGCCTACGTCCTCGCAGGGCTGCAGGGACTCGATACCAGCGCCTACTCCGTCGGCTACATCGCCGGATGGGCAGACGGCGACACCGCCGCGATCACCGACACCGCGCAGACCGTCCTCAAGTGCGTCCACGAGCTCGCAGACGCCCTCGACGCCCACGACGCACAGCACGAAGCCGACACGACCAACGAGAGCGGCAGCGCCGCGTAGAGGGACCGGCCCGGTTCGCCGGCCCCGCGAGGTGGTGGCAGGGGCGGACCGGGCCACCTTCGGTGTCCACCCAATGGAGCTCCGCTGCGCTCCGCACTCACAAGAGCGAAAAGCATCGTTTTTTCGGCGGGTGCTGGCGCCGGCGAGTCTGCATCACCCACGTTCGCCGCCGCAACCACACTACCTCCGCTGCGCTCCGGCCCCTGCGGGGTCCGAGAACTTTTCGATCCCGTGCTCGCTGCGCTCGCTCGAAAACTTCTCGGCTCGGTGGTCTGCACCGTCGCCCGCGTGCGCTGCTGCCTCTTCTCACGCCAGCAACCGGCGAAAAAACGTGGCAGGGCACAAGGGCCAGGTCACCAGCAGAGAAGGGACGTCACGACATGCACGAGGTCACCACCCACCACAGCGGAACACCGGTCGAGACGGCTGTCATGGCCGCGATCGCCACCGTCCCCACCCACGTGCGCACCCACGCACTCGGCCAGGTCACCGCCTACACCGCACAAGCCGACCGCGCCGCCGTCGACCCGAACTCCAGCACCGAGGCAGTGCACCGGGAGCAGGCCGCGAAATGGGCGTGCATCGCACGCGAGAACGGTGCCAGCGAGGCCCAGATCACCACCGCCTACCAGGAAGGACAACACCCGAGCGCGACCGCAGCCTGACCACCGCTCGTCGCAACACCTGCAGAAACAAGAAAACACCGGACAGCTTCTACCTGCCCGGTGTCTCCGATCCAAGAATCTACCAGGAAAGAGACACCACATCATGACCGCTCAGAACACCGTAACCGCTCCCGCCGCCACCGAAGCCCCCGCCGTCGACACCACGGTGGCGGCGGGGGCGGGCGAGGAGTTCGCCCGCCTGCACCCGGCCACCCTCGAAGTCGGCCCGAACGTCCGCGACGAGGTCGACACCGAGACGCCCGAGTTCCGCGCCCTGGTCGACAGCATCACCGAACACGGAGTCCTACAAGCGATCTCCGCGATCCGCGACGGTGATCGTGTTGTCGTCATCGATGGACAGCAGCGCACCCTCGCCGCGATCGAAGCCAAGGCCGAGACGGTGCCCGTGGTGATCCGGAGCGTCACCGGAAACGCCAAAGCACGCGAAATCGCCCGACTGTCGCAGCAGGTCGTCGCCAACGACCGCCGGATCGACCTCACACAAGGCCAACGTGCCAAGGCCGTGACGGGCATGCTCGAACTCGGAGTCTCGGCAACCAAGATCAGCAAAGCGGTACAGATGCCCCGCGATCAGGTGAAAACCGCTGCCGCAGCAGGACGGTCGCAGACCGCCCTCGACGCCCTCGACGGCGGCCAGCTCGACCTCGAGCAAGCGGCAGTGCTCGCCACCTTCGACGCCGAAGGCGACCACGACGCAGTCTGCGAACTGCTCGAGACGCACCGCTACCACTTCGCGCACACCGCCAAGCGGCTGCTCGCGGACCGCGCCGAACGCAAAGAACGCGCCGCCGCCGCGCAGCCCTACGCCGAACGAGGCTTCACCATCGCCGACACCGAACCGTACTTCGCCGATGGCCAGTTCCGCGCCGACGACCTGGTGATCCCCGCCGAAGGCAAGAACAGCGAGCAGCGAGCAATCACCGCCGAGGTGATCGAGGCGCACCCTGCCGCGTGGTCGGTGTGGCTGAGCAAGGGCGAGCAGTTCACCCTCACCGCGACCGGGGAGGTCATCAGCGAGGAGAGCATCGATTGGGGCACCGAAGACGACCCCGAATCGACAGCGGCGACCGGCTACCACCACTGCAAGGACATCACGACCGAACAGGTGTGGGAGGCGGAGTACTTCACCACCGACCCCGCCGCAGCCGGTGCGGCACCCGGTCCGGTCCTCGCTGCAGCGCTGGCCGACGCCGATGCCGACGCTGTCGCGGTCGATCCGGACGACGCCGCCGCTGTCGCCCGAGCGCGCGAGCAGAAGCGTCTCGCCTCAGAAGCCGCCCACAAGGAGGCGCAGCGGGCAGCGCTTCGCCGCACCAAGGAGCTGAACAAGGCATCGGTGATCGCGACCGAAGTCCGCATCGAATGGCTGACGAAGTTCCTGACCCGCAAGACTTTGCCCAAGGGCGCGGGAAAGTGGATCACCGACACACTCGTCGACGAGCCCGGACTGCTCACCCAGAACAAGGCACCGCAGTTCCTCGCGCAGCTACTCGGCGTGAATGTTACTGCGGTGACCGGCCCGACCGCCGGATACCCCGGAACCGAGGACCGCGCCGCCAGGGAAGCGATCGCCCCGGTGATCGACAAAGCATCCGAACCACGCGCCCAAGTCATCGCGCTTGCGCAGGTGCTGGCCGCATACGAAGCACGGATGAGCGGGACCGGCAAGGACTGGTGGAAGCGCTCCGGTTTCGGAAACCAGGACAACTACCTGGGCTTCCTCGACCAGCACGGACACACGCTCACCCCCGTCGAGAACGTCGCCACCGGCGAGCTGACACCCGAAGCCGGGTACGACGCCCTCACCGCACCCAGCAGTGAGACCAACGCCGAAACCGCAGGACAGTAGCTGCCCGACAACGCAAGGGGCGAGGGAGACCGTCACCGGTTTCCCTCGCCCCCTTGCGTCGTTCCCGGCGTCGGTCGAGGGGGGCCTGCGGCGCCCCCTCGAGCACCCCCCGCCGAGCGCGCACCGACCGGCCTACCACCACAAGGCTGGCGTCTCACCTCACAGCTAGTGGGCTGCTTCGAACGCGTCGACGATCTCCGCTGGGATCCGGCCGCGATCGCTGATCTCGTAGCCCTGATCGGCTGCCCACTGCCGGATCGCCCGGGTCTGCTCCGGATCACGCTTGGTCGGTGCGGTCTCGGGCGTCGACGGTGTCGCTTTCGGCGAGGTGGCTGCTGCTTTGCGTTTGCGGCCTCCGACACGAGTTGCATGCTCGATGTAGTAGTTGAGTTTGCGGTGAAACTCGGTGGCGTTCTTCGCTTTCAAGTCGATGACGTAGTCGACACCGGCGACCGAGAACTCGATCGCCTCCCCGGAATCGTCGTCGATGACCGATCCGTCGATGTCGTCGACCAATTGCACATACGTTTGTCGCGCCACGGCTGAAATCGCTGCCCTTCGTTAATACGGAATCGAATGAAAAATCTTTCTACAGTGTAGCCAGCAACAACGCACACCACGTGCATCGATTCATATCCGAACCTGCGTATTGTCCATTCGGCTCTGATGCCTTTGAACGACGAATGCCGTAAACGCCCAGACGTCGATTGTTCGCGATACTTCCACTATCGCCACCGTCACCGGATCGACCCACGTTGCACCAGCCGTCTCGCTACGCGGGAGTGTTCCGGGAAACGGGCCGTTCGGCCGAGCGACCGCATTCAAGGTCTCGGGCAGTTCGCGCCGTACCTGATCGGCGAAAACCGTTCCAACACTGCCGATATAGACCAGATCGCAGCCCTCGTCGCTGCTCCGAGCAGCAGCGCCGCCAACGGTCCACCGGCGCGGCCACCGGACCCTACATACACGCAGATGATCCCGTCCCCACTATGTCTTATCGGCGTTTTCAACCACGATTTCGAACGAACACCGGGACGGTATATCGAATCGGCACGTTTGGCGACAATGCCCTCGATACCGTGCTCAGCCGCTATCGCCATCAACGTCGCCCCGTCGACACCCGGCATGTCCGGCGGCACCTGCACCCGCGTCCCGTCCGCCGTGTTCAATGCTACGAGCTCGCAGTCGACGAGCAGTGACCGGCGTTGTGGGCTGGGCTGCAACATCGCGGTCGCCGATACCTGGACCAGGTCTGTTCGCTAACGATGAACCGTCCGTTCCCGCTCGCTGGGGCCGTCGCAGAAGGCCTGGTCCAGCGCACGCATGGCCGCAATCCAAGGTGGTGGCCGGTGTCATCCCTAATCGAGTTCAGGACTTGATGACCCATCGTCTCCGTGTTCTTGTGTGGCCTTCGCGCATTCGCGTAGGAATTCGAGCATGGCGAAGAACGCCAGCGGGCCGACGTCACGCCCGAAGACTGCGGCTATCGCCAAGCTCAAGATGACCAGGACGATCACAGACGTCAACGGATGGGAGTACCAACGGAACGCGTCGGTCCAACGGTTTTCGCGGCGGCGGTCAGAAGACATCGGATGGCTCCCATTCGGGCGAGAAGATCTCGGCAGGTACATATTCGGGTGTGATCGGATCGTCAGGATCGGCCCCCGGATCCTCGTCTAATAAGTCGTTCTGAATCTTGCGGTGGTCGAAGAGATCCTCGTAGAAGGCCATGTGTTCGGCGATCAACGTCCCCTCGGGTGCATCGAGTAGACCGTCGGCGACGAGCGGGACGACGACGTTCTTTCGGAACTTGAACATGTGGGTTCTTGCAGTGGACGGGCTGATTCCGATGGCTATAGCCGCCGATGCGGTTGTCTGGCCGCTCATCAACGCTCCGAGCAGGTTTCTCACCCTCGGATTGGCGTGTTGCACCAGCAGTTGAGCTGCGCTTCGCGCGTACGGGATGTTGGACAGGTCCAAGGTCAAGGCGTCGAGGTCGTCTGTGTAGGCCAATTTCTCGAGCCGGCGGGTGATCCGACGTGGTTTCGTCCAGGCGTTCACGACACGCAGCTTGTGCATCAGGCATGCATTGACGAAATACGTCAGTAGCGATGCCCGACCCGGGGTCCACACCTTCTCGTCCACCGCCGCATGCAGGAACGTCGGCAGCCCGGCTACCGCCAGCTCAATGCACAGAGAGTCGCGCTCGTCGTAGTCGACTCGTAACCATTCGAGATCCTCCGGCTCGATCGTCATCGAGATGGGAAGAGGACCAGCACTGACGATGCGGCCGTCTGCGACGAGCGTGTGCAGTGTGCCGACGCCTGGATCCCACAACTCCTTCACAAGCGCTGCTGTCGCACGCGTGAGCTTGTTGTCAGAGGTCCGCGACCCCGAGGCCCGTGCGTCGACGAGCAAAGCTTCCAGCCTCAAATCCAGGCCTTCATCGTGTTTTTTGGACATGGCTTCCTCGGGTGTGCGTGTGCGCGTAATTCGCACTCGTTGAGATCTACCTCCGCGACTGCGAAGCGGTCGTAAAGGCATAGGCAGTAAGGCTTAAGAACGTTTACGAATGTGGTGTAGATCACAGCAGGTTAGATCAGATCGGACTATATTGATGCAATATGAATCAAGGAGGTGTGGTGATGACGGTGGACAGCCAGCTCATCGATCAGCTCACCCGTATCGGCGCGTGCGATCGACTGGCCGAGCGTGAACGGCTCAGAGGCATCGTCGATGCAAAACTGCAAGGTTTAACCCACCGGCAGATCAGCAGATACCTCGGCGGGAATTTGTCGCAGGCCTCGGTCACACGTTTGCTCCAACGGGTCGGAAACGACTTCGCAGCCGTGAAGCGGGTCACGCCAGCCGAGATCATCGATCAGCATGCTGCCGGTCAGATCACCGGTCACGAGATGATGCGGCGGCTCTTTACATTCGACTACAGCGTCGGGACCCATCCAACTGTCAACGGGCACGAGACCGATGCTTACGTTCCGGGCGACTTCGACGACGTCGAACAAGCCTTCTACCGCGGTCTCCTCACTCCGCAGCAGTTCCAGGTACTCGCAGATCGGCAGGTCGAGGTTTCGGCCAAGCAGAGTAACCCGTAGTGCAACAACCAGATCAACTCTGCTCGGACGTCCACGCGCAATTGTCGGAGGTGTGCCGCACAGGTGTTCTGCACGCTGATTCCAGTAGACACACCGACCAGCTCTATCGACTCAACGACATCGCGCGGCAGATCTTCCAACACAACCTGGTGACCAAGTACCTCAATGGTCACGACGGTCCGAGTGAAGAAGGCACCGCGATCATCACTGCCGGTGTCCCCGGCGCAGGCAAGACCACGATGGTCAACACCGTCATGACCGAAGTAGAAGGCGAGGACCTGCTCAGTTACCGACGCCTCGATGCTGACGATCTCAAAGTCGAGTTGATCAAAAAGGCTGTGGCAGACGGAATCTACGACGACATCCTCGCGCAAATGCTCGACGACGGCAGCGGCGTCGCACCGATGGAACTCGCCCCGCTCGTGCACCACGAATCGAACAAGTTGCTGCTCAAGAGGGCCCTCGCCGAGTGTCTGGAACGGCAGGAAAACATCATCATCGAGGGCACTCTGACCTGGGATCAACAGCCAGGAATTCTGTACGACCAGCTTGCGAAGGCAGGATACAACCGCATCCTGGTGCTCGGCATCGAGGTCGAACGCGACGTCGCGCACAGCCAAGCGCTTTCACGATGGTGGAACGACAGGCAGGCGTGGCGCAACGGTGAGCACGCACTGGGCGGCCGATTCACGCCCCCCTATTCGATCGACGACGGCTACGACGGCGGGGCGCAGTCGAAGTGCACCCGACACGCTCTGAGCATCCTCGACCGAGCACACAGCGGCAAGATCGACACCGTCGAGGTAAAGATCTTCTCCCCAGCAGAATCGGGTGGGTACGACCTCGTCGACGAGGGCAGTGTCCGGCGTGCGAAAGGAACAGATTGATGAGCATCGACGTAGGAGACCGATTCCACCTCGCGCCAGGCGCTTCCAGCGTCGTCGTCGTCGTCGTGCGAGAAGTTCAGGAAGAGACCGGTTTTGTGATGGTCGAAAACGAGATCGCCGGGACCGGTGTATATCCGTACCTCATCAAGCCTGATCGCCTCGCGCCTGCCACCACGCCCCCGGCTGTCGGCGGCACAGATCAGGGGTGAATGAGTGAGCGATGATGCCTTGGCTGCATGGCTACCGGCGGGGTTGGAGCCGGTCGCACTGCGCTTGGCGAGGGCGGACGAGGCCGCCTACAAGGTAGGTCGATTGGCGTTGGCGTGGTCGCGCGAGGCGTTCGAGATGAGCGAGATCGAACGCCGAGCGGGGTGGCTCGACTTGGTGGTCACCGGCATCAGACCGATACCGCCGTTGCTGGTGATGCTGTTCAGCGAAGCTATCCACCACCTACGGGCCGCGATCGAGAACACGCTGTTCCACCTCGCGGAAGTCGAACGTGGGCAGCCGCTCCCAGCCAAGCATGCCAAGCACGTGAAGATTCCGGTTCTCGAAACGCGAACCGCCTTCGATAGCTGGCAGCGCCGGGTAGTCGATGATGGGGTAATCGAGTTTGACCCGCAGGCAAAGCTGGGCAGACGAATAGAAGCCCTGCAACCATTCGCGGATACGACAGCATCGGTGCCGACGATGCCGGCGCAACTCGCGGCACTGATGGGCGCACCTGTCTCGGCGGTGCACCCGATGGTGTTGTTGCAGAAGTACTCGAACATCGACAAACACCGATCGATCCGAATGGCCGCTGCCCGCACGACCGTCATCCGCGAAGACGAGAGCTTCGCCGACGCCGACCGCTCCATGCGCCCGGTATCGGTCGGCGACGTTCTGGCCACGATCCGACGCGGCAGCGGGGGCGCGATAGTGGAACTGCACCCTGCCGTCCACGTCGAACGGCCGCAGACAGGAGTGTGGGTCTCTCCCGGCACAGAACTGTCACGGTTGTGGCTGCACGTCTCGCAGGTCGTCGTCCCCACACTCGTGACCGGGTTCGCGCTGCCACGAGGCTTGCCGCCCCAGATCGATCTGGGCGACACTGGAACGGCATGGGCTGAGCGGATCGCACAGGGTGGGTGGTCGACCGCCAAGGAGCGGATGGATGCAGTGTCGTTGGCTGCTCTCGACGAAGCCAACGCGGCCCCGGTGCGACATCCTCGAACTGGGGTGCCGTCCGCCGATAGCTAGTCGCTCGATACGTTCGACGTGTATGGGGTTCGGGCTGAACACGGCGAACAAAGCGGACTATGGATTCCGCGGCGCGTAGCGCACGTTGTGCCGTATACGGAGCAAGCAGGATCGACGTACATGTCACGGCAACCGGCCATGAGATCGTCGGCGCGGATGCGGTGAGCAGATGGAACAGGGCGTTGGGGATCATGAGATCTCCTATTCAGTTGTGTTGGTGCAGGGCTGATAGTCGGTTCGAATTCTTCTCTCCGAGCAGTGATTCCTCAGCTGCCTCCGAGAATTCGGCGAGGCTGGGAGCAAAGCATCCCCACTGGACGCGACCTCTCACCTGCTTCTGTGTGCGCGAGAGGAGCTTTCGCGCTTGGGTACCATTGTCTCAGGCCGATTTGGACTCCGCCAGAGCTTGATGTGAGCACCTGAGGGGATCTCTCTCCACGGCCTGGTGGTCGTCGACGCCGGTGAGCGCGACACGGCGCTGGGGTGTCAGCTTCTTGACTGGGCAGATCGTCGCGTATCCGCATTGCCTGGGGACATGTCGTTTGCCAACGTCACAGGCTAGGTTTGCGTGTCCTCACGTGTCGTGCTGGCGTTGTAAGAAGCCTGCGCGGCCTCGATCGCGGCACGAGCAGGTCCAGCGGCGTGGGCGATGTTGAGCGTTGGCGCCCACTGGGCGATAACGTCGGCTTCGACCGTGTCCGGTGTGGGATGTTGGCACCAGGTCAGTTGTAGATGGGTGTGCATCCATTCGGTCAGGCGTTTTTCGTCCTCGGCGATGAGCACGACGCGGTCGGTGCGGCGGGTCCGGTAGTGCTCGGTATCGAGCAGCAGTCCGGCGAGGGTGCGGCGGAGGGTGGATTGTCCGCTGCGGCGGAGGTGATTGTTGACTATCCGTCGGCGTAGGTTGGTGGCGAGACCGACGTAGAGGAGCCGTACCGCTGTGTTGGCTGGGTGTGTTGGGCCGGGGAGCTGAGGAAACACCTTCGGGGTTGCCCACCACGCGTACAAGCCTGATGCAGTCGGGAGCGTGGACAGGTCGTCGAGCGTGCGAGTAGGAGCACCGAGCGCGCTGATAGTGCCGGCTACATCGAGTGAGGGTGCTGGCAGTGGAGGGTGCATGGCGGTCAGTGTGCCCGACAGCTCGGCGAGCATCGGTTAGATGAATGGTGGAGCCTTGCATGCAGGGCGGTTGCTGAGTGTGGGACCGGCCTGCAGGTCGGATCACGCATCTGCACAATTGATGCGTTGTTTGATCATGGGGCACTGAGGCCCAGATTGTCTGCGGTAGCGTGTTTCGGTGGGCAAAACGCTGTACCAGTACACCGATACCGTCGCTCTTGCCGGGATTGTCGAGAGTTGCGCTATCCGCGCAACCGACTTCCGCTACCTCAACGATTCGCTCGAACTGTCCTACGTCTGGGATGCATTGGTGTCACGGCTCAACGCTCTCTCAAAGGAACCGGACGACGGTCATCGGTACGCGTACAACACGATGCTCGACGCAATACGCCGACTGCGCGCTGAGAACCTCAGAACCTACGACCAGTCGGTCTTCGTCGCGTGCTTCACCGAACTGAAAGACGCTGTCAGCCAGTGGAGCCGGTACGGAGCGAACGGCCATGGTGTGGCGCTCGGCTTCGATGCGGACAAGATTGGAGGGTTGCGCAGCGGATACCATCACCACCATCCAGACGGGAAGCTCTCGCCTGTCCTCGACCAGAATCAGATGCCACTCATTTGGCCATGCCCCCTGCAGCCGGTCGAATACGGAGACTCGGCACGCGACGCCCTCGTGACGCGTCTCGTCGAGATGGTGTGCTCAATTGGGACAACAAATGATTCCGCTACCGATGCTTTCAACTACATCCATCAGCTGGGCGGAATCCTGCCGCATGTATCGCTGGTCAAGCACGAAGCTTTCAAAGACGAGTGCGAACATCGCATCACCGCGTCGGAGCATTTCGGCGATATGACGCCGCTGCACCGCGATGCGATCGGCAACCTCGGAGCGGAATTCCGACCGTTTACGAACGTGCCCGCGACGACACTCGATGTGAAGTTTCGTCCCTCCGGCGCCACGCTGTTCACTCCCTACATCGAGCTGACGTTGCCGCGTGATGCGTTGGTGACAGTGGTGCTCGGACCATCGGTGACTGACCCTCTGGCGCCGGTTACCGTCCGCCGACTGCTGCAGCGGCATGGCTACCCGGACACTGATGTCGAGCAATCGGAACTTCCCTACCAAAGCTGACCACTGCGCCACAGAGCTCGAGCCTTAGACCCATAGTCAGGAACGGCCCCGTCCACAATGGACGGGGCCGTTTGATTTCGTACGACCCCTTTGGTGACCCAGAGGAGTCTGGTAGACAGCGAGCATGAAACGGACATTGCTCGCGGTTACCGGTTGCGCGGTTGTCGCTCTGTCAGGGTGTTCCTCCGAACCTGCCGGACCGGAACTATTCACGTCGAAGATGACGGTGGTCGGCCTATCGAACAGCGCGACCAGCGATTCGTGCACATTCGTGGAGGGCACCGTCGAGTCCGGTTACACGGCCCTGGTTGTGCGTGGCGCGGATGCACGGATCTTGGCGAAGCAAGATCTGCGGCTCGACTCAGCCCGCGATGTCGGCACGTTGGGTGGGCCGGTGTGTACGTTCCGCGCAGATGTCGAAGTGCCGGTCGGCGAGGCCGCGTACGAGGTCGACGTCGAAGGTCTCGACGCGTCGAAGTTCGAGGCAAAACTGTTCACGGAGCAGGAACTCCGGGGCGAGGCCGCGATTCAGTTGCACGATGCGATCGGGTTCGGTCTAGCGCAGCTCCAGGGTGGGTAGCACGTCGAATAAACCGCATCAACTTCGTCGCAACACTCATTTGACGGCGATAGTGCAGCGGGCTAGCGGACGGCAGTGGCAACCGGCTCGAGCAGGAATAGGCACTGGTTCTCTACGTAGCGGTCGACCTCCGCCGTGACGCCCAGGTTCGTCCCGACGCCGATCGTGTCGGGTACCGATCCGACGAAGTGCAGATCGGAATCGGTGTTCTCATCGCGGAACTGAAAACTCGGACCGGGCTGCGAGAACGTTTCGCTGAAATCGCCGGCGTTGATGAGGATGTCGTATCTGGTCTTCGCGCCGTCGTGGGGTCCCATCGCGACGATGCTGCCCGGGAACGAGATCGTTTGACCACGATGAGTCGCAGCGAACGCTGCGATGTCAGGTGAGCAGGTGTCAGTCAATGTGAGCAGAGTCGCTAGCTCCGGACTGTTCTCGGGCGTGAGGACGACGTCTTCATGCTCTGGTGGTGATGTTGGTGCGCTGGCTGTCGCGTCGAGGGATGGTTGCTCGCTCGGCGCAGGACTGGCATTGTCTGTTGGGGCAGTGTTGTTTTCGCTAACCACTCCGATGGCGATGATCGTCGCGAGCGCAAGCGTCAACACGCCGCCACCGACAATCCAAAGCAGCCGGCGAGACCTGGGCGCGGGGCGTCGGAGCGTGATTTCCGTCTGAATCTTTCCGGGCGTCTGAGAGATAGCCTCCCAGCCTTCGTCTTCCCACTTCTTGATGGTTCGTGACTCCATGCCGCGGACCGCGCGGACGGTCTTGGTTTCGTACGTGATCTCGGTGTCCGCTGTCTTGTCCACAAAGCTCCCAGATTCATGCCGGAACGTCTCCGGACTCGCAGGGAGCTTACCGACCGACAACGCCAGTGCTCTGTGGGGTGCGCACCTGTGGATACTGCCCGCATTGCACCATTAACCCCGAGGGATTGGTTGTAGCGCAGGGCGCTTTCTAAGACCGTGCCTTAGTCGCTTGTGCTGAGGTATCGAGGTCGAACAGGGCGAGTTGGTTGGGCCTCTAACCAGGTAGGACGGCGTACAGGCTCTGCGGCCGCAAGTGCCATCACCTTGTCACTGAAGGTGATTGTCGGTGAATGCAATCGATACAGATGGTGCGCCGTCGACGCGGTGATACGAGGTAGCATCATGGCCCGCACGGCATCGCGGAAGAGGTCCCGGTGCAGTGTGCTCACGTCAGGGAGGTACTCCTCGTCGAGTACGTCGTACAGAGCATCCTGTGCGGCCCAGAGTCGACTGTCTCTGTCTGCGAAGCGCCGTCCGGCGGCAGTTCTCCCTAGGACGACATCGAGCTGTGGCGGTGGGGTACGTCGGTCGAAGGCCGTCAACGTCGCCTCCGCTGCAGCGCATTCGGCGTCGTGACGTGCTACTGCAGCTTCGGCGCGCGTTTCGGTGTTCGCGAGGAGTTCTGTGTGGGGGAGAGCTACGGTCTGCACGGCGGTGATGACGATCGGGTCGAGGGCCAGCGAGACAGACCCGCGATGTTCCTTTCTGTTGACGTAGCGATAACCGTGATGGTCACCTTCTGTTGCGACTTGCAGATCGACTATGCCGGTGAGCATTTGACCGCGGTCTTCCCCGAGGCGGGGATTTATCGACACGTTATTCGGTAGCACGACTCGATGGAGATGGAACGGACAGTGCGCTTCGTCCATCGCGGACATCCGGTAGAACATGCTGTCAACGGCGGCTTCGTAGGTTCCGAGGTGGATGGCGCGGTCGCGTGCGGCCGCTTCTGGCGGCGGCCACTCGCTGTGTGTGCTCGTGTGGAACCACGCCACGTCAGTGATCCAGTCCACGGATTGCGACGTCTGCTCGGGGTCGATGGCGTCGGTTTCCCACGTTCCGGGCTCGACAAAGAGCGCGCAGCCCGCACATAGGCGGTCGTCTCCGTACAGCTCTGTGAGTGGAACGAGGCATCTGTGTCCGCACAGTGGGCAACGGACCCACGCTGCGTCACCGCCGAAGTCGGCAGTCTGATCACGAGCTGACCTACCTGTCATATCCGCAGTCTCGCAGGTGTGCCGGCGGTGCTCGACGTCGTGGACGGTGCGGCAATCTGATTCTCATGTGTGCGACCCACGGTCGTGAGGTCGATGCACCGGACACGGGCGAGGCGAACTTTTCGGTGGAGCTGCTACGCAGCATGAAAGTGACCCATGAAGCGAAGGTGACCGAGGCAATCACCGCTGCGATCGAACAAGACCAGTCAGGTATCCCGACCGCTTCCGGAGTGATAGACACAGGGCTTCGCAAGGCCTCGGCCGCGACAACAGCCAAGGGTCTGGTGGAGTCACTCGGGCTCGACGATGACGAGGCCATTGTGCCGAAGTTCGTCGACTCGTTGAACGCCATTCGGGAGGATCTGCAGCGCCTGTCGCAGCTCGCACTCGATACGCTCTCGCAGCTGCTTCAACTGTGGCTGCAGGAGTGCCGTGACGATGCAAGCGGCTGGCGCGATTTCGGCGATCCATCGGACAGGATCGGCCCGTTTCTGCCGTTGAACAACGTGAAGAACCGCATCGTGAAGGACGAATTGTTCAAGGGCGGTCAGGACGAGTTGAAGGAGCGGGATCTCGTCTCGGTGGAAGTCGACTACGTTGCGCAAACCGCCGAATACGCCATCCGCAACAAGTGGCGGTTGGAGGCAGGCAGGTATGAATACAACTTCTGGATCTCCGCGGCCTACTTCTTGTACCAGGGCTATCGGCTGGAAGTCCACGACTGGATCAAGGGCCTTGAGTTCGACATCTTCGACAGACGCGCGCCAGAGGCTGCACGCGTGCAGTGGCGATAGCGCGCGCTGCATGGTGGTGGCGATAGTGGTGGATCGGCAGGGCAGGACTGGCTCCGACCATCGGTCGGGGCCTTCAAGTCGTCGGCGGTTCAGGAGGTGGTGTCCGTCGCTCGTAGGAGACGAGTCGTGGAGACCTCGATGACTTGTAGTCGATTTCGACTTCGAAGGTGTCGCCTGAGGCCGAGTGGAGGCACACTGTTGCGCGAGAGCCATTTATGTTGACTCTGTCTCGAGTGAGGGGCCCTGGACGGTCTGGACCTAGGCGTCCGTTGATCAAGAATTTCGCGTCTCGTGTTGCTGACTCGTCGTTGGGTGGGGTGCGGCGGCGATCGAGGCGTTCTGTGATGGCAGCCAGCACCTTCTCGGTGATCCAACTGCTGGCGCGATTGGCGGCGGTGGCTCCTGCGGCGGCTGCGGTCGAGCCAAGGCTGATCAGCGCGGTGTCGGTGGCGTCGAGGTGGATGAACCAGTCGAGCGCGCATTCTGCGCCGCCCATGTCGGTGTGCCACGCAGTTTCACGAATCTGCACCGACACTGCAAGCTCGGGAGCGAGGGATCGCTCGATCTCCTCGACGGCCTGTTCGGCCTGGGAGTGAAGATCGTTGTATTCCGACATACGGTTTAAGCTGCTGCGCTCGGATGGCTGGTTATCGAGTTGGTAATGGATGATTGTTCGCACGGTGACGTCCTCGAACCCATCCGCTCGCAGGACTATCCAGTGGACGTCATAGTTCGCCTCCGTAAGAAATGACGCTGGTAACTCAATGTCGTCGCGATCGTCGAGTAGCCACTTCATCGAAGTGACCCTAGCGAGCTGGAGTCGATCTGGCCTGCTGTCGTGTGTATGAAGCCTGACGGACCCCTACCCACCAAACACCGACGCCAAGCAGATCCCCGACAAGACCCACGCACAGGGACATGCCATAACCCCAGCACACCGGCCTCTCGCAGGCGAGGATGGCTTGGCGCGTTCGCCGGGGTTGAAGTTGGTTTTCCCGACCCTCCCGGACGCGACAAGAAGGGCCCCACTCGATCCTGTGGGGCCCTTCTTTCGTGGGTGCGCGACGTCGTGAAGATTTCGTAGCGGGCGGGTACCCTCTACGCGCCTACGACGACCAGAAGTCGCTAATCACGTCGAGAAACTTTTGCATGGCTTCGCTTCCGAGTTTCCGAAGTGCACCGAAGGCTAACTGTTTCGGAATATCCGTCGGAATGGTCGACAGCTCCCGAACGACTTTTCCGACTTCCTCTTGCTGCTTTAGGCGTGCACGGTGAAGTAGGTCGAGCGCGTCGGGATCCGGCGTCACGGACGGCGGCGCCGGTAAAGCGGTGGAGCGATCTGGCGGTGCTGTGGCGTCCTCCTCTCTGCCAGCGTCGTTGGGAGTTGGGGGCATCATGGGCACGTAATCAGGCACCGCACTAGCTCCTTTACTTTTCTGAACCCGGGTCATCAGCGCAACGGGCGTTGCGCCGCCTCGGCGCCCCAGGAGCCGCCTTGAGGAGGTTTACTGTCCGGTCAGTTCCAGCTCGGCGTCGAATGCGTCGAGGCCTATGACCGTGAAGTAACGGAGTGCTGCAGCGGGGGTCGTGATGTCGATCCCATTACGTTTGCAGTACTCGATGAATGCCTGAAACCTTGCCTCTTCCGAGGGGGTGAACTTGGTTGACGCGTTCTGCGTAAGACGTTCACCACGGGATTTGTAGGCTCTGAGCCCCCCTTCGGTTTCAGGCGGGTCTGTCCTTTTGGTCACGAGTTTCATCTCATGTATCTCCTTTACCGGTTGCGCATCTGTGTGCGCCTTTCTGCTGGGGCCGAGTTGCCCCGCACCAAAAAGTATACCGTTTCGACAACTTTTGTGCTTTCTGCTTGCTCTGCGCGTGGTGCGGGCTGGGGTTATGGCATGTCCCGGTCCTCGTCGGTGTCGTCGAGTTGTTCAGCCGGTCCGTCACTCTCGCCGTCGTGGTCGTGGTCGTCGTCGTTCTGGTCGTCGTGATCGTCGTCGTTGTGTTGGTCGGTTTCCTCGTCGGTGGCGGGCTGTTCGGTGTGTGCACTTCTGGTGGTGGTTGCTGCGGCTGTGGTGGCGATGGCGAGGAGTTCGAGGGTGTGTGTGAGTGGGTGGAGGTTGAGGGCGGTTGTGGTGGTGGAGGCGGCTTGTAGGAGCAGTGAGAGGTGGTGGAGCTGGGTGGTGGTGGGTCGTTTCATGGTGGGTCTCAGTTCTGGAGCCGTTCGGCTTCCTCACTTTTGGTGTTGGGAACTGAGCTGTTTCACAGGTTGGGTTTGGCGATTGGGCTGTGACCTGGGGTTATGGCACGTCCTCGTGTTGTGTGGTGGGTGTGCTCGATGTGTGTGTTGGTGGCGCGGTTTCACAGGTTGGGTTTGGTGGGGATGTCGGCGAGCTGCTCGGCACCCGGATCTCGGTGCTCGGCGGGTTTGGGGCTGGGTCGTCGCCGACGGCGGATTTCTTGGCGCCGCGGCAACTTGTCCCTCTTGCCGCCGATCCGGTGGGTATCTGCCAGGTCGTTTCCGCTCTGGTCGTACAACTCACCGATGCGCAGTCCTTGGACCTTGCTCCTGGCCGGTTCGATGAGAACCAGATTCGCTCGACGAGTGAGCTGCTGCGGCGGTTATTTGCGTTGGACCCAGCGCCAGTGACTATCGGAAGGGGACCCGCGGAACGTATTGTCGGAACCTGCCGGCACTTTGCTGTCCTCAGTTGTGCGTTGCTGCGGTATCGGGGTATTTCTGCTCGGGTCCGTTGGCGGCTTTGCTACGTACTTTCAACCTGGGAAGGGAGTGGGTCACTGGATCACCGAGTACTGGGATGCCCTCAGTGCGCGGTGGGTTCGTATCGACTCGGAGATCCTCGGACAGAATCTGCTTGCGCGCGCATGATGTTGAGCCCGGTGACTTTCTCAGCGGCGGCGAAGCGTGGATCGCATATCGGCGGGGAGAGATCGACGCGACCCAGTTCGGGTGTTCGGGACGCAGAACTGGGGTGCCGCCGAGATCCGTGGAAACGCTGTGAAGGATCTTGCTGCTTTGAACAAGGTCGAGATGCTGCCGTGGGACGAGTGGGGTCGTATGACCGACGCGTATGAGGGGAAGACCGGCGCGGAGTACGACCTGCTGCTCGACGAGCTCGCTGGGTGTGCACGGCCGGCGATCTCACCGCCATCGGCGACATGTACCGCCGGGAATCGTTGCAGGTACCGCAAGACCTGATCTGTTGACTCCGCCTATCCGGGGCGGACGATCTCACACGGCGGGTTGCAGATGACTCCCCATCCGAGGTCAGTTCGTCGCGGTGAACGTGCAGGAATTCATCGGCGTCCGCGGGGTGGCGACCAGTAATGACGGCGCAGGGTACTCCACTGAAACGAACTGTGTGACTATAGTTTCTGCATGTCGAACGGGTCGCTGGTTGCGTGGCTCTTGGATTCTGATCCTGCACTGCGGTGGCAAGTCGAGCGTGATGTTGTCGGCGATCCGGCCGTCGTTTGGGAAGCGACGCGCGCCCGGATCGGCAGGGAGGGATTCGGCGCTCGGCTCCTCGCGCTGCAGCATCCCATCGGACGCGGAATCAGCTTCCAAATCGCTGTCGCCGACTGCACACGAATTGCAGCCTCGCTCGACGCCGCTGGTGTCTCGTTGTTCATGAGTCCCAAGATCAAGTGGTATCGGGTCGCTGGCGACGAGGAGGTCGGCGTGAAGCAGTTCGTCGCCGATTCCGACGGCTACCTACTGCGATTTCAATCCTCGTTGGGTTACCACCCGGTGGATTCGCTGCGAACGTGGTGACGAACCAACCATCGCAATGCGGTTGCTGGGTATCGACCGAGGGCTGGTAGAACGAACGACACTACATCCTGAACGGTCCCGCTCCAGCAACAGTGGTGGACAGGCGAGAGATCGGAGGGTCTTAGCGTCGACATCAAGGTCCGAGGAACGTTGTTGGCGTGGGCACGTCTCGCCAACGGAGCCTGGCTCGCGTGCGTGAACTTCTCCGTGCCAACAGGAAATAGCAAGGGCCACTTGGACTTACAACGGCAATGGGTCCCCAGCAACGCCATAACCCCCATGCGCTGACCACCACTGGCGACGCAAGACAATTGAACGCAACGCTCAGCCGCACACAGGAGAGATACGTATATCGGTGACCGCGTCCACATCGCGCCCCGGCGCATCCAGCGTCGTCATCATCCGCGAGATCCAGGACGACGGCCTGGTCGTGGTCGAACGCGAAACCCTCGGAACCGGCGTCTACCCCCACCCCACCAAACCCGACCACTTCATCCCCGCCACCACCCCACCGCTGGCACTGACCGCAGACGACAAACCCGGCCCGGCCCGACAACAACCAGTCGCCGGCAGCGACGACAGCTACCTCGACGAAACTCAACAACACCTGACCCGCCACACAGGGGCCGGCGCGGGCACGTTCTACGGCCTGCGCCGAGACCTCACGAATCCGGCGACGACTGACCCCGGCGCAGCGACCGCCGCGCCGCAGCCACACCCCGAGCACGCAGAAACGCACTCAACGACACACCCGCAGCATCCGCCGCCCGGGTGACCTCGACATGCTCCGACTCCGTGAACCGCACCGACACCACGAAATCCAGCGTCGGCCCCTCCGACTTCGGCCTACCGCGCTGCGCCATCCACCGATATTAGCAACTACGCAAAATAGTTGCGGACACCCATTTAAGCGAATACAGTAAAAGGAGGTGAGCGGATAACAACCGCTGCAGCGCAGACTCATTCGGGGGAAATGCATGAACAACGAATCATCACTGCCCGACGGCGCATCACACGTCATCGACTTCGTGAAATGGCTGCTGTACATCGTCGTGATCCTGGGAATGCTCGGGGCCATCACCGGCGGCGGCCAACTGCTCCGAGCTCGGTACAACAGATTCCCGGAAAGCCAAACGAAAGGCGCCGCAGTACTACTGAGCAGCATCACACTCTCCCTGTCGGCCGGAGTCGTGGCAATGGTGGTGCTCCCCGCATACGACAGCAACAACGACGAGGCCGCCGCGGCCACACCACCCAGCGAGATCCCCACAACCGACATCGCCCCAGCGGCAGCCCCGGCCAGCACATCGCCCACCGAACCGACCGACTGGACACCCCTGATCTGGATCGGCGGCGTGCTCGGCGCGCTCGTGATCGCGGCGCTGGCTGTGCACCTGGTCGTACGCACCCGGCACCGTATCCTCGACCGCCGCGCAGCAGCCCAGACGCTGGCTGCCGACTTCGAGGCAGCGAAAATCGTCTACGCCCAGGTCGCGAGCGCCTACGCCGAATACCTCGCCGACCCCTACGCCATCTTCACCCGGCCCCAGCTCGACAACTTGGGCGAACCACGCACCGCCACCTTCATCACCGCATTCAACAACGCAGGCGCACTCAACACCGACACCTGCCCCGCCAGCGCTGAACGTGTCCAGGCCTTCGGCGCCGCCGCCCAAACAGCACTCACCGCGTGGAACACCGCAGACCAGTACGCCCGCGCCGTCGGGATGGGCGAGCAGACCGAAGAAAGCAAGCGCACCGTGCGCCGCATCCGCAGCGCACTCGAGCTCGCCCTCGACAACACCGCCGCCGCAGGCGAACGAGAAGCCGCTATGACGACCGTGCGGCGCCTCTCCGACGGCCTGCTCACCGTCCCCGACCGTGTCTACGCCCACGCCAAGACCGCCATAGAAAGCGTCACACGCAAACAACTCACCAGCTGAGACCAGACATCAGGTGGGTCCGACCAGTAGCAGTATGTCGGACCCACCTGGCAGCATCACCACCACGCTCACGACACCACATCGGGGGGAACTGATGACGAAGACAACAAACAACACCAGAATCAAAACATTCGCCTACATACTTGCAGGCCTCGTCGCCTTCGCAAGCTTTCTAGCGCTGGTCATCTGGATCATCATCCCCACCCAACGGGACGGCGACATCGCGCCACAACCACCGTTCGACACCGCATACTGGATCGTCGTCGCCGGAGCCGCTGCGCTCACGGTCCTGGTCATCCTCCCCGTCTCCACCGTCCTCGTATCCAAACTCATCCGTCGCTGAATCCACCGCACCGGCGACAATGCCAGTCGCGCTCGAGAGCCAGGTACCGACACAAGAACAGAGGAGCCACACAGATGGGCCGTTTTCTCGACATCGCCAGCGACATCGCCAAAGTGTTCGCCGCGATCAACATCCTCGCCGCAACCTACTACCACTACCGCTACACCGTCGGACCATCCTCGTCGAAGAACTTCATGAACGCGCAGCTCCACTGGATCCTCAGCGGGTTCTTCGTCATCGCAGCAGTAGTCACCGACAGGTCACTGTCGAGCACTGCAACCATCGTGATCGCCGTCGGAGCGCTTGTCGCTCCCGTCGTGCCGGTGATCTACCTACGCCGGACCCGCGCACAACGAGCACCGACATTTCTCGACGAAATCGCGATGGACGACATCATCGACCGCGCCCACAGCGACCGAAACCAGGACTGAACAGCATGATCATCCTCGCAGGCGGCATCATCCTTCTCGCCGTAACAGCACTGACTCTGCGCATCGACGACCACACCGCACACAAACACCGAACCGGGATCGACCTCGCGATCCTCACCGCACTGATCCTGCTCACCATCGGAATCTGGACCACCCTCACCGACACCCACAACATCGTCCACTGGATCCTCAAAATCCTCGTCACCATCACCACCGTCTGGACCTGCGCAGTCATCGGCATCCGCACCGCCCGACGACACGACGACCAGCACACCACCCACTAGAGACAACAAACCAGCGCTACCGCGACACCGAACCGGGTCACGCTCCGTCGCTCCCGCACAATCACTTTCCGCAGCCGTACCCCACACCGCGCCGCCGTCGAGCACATTGCTCCGGCGGCGCTTCGCGTCCCACCACCAGCACCCTTCCAGTTCACAGGCAAGCCCTGGCGGGCACATGCGCCCCTCCGGGCCGCCCCGAATCGAACTCCGCTGCGCTCCGCTCCCAAAGCATGAAAAAGAATCAATTTCTTTTGACGTTGGTGGCTTGTGGCGAGCATCCATCACCCGTGACCTCCGCATCAACCGCCGGCGTCCGCTGCGCTCCCGGCCCAAGGGCTCCGAAAACTTTTCACAACGCCTCCGGCTGAAAACTTTCCGGCCCGACCGTTGACACTCCGGCCCCGTGCGCTGGTTTCTCTCCCCAGCCACCACGGCAAAAAGAAATTGGCAGGGCGAAGGTCCGGCCGCCAGTTCACCAGGGAGGGTCACCATGCGAGCACAACACCCCAGCACCGCAGACGAAATCGACATCCTCGTCCACCGCCAAGGCAAGCCGAAGATCCGCCGCACCGTCAAACGCGCCAGCGCCCGACGCGACCGCCGCACCGCACGCCGCGAACTCCGCACCTAAACACCCACACCACCAGCCCCACAACCCAATCCAGAACACACCGAAAGGCTCACCCCATGACACAACACCGCATCTGCATCGCCACCGCCGCCGACACCCTCGCCGCCATCCCCGCACTACTGGGCTTCACACCCGAAAATTCCGTCGTCGTCATCGCCCTCGCGAAAGAAGCGAACGGCGCGCACGTCATCGCCGTGGCCATGCGCATCGACGCATTCGCAGCCGAAACCGCAGCCCACAAACTCGCCGCCGCAGCAGCACACCACGACGTCGACGGCGCACCCGTCACCGCCGTCATCCTCGCCGCCATCGCCGACCCCGCCCATGCAGGTGCCGCATTGATCGGACTCGAAGCGATCCGCGAAGCAATGGCTGGATCCGCCATCGACACCCTCAGCGCCCTGCACGCCTACAGCCTCACCGCCGGATCGATCTACACCGACTTGGGCAACAACACCGACGGAATCGTCCCCGACCCCGCCATCAGCGAAGCAGCGACAGCGATGGCAGTCGAGGAAGGTCTATCGAGCACCGGCCGCCGTGAAGACATCGCAGCCAGGTTCGAGCAAGGCGACGAGATCCCCGAATCGCTCGGACTGGCCGCCGCGACGACGATGGGAGAAGACTTCCTACCCGTCACGTTCGACGAGTTCGCCGCCGTGATCCACGCCCGCGAGATCCCCAGCGCCAACCTCACCGCCCGCGTCGGTCTCGCACTTGCCACCGGCTACACCGAAGTCCGAGATGCATTCCTCGCCATGGCCACCCACGGCGCACGCGACGCAGGAGAGACATTCACCCGAATCGCCGCCAGGCTCACCGGAACAGCCCGCGCGCACGCCCTCACCATCGCCGGAATGTTCCACTACAGCACCGGCGACGGAGCAGCCGCCGCCATCGCACTCGAAGCCGTCAACCGCGAAGCCACCGCATCCACCGGTGTGCCGAGCCTGGCACGACTACTCCGTGCCGCAGTCGACGGCGGCGCGCCGCCGAAGCTCATCGGCGACGTGATCGCCGTGATCACCCCGCAGTACGTCGCCGACCACATCGGGCGAGTGCAGAGCTTCACCTAGAGCAACACCGGGCGCGGCCCCTCACCCGAGGTGGCCGCGCCCGGCAGCACGGCTCACGGCGCGGGGTCGGTGCTTCGGGCATCGAGCCCTCACACCGACAAACGCGACACCAACCGTGGCCGACCCGGAACAGGGCGGCCACCGGTACCGGCGTCAACGCAGAGAAAAGACGCTCAAAGACAGGTCCGGTGCGGTGGCCACGAGAACTCGACAGTGCCGGCCGACTCCGGGCGCGTCTCGTCCACCGGCAGACCAGCGACGATCGCATCCATCGCCAGATCAGACGGCGGCGGTGACGCATTCACCGCAACCTTCGACACTGCGTGTTCGACCTTCGAGCGCTTCATACCCGGCACACTACCGACCGGCCTGTGGCCGGCACCGACAGCCGAACTCCGCTCCGCTCGTATCCCACGACAAAAGAAAGCGTTCTTTTCGGCATCTGGCTTCGAACGAGAATGCGGCCACCCGTGCGCCACCGGTCAACCCCTGGCGTCGCGGTGCTCCGGCCCAAGGCTCCGAACACTTTTCACCACCCGCACTCGCGGCGCTCGCGGTGAAAACTGCCCGGCCCACGCGTTGACCGGCGTACACCCGTGCACCGCTGTCTCTCCCCTGCGCCAGATGACGGCGAAAAGAACGTGGCACGACCAACACGGGCGGGTGATCGACGATCTGTTTCGCGCGGCGTCCAACGATATGCAATGTGGTTACGATCGAATGCCGAAAATGGTTCGACAGCAGTCATATTGAACTATTTAACGTAGTCGAATAAGTCTGGAAATAAGGCGCGTATATCCGGTAGAATCAAACCAATCGAGCACATCCGAAACGGAGGCAATCATGCCGATCACCGTCTACACCAAACCCGCGTGCAGCCAATGCGACGCCACCAAGAGCAGGCTCGACAAGCGCGGCCTCGAGTACCAGGTCGTCGACATCACCGAAGACGACACCGCCCGCCACTACGTCACCTGCGAACTGGGCTACCTGCAAGCACCCGTCGTGGTCGTCGACAGCGGCACCCACTGGAGCGGGTTCCGGATCGAGCGGATCGACCGACTCGCAGCCTGACCACCCCGCACACACCACCGAAGGAGAAGTACCCATCATGCGACTCGTACCCACCTACACCCCCGACCCCGACTACATCGACCGCCAACTCGACGCCGAAATCGCTGCCCTCACCATCGACACGCAGCCCTGGACCGACAGGCACCGCGTCGACGTACGCAGTCCGCAGCCCGGTCCGACACCCTGATCTTTTCCGCTCACCGACAACGGAAAGCACTCCGCCATGAACGCACTACGCGCAGTCCCGGACGACAGTGACGGATCCGCAGACAACGCAGGCACAGACTCCGCGTCGGTAGTGGAGGTCCTCACCTCCCTCGCCGACGAGCTCGCCTACGATCCCGCCACCGACCCCGAGGCGCTGCTGCTGTGCGCTCTGATGTGGAGCAATCACACCGGGGGACTTCCAACCGAAGACCGGCGAATCGCCGCAGTCCTGACAGACCGCGATTTCGAGATCACCGCGTACGGACGACTGTTCACCGTGCTCGCAAGTCTCATCACCGCCGGCGAGCACTACGACCCGGCAAGTGTCACCATGGCCCTCGTCCGCTCCGGGGCAGACGGAGAAAAAGATGCAAGTTTGAGGCGACGCCTCAACGAAGTCATCACCGCCAGAGCTGATGGGTACAAAGCCACCCACTACGCCGACATGGTCCTCTCCCAGTCCTACCGGCGCAGCTTCCACGCCGTCGGCGCCGCCATCGCCGAAGCCGCAACCCAACTACCCGAAGAAGACCTGTTCGAGCACATGGTCGAGCACGGCCGCCGCCAACGCGCCGCCTACGAACGACTCAACCAGTTCCGCAGCGGGCAGACCGACACCGGCGGGGACCCGGCATGACAAGCTCGACAACGATGACCGACGAACACGCCACCGCCACCGACACCGACACCGACGACTTGCTCCCGGCGCAGGTCCGCGACACGATCACCGCCGTCCACGGAGCCGCAGGCGACCTCACCCCCGCCGACACCGGGCCGGACGCTCTGACCGTGCAAGTCTGCTCCGCATCCGAGCTGGCCTACGACCCCGCCACGTGGACCACCGTCGGAACCTACCTCGCCGCCGACGCCGCCGTGCTCGCCGACCGTCTCGTCGACGCACTCGGAGACAGTGCCAACCTGCACACCGACACCGGCGTCCTCGTCGTCACCCACACTTACACCGAGACAGCGGAGGACACGGCCATGAACACCCTCGACATCACAGTCGAACCGCCGCTACTGACACTGCACGCAGACCTTGTCCACGATCTCGACGACAACATGAAAGACCCCGCAGGGAACGACGCTCTTCTGCTGCTGCAGCAACACTGGCTCCTGCAAGCCGCGCTCGACAGCGGTGTCATCACCTACGACCGGCAGAAGTGGGGCGATCTCATGCTCGCCGCCACGTTCGAAGAACCCAACCAGCACGAGATCGTCTTCCGGATCACCTACGACATCGCCGGTGCCCCGAACGTCGTCGACGGCGCGGCCACCGACTACCCGGCCGACTTCAACGAGCTCGACGACGACGCCCAAAACCAGGTTCCGTCGACACTCGTCCCGAACCCGCCCACCGCGGCCGGGTGGCTGAGCTTCATCGTCGACGGCCTCAACGACCTACACCGCGGCACCGCCATGCTCGTCCGCGGCTGGCCACAGTAAGACCGCCGCAGCACCACCACATACGTCCAGGGGGGGACACCATGATCATCACGCCGACAGTGCGTTTCGCAATGAACCTGACCATGATCGCTCTCGCGATCACCATGACCGCTCTCTCATCCGCACTGGTTTTCGGTGCATTCGACACCGACGCAACCTAAGTCGGCGCCGCGGTGATCGTGGCGGCACTGCTCGGATTCAATCTTGCTCTCCTGGCCGTCTCGTTCACCGAACGGAATACCAGTCGGCAACAGCATCGAGACACAGCCTGCGCCTCGTCCGTCTGACGCCCACCTCCGCTCATTGGAGCACCACAGCACAATGCCCCGCTCACCGATTCGGTGAGCGAGGCATCGACGCGAGCGAGGTCGATCGACTGCGGTGTGATCACTCGTCGGCGCAGTGATACGTCCGCAGCAGCTGCGCAAGAGCGAGCGCACCGGTGGCGTCGCCGAGCGAGGGCGCGAACGTTTCGACCAGTTCGAGATCCCCGGAATCGTGGACCGCATCGAGCAGCTCCAACGATGCCCGCTCCGCGAAACCCGGTCCGGACAACCGGTTGATCGTTGTCAGCAGTTCGACGAAGCGCGGCGCAGTCTCGAGCTGCAATGTGTGCCGCATCAGCTCGAACGCCGTCACCGCTTCCGGCGACCCGAGTTGGGCGAGTACCGCCACCTCCGCCAGGTCGGACTCGGACAGAGCGCCGCCGTGACCGCGGCCGCCGGTCACGACCACGACCCCTCTGCCGCTTCGGTTTCCCCAGTGCGGCGCACATTGTGCGCGTGCAGACGCTGATGCTCGGCAACCAAGTCGAGGACCTCATCGGCGGCGGCGTCCGAATCGAGTGCGGCGAGGTTCGCGCGTATCCGGGTGATCTTCCCGTACCGCTGCACTGCGGCAGTGTCGGTGTCGGAGAGTGCGACGCTGTGCGCGACGAGCACGATCGACCGCGCGTCGATCTCGGTGACCGCGCCCTCCATCCGGCCCGTCGCGGCCGCGGTGAGTTGGTCGACGAGTTCGCCGGCTACCTGCCGCGCCACCGGCGCGGGATAGTCGCCGAGGACCGTGGTCGAGTCAGGCAGCGGATCCGGGCGCACCGACCGGACCTGAACCTCGAGCACATCGACCCGCTCATGCCCGTCGGGGAGCGGCGCCCGCGTAGAGAGCACCGCCGCGGCGGCCGCGCGGACGTAGTCCGGTGGTGAGAGTTCGGCGCCGCGGACACCAGCGGCATAGTTCGGGATGGCCGCCAACGCGCACGCGATCTCACCGGTGGACCCGACCACGAGGACATCGGTCTCGGTGTAGCCCTCGCCCTCCCGGTTGATGGTGACCGCGAGCTCGTCGGCCTCGCGCAGTGCGGTCACTGCCTCGGCTTGCGTGATCGCGAACCGGGCCGCGGTGGAATGTGTGTAGAAGTGGCCGCGGGTGTGCACGAACCCCGGGCCGCCGTGCTGATCGAGAGTGGCGATCTCGACAGAGAGCAGGGTGGTAGACCCGGGCGACGTCGGACGTGGTCGGTGGACGGAAGTGGAATGTTCGGACGTGTTCATGTGGGAAGGCCTTTCGGGTCGAGGATTCGGCACGGCACGTACGCGGTGTGGCCGGCGGTCAGAACGCGGCATCGAGAGGCAGCAGTCGGATAGCGGTGACGGCGAGCGCACCGACGCCGCCGATCACGGACAAGGTTTTCGAGGCTCGGTCCATCGGACCGAAACAGTTGTGCGGCGCCAAGGCGAGGCGGATACCGGCCGCGCCGAACGCGAGTACCGCGACGAACACCAGCAGCCATGCACTTATGTTGACGGTGCCCATCAGAGTCAGCTCGCGTTCGCGTAGTTCTCGCTCGACACGCTCTGCACTGATCCTGTGCGATCGGTATCAGGTGACTGCGCGTTGTCCGGCGTCGCCTCTGTCGTGGTGTCGTTGCCGGTGGTGGTTACCGCCGGCCGCACGCGTGGGGTGCGCGAGCTGCCGGACTTGGTCGCCGCAGGGGTGCCGGCGGTTTTCTTGGTGGCCATTGCGTGCGGGACTTTGAGACCGGACGCGCGAAGCTCGGCGGCCGACCATCCACCGTCGAGTGCGGCTTTGATTGCGGCAAGTTCTTTCGCGGCTGCTGCGCGTTCGATGGCGTTCGCTTCGGCGACCTTCGTTGCGGCCGCGGTGCGTTCGTTCTGCGCGGCAACGATCGCGTCGATGAGACCGAGCCGGTCATCGAGGGCGGCTTGCGCGGCGGCGCGGACGGTGGACGGGTCGAGCGGTGAGAGTGACATGTGCGGGCCTTTCGGAGACGGCGTGGAGCGCACACACAGTCGATGTGTGGCGCTGCTTCTGACGCGGTCTCGGGCGGCCCGCACGGCTGCCCGATATCCGAAGGCAACGCTATCGAATGCAACCGACATATGCACGCCTACGACCGTCTCTATGCCTTGTGCGGTATATGTCGTGGGAGGTATATTCTGGTGGTGGATGTTGATGCACCGGAGGAGTTCTTCGACTGGCTCGATCGCGTCGAGGCCAAGGCCGACGCGGGCGATGCCGCGTCGGTGCGGGTGCTCGCTCGGGTGACCGATGCGTTGGTGCAACTGCGCGAGCTCGGCGGTCCACCGGCCGAGGATCGGCCGGACCTCAAGCGGGTGCGGCAGTCGAAGAAATTTCCGGTATGGCGCACCGCGCATCCGTTCGATGCACAGATCGCGCTGCGGTTGATCTGCTGGTTCCCACCCGGCAGCAACTCGGTGGTGGTGGCGTTGTTCGCGGCCGACAAGGCGCGGATGGGTGATGTGTTCTACGACGGTGTCGGCGCACGAGCTGATGTCGCGATCGAGCGGTGGCAACGAGAGACCGCAGAAGGAGAGCAGTGATGAACGAGAAGACGTTCCGGCGCGCAAACGACCGCATCGAACAACTCCGCACCAAGCCCGCTATCGCGGAGACGGTGGCCGAGTTCGCAGCCGAACGAGAAGCGATGAACCGCGTGTACGCGGAAGGCCTCGCCGACATCCGTAAGGCCGGCAACCTCACACAAGTGGAAATGGCCGCGTTGCTCGGAACGAATCAGGGTGCGGTGTCGCGGATCGAGAGCCGTGACGACCTGTTGCTGTCGACGCTGCGGCAGTACCTCGCCGCGACCGGCGCTGTGCACCCGAAGATCGTCGTCGAAAAAGACGGCGTCGAAATCGCATTGGACCTTGATGCTTTCGCTTAGCGCGGGCGGGTATGTGTCGTCCCTATGCACCTACTTAACAACCTACTCACCAGTGCCTGCATGGTGTAATCGACCTACTCTAAGGAGTTGACCCCGTAGGCGTGGGACAAGGGGAGCGGTCTCTTGTGCTTCGATTCCACACTCGCCGGTGGAGTGAACTGCTCCGGCCACATCGTGTGTTCGTTGTGCTCGATTTCAGTCAGAATCGCGTGTTCGAGGGTGGTGAATCGCAGATCTGTTCCGTTGAGCCGCGCACCAGTGAAATCAGCGAATCCGATTTCGGCGTATCTGAGGTTTGCGCCGGTGAGGTCGGCGTTGGAGAAGTCTGCGGAGGTGTTGCCGGCTGTAAGCGATGGGGAGGAAATGCGTGCGCCTTCCAAGGTCGTACCTGTCAGTACGGCATTGCTGAACGTGGTCTCGGCGAGCATTGTCAAAGTGAGGTCTGCGCCCCGTAGGTCTGCATCAACGAACTTTGCTCCATTCAGTCGAGTGGCCTCGGCGAAGCCTGCGAACTGAAGTTTTGCACCAGTGAAGTCTGCGCCAAACAGTGTGGCCTGGACTATCCGCTTCGAGCGCACAGGTCCGCGTGGCGGTGGCGTAGTGCGCCGCGACTGCATGGACTGCTCAATCTCTTCGCCGAACAAATCACGAGGCTCACGACCGGCTGTGAAAGTTACGCGGTTGAGCGTCGCCCGCGTTAGGTTAGTCCCCGAAATATCGGCCCGTAGAAGAGAAGCACCTGTGAGGGTGACCTCGGTCAGATCGAGGTCAGTGAGATCCAGTCGACTGAGATGCCACCCGCCCCCCGCAGTCAGTCTCGTACGGTCTTTGATCGTAGAAAGAATTGCTTCACGGACGTTGGCCTCGTTGTCATCTGAAGTGTGAGCGTTTGCGCGGAGGTATGCGCAGAGCAGATCGATGCAGACTTGCCGTTGTCCTTCGGCCTTCTGCGCGAACCAGTCATCAGCGAGCGATGCGAGCGCGTAAACACCGGCCAACCTGATCGCTGGGGACTCATTATTGCCAAGTTGTTCCGCCGCCGTGGTGTAGCGATCATGCAGCGCGCTCGTACGTTCGTTGGCGAGCGTCCCTTCGGTAGAGTCCTGCTTTCGATAAGCAATGAGAGCTGCACCACCTAACCCACCAACGCCGAGCAACGTCGCGGAGGTCCTAGCAGCGTTGAACAGTTGCTCGCCCGTCGCGGCGGCCAGAAACTCGACTGGATGGAACTCGGACGCCGTCTGCAGCCAGAGAAGGTAGTAGAAGACGCCTGTCACTGCCAGCATCCATCCTGCCGTCCCCCAGATGACAAGCGTGCTCAGTTTCATGACGGTAATCCTTTCTGGTACGTCTCACAGACTCATCGACGGGGTAGGGCCAGCCGAGTCTGCCGGGTCGATGTAGTGCGTGATAGCTCAGCGGTCTGTGGGCTTGCGGTTGGGTGATGTGTTCTACGACGGTGTCGGCGCACGAGCTGATGTCGCGATCGAGCGGTGGCAACGAGAGACCGCAGAAGGAGAGCAGTGATGAGCGAGCGGACGTTCCGGGGCGCAAACGACCGAATCGAATAACTACGCACCAAGCCCGCTATCGCGGAGACGGTGGCCGAGTTCGCGGCCGAACGAGAAGAGATGAACCGCGTATACGCGAAGTAATCAGGGTACGGTGTCGCGGATCGAGAGCCGCGAAGACCTGTTGCTATCGACGCTGCGGCAGTCCCTCGCCGCGACCGGCGCTGTGCACCCGAAGATCGTCGTCGAAAAGCACGGTGTGGAATCGCACTTGATCTCGATGCTTTCGCGAAAGTAGCGGCGGGCGCTTCTGCGCATCGTGGCTGACGTACTTTAGACGGATGCCGCCCATACGTGGAGTCGACTGCAGACGAAACGGTATGCAAGGGCGGCCTTAAGGTGCAGCGCGATGCCTGAGTTCTGGTGCAGGCAGCGCGCAGAGGTTTAGGTACACGCTTCGTGTGAGACGTCAGTCCAAATTCAAATTCGGAGACGCGCCTTCTGCCGATGGGTCACGTACGGCGTCATAGTTCTCCCAGTCTCTAGTGGCTTTCATTTCGTTCGCTAAATCCTCGTAGATACGGGTACCGGAAACGATTTCTTCACGCAGACTGATGAGGGCATTCACGGAGCTGTCGTCCAGCGACGGGTTAGTACTCAGGCGGTTGATGGCGGCAAGAAGTTCCACGCGATTCGGACTTCTTCTTGGGGATGAGACATCCATGATTCTTTGGGCTCGAGCCAGGGATTGGGCAGTCTCAGGGACAGTCCACGCTGGATGGGAAGGCACCGAGTCATCGCCGTTCCAAACAAATATGTTGCGACTGGTAGTTGCTTCTTCGACTTGTTCTACCGTATCTCGACTCAGCGCGAGACCAAGATGTGTGTCGACTAGATGCAAGAAGCTGTTCAGCGGTGTCTGGTGGTAGGGGTGCGCTGTCACCGCGGCCATCTCTACCCGTAGCTCAACGCGAGGCCCGAGGATTCGCTTCTGCTTATCTTGGGCGTACCAGTCAGGTTTCTTGTCTTCCGTGACGAATAAGATTGGACCGGGCTCCGCTCCGGCTCGGTCTAATAATTCTCGCCAGATCAGGTAGTCCCCGCTGGGATCCTCTTTGGCGTTCTTACCGGTTGCGTCCTCGTACCCAGGGGGAATTCTCGACTCGTAACGCTTTGTTGCCTCCTTCTGTCGTTCAAGAAGCTCCTGTGGTGTGGGTTGTGTTCCAACTTGTCCGTCGTCGGCGAACAGTTGCTCAAAGGCATCTCTGACCGGATCGGATCCGGACAGTTGCTTGTCGGCTATGACGTGGGTTTGCTGGATGCTTTCGACCTTTGTTGTGAGCTTCTCAAGTGCTCCGTTCGAGATCTTTACAGCTCTTCTCACGGCTTCGTTGAGTTCGTCTCGGACCTGACTGTCGCGAATCTCGTTGTCGGATTCCTTGACCGCTAGATCCGACAATGTACTCAGCGCTTTCTCAATTCGGGCCCGGACGCTTCTGTACCCAATATTTTGATCATTGGCGACCGAGACGCGACGGCGCTGGTACTCCAATCCCACCTGGTAGGGGATGAAAAGGCGTGGGCGGATGCGGTCATGGCGGAGAAGATCGAGAAGATCTTGGCGGGCTTCAGCGCTGATTCTGTACAGGCCCAGCAGTACGTTGGTGTCGAGCGCAATTGTGCCGTTGCTGATGATGTCAGCGATGGTCTGCTCGTCAGGGGAGTACCACTCGCTGAACGTCGATCGGAACATCGCACCTCTTCCTCGTCGGGTGTACAGACAACCACATGACTGTGCTCTCACCGAGCTCGGAAACGGTTGTCCCCAACTGTGGCTTGGCCTATGCCCTTCGCTGGACGTCCGAGGGTTCTAAGGCCGCTCCGCTCGATCCCAGGCACCCACAATCGGCGTCCGAATCCACAACCGGGGACAACCGCCGGCCGCCCACCGTGGGTGCGCGAAATCGAAACTCTGGGCGCCCGTCCTGAGCGTCTTTTCTGGCGACCCACTTCGCAGGCTTCGCGAGCCACCAGCGTGCCCCCGGCGGAGCAAGCTATAACTTGAGTGCCCTAAATCTGGCGATTTCGGCGGGCACCTGCCACACTGGTTCGTGTGGGTCCCCAGGTGTGGGGTCGCTGCGCTGGGCCACGATGGTGCGGAAACGTGAGGAGCGGGTGATGGGGGAGACCAAAGCAGGGTGGCTGCGCACCCGTCAGTCGAACGTCGTCGGCGGCCGGATGCACCGGCATGTCGTCAAGTTGACCGATGAGCAGGAGCTCGCGGTGCAGGCTGCTGCGCGGGTGCAGGGTGTGACGGTGGCTCGGCTGCTAGCGGACTCGGCGTTGAAGGCTCCGCGGGCGTCGGTGTCACGTGAGGATCTGACGGAGTTGTTCGCTGTCACCAAGCTCATCGCTGCGGTCGGTCGCAACCTGAACCAGCTCGCGAAGGTCGCGAACGCGGCGGGCGAGGTGCCACCGGAAACTGCGGCGGCCGTGGATGCAGTGCGCAGGGTTTTCGATCGTCTCGAACGGCTTCCACGCGATTTGGTCGGTCGTTGATTCCGAACATCACTCGGGGAGCGAAGATGACCGGGCTGGTTCTGTATCTCGCCGGGCCGGGCAAGTCGAACGAGCATGAGAACCCGCACATCGTTGCCGGGCATGAAAGCATCATGTACGCGGCGGCTTCGGGAGAGCTCTCGCACGAGGACGCGATCGAGCTCGCTGGAAAGTTGGACGCTGCGCGGGTGGTGTTCGGTACCGAGGTGACCGTCACGAGCAAGCGGAAGATGAACGCCGCGATCGACGACGGCGTATCCCGGTCGGTCGCGTTGGCCGATGCGACATCGGATCAGAACGTGTGGCATTGCTCGCTGTCGCTGAACCCGGACGAGGGTAAACTGTCGGACGAGAAGTGGGCTGCGATCGCTTCGGACTTCATGAAGGAAATGGGGTTTGACGACCCGGACTCTCCACGCGCACCGGCCCGGTGGGTGGCCATCCGTCACGGCAAGACCACGGCGGGCGGTGACCACATCCATATCGCTGCATCGGCTGTTCGTGAGGACGGTACGAAGGTCGACACGTTCAACGATTTCAAGCGCGCCCAGACCGCCTGCAACGTTCTCGAACACCGTCATCAGTTGGTGGTCCTGGCCTCGCGTGAAGCAGACCGCGGAAGCCGCGGTATCAAGCCCGCCGAAGCGGCACGCGCTCGTCGCGCGAATGCGCCGGAGACCGCGCGTGAGGCGATGGAGCGGACGGTGCGGGCGTGCGCAACGGCATCGAAGACCGAAGCGGAATTCGTGCGACGACTGCGCGCACGAAAGTTGTTGGTGCGCCCGCGCTACGAGAAGGGAACCACCGGCGCAGTCGTCGGATATTCCGTTGCCACGGCACCGACACCGGCCGAGCGAGTAAACGGCGGCCGACCAGTTTGGTACGGCGGCGGACGGTTGTCGAAGGACCTCACACTGCCGCGGTTGCGCGACGAGTGGGACCAGAGCGAAGACGCACGTACAGCGGCGGCCGCGGAGTGGGGGGCAACGCGCCGCGGTAGCGCGGTGACCGTGAACAACGGCCGCGAACGTACGCCGATCGACCCGACGTTGATCGCCCGCGCCGCGCAGGACATCGGCAAGTGGAACACCTACCTGGCGTCGATACCGACCACCGATACCGCGCAATGGGCGCGTGCTGCGGGCCGCATATCGGGTGTGTTCGCAGCATGGTCTGCGCGAATGGAACCGACACCGGGACCACTTGCAGCAGCGGCACGCACGTTGGCCGACTCGGCGCAGATTTCAGCGCACCAGCGTGCCCCGGTGTCACCGAAGAGACTGTCGGCAGGCGGGGCCGCACTGATCTTGTTGCAAGTGGGGACCACCGATCCGGCCGCGGGGTACATGCTGCTGTTGCACCAGTTGACCAAGACAGTGCAAGCGATAGCGGACGCGCACCGTGCCGCAGGGGATCTGGCCCGAGCGTCGACGGTGGAAACGTTGGCGCGAACCGAACTCGCGGCTGTGCGTGCACGATTGCAACCCGTTCCGGACGCACAGGCTTTGTCGTCGTCACCGGTCTCGGTTGCCGAGCGCACGCGGCCGTTGACTGCCAGTGAACAACGCAAGGCGTACACCGCGGAAGTCGATGCGCGCACCGACATCTCCGAAGAGATTAAAGAAGTCCTCAAAGCACGGCATGTCGACACTGTCGGGCTTCCTGTTCAGGCCCGTGCCTCGGGCCAATCTCAGTCTCCGCAAGCTGCACCCAATCGATCATCGACCCGCCAAAACGAACCCGGTGTAGAGCGTTGACATACAGACACGTCTGACAGCTTTGGGTCATGCGTGTGCCAGAGCTGCTGTCCTTCGGCGTGGCAGCTGGCAGCGATGGCATATTCATGATCCGGTAAAGAATTAGCTTCGGGCAGACCGGGGCTCCGAATGCTTCGGGGGCAGTGATGCGGTTCTCAGACGAGTTCTCGATCTCTCGCAACGACGACGACGACTGGTTCGATCTCGAGTGCACCGAAGACACGCCGTTGTATGTCGACCCGTTCCTTGTCTTCGACGATGCTGACCCGTATTGGTCCGGCACACATGACCAGTTGACAGACTTCTTCGGACTTGCTCTTGGATACGTCGCGCGAGCCAACGGAGACAAGAACTCGCCAGCATGGCGCAAGGCCGAACGCATGCTTCTGTTCCCCGAACCGAAAGAGTTCGCGCTCGGTCTGTCGATGGGACACCCAGAAGGATCGGGGACCGGTAAAGACTTTGCCCGGCGCATGGCCGAAGCACTCGGCATCCTGAACTCACACGCGATCGACACAGTCGATTACGTCGAGGCATTCGCTCTGTTCTGCGATGGGATGGGCGTGGACCGGATCAGCGATGCGTTCTGCAACATCGTCAAAGCAACCTTCGTCGACTACACCAACCAGATTGTCGACCGGCACACGATTCCGACGACCGACGTCATGGTCAAGCACGCTTCGTGGACCAAAGAAGGGCGATGGAACGACCAGCGGCTCGCGCTGCCCAAGAGCCCCGCCGTCAGTGGCGGACTTCTGCTGGTGCCAGAACGTTTCCTGAAGGACATCCCTCGTGTGACAGCCGACGGCTTCTGGGGATGGGCCGAGGTCACCGAGGCCGACGTACTGCGAGATGATCTGAATTACGATCTGGAGGAGTCTCTGACAAAGCAGGCAAAGACCGCGCGCGGTCATGCTGTCGCCCGAGCTCGACCGGACATTGCTTTGCGCTACCTCGAAACTCTCGAAGACGAAGAACTTCTGCCGTACGACGTGCAACAGGATCCCAAACTGTTGGTCGGCTGGGCTGAGGCCGGTCGCCAGGCTGCAGCGGGGGCGAGTTCGAGCGTGTCGCAGCCGAAGTCGCAGTCCGACTTCATGGACTGGGTCAAGGATCTTGCCGATGAGTTCAGGACGGCAGTCGAAGACACCGACCTGTGGAAGGCTCTGTGGAACGACGACCTCACCAAGCACCGCGACGAGAAAATCGTCCAAGCAATTGCTGGAGCTATGTGGGTGCAGCAGTGCAAAGCCGCCGACGTCGATATCAGCAAGGAACCCAACATGGGCCGAGGGCCGGTCGACTTCAAATTTTCGGCCGGTTGGACCAAACGCGCTCTGATCGAAGTGAAGTTCATCGCCAGCACCAAGTTCTTCCAAGGCGCGGAGAAACAGCTACCGCAGTATCTCGAGACGGAGAAAATTTCCGGCGGCTACTACCTGTGTGTCGGATTCACCGACCAAGACTTTTCCACCGCTCGCATCGACAAGGTCAAAGACACCTGCAAGACCCTGAGCGAGCAGAAAGGCGTCACGATGAAGCCGCTGATTGTCGATGCCCGCCACGACAACAAACCATCCGCCTCGAAGATCAAGTAAGGAGACCAGAGGTGGCCAGATTTGAGGTCCTCTACAACAGCACCAGACGAGACTTCGACAAAGTGATCGAGGCCGATTCGTACAAGGTAGACGCCAAATTCTTCACCTTCGTCAAAGACAAAGAAGTGATTCGTTCGCTGAAGGTTGACGTCGTACTTCAGATTCGCCGTATGAACGACGACGAACAAGAAAACGACAACGGCCAAGGGAATCCACCGAGTTCGTAGTTGTTGTGCACGTGCAACCTGATAGAGAGGATTGACTGTGGACGCGTCATCAGTGGCCTTGCTCATTTCGGCTCTGTCGTTCGTACTGGCTGGGCTCTCCTTGGGGTCGAGGAGGGGTGCGCAGAGTTCTCCAACATCACCGGCCTGAGCCAGCTTCGGTACCCAGCCAACAGAATCTCCGCGACTTACGAAGACCTCCGCTAAGTCCTGGAGCGGGAAGGTCTCCTGTAAAGAAGCGCCACTAGGATCATGCGGTGGGATTCGACAAAGGCAAAGGTGGCATCGTCGCCGAGGCATACAGACGGACATCCGGCCAGGTCGCTTACCTCGACGAGTCCTATCAGGCGCCGGATCCGACGGTGACGACGTCCAACACCTTCTACATCTTCACTGCAGTCGTCGTACACAAAGAGGCCATGGACGAGCTGAGACGCGATCTCGGTGACATCGCGGACGGAACGTGGTGGCACACCACAGACGCACTGCTCGAAAAGGGCGGCCGGACAACGACTCGCCGCATGCTCGAATATCTGGGGGAGGGCTTCGAGGCGTGCGTGATCGCCCACAAAGTCCCCGTCGACGAAGACGACCACGACGCCGAAGAGGCCAGACGGGCATGTTATCGCGCGTTGGCTATCGAACTTGCTGCCGGAGTCACCGGCAAGTGGGAGCCGGTGGAGCTGCTGGTGCTCGAAGAACGCAACCAGATGAACTTCCGGAACAAGGACAGGCTCAACCACAAAGAGCTGGTCGCCGAGAAGAGGGTTCCGCGTAACACTCGGCTGTTGCAGACCTCGCCGAAGTTCGAGCGGCTGCTGTGGCTACCCGATGTTGTCTCTGCGGCCTACCGGCGCACTCTCACCCACACCGACGAGACGAGCACGATGTTCGACCTGATCGAGAAGCAAGTGCACTTCGTCGACATGACCGAATGATGGGTCCCAGCGGTCGGCCAAACTTGTCCCAGATACAAAGCAGCCCCCGGCTGCCGTAGCTACACCGAGGGCCAGACCAACTGTCGAGGCGCTACACCTGGAGGGTTGGTTCCTTGCTCACGAATACTCTAACACTGTGCCGCTAGCTTTTCATCCCGCCGGATGGACGTGACGTTGTTGCAGGCAACTGGCGAGCACGCCGCTGGTCAGCGATCTCCGCGTTCGGTGCTCACCGATCGACTACCGCTGCGGTCGCCTTTGCTCGCTTTGGGGGACTTCGCCGTGGAGGCAGCGGGGGTTCCGATGGGGTGTGCGTTGTCGCGGTCGGCGGCGAGGCGGGCTTCAATGGCGTCCGGGTCGACGCCGGCGGCGTGTAGCTGTTCGGTGAGTGCGTCGCGGCGTTCTTTGGAGTCGTACCGGGTCGGTGAGGCCGAACTTGCTGATGCGGTTTCAGGCTGTGTCCCAAGTGCGGCGTCGACGCGTGGGCGTCCTGCTGTGGACCATTCTTGGATCAGCTCTGCTCTCGCCGTCAGGTAGTCCTGACGGTTGGCCGATACTTCGGTCTGCGCGAATTGCACTCCCAATGCAGGAGCGTGCTCGGTTGCCCAGGCTTTGGACTGTACGACTTCCCATCCGGTCGTGATGGTCTCTCGCGCTGCGTCTTTGCGTTCACCGGCGGCGTAGACGTAGCGCTCGGCGTCGCGTGGCACGGCAGTTTTCGCCCATTCCAACGCGGCGTCGAACTCGGCGGCCCGCGCATCGAGCTGTGTCCCGGGTGCGGGGGTGGACTGTGCTCCGCGTGCGGCGTCGACGCGGTCGGCGGTGGCGATCGCGGTGACGGTGTCCGAGCGTTCGCGTGTCGACTTCTCGGCGCTGGCCGTGGCGGCGCGTTCAGCGTTCACAGCAGCGAGGCGGTCCGCGAGTTCGTCGGGTAGGCCGCGGGAGGTGGAGGCGTCAATTCCGTAGTGGCGTGAGATTTGATCTTCCATGCGGGCTACGCCGTAGGCGGCGTTGTTGTGGATGAACTGCTCGTAGATTTCAGCGATCTGATGCTCGGCCGCCATCTCCCACCACCCGTCTTCGTGTACGAGGTACAGCGGCGGGACGGGTCGGTCGAGGCCTGCGGCGGCGACGTCGTTGCAGAAGAATTCTGGTGCCCATTCGTTCTTGTCGTCGCGAGTGAGGAACACGGACCAGTGCTTCGGTGCCCCGTCGATGGCGGCGCGGTCGATGTTCTCGCCGTTTGCCTGGCGCAGATCCCAGGTCGGGATGAACCCGCGGCCGAAGGGGCGATCGTCCAAGACGGTGAAGCCGCGCTCGGCGAAAGAGTTCGATGCTGCTTCCCGGGCGGCGCGTTCGTTCATCACTGCGGCCAGTCGATCCGCTACACCGGCCTGTTCGACGCCCAGTCTGGTCGTGTCGATCCCGTGCCGGGCGGAGAGCTGATCGTCCAGGCGTGCCAGCGCGTCCGCAGCGACAGGTGACTGGTCTTTCCATGCGTGGGCGGTGCGGTAGGTCTCGGCGAGGATCTCGGGTGTGGCTGCGTCCCACCACCGAGACGAGTGCAGCGGCCTCAGTTGAGCTTCGGCGGATCCTCGTTCGGCGCGTAGCCGGGTCTGGAATGCGCGTGCGTGTTCTTCGCTGCGTTGGCGGGCCTCGCGGAGCCGGTTCTCCCGGCGGCGCGCGATCGCTTCGCCGGTGAGAAGGGCGACTTGCAGGCTGGTGCGCAGTGAACGGCCGAGGTCGTCGGTGAGGGTGTCGGGTGCTTGCGTCATCGTTGTGCTCCTTCAGTGACGGCGATGGTCGAGGGGGTATAGGCGGTCGGTGGGACGTCGGCGGCTGCGGTGTCGGGATCGGCCGGGATCGCGAACAGGGCGGGGTCGGGTTCGTCGGCTGGGAGCGGGGGGAGAGTGGTTTTGTGTCCGTGCCGAACTCCGCACGCGGAGAACGGGCCTTGTGGGTCGAGGAGCATGCCCATGTGGTGGTCTGCGTGGTCTTTCCACCAGACGCTCGCCCCGGTGTTCGGGTCTTTGCGCAGGTGTTCCCACGCTCGCCAGAGGGCATCGAGTCGTCGGTAGGCTTCCCCGTGTGCCCACCACTGTGGGCACCACTTCTTCTGGTTTCCTTCCGAAACCTCTCGGCGGTAGTGCGGGCGGATCACCTCGTCGACGAAGTCCAACAGGGTGGTGTAGACCGGTGTGGCTTCGGCGTCGTCGGCGGCCGCTTGTGCTTTCTGCACCTCTGTGTCGAGGGTCGCGGCCAAAGCGCGGGCGGTCGCGGCCTGCAGCTGTCCGAACAGTTCCGGGGTGAGGATTTCACCGAACTGCGCGTCGGCGATCGCTGCCACTTCCGTGCGGATCCGGGCGGAGACCGCGGCGTCGATCTGCTGTTGGAAAGTAGCGGACAACTCGTCGCCATCTGCTCCGCTGCCGCTGTCCAACATCGGGTGCGCGCCTTCGGCGTCGACGTCGTCGTGTTCGGTGCCGGCAGGCTCCGAATTATCCCCAGGGGTTGGGAGTTCGGTGGCGGGGTCGAACTCGTCGTCGCTCACAGCGCCTCGCTCTCGATCCCGGTGAAGCTCGGTGTCTTACCCAACGCCACACCACCGCTGCGGACGGGGTCCTGTCGATCGCCTGAGTCGTCCGCCGACGTTGTCGTCTCGTCTGCGTGTGCGGTCGCGGCCTGCACGGCATCGGCGTGGGGTCCGTTGGTCCATTGCACGGTTTCGACCAGGACAGGCCGGTTGCCGGAGGAGCGGATGATCGCGCGGCCGCGGGGGAGCGCTTCGAGGTCGGATTCGGTGAGGGTGCGGACCTGTGTGCGTTGGCGTGAGCGGGAGTTGCCGCCGCGTCCGGAGGAGATCGAACCGGTGATCTCGTAGTGATCGCCGAGGGCGGTGGACATGTTCCGTAGGAACGGTCCGTCGTCGACTTTGACGCCGCCTCCGTAGACGGCGACGTTGGCGGCCGACCAGAGGGCTTTCATACCGTCCTCGCCCCAGCATCGTGCGCCTTGCGACCAGGACTGCAGGATGGACATGATGATGATTCCGCGGGAACCGAAGTGGCTGTAGAGGCCGGGGAGTTCTTGCCAGCGCACGACATTGGCTACTTCGTCGAGTGCGAACAGGAACGGTGTCTTCAAGCGGCCGCCGGGGATTTCGCTGGCTCGTTCGAGGATCTCGTCGCATACTGCCACGGTCAGTGCGGTCACGATCGGACCGACGGAACCGATGCCTTCCTTGGAGAGGCTGTAGAGGGTGTCGGTGTCGGAGCGGGCGAACTGTGCGGGGTCGAATTCGGGCCGGGTATCGCCGGGTCCGGTGCGTTCGATCCACGGGTGCACCGATCGGAACTTGAGGCAGTTGATCATTTTCTTGGCGGTGGTGAACACTCCGGAGCGCTGTTTGTCGGTGGCTGTGTAGTGCGCGGACAGTCCGTCTGCCATCAGCGCGTAGCCGGCCTGGCGGAGCAGGGTGATCGGTTCGAGGTTCTGCACGTCGGTGACCCACCGGTAGACCTGTGTGATCGGCCTGCGGGCAACCGCGGCCGCGAGAATCAGTGAGGCGAGCAGATCCTCGCCTTCGGGGTCGAAGAACGCGTCCTTCTTTGCAGCCTGTCCGTCCTCGCCGACCGCGAACTGTTTCGCCAGCGCTGCGGCTTTGCGTTCCTGTACCGAGACATCGGCGGCGAGGGTGTCGAGGTCGCCGGCGTCTGCGGTGGTCACGGTGTCCGAGCGCACCCAGGACAGTGGATCCCATAGGAACGTTGCCGGTTCCTGGGCGACTCGCTGTGGGTCGAAGATTCGCACGGTGCCGACCTCGTCGCGGTAGGCGCGGGTGACGTCGACGACGTCGCGTTTGTTGCTGGTGGTGAGCACCGAGCCCATCGCGGCGAGGATCGCCGGTATGACCCGGGAGGTGGTCTTGCCTGTACGTGGACCCCAGATGTCGACGTGGGTGGATTCGATGTCGGCGTACAGGCGGGCGCGGGTGCCGACCATGATTCCCAGCGGCACACCGGGTTCGCTGCCCCGGTCGACGGGTGTTCCGAGGCGCTCGGCCACCGAGCGGCAGGATTTGTAGGTCAGCGACCGTACGTCCTTGATCCGAGCCAGATGCTTGGCGGCGTCGTCGACGCGGCTACGCCGCGTACGCCAGCGACCGAGGGCAACGCCGAGCGCGCCGAGCAGGGCCAGCATCGGCAGCGTGAAGAACACGGCCACGACGGTGGCACCGGTTGTCCACACCAGATCCCCGGTGTAGAGCTGGGAGACGACGTCGGCAGGATTCGCCGGGACCTCCTGCTCGCTACCGACGCGAAGCGACAGCGACGCTCCGCCGCCGATCAGCACAGCGGCGGAGGAGAGACCGCCGAGCAGCCACATCGCTGCTGTGTCGTTGCTGGGGTCCTTCACGTTGTCGCTCACTGCACAGTCACCGTTTCGACAAGTGATGTGAGCGGGGTTGAGACGTGAGAAGCATCTTGTATGGGCAATGCAGCTTGCATGAGTCGAGGCCTTCGGTAGGTGTTCCTCGGCGTTTGAACGATGCTCAGCGCAGCGTCAAACCACGAGGTGGTCTACCGAGGCCGCCCGCACGACGGTCCCGATGATGCAACAATACAAGGGGTAAGGAAACACAGCGAGGACGGTTACGAACACTCCCGTCGCTGCGCTGATCACCCTCAGCCTGGCCTACCGTCGCGGCAGGCATGGAACCTGGAACACCCAATCTGTGCGTCCGCATCTGGGGCTCATTGGAATTGGCCTGTTCATGTGAGGTAGACCAAAGCGTGATCGCCCCCGCGGCATTCAACTGGGTAGAAGCCACTGCAATACATCTCGTAGTAGCGCTTCATCACGGGACTCCAGGCAGTGACGGTCAGCTGACGTGGTGCACCATCAGGGGAAGACGGCGGGCCATCGGCAGCCAGGTACGAATCCCGAACCGCGTTGGCGAAGCCGCAATCGGTACGCGGAAAGTCGCCGTATCCCTCGCCGCGGCCAAGTGCGGCTCCGGTGATGGCGGTCGCGTACGCGCCGGCCTGGTTCGAGCAGACCCTGGAATTGACGGGCAAATTGAACCCTGCTGGTATGTATTCGGGCGGATTGACTAGGTACGCGGTGCTCGTCGTCGGCGACGTGTCACTCATGATCTGCTCGAACAAGTACTTGCATCCTCCGGTCGCGCTGACTGCCAACACGTCGAGTCCAATAGACGCAGGAGCGCTCGGGGTGAATTTGGTTGCAACGGAAATTATGCGAATCACAACCCCGGTGAGCGAGCACACCACATCAACGACGATTTCGGATTCTTCCTCCTTGCAGGCCGTCGCCGTGGAGATACAAGCGAGAACGAGAATCAGAGCAATCAATCGACGGACCAGCAGGGTTGTGATGAATCGGGTCATGAGGATCTTTCCTTGTGGTAGTTCAATCCGAGACGACCAGATTGTTGTCGTTCAACGAGTATGGATGGGGATGAAAGATGCTGCAACAGAATGGATTAGGATAAAATATGTTGACCGTCCCGCAGTAACTCGACCCGTCTTAAGCGCCTAAACTGCACCAGTCGGGTCGTCTTATGTATTGTTATCGCGACCTGCCGAGTGCGGGTCGGCGAAAGGGAAACGGGCATGGACGGCGAATACTGGGGAGAACTCGAGGGCTTGGGTAAGCGTGCGAGAACCGAGCGAGGCAAGCATGTAGCCGCTCTGGCACGGTGGATGGTGGACGATCCAGAGAACGCACTACCCAGACCGATCTCGCGAATCCCGGATGCAATCGTGGGGGCCACGTCAATGAAGAAGTACTTCGCTAAGAAGCGAACCTTCGGGGACCAGTGGGGTGGGGTGTGTCACGCAGTCCTCGAGCACTTGCGCGAAAGTTCGCCCCGCACTGATCCGCCCGAGACGGTAGTCCTGCATTCGAACAGATATAGGAAGGCCCGTTCGCGTTACACCGACCAGATTCCCAGGACTGCCCAGCATTCCTATAGCCAGACCCAGTTTTCGTTATGGACAGAATCGGAACTGCTGGACGCGGTAGCGGGGGATGATCTGAGTCAGGCGGTAGCAGCTGCCAGATTTGTTGTCAATAAGCATGATTCGGCTATGAGGACCCCAGGCCAGTCGGCTTTCGAAACAATTGGCGAAGTCGACAGACGGACCGGAAACCAGAAGGCTTTGGAGTCTGCTCAATCAATAATAGAGATAGCCCGATTGATCCTTGATCGACTATCCGAGCGCGGTAGCACGCGTCCGTCAGACCATGTGTTGGAGGATTGTGTCCACATCTTCGAGTCCACGGCTGACGCTCGTCGTCTTCGTTCACGTGACCCTGCGCGAGAGAGCAACGAGCTTTACGAGCTAGTCGAGTTACGTAGAGCCGATCTCAAAGTGACGCGACGTGTTCGCGCTCCGGTCGACCGCGTATTTGCGGAGTACCACCGTGATGCAGTAGACGCGCTTCTGCGCGACCCTACCGCCGAGGTCGCAGCCGTCGGGAAGATGCTGGGCGAACTGAACCATCTAGTGCATGGCAAGAATGGCACCAAACATCGCCAGGAGATCAAAACGGATGCTTTTCTGGCCGCGGTGGCCAGGCTCGCTTCGTACGGAGTGGTTTACCCCGACCTTCGCGAAACGCTTCGGGAGAGTGCAGCGCTAGCCGACAAGATTTATCCGCCGAGCCTAGAACATCAGGAGATTCGAACCCTGTTGAATCAAGCTGGCCTCCTATGGGAACGTACCGAAATACCAAGTCCAACTCAGCTTCTGCAGATGGCGCGCTACCGCGGTGTCGGCGAACTTTTGTTGGCCCGGGCTTTAGTTCGCATCGGGCTAGCGGATGCTGAGACACCTGGCCTGAGCAAGTTCCTGGGTGAGGATCGTTCGGTGACGTCTCCTGTCCGGCCGAAGGCATTGCAGCGGGCGGTGATCTATTACGAGCGGTCGTTCGCATGGTTGCGGACAGCCGGAGCGGCTGGCAGGGTTCGTGAGACTGCATTTGTCGAGTGCAAAGCGCTGAAGAGCCGACTACGACATGAGGACAGTTCAGAGCATCCTCAAGGTCCAGACGCGACGAGGCCAGACGTGAGACTGAGAAAGCTACAGGATCAAATCGATGAGATCATCGCCGACTCCATCATCCGTACCGACTTCACGGGACCTCATGGACATGGAGCCTATCGGGTCGGTGTCGCACTGAAAATGACGCTGATGCAGGTGCTACGTGTCCTCGACGATCCCTTTACCGCGTCGCTGCGTACTGACATGTCGCCTATCGAGTTCCCAGGGTGAGTTGGGTAGAACTCAAACACTTCCAGCCGGATGCGTTTCAGCTGCGATAGCGATAGCGGTAGTTGGACAGTCGCCACCCGCTGGGTGTGGAGATGATCGTGGTGCGCCAGGTTTCGACCGGTCGCAGCGTCGACGCGCCACTGGCGTGCAGGACGCGTTGGCGGCAGTCGAGGTCGACGATGACGGTCCGCATACCCTCCGGGCTGGCAGGGGTGTCGGCGGCCGGGGTGCACGTCGTGGTCAGTGTGTCTCCGGATGCTGCCCAGGCGTCCCATTCCCTATCCGGGCGCAACGACGTCGAGGTCTGCGGCGCGTCGAGAGTGTCGGTGAGTGGCACCGTCAGCCAGGGCCGGGCGCGGGCGAGTGCATCGGCCTTGCTGGTGTCGAACGCGGGTTGCCAAGACAGGATCGCGTTCATCGCCGCCTGTGCTGCCTGCTGTGGCCCGAGGGATGCGGGGTCGAGGGGGTCGATCTGCACGTGGGCGTCGGTTCCTTCGGGGATCGGTTGCGGATCGGGAGAGCTACCGCAGCCAGCGGCGAGCATCACGGCTGCGGCGGTGGCCACCGATACCAGCACCCGAGTGCCGGACGTGGAGCGCGAGGCGTTGTGTTTCATGAGTTCTGGCTCCTGAATGTTGGTTCGGCGGCGATGATCTTGTCCGCGTACGGGCGGGTTTGAACGATGTAATCGTTGGAGCCGGTCGGAAATCCCCCGGAGGAGAGCACTGCGCCTTCGCCGGCGTTGTAGCTGGCGAGGTAAAGCTCGGTGGGTCCGTTCGGTGCGCTCACCCGGCCGTCTGCGATCCCGGCATCGATGACCCCGGCGATGTCGCACATGTACTGGCCCTGCGCCATGACCGCGTCGCCGATGGAGTTGATGTCGATCGACCCGTCGCCGTCGTAGTCCTTGCCGTAGCTCGCCCAGGTGCCCGGCATGAACTGCGCGGGGCCGCCGGCGCCGGTGCTCGAGACCGGGGCGTTGGGGCCGTAGGAGAATCCGTTCTCGGCGTCGAGCTGTGCTGCGAGGAGGGAGGACTTGATCTGCGGGCAGATGCCGCCGGCTTTGCGGAGCCAGGGTTCGAACTCCGCGGGTACCGACCCGGCGGCGAGATCCTCGCCGAGCCCGGCCCCGGGGGTGGTGCATCCGGGGGCGGCTGCGGACGCACCCGGCCCTGTGGCCGTTCCGCCGGGTAGTTGGCCCCACACTGTGCCTGCGTCGTCGAAGCCGGAGGCGTCGACGGTGATGTGGACGTGGTTCATATGGTTTTCGTTGTCCGAGCCGCGGTCCTCCATCAGGGAGGGCTGCTGGCCGGGGAAGTGGATGGTTTGGCGCCAGATGGCGTACTCGAGGTGGAAGAAGTCGGCGTTGGCCATGACGTAGTCGAGGATCTCGTTACCGAGTGCGACTCCGTCTCCGGAGGAGTAGTTCGGGATCATGGCGTCGACAGCGCGGCCTTGCAGATGATCGTCTGCTGCTCCGCCGCTGCTCCGCCAGCCGCCGAGGGAATCGAGACGGGTACCGAATTTGATTGCCAGAGCGCGCATCACGCGTTTGGTACCGACCTGCAGGTTGGTCTCGGTTCCCATCGATGCCGGGGTGGGCGTCGACAGATCCCCGCCAGCGCCTGGGACTGTTCCGGCGAGCTGATCGACCGGCCCAGGAGCAGGGGTGTCGGGCGCTGCGGGGGTCTGCGGCGTCGCGGCGGCCTCACCGGGAGCGGGCGCGGCATCGTATTGGGCGAGGGGATCGATCGCGCTCCCGCCGGCGCGGCCGCCGTCCCAGATCTCGAAATGCAGGTGCGGGCCGGTCGATTCTCCGCGGTTGCCGCTGGTGGCGATCTGCTGCCCGGCGCGGACGGGCTGACCGGCCGCGACACTGTAGGTGTCGATGTGTCCGTAGACGGTGGAGACGGTTTTGCCGTCCAACACGTGATCGAGAACGACCCACTGCCCGAACCCGGACGCTTCCCCGGCGTCGTAGACGGTGCCGTCAGCGGCGGCGTAGATCGGGGTTCCGATCGGGCCCGCGAGATCGATGCCCTGGTGCATCGATCCCCACCGCATACCGAAACCACTGGTGAAGGTCACCGAGGTGGGGTCCACAGGTTTGACGAACGAGCCCGGGGCAGCAAGCAGGTTCCCTGGAGCGGCGCCGAGCTGTGAGGTTCCGGGAAGGCAGTCGGTCGACGCAGCGGCGCGGTCTTGTTCGTCCTGGGCGAGGAATGCTGCGAGCACTGCCGCGCCCAACAGCACCCCGACGGCTGCGATCGCGACTGCCGTCAGGCCCGAGGAGGCACCCCGATCGCTCACCGCAGCTCCGTCGACGGTGTGTCTCTTCCGGCGGCGAGACGATGGTTCAGTTCGGCGGCCGCAGCCAACGCGCGGCGCAGTTCGAGCACTTCGTCGAAGTCGGTACGAGGGCGTCGGCCGGAGTCGTTGACCCACCCGCGGACGGTGGTCGCGGCGACACCGATGTGTGCGGCAACCACTGCGCAGGCGGCGGTGAAGGAGGTTCCTTGTTCGATGGCCGTGCAGACGGTTCCGATCGCAGCATCGCGGGTCTCGTCGTCGACGAGCCGGTACCTACGGCGCTCACCTGCGGCGGAATAGGCCCCGGCGGATTCGGCTGCGTTCGGTGTCAACGTCGTGTGTCGGGCGAGGTGGGCGCTCATCGGGTGACCGCCGCGCGTCGCTGCTCTTCCGCGGCTGCGTCGAGGCGCTCATCGGTGTTGTGGATTCCCGACTTCTTTTCGGCCGGGGTGACCCACACCCGGAACGGGACACCGGGGCGGCTCCCTTCTCCGAGTTTGAGCAGGAAGTGACCCATTCCGGAGGGTGGCTGTTTGACGGCTTCGAGTGGTTCGGCGATGTGGTCGGTGTCTTCGAAGTACTCGTGGGGGTCGATGGCGTCGCAGTGCCGCGCATCGCTGTCCTGGTGCACCCACATGGGGGTCTGCGTGCCGGCGAGGAAGAGCAGCGACCTCGAGCAGTGCTTGCAGCGGATTCGGGCTGCGGTCATCGCTGTTGCGGCCGAACCCAGGTCGGCCGAGTCGGACCAGTTGGTGAGCATGGTCTTCTCGCGTTCGGAGAACTGCATCACCTCCGAGAGGCGGGCGACCTCGCTGCGGGGAATGGGGCCGATGATGCGGGCACGTGAGCGTTCGAACACTCCTGTCGCGCCGACTTTTTCGAGGTCGGCCACCGAGTGGCTGCACGCGGTGACACCGACTCCTTTGGTGCGCTGCAGGCGCTGCACACCGTCGATGCGGTCCACCATCGTCGGACCACACGAGAGGACCTGCCACAGCTCGTCCATGAGGATGGAGAACGCCAGATGGGGGCCGTTGCCGCTGGTGGCGCGCAGGTGCGCGGCGTCGACCGCGGCGAAGCACTCCGACCAGCCCGCGACCAGGACAGCGGCCCGCATCAGGGAATCGCCTTCGGGAACGGCGGACATGTCCAGGCAGGTCGAGGGGTTGTCGACGTCGATCCGGACGGTGGTGGCGGAGTCGAACGTTTCCCCGAACCGGCCCTTGGTGAGCGCGCGCAGGGTTCGCAGCAGTGGCTTGACCTGCCCGCGGTACTCCTCGGGGCTGTCCGCGACGACATCGTTCTGCAGCTCTTCCGGGCAGCTGTCGACGAGGTCGAGTAGATCCGACAGACGCGCGGGCCGCTCGACGTCGTGTCCGCGGCCACCGTCGGAGACGGGGGTGTAGAGCAGGCGGATACCGGAGTCGATGACCGCTTCCTCGTAGTCCTGCAACGGACTTCGGCGGACGATCTCGCAGAGCGCCAGCACGAGATTGACCTGACGGAAGTGCAGTGCGAACTCGTAGCGCCGACGCAGGTCCGGGTCGATGGTGATGTACCGGGCCAGTGCGACCCCGATCGGTCCGGGATCGAGAGGGTTCAACGATCCTGTGCCGTAACCGACTTCGTTGACGCCGGTGGTGCAGACCGCTTCGGTGAGCTTGCGGCCGTCGGGTTTGACGTCGCCGGGCCACATCACCCGAATACCGGCGGCGATGTCTCCCAACGCCATGCGGCGTAGCAGAGTCGATTTACCCATTCCGTTGAGCGCGATGATGATGCACGCCGGTGCGGTGACTGCGCCGCGTTCCTTCGCGGCGAGCGGTGAGAAGCCGACCGGAGCGCCGGTGGAGAGGTGTGGTCCGAGGATCGGTCCGAGGATCGGGGCGGAGGCACCGAAGATCCACGGGTACAGCCCGGCGACCTGTTTGGTGGTGCCGCGGTATTCGACCGGCGGTAGGACGGTGGCCATGCGGCCACTGCCCGCACCGGTGAAACCGCGTTCGTCGGATTCGGTGAACACTCCGCTCTGGCTGCCGTCGCCGAGGAGAGCGCGGTCGCGGTCTCGGTTGCGGCGGTGATTGTCATCGCGGTTGAGTAGCGCTTGAAGCCAGCGCGCTTTGATACCGGTCGTGGACGCGGCGCGCGCTTCGAGTGCGCTGCGGTCGGTGTCGGAGAGCACCCGATATTTGTCTGTCTTGACCGGCTTTGCGGGCTTCGAGGCGGGGGCGGGGCGGGGCGCGCGTTGGGTGAGAGTGCCGGGCATGACGGGTGTTTCCTCTCGGAGGGGGCAGGATCGGCGGGCGGGCTGGTGCGGGGTGATGACCGGTGCGGGGTGTTATCCGTCGGCCAGACGTGGCAGTGAGGTGTGTTCGGGAGCGGAGACCCCGATCCCTAGACCGACGGCGAAGGCTGCGTCCTGCCAGTAGTGGCTACGGCGCACCGACAACAGCGCTTGGACGGAGACATCGCGCAGGATCGCGTCGATGCGCGGGACGTCAGTGGTCTCGGCAGGGCCGGTGACGGTGACCAGGATCGCGAAGCGGGTCATGCCGTGGCCGAGGGACTGCTCCTGCTGAGCCAGGCTCGCGGCGCGTTCGTCGTTGACATCGCTCATGTTGTCCAGGCCCGTGCGGCCGGAGCGGCGGGCGCGGGCGTTGCGGTAGTCGCTGGCGGCGACATCGGCGGCCTCCCCGGCTGGATGGACGCGATAGAGGATCGTGACCCGTTTGTGTGGCAGCTCGGCGTGCGGACGGATCAGGCGTTCGAGGACTCGCTCTGTCACAGCACGTTTCGGTGCCACCCGCATCTCCCAGGTCACCGACACTGCACCGTCGTGGAAGTAGCGGTCACGTTTGCGGAAGGTCGTGCGGGGTCCGCAATCGGACCACGACAAGCCTGTGCCCTGCCCGGAATACAGGGCCGCTTCCACCGCTTCGAGAGCTGCGGGATCGTAGGAGCGGCGCACGGTGCCGGCGACCTCGTCGGCGGTCATGGGGGTGCAGATGACTCCGGCGGCTGCTGCGGCTGCGGTGATTTCGGGCAGTCGGCGGGCGATCTCGACGGCTTGCTCGATGGGGTCTTTGCGCCGCTCGTCGGTCTGGGCTTGGAAGGTGATCGCCAGACGTGCGGCCATTCGGACGCCGCCCTTGGCGGTGCCGGTCGCGGTCTCGTACATCGACCGGCGAGCCAGCTCGGGTGCGTCGCGGCGGACACGGGCGCGGACGGTTTCCATCAGCACCGTTCCGGTGTCGGGCACGGTTTCGAGGACTGCGGCAACCAACGGGATGTCGGCGACGTCGCCGAACCCGCCGAGTTGCTGGCCCCAGTTCGCCACTGCCCGGTCCAAGTGTTCTTGGTCGAAGTTCTCCCCGCCTTGAGGTTCCGCGGCGAGCTGCACGGTGTAGTAGTGGGTGTCGGGTAGGTGGATCATCGAGAACGTGCGGCCGGCGGAGTCGATGCCCTCGTAGAGATCGGTTCCCGCGAGGACGCCCGGTAGACGCAAGACTCCGCCGGGGACCTTGGAGAATGCGCCGGAGGCGTAGGTGTCCTCACCGCGTCGATTCGACAGCAGCGAGGTCCGCCAGCCGGAGAAACGCCGGTGACCGCTCTGGCCGTCCTTGTTCATCACCATCGGCACGATCACCACAGCCCCGGCGGCCAGGACGAGTCCCGATGCCGACAGTGACCGGGTGACTGCGTAGGTTCCGATGACAGCGACCGCGAACGCCATCCCGAGGATGGTGACCGCGAAGCTCACCCCGAATGCACCGCCCGAACGTGGCAGTCGCCATGCGCCGTAGGTGATCGGCGCCCTGTGCTCGTTGGTCATCGGGTCGACCCGTATGTGCGTTCGATGTCGACTGCAGCCGCACTACGGCGGGCTTCGTACGGTCGGGTTGATGTCTGCGTTCGGTGTGAAAACTGTTGTGTCATATCTGAAATCCCCTGTTGTTGTCGTTGCCTGCACTGTCACCGGGAGCTGGTCCGCTGCTGGGTCCGCCCGCACCGGATCCGAACGAATCCGGAGCCGATCCACCGGAGGCGGCAGGGGGTGCTACGGCGTCGGAGGAGCGGCCCGCACTCTGCGCGCCGGTGTCCGCGCCGCCGCTACCCGACGGCATCGAACCGCCGCTCGGGCCCCCGTCACCTCCGCCGCTGTCGCCGCCGCCACTGCTGCCCCCACCTGCGGGGCCGACACCGAAGGAAGCAGGGACCGATCCGGACGACGACGAGGGAGCCCATCCGTCGACACCGCCGCCAGGAGCTGTGCCTCCTGGTGCTCCTGCACCTTCGGCTGCTGCGCTCCCGCCACCGGTCGCTATCATCGATCCGACCTGGACGGCGGCGCCGATCATCGCGCCGGCGGCTGCGAGACCGCCGACACCTCCGGCTGCTTCGGGCATCAGTAGTTTCATCAGCGACGGCAACACCAGAGCGGTGCAGGCGAGCAGTAGTGCGCCGACGACGGCGGTCATCATGCCGCCGTCCTGATCCTGCGAGGGCGCCGATTGAGCGAACAGCATCGCCGAGATCCCGATGACGAACGCACCCACGGGTTTGAACAGCAGGAATGCGAGCGTCCAGGCGATGAGCCGCTCGTAGGCGCTGGCGCCGATCCGGGTGCCGCCTGCAGCTGCGGCGATCGGTAGGAACGCCGATACCACCACCAACATGCCCATGCGCATCAACAGCAGGAACACCAGGAACAGTCCGCCGATGATGCCGATCAATCCGATCGCGAAGAGCATTGCGATACCGCCCGGGGTGGCGAAGGTGGTGATCCGCACCATCGCCTCCACGAGCTTGGCCGGGTCATCGCCCACGGTCGATTCGAGGAACCACGTCGAGATCCCGTCCGAGAGCCGGGTGCCGACGACGACGAAGAACCCGATCGAGCCTGCGATGACGGTGGCGCGGGCGAGCTGGCGGAAACCTTCCTCCGAGACCTGCCGGATCGCCCCCGATCGGGCGAGGGCGAGTTTGCCGCCGAGCAGAATGATGGAGACCATCAGAAACGCCAGCTGAATGTCGTAGGTGTAGGAGCCGACCTTCGACAAGACCGTCTGATACGCGGCCTCGTCCTGGCCGGGAATCGAAATCCACCAGCCAAGAGCGAATTTCAGCCCGGCAGCGCCTGCTTCACCGAACGACAGTCCCGCCTGCTCCCACGCCCCTTCGGCGACGTTCTTCACCGCTTCCAGCGGGGCGGCGGCCACGCTGGAAGCGCCGTCCACGCAGCTCGGCATACCGGTATCGATACCGGCGGCGCCGGCGATCTCGGTGATCGCGGACGTGGCGAGTCCGGAAATAGTAGTGCATTGTGCTATATCCGCGGCGGTGTCCGCGATGTCGGAGACGATCGACGAATCATCCTCGCTGGGTGCCGGTTCCGGATCCTGCGCTGCCGCTGGAGCAGTGCACGCGAACATGACTGCGATCGAGACGAGTGCCGCGAGGATCGATGCCGTCCGTCCGCTACGCGGGTTCACCACCACTTGTGCCACCCCGGTTCGAAGGGCGTCGAATCGAGCTGCACTCCGATCGTCGGGCCGCGCTGGTCGCCGTCTCGTCGCCCCTGCACGACCCACCCGCGGCCGTCGTCGCGCCAGATCACGTCGAGGTAGAGCCGCCGGTACTGCGTGCCGCCGGTATCGAGGTTGGCCGAGTATCCGAACCAGACCCTGGTGAGGGCATCGGTGTAGTCCACGCGCACCGAGGGCAATGCGACGGCGGGTGCGCCGTCGGCAACCGATCCGCGGCCGCGGAGATCGTTCGCCTGCCGGCGCACCTTGAGGTCGGAGTCGGGGTCGTCGATCTGCTGCGATACCGCGATCATGGCAAGTCGATCGTTTCCGGCAGCCAGATATGCCATGTAGTGCGCCCCGGCCAGTGCTGCACCTTGCTGGGTGTGCGCGAATCCCGTTGCGACACCCGATGAATCGATGGCTGTAGGACCGTCTGAGGTGGAGAACGGCAGGATCATGTTGTCGTGGATGCGTTGCAGCATCACACCGGACGGCACGGCATCTGCAGGTCGACCGGCGGGTGGGGTGATCTGCTCGAGGATGACCCCGTTGGGGTCTTTCGGAACGTAGGTCACTCGGCCCAGGGTGTCGAACTCGGGGTCGGGTTCGAACAGTTCCGCCTCCGGGCCGGGTGTGGCCGGGGCCGATGATCCACCGGCGTCGACCGAGACCAGGGGAGTGTCTTGATCCCTCTGCAGTACAACGAGACTGACGACGATTCCGGCGAGGATGATGACCACGACAAGACCGACGCCGATCAGGCCGACGGTGCCGATTTTTTTGCCTTCGGGTTCTGGGGGTGATGCCTGGGGCTCGGCGGCTGGTGTGGTGGGTTCGCTCATCGGGGCGCACCGCCCAGCGCGACCATGTCGGTTGGCACTGTGTCGAGGGCGGTGACCGGGTTACCGGCGACTTCGGCGGTCACGAAATCCTGCGGGACCGGCTCGCGTGCGGGTTCGGGGAGGGCGAGCTTCCAATCCTGATCCGACCACACCACCTTGGCTGCGACCGCAGCCAGTGAATCGTCCGAGAATTGCTGGACGATCGAGACCGTCGCAGCATCGGGGCTGTAGGCGGGCAGGGTGTAGCCGATGATCGAGGGGACCACGGCCGGATCGGTTCCGCTGACTTGGATGAGCGCGCGGTTTCCCGCGTACGCGTCACGGCCTGCTCCCGCTGTGGTGACGGCGGGCAGAATCGTCGACCACGCAGTGTCGGCGGCGGTGGAGAGCTGCACCGACTGCCCGATCGCCGCCAACGCCGCCCCCTGCGGGGTACGGGTGAAACCGGTCAACGGTGCGCCCGGCGTCGAGGTCGGACCGTCTCGCGTGCCCAACGGGACCGCGATGCCGCCGAAAGTGGTCCACGACGCGATCTGCGGTGGGGCCGTGACATCCACTGCGGTGGGATCTTCCGCCGGCGTGTCGGTAGTGGGATCGTCGGAGCCGCAGGCTGCGGCGAGGAGCGCTACTGCCGTAGCGGAGACCGCGGCGACTGCGGTTCGCGTGCGGATGCTGGTGGGTGTCATGTCGTACGTCCTTCGATTCGGCCAGAGGTGTTCTCTGGCGGCGGTTGTCAGGGCGGGCCTTGTTCGCCGGTTGGCTGCTCACCGCCGAGAGGTGGGTTGATCTGTTCGATCTGTTCGACGAGGTTGCCGCGTTCGGGTTCGGCGGGTGTGGTCCCGGTGGTGTCGAGCAGTACGGCGGCAATACCGCCGGCGGCGGCAGCGGCGAGGATCCAGCCGATGACAGCGGCGAAGAACTCTGCGGACACCGGTGATTCGACACCGGGGGTGTGCTGGTGATCCCACGCCAGGCGGGCTCCGACGAAGACGATCTTGCCGACGCAGGCGACCGCGACGAGGGCGAGCATCCATCCGAGAACGGTGTTGATGTCGCTGACCACCTGCTGCGGTAGCGCGGACACCATGTCGTTGCCTGAGCTGAGAAGTGCTGTGCTCATCGTTCTCTCGCCCCGGCGGGTTTATGCGCCGGCGACGGCGTTGAGGATGGCGTTCGCACTGCCGGAGACGATCGCTCCGACCAGAGCACCGAGGAGGATCTTCGGGGCCTGGATGCTGCCCTGGTTCCATTTCTCCCATGCCATCTTCCCGCCGGAGAAGACGATGGCAGCCATGCACGCGAGAAGCACACCCCAGAGCAGCCAGTTGAGCAGCTTGAGAAGCCCGTTCGCTCCGGGTGGGAGCTCGGCGGTGACGTTGAATTCGATGGCTTGGACCGAGAAGTCCTGCACGGCCTGGGCGGTGGCGAGAATCATGAGTGATCGATCTACCTTTCGGGGTTCAGGGCGAGGCGAGTTCGTTCGCGTTGGTCGACACTTGCGCCGCGGCGAGTCGACGCGTCGGGGGTCTCAGCGGTCATGACAGCGCACCCTGTGCCCGGTCGGCCAGGGTGAGAAAGCCGGAAGACACGATGAGAAAAGCGATGGCAACGAACAGCTTTCGAGCAGGTCCCCGCCCGGTGATGCTTTCCTCCCAGACTCCCGCAAAGGCGACTGTTCGGGCAGCGAAGACAACGACCAACACTCCCGCGCCCGCAATCCCCACGAACATCACCACCCGCACGATGTGGAGCAGCGTCGATGGCCGCGATCCCGAGGCTATCGACGAGTGCTCGACGAGTGTCCGGCCGGCGGCAGCCCCCGCACCGGCAACGGAGGCGGTCGAACCGGCTCCGACGTCGATCACAGCCAGGAGATCGAGGATCGCTGCACCAGCGCTCATGCGGACACTCCTGAGGCGAAGAGGGTGGGGATACGTCTGTGGACGGTGTTGGTGAGTTCGATTGCAGTGGTGTGGATATCGGCGGGTAGGCCCGCGACGGGTGCGAGTGCGCCCGAGTCGAGGGGATGCCAGCGTGGGAGCTTGCAGAGCGAGGCAGAAAGCAGGTGGCGGTGCCAGCCGATGTGCCAGACCTTCTCGAACGCAGCGGACACGACGTCGCGGTGCTGACGGATCGGCTTCTCCAGGTTCGGTGCGGCCGCGACGGTGATCAGACCGAGCAGCTCTGACCCCGCCCCGAGCTCGCCGCGGGTATACGCGAGGCCGAGATTCTGCGCGGCGGTAAGCGATTTGAACGACTCGCGGGCCACGAGCACCACGTACGGGGAGACACGTTCGCGGTCATCACCCGGGGGCCAGGAGCCTTCACCGTCGGCAGTGAACGCCCAGAAGCGTTCCAAAGTGCTCACCCCGGCTTCGCGGGTGGCGCCGAGGAGCCACAGCGCCGGTGAAATCCATTCGGTACCGGCGGCGGAGGGTTGCGGGGCTGCGTAGGGGGTGCTCATGCCTGTTCCCTTCTCTGGTTGTCGGGGTCGATCCCGCGGCGAGGTACGAAGTGGTGGTCCTTCTCGACCCGGTGCAGAGTCAGGTCGGCGAGGGTCTGCAAGGCGTGGGCGGTGTCCGATGCGATCTGCCGGTGATCGAGCAGCCCCGGTGCGGCCAGGACCGGATCGAACGGAACTTCGATCACACCGGCGACCAGGGGCGTAAGCGCGGCGCGGATCGGTTCCAGGTCCAGAACGGAGCCGGGAACGGTGTGGGTGAGCACGACGACCGTCCTGGTGAGTGCTTCGTGGCCATGGGTCCAGCGGAGTCGATCGAGAACCGTGCGAAGGCGGGTCAACGGTTGTGCGCGAACCGGCGCGGCGAGCACCAGCACTGCATGTCGGCGCAGGGCCGCCGCGCGGGGTGCGTCGACCGCTGTGCCGACGTCGAACACCCGCGCCACACCGCGGGAGGAGAGAATCGAATCGAGCAACATCAGGTCACTGCTCTGAGCAGGATCGACACGGCGCGCGTGGGGCTCGCGGTCGACACCACCAGCGCCGAAGTGCTGGTCCTCGAAGCTGCCGGTGGGCAGTGACGCTGATCCGCACAGGACGATGCCTCCGGTACTCGCAGCCGAGGAGGCCGGGATCGCGGCGGTGATCGAGGTATCGGGCAGCGGCCTCGCGGCAGCGCGGTCGAACAGATCGCCGCCGTCGCTGCTGGCATCGACCGCTGCGACCGGAAGGCGCTCGGCGAGGGTATGTGCCACACCGAGAGCGATGGTCGTTGCACCCGCGCCGCCGGACCCGGCACCGATGACGATGCTGACCTGCTCTGGTGACGGTGTCGATGGGGTCGGCCGCAGTGGTGTCACGGCGCTCGGTGGCGGCCGTCGGCGTTGCTTCATCGGACTTCCTCGACGTTCGCGATGGCGTAGCTCTCGCCCGCGCGTGCGGTGGTGATACGCGAGGCGATTGCCGACTCGGACCCCGACGGGGTGCGCAACGAAAGGGCGACGGCGTGGACATCGGGGATGTCAGTAGCGGCGATGGTCACGCAGTGCTCGGTTCCTGCTGGGGTGCGGTCGATGACGGCCTGGATACGGTCCGCCGGTGCCGGGGAGGTCATCAGCGCTGCGACGGCTGCGCCGGAGCGTTGTACGTAGTAGGCGTGCTCGAATGCGGCGATGACGCCGATGGCGCTCTCGCGGTTGCCGGCGTCGTCGGTCGTCGTCGCGTCGGCCGTGGCGGCGGTGGTGCACCATGGGGCCGCCACCGGAGTCGTCGGCGCGGCAGTGGAGTCAGCGGTGGACGCGGGCGGGGCTTGCGATGGCTCCGGAGCGGCGGCTACCGGAGTAGCGGGTGTCTGGTCGGTTCCGGTCACGACAACGGCTGCGCCGATGAGCGATGCTGCGGCGAGTACTCCGCCGGCGATCCAGCCGAAAGGGATCGGGCGTTTCTGCTGCCCTGGGCGAGGTGTCGCCTGCGATGGCGCGTCGATGTCGGGTGTAGGAGCAGGCGTGGCGGTGCGGCGGCGACGGAAGCGGCGGTTCGGCTCGCCCATGACGAGCTTGTCAGCCGGTACATGTGCACTCACCCAACGCGGGACCGGCACCGTGTCGATCGCGTAGTCGTCCTCTCTGTAGGAAACCGGCAGGGGAGCGTCGAGTTCATCGCCCAGAGCGGGGGAGAAGCCGGCCGCTACGGCGTCGTCGTCGTCGACGAAGGGGTCTTCGTTGTACCGGTCGCTTGCAGCCGCAGCGGGGTGCGGGGTCGACGGGTCGACGTGCTGCAGCGGCCCGTCGTCAGAAGCCTTGTCGAGCTGCTGCTGCGAGGCCTCGATGTTCGGTGCGTCGAGCTCGGCGACCGTCTGCCACCGGGGGTGGTCGAAGTGTTCCTGCGGATCCGGAAACAGGACCGCGGTCTGTCGGTGATTGTCGGTCGCCATTGTTTTCTCCTGTGCCTCTTCGGTGCTGGGCGAAGCTGGGATAGGTCGGCAGTGGGGGATGGTGCTTCGGAAAGGGCCGGTTCCGGCCGCGTGCGGGACGGTCGGAACCGGCCCTCCCCGAAGCGGATCAGAGGGGACTGAGGTCAGGCAGGCACGACCGGGCCGAAAGCGGCAGTGATCGCAGCGTTGATGGCATCGAAGGTCGGCGCAGCGGCAGCCGCGGCCTGGTCCACTGCATCGAGAACCTGCGGGCCGCCGATCTGGGTGGTGACGAACCCGCGGGCGGTGTCGACAGGGGTCGTCGGCTCCGTCCACACCGACGCCGCCTGAACCAGCGGAGCGGGGGTCGGTGCGATGGGCGCCGGGGCGGTGGGTGCGGGCGGTGCCGCCTCTGGAGCGGGGGTAGGCGCGGTCTGGGGAAAGTCGGGCAATTCGATCTTCTGCGGTTCCCCGAGATCGCCTGCACCGTAAGTGGTTCCGAGGAGAAGACCGGTTCCCAGTCCGGTCAGACCACCGACGACAGTGGCCGGGCCGCCGACTACCAGCGCTCCGACGGCTGCGCCGCCTGCCGTTCCGGCGATACCGGTGGTGATCGGTGCGATACCAGGCGCGATCGGGATCAGCCCGCCTGCAAGGGCGCCGCCGATACCGCCGATGGTGCCGCCACCGAGTGCACCGGCCAATGTCGCGGGTGCACCGAGCGCGACCGCGCCCGTGACCAAACCTGCACCGCCCGCCGCGATCTGGGACGCACCGAGTCGCTGAGCCCGGTCGGTCGGGACTCCGATCGAGCGCCAGAAGTCGGTGACCTGCGCCTCGATCACGGCGGTGGAGTTGTTGGTGCGGTCGCGGTCCTCATCGGAAAGCCAGCTCGGCTGGTCGGCGTACCAGTCCCCGACCTTGACGATGTTGTCCGGAGCTTCGATCGGAACGGTGGGGTCCTCGACGGCGACGGGGCCGTGCAGGGTGTTTACATCCAGTGGTGCAGCCGGTTCGACGTCAACGGCTGGAGCAGCCGGGGCGGGATCGGCCGTCTCGCTGTCGGTGTAGGCCCCGGTGGTCTCGTCGTCGTAGTAGGCGTCCCAGGTCTGCCATTCGCTCTGGTCGTACTGAATCGGCGGCGCTACCCAGTACACACGCTCGGCCTGTGGTGCTGGTGCGGGGGCGGTCAACTCGCCTTGAGTCGACGGTGCATCGGAAGTCAAAGGGCCCTGGGTCGACGGTGCAGCGGTGGTGATGTCGCCCTGAGTCGCGGGCGCGTCGCCCGGTGCTGCCGCCGCGGTTCCGTAGCCGAACACGGCCATGGCCGATGCTGCCGTTGCTCCCGCAGCGATGCGGGTCAAGGAGCGGGTGGGGATCTGGTGCTTACCCATGAGGAAAGAGCCTTTCGAGTCGGTCGAAGCTATTGAATGGGGGTGTGGTCCGGCAGCGATGTAGTGCTGGCGGACGTGGTTGTGGTGGAGGGCACTACAGAGGTGGTGGTCGATGGTGTGGTGCTGCGGGTCGTGGTCACAACCGACGTTGTCGCTGTCGGCGTTGTCGGTGACGTCGACGAGGGGCCGGCGGCGGTGGTGGTGGTGTCGCCGACATCCGCAGCGGCGGCGGCGAGCCAGTCCGCCACGAACCGCGTCGCGGACTCGCCCTGGGGTGTGGCCACAGCGGAGGCATAACCGGTGTGGGCGGCGATGGTATTGGCGTAGGACGTCAGAGCGGCCAAGTCGAACAGATCCTTGTTCGCACTAACCTCGCTCTTGACGACGGTGAAAGCCTGCTGCACCAATCTTTTCGATGTCGCCGGTGGTACGAGCTCGATAACCGCTTTGGCGGTCTTGGCTGCGATCACAGCGAACGCTGCTGCAGGATTGGACAATCCGGCCGCAGAGACCTCCGCGATGGTCGCCGGGGTGATGACCTTCTTCGCGACCGAGACGACGGCGTTGACCGCGACGAGGCCGATCTTCGTGAGGGCGGCGATGGCTTCTTGTCCGGTCGGCGGCTTCGCCGCCGGGTCGGAGGCTTCGGCGAAGCGTTGCGAGAGTGTCTTCTTCGGTGTGATGGAGAGGTTCTCCAACGAGTTCTTCGGCACCGAGATGTCCTTGTTGACGACGTCGACCGCGACACCGAACGACGTCGAGGCGAGCGCGAGGCCGATGGACTGCATTGCGCGGAAGGGGTCGCCGCCGACTTCGACTTGACTCGCGACGTTGGTCACTGCGCGTGCAATGGGCGCATTTGCCGGTGCGTCGCAGGCCAGGTCTCCTGTTTGGCAGAAGGACGCCACCCGGCCGGAGAGTGACCCGAAACTAGTAGCGACATCGCTGGTCGGGCCGATTCCGGCTCCGGTCGGTGTCGGTGCAGACACTGGAGGAAGCGCCGAGACGTGGTCGCTGGAGGATCCTGGGGCTGACGCTGGGGTGTCGTTGCTGCTGCCGGGAAAGACTGGGGAGCCGGCGGCGCGGGTCGGGGATCCGAACAAGGCAGCGGCTGCGATGCGGTCGGCCGGTACCGCGCCTGTACCAGCGCCGATCGCTTCGAGAAAGTTCGATGCCGCGTGCGCGCCCTGGCTATATCCGACGATCGCCAACTTCGTTGCAGGGCAATCGGATATCACCTTCTCGGCGGCGGCTTCGAGGTTCGCTGCCGCTTCCTCCACCGAGACCGTGTAGGGCTGCTTTCCACCGGGAACCGCACCACCGAACGCGGCCGGGTACGGAACATAAGCCCTGTCCAGCGACGAACCCAGAACACGGGCAGCGTCCAATGCCGGACCCAGGACCGTACCGAGCATTCCGGTATCAGCTTTGATCGGCGCATCCAGCGACGATTCGCCCGTGCCCTGGACGGCAAGGGTGAACAGTGCCGGGCAGCCGGTGACCAGATCATCGAGCCACGGCTGCTCCGGACTGGCCGATGCAGTGAGCGGCACCGCAAGCGTCAGTGCGGCGGTCACAGAGAGTGTGCACCCCACGACGTCGCCGATGAATCTCAAAATACCTCTGATGGACAATATTTCGGCTCCTGTCGAGAAGGCGAGGTGTCAAGTGGCAGTGGAATGGGGAGCCCGAAGCGGGGTGGCCCTGAAGGCCGTCGCTCCCGCCCGAGGGGCAACTGAAAAAGCTGAACCACAACGAGGGTTGCGAGAGGAGTCAGAGCTACAGAACTCTCTTTTCAATCCGAGAGAGCCTGCACATCGGGCGATGTCCCGGCGGGGTAGCCACGGTTCGGTACTCGATGAGGTCGAAGCGTCGTCGTGCAACTCTCGCGTTGGTCCATCAATAGAGCTACGCCGTCATGACGGCCCGGGCGGGGGCGCTCGTTACGCGTAACCCACAACTACGTGCCTGGGGCGGCGTGCAGTTGTGCTTGTGGAGTTCAGACGGCGTGCACGCCGGGTGCTTCGGCAGCAGGTTGCAGAGGGCACGTGCTATCTCTGCGGTACTGGGCGGTGACTCGTCCAGGGGCCCGCCAGCCAGTATTCGCTTGCGTGACAGGCGGATCTGCCGTGCGAAGCGAGCAGGTCGCCTGGCCAGGCTCTGTCGTTGATCGCTGGGCAGAGTTCAGCGGGCGCTCTGTGATGAACGAGGTGTAACGCAATCTTGTCTGTTGAAGATTGCATGAGTGTCCTCCATATCTAGGCGTACCTACTGACGGACGCGGCTAGGCTGGGAGAGCCCCGCATTCATCCATGGGCTACGGCTTGCTGGTGGTGTGGGTGGTGATGAATGCCCTGGGTGCGCTCTGATTGGCGTCTGACGCACCTGGGGTTTCTTCATTTACGGTTGTCTCAAGGGCCACCTCGGCTGTAGCTGTCCGTCGTTCTGACCGTGCGGGCTCGGTGAGGCGGTAGAGCCAGTGTGCTCCGGACGTACTTGTAGCCCGCATGATGAGCAGTCGCGGGAGCGAGCGCTGTTGCGGGCATTCGTTGGGATCCGGCGGTAGGCATGGCTACTGCGCGACGCGTCATCAGGCTCCGAGCAACGTTTGGAAGCGAATGAGTGGTGTTGGTTGTTGGACAAGTTCTGGTTGGCGGGACTACCTACCACGACATTTGCATCGTTTAAGGTCATGCACAGATTAGACCTTAGTTGAGGTGCGGCAAGGTGTCTAGCAATGAACGGAATGCGACAGTGAGTCGACGCGTCCTGCGGGGGTTCGACCCTGCGCGGCTGACGTCCTTGCGTGAAGGCAAAGGTATGAGTCGGGCTGACCTCGCCCGGAGAGCTGGTCTCGGTGGTGCCACCGTCCAACAGTGGGAGGCTGGAACGCGTAGTCCGCAGGTCGACACGCTGGCCCTTGTCGCGAGGACTCTGGGCGTGCATATGGGCGATCTTGTCCTTGTGCCGCGTAATGAGCGCTTTCCCGGGGATTGGAGGACTCTCCTTGGGCTTACGCAACCCCAGCTTGGATCGCTGGTGGCAATCAGTACCTCGATGATCGCCCGTATCGAACGCGGCGAGGTGAAATTGACCGACGAAAACGCACGTCGTCTCGCGCATGCGCTCGATATCGAGATCGACGAGCTGGTTCGCAGCTATGAGCGAGCGCGCAACCGGCCGGCGGGCATGCAGGCATAACGAAGGAAGCGCAGCTCGATGTCGCCCACTAGCCAACCGGGGTGCGGCCCCGTGTAACGACGTGGGTGGTTCGGCAACGAAGGGCATGGGTGCAGTATCCACTCAATTTGTAGTCTGTAGCAACTGCGAAGCAAAAAAAAGGCAAATCAACTCAATGCGCGGTAGAGAGGGGCATCTATACTGCTCTCAACCACGACCTAGAATGGATTTGGCTTCACAATTGCAAATAATTTGCAAACAGACGTAGTATGCGACAGTGGAGAGAACAGGCGGCCTGGGCCGTTTCGGCGAGGTCGTAGCCGCCCGGAGAGCGCGGCTAGGCCTAACTAGATTCGAGGTTCGCGACGCCGGTGGTCCATCCGACACCACACTTGGCAACATCGAGAACGGCACGCTCGGACGTGCACCCAGCCCGGCAACACTCAAGAAGCTCGACCTGGGCCTGCAATGGGCGAAGGGCAGCGCAGCAGATGCACTGGCCGGCGGCGAGCCCATTCCGCTGGAAAGCCGATCCGATGAGAACTCTCGACCCGGCAATTACTCCTCTGGGCCCGACTCGATCGTGCTTCCCCTTGATGAAATCAACAACCTGTTCGCGCTTCACCGGGAACTCAATGCCGTACAGGAAGGTTGTCGAGGGTCCGATCAACCAGCCGACCTTGACCAGATCACGGCCAGCTTCAATGCCTTCGTTTCCCGAGTTGCCGGTCGGTATGCGACGGCCGTTCTTGAGCAAAACGGGGGACCCGACTCGACCCTGCCCTTGGTCGCTGAAATGGCTTTCGCGCGATTTCTAGACGAGCCCGCCACCGGCGAAGACCCGCTCGAGTACGAAGAGCAACTCTACCGACGTTGGCTGGCCGGCCGCCACGCTGAGATCGACGAGGAGATGGACGCCAGGTTCAGAGAACGTTGGGGGGAGCGTGAGCGACGCGGTTGAAGTTGCGATTGAAATGGGCAAGGGTGCTTGCTCGGGACCAGGCGTCTTTTGGCAGTACTCCGCGGGGAGAGATTGGAAGGAAGTCACGATGTCCAGCGCGTTACCACTACACGATCGAGTCAGCAGGCTGTTCGAGGGATTCCGGCATATGGGCTCACCAGATGATCTCGATCCAGTTGTTGCAGCGCATGTGAGCGACAGAGTGGGATATGTCGTGAGCGCGGCCGAAGTGAAAGCGTTTCGCAATCATGGTTCCGATTCGCCGGATCCCGCTGTCGTGGAGGCAGTAGCGACGTTCTTCGAAGCGCCCGTGACCTACCTGCTCGGCACGGTCGCCGAACAATTGAACTACAACGACCAGCTCGATTACTACGACAATGTACGGAACTCGCAGGCAACCGTATTCGCTTTGCGAACTCGCGTGCCCCAGCTGACGCCGGAGATTGCCGAGCGCTTGAGCGTGCTCGTCAGGGACACCCATGAACGTTTCGAGGTGCAGAGTCGGTCGGAGTCAACCGGGACCGGCGAATCGAAGTAATGGGTTCGGTGCAGGACGCTGCCGCCGCAGCGAAGACTGTCGATGATCCCGAGTTGCGTGCCAGTGTCTTCCTCGATGCGCTGGACATTCCGTTCGTCCGACCGTGGTCGATCGACCAATTTGTTGCCGAAGTCGGGTTCAAGATCGGCCGGGTGATTGTGGTACTCGACCTACCCGACGATCTCAGTGAGAGCGGTGAAGTATCAGGCTTCTGGGTACGGACTGCCCCGGTTGACGTCATTTATGTTCGCATCGATGTCGATCCGCTGTTCAAAGAACAATGCATTCTCCATGAGGTCGCCCACATACTTCTCGGACACGAAGCCGACATCGTCGTGACGGAGGCAATTCTCACCGAGTCGTTCATGCGAATGGCACCAGCCATCCCCAGAACAATGATCAATGCCCTCGCTGAGGAACAGCGCAGCAAGGTCTGTTTCACCCGAGTTCCGGACTTCCTGCAGCCAATCGAGGCAGAGGCCGAATGGCTGGGGACAGTCATGCTCGCTCGCGCCGATGCACTGCGCAAGCCCTTCTACCCCAGGGGAATAGACCCGAAAGATGAAGAGACCTTGCGGAGGGTGGCCACAATTTTTGGGTGGCAGATGTGAGCCTTTTCGCCGAAGCAATCATCCCTGTTGTCCTGCTGCTGTTCTCTCTTCAACGACTCCCCATGTTCAGGTCGAAGCCGAAAACGCGGCCAATGACAGTCCTATTGTTGACGCTCAGCACGGCGCAGTTCTTTCGAATTCACGCCCTCGCCGACGACAAACTCGACCCTGTGTTCCACAGCGTCACCGGTCTGTGGAATATGTCGGTACTGATCGCTCAGGCCCTTGCGGTCTGCGCCGCAACCCAGTTGGTCGGGATTGTCGCCCATTCCACTCAAAGGAACTTTCCTCGCCCCTATCGCTATGGGCTCAGTGCGGCATTGATGGTGGCATTGGTCATCACTTTCCTCCTCTCGCCCGCACCAACCAGGCCGACCTACTACCTCAGCCAAACGTTCGTTGCCGAAGGATGGATGCTCGTCTACTGGGTCATCTTTCTCGGGAGCCTGTCGCTGTGTGTGACAGTACCGCTCTACTTGTTGGTCCGAATGGCGTGGATCGTGAAGACCGGTGAGCTCGCAAGAGTTCTCGTCGGAGCTGCACTCGCGTGTGCGATGGTCTTGCTCTACGCAGTGCATAAGATCGCATACCTTGTTGCGTTCGGACGGAACGTCGATAACTGGTACACCCAGCACACGGTGCAGATCTCGCTATTCCTCATCATGTCCCCACTACTTTTCGCGGGTTACGTCGCCTGGGTTTATGTCTGGACTTCGTTGCTGCCTCGCATTCAACGTTATCGACGCATTGTGTCGTACATGGAGCGGTGGCAGACCTTGGCGTCTCAAAGCAACGCCATCCTCGCCGAAAACTTGATACCAAGCTCCAAGCGCGCAGCGTGGCGCGCCAGCCGTAACTCAGTAGCGTCTACCCGACTGATGGTCGAAATGGTCGACGGCGAGGCTGTTGCAAGCCAGGTCTCGACCGTAATGGGAGCTAAAAAATGAAAGGCACCAATCGTTTCGAGCGCAACACGTACTCGGCGTACCCGGCTCCCAGTCCCTCAAGCATCGCAGCTTCCTCCGACGGGATTCGGTGGACATATCCGTTGACCAGAAACGCGACCATGGCGGGAGAAAGCCAGTTCCCGTACGCGACGCAGAAGCCGAGTGCGCAGACCAATGCCCCGGTGTACGACGGGTGGCGAATAAGCCGATATGGCCCCGTTTGCACCACCGGCTGCTCGGGGTGCGTGTGGACTTTGAAAGTGAATGACTCTCCAAGTTCGCGCGCTGCGGCCAGTCTGAGTGCCTGTCCAAGCGCTGCGGTGGTCAGTCCTGCCACGAACACCGTTCGTCGACGACCGGTGCAAACAGTGGCTGACGAGGCCACGCTGAGGAGAAGGCCCCCTCCGTACGAGACCACCAGACCGCGACCGACGGCCCGGCCCGAGCCGCGGTCTCGATTCACAGAGCCCACGCGCGGCTTCTGCTTGCTCATCTTGTATTCCGACCACACAAAGCCAGCAAACGCCGTTGCGAGCGCTGCACCCGCCGGACGACTGGTCACGAAAAAGGGCAGCTTCCTGGCGTTCACGCGACATAGCTTCTCAGATCCCGAACCCGCCCGGAGCACCAAATGCACCGGCCAACTTTGAGGACGACCACATGACCACGGCGACACGACCCGTCAAAGGACTGGCACTGGTGGGCGTTGGCGCGTTTTTGGCCGCAGCGTCAGCAACGATGGCCTTCTACATGGCTCCGAACCTCGTGAAGACCCCACTCGACGGCGATTCGGCGACGGTCGCTACTGGTACCGCAACCTTGTTGGATACCGAAGCACTCATTCAGGGCGTCTCAAAGGTCGACCGTGATGTTCCGATCCGTGTGCTGCAGCAAGTCACTGTCGAGGATCCCTCGGACGGTAACAAGATCACGATGCAGTCTGCCGTATTGCTCCAGCGAGAGGACAGGCCGGGAGAACGAGGTACGGTCAATGCCACTGTCGACAGGTTCACCGCCGACCGTAGATCGGCGATGCCGCTGGATGATCCGATCGGATCTATTCAGAAGTACGTCGACCAGCCCGCCGACGAGGTCACGCACGACGGGCTCTCCCTCAAGTTTCCTTTCGACGTCGAACAACGGTCGTATCCGTATTTCGACACAACGGCACGTCGAAGCCAGGCGATCGACTTCGCCGGCGAAACGACCATCCACGATTTGGACGTATACCGGTTTGAACAGGACATCGCGCCCCTCGATACGGGCGGGAAGCTGACACTCCCCGCATCATATTGGGGCATCGAAGGCGATGAAGAGATCCTGATGCACAGGTTCTATACGGCGCGGCGCGAGTTGATGGTCGAACCTACGACAGGTGCAGTGGTTTTCGGTAAACAAACCGTGCACCAGTATTACGGTCGGACAGCCGCCGACCCGAACGCGGTCACGATCATCGAGATGTCCCCACAACTCGATACGAAGACTGTAGAGGCCCAAGTCCAACGGGCTGCAGAGTCGAAGCGCCTTGTGGAATGGGTCGAGCTGTACGGCCCACTTAGCGTAGGGGCTGTCGGTCTCGGTGCACTGACAACGGGATTGGTACTGCTTCGGCGCAAGGGCGCAGAAGGACATACAAGCTCGACAGGCGAGGTCGACAACAGCGCGCCTCACACATATGAGGAGGCGAACGTCAGTGAGTAAGAAACCAGATCCCGAACCAGCAATGGGCAAGCAAGCAGCCGACGCGACTGATTGGATCGATGAGGCGAAAAAGCTGAGCACTCGTTTACTGGAACCGGCTGCTGCACAGGTTGATCAAAGCGCAACAATCCCCCCTACACATTTCGACGAACTAGCCGAGCAAGGATTCTATGGAGTCGCTCTGGGCAGTGACAATCCCTTGCAGACACTGTCTGCGGTGGGAGAAATTCTGGTAAGCGGTTGCCTGTCAACGGCGTTCGTTTGGGCGCAGCACCATGGAACCCTGCTCAGACTCGCCACGTCGCGCAATCAAGCCCTCAAAGAACGGTACCTGCCCGGTTTACAAATGGGTTTGGTCCGCGCGGGAGTGTCAGGTGGGGGTTACGCCGCACCTCAGCGTCCCTTGATCCAGGCTCACCGGACCTCGGACGGCTACTCGATCGAAGGGTCGGCGCCATTCGTGACCGGGTGGGCTTTCGTCGACGTCCTGGGAGTTTCTGCATACGACGAGAAAAATGACGAAACGGTGACGTTCCTTGCGCCTGCATCGATGGACTCCGGACTGTCGGCGATGCGACTAGATCTGGCGGCGGCCAACGCTTCTCACACTGTCGCAGTAGATTTCGACGGCTATCACGTCGACGAGACCGATGTAATGCATGTCGCGCGACGAGTTCGAAGCAGACAAGGAAGCATGTCAATGCTTGATCGAGCGATTGTTCGTATCAACGGATCGCTTGCCCTGGGACTAGCCCGTCGAAGCCTCACGGCTCTGGACGCGTCGGGGCATGGCAGTCAGACAATGGCCAACAAGTTCACCGCAGTCAAGAACTCATTGGATCGAGCTGTTAGCGACACAAGTGTTGACATCCACGGCGCGCGTGCGCAGGCCGGTCGCTTCGCCGTCGACGCATCGACTTACTACACGGCTGTCACTGGTAGTCGAGCCGTGCAACGTGGAGAAGTTGCCGAGCGCACCGCCCGTGAGGCAAATTTTTCGCTCGTCTGTGCCACTACGGCTGAAATCAGGGCTCAAGTACTGGCTGGTGTCTTGCACCAGCAGCAGTCGCAGGTGCTTCGGTCCGCTCTTTCTGAACAGTCGTCAGTAGACGAGGGCGCGGTGAATTAATGACATGGATGTTATTTCCCGCATTTTGTCGGCGTGTCACAGCGGCTCGAAATTGATTCTGGTTCAGGATAGACATCGGTTGGGACCGAAGACGTAGACGAAGGAGGCCATGCCATGCCGATGCCCAGTAAAGGTGACCGGACGTCGCTGACTGTCCGGCTCCCGTCAGAGCTTATTGACACGCTCAAGGCACAGCGGAGTTCGGCTGGCGCGACATCTCTAAGTCAATACGTCGCTGATCTCATCGCGATCGCCAGCGACCGTGAAGATCTGGCGCGCGAGCTAAATGGCGCGCATGAGCAGGGGGTGCTGCCCCTGACTGCGTAGCCGTTTTGACCTGAACCGACATTCGGGTCATACGTTCAACTGAATCTACGCAGCACCACGAAGACGACAAAAGCCCCCGGCGTGCGGGCCGAGGGCTTTCGAAGTCGGAGAAGCGAGTGACTAGCTCGCTACTCGTGTTTGGTGCTCTTCCCCGAAGGGACTGTCTTGGCGGACATGTCTCAGGGTACATCGCGCCCTGAAGTAGGTACAAGATTTAACGCTCGTGTCGTCGCTCCGGAAGCGACTCCGGACCGGTTGTGGCGTCGTTTCGCGCCGGTTCTGGCGGCACGCAACTCGATGCGGCTCTACGACCCGACCCTGCGAAAATACGGGTCGGCGGGCCCGCTGACGGTCAAGCGGCCAGCGCTACCGGCTGCCGTACCGCTGTTCCTTCGCGGGCGCGCTCGCGTCGTGGCGTTGGACTTCGATACCAAAATCCACGGTCACACAGCTGTCGTCGCCGATGTGCAGCGAGTCTTGGAGTGGTTGACCGACTGCGGCGGCCGTGCGGTCGTCGACCGATCCACCAGTGGTGGACAGCATGTCTTGATTCCGCTGGCCCCGGGCCAGACGGTCTCCGTCGACGAGATCAAACCACTACTCCGCCAACTCTCTGTGCGGCTGCCCACACTCGACATCACACCGATGACGAACGCAAAGACCGGTTGCATCACCGTGCCCGGCTCGTCCTGCAAAGAAGGCGGCCATCGCGAGCTCGTCGACCTAGACCCCGCCGCCGCATTCGACGTCCTGACTGTCGGCTCCGCCGCCGGCACCCTGACCCGCCTCGAAGCTCTCCTCGGCGGAACCGGCCGTCCGGCCACCAGCCCGGTGGATACACACATCCGCCTCGAGACGGTCACCGAACGCGTCCTCGGCGCCGGCGACGCCGCGCGCCTGCACCCGCGTTTCTGCCGCTCCGCGGCCCCGCCGCGCAGCGTCGCCGACTTCGCCGCCACCGGCCGCCTCGACACCAGCCGCTGGCCGTCCCGCTCGGAAGCGCGGCAATCGGTCATCGCGCACGCCGTCCTCGCCGGCGCCAGCGCCGCCGACATCCTCACCCGCGCCCAGGCGCCCCACTGGGCCGGCGTGCGCGCCGCCTACGCCCACTACGCCCAACCGGCGCGCGCTATCCGCCGCGACACCGCCCGCGCCCTCGACTGGGCCGCATCGACCCTCCCCGATCCAGTTCGGGATACCGGGCACAAGCAAAAGCACACAGGGGGTACCTACGATCCCGTTCTTCGTTCATGGCTTACCCACGCGCAAACCTGGGTTACATCGGAGTTCTCTCACCGGCGTGACCGTTGGACTACTCATGCCGTTGTTCAAGCCCTGGCATGGGCCGCAGCAGTGTCGGGACAGATCATCGAAGGCGTACCGACAGTCGGAGTAGGAGGACGGTCACTGTCGATCGCCGCAGGGATGCTTCCCGAATCGACGGTGTGGTCGGTGCTGGAGCGACTGCGGGATATGGAGGGGGCGCCGGTGCTGCTGATCGAGCGCGGTGTCGGGCAGAACCCTGATCGGTACGCCCTTGTCCTCACCCCGGCTGGACGAGTGGCCGCCGCTCCTGAGGTCGCTGCGGGCGCGGCGGAGGTCGAGTCGGTACACCCAGCGTGGAGCGTCATCGGATGGCGCCACCGCATCCTCTACGACGCCGTGAGCGCGGCATCGGAACCGATGACTCCGGAAACCCTGTTCAGCGCGGTCGGGATCGGGCGCACCAGTGGCTACGAAGCTCTGATGGATCTGCGGATCGCCGGCCTGCTCACGGTCGAGAACACCCAGGTGAGTGTCGGGTCGGTGGACCTCGACGACATCGGCCACCGACACGGCCTCACCACTGCGGTCCGTGCCCGGATCGTGCGTCACCGCGCCGAACGGATCGTGTGGCGGGAATGGCTCGCCGCCCGTGAGGAGGCCCGAACACCGCCGGAACCGGACCTGGCACTGTTCACCGTCCCCGACGAGAATCCTGTCGACGTGCTCGAGCCGGAGTACATCGCCGCGGTGATGAACACCGGGCCACCCGATCCGTTCTAGCGCAGGTCGCGGGGGAACGGCCGCACGACCGGTACCGGGTGCTTGCACGCCATCCGACCTGTTGGCGGTGCTGGGGTCAGCGGCTCAGGAGCCCGTAGGTATGGATCAGCGCGACCAGCGCGGCGTCTTCGGCGGCGGTGAAGGTCGACAGGGCTTGGGTGTGCGCCCAGGTGAGCTTGCTGTGGGCGGCGGCGCGGATCTTGTCGGGGCCGGCGGAGGGGGAGAGGCCGAGTTTGGTGGCCGGGGTCGGGTGTTCGACCAGGCGTCGTAGTTCTGCGGTGACCGGTGAGGCCGGGTCGGCGCCCAGCATCGCTTCGAGGTGCCCGAACAGCACCACGGTGTGCAGGGCCGGGTCCGAGCGCAGCCGGTCGACGATGTCGCGGATCTGCTCGCGTTCGGGGCGGGTGTAGGCGAGGCGGTCGAGTTCACCGAGGATGCGGTGGGCACGTTTGACGGCCGCGAACATCCCCAGATGCGCCGAGAGGATGCGGTGCAGCGCTGCAACCCCGGAAGACGCGACGAGCCACTCGTTGAGCGCCGCTGCACCTGCTGCGGCGATGTCCCGGCCGTGTAGAACCCCGTACTCACCGAGCAGATCGACCAATCGTCCGCGCAGCTGCGGCGGCACGAGCGCTTCGTCGTCGGAGTCGAGCAGGTCGATCAGATCGAACGGCGCGATACCAGCAAGGGCGTGCAGGGCGCGGGCGTCGGCTTCGGTGAGTGCGCCGGTGTGCGAGGTCTCGGCGAGCAACCCGGCGACCGGGACGACCGTCATCACCGTGTCCGCGAGCTGCCCAGCCAGCCGCGCTGCATGTTCGGCCGCGTGCTGAAGGGGATCACGAACCCCGAGTGCCCCTTCTCCGAAGCCATCGGCGCGCGAGAGAACTCCGAGGGTGGTGAGCGGGGTGAACCCGAGCTGACGGAGAAAATCGATCTCGTCGGCGCGGGGAGCGCCGTCGAACAGGAACACCGCAGCGTCCGCATCGACCGAGGCGGTGCGGGTCTGCTCGAACCCGTCGATGAGCACCCGCCGGGTACGGGCCTCGTTCTCGGCCGTCAACGTCGCCAACCCGGGGGTGTCGACGAGGGTGTAGTCGCGGATCGCCGCCGAGGGCAGCCACCGGTGCAGGTAGGCGATCTGTTGCGGAGCCACCGGAAGGTCGGTGACGGCGCCGCGGTCGGTCGGCACCGGCGCCCTCCTGTTGTCGAGCAGGACCGCTTCGGCGCGTGCGGGAGCGCCTTCCTGATACACCGAGACGATGGTGGTTGCTTCCAGTGCGGCGGTGTCGGCGACCTTGGCCCTGATGAGTGCGTTGACCAGTGTCGACTTACCGGCTTTGAGGCGGCCGACGATCACGATCCGCGGCGGTGACCACAACAGGGCGCCGATGCGGTTGGCGTGGACTGCGGTCTCGGGGTCCAGGGCTGCGAGAGCGTGCAGGGCGCGGTCGAGTCCGGCGCGGACCGGATCGAGCGGTGGCTGCGGCGCGGTCACGGGCGCACCTCCGCCGGCTGCGCCGAAGGTGTCCCGGTCCCGCCGGGTGGGGCGGCGGGGGCGGTGAGCTCGGCGATGAGGGCTTCGGCGCGGGTGATGTTGCCGCTGACCACTTTCAGGTTGTTTTCGAGGCGGGCCAGTTTCTTCTCCCGTGTCGCCGAATCGGAGCGGGCACTGTCCTCGGCGTCCTTGATCTGCTTTTGCAGCAGCGCCGTCGAGGATTTGAGGTGTTCGCGGTAGCGGATGACGATGTCCGGGCGCGCCAACGCCAGCGCCCCTTCGAACATTCGCGCCGCAGTGGTTTTCGTCGCTGTCGTGGTTTCTCGCATCCAGGTCAACAAGTTCGTCTTTCCTGCGCGCATCGCCCGGAATCCGAGATTGACTCCCACCCAGGCGATTCCGACGACCGCACCGACGCCGATGACGGTGGAGACACCGACGATGCCGCCGAGCATCGACGAGCCCATCACGCCCATGGTGAGCATCGACGGATCGAGCAGCCCTTGTCGTTTCCCGGCGACCGAATGGGTCTCGATCCCGCGACCGGCGAAGGTCTCCGCGACCTTGGTGTAGATGCCGTCCCATACCACCTCGGAGTCGAACCGCGGTTCGACGATGGTGGTGCGGAGCTGGGAGAGGAACACCTCCATCGACCCGGCCAACGCCGACTGGAAGTCCCGCTCCATCTCGGCGGTGAAGTGCTGCGGATTGCGCCGCAGGACTTCCATGCCGTTCTTGTTGATCCGCGTGGTCCACTTCTCCCGGATCTCGTCCAGACGCCGGTCGAGTTCGTCGGTGGCGGATTGGCGGATCAACGTCAGATCGCGTTGGAGGTACTGCTCCCACTGCTGCGCATGATCTTTGAGCTCCCCAAGTTCGTCGAGTTGCGCGGTCAGGTCCGGAACGAGGCGGTCGGCGTCGGTGATCGCCGAGATCTGCACCCCGAGATCCTCTGCGAGAGTCCGCAGCCCTCCGATCGCGGTCCGTAACCCGCTTGCCGCCGGAAGCTGATCGGCGACAGCAAGTTTGGCATCGATCAGCGAGCGCAGTGCGGTGATTCCCGAACGTGCCTCGGCGCTCTCGCGCGCCGGTCCGGGATTCATCTCGGCGGCCACCACCGCCCGTAGACTCGAGACCCCGAGGACGGGGATCTCGCGCCCGAGATGCTCACGCAGCAGTGCCGTGTTCTTCTTCACGATCGGTTTCCACCGGCGCACGTTCTTGTCGGTTTTCGTCACCGCCACGATGAGTGCTTCCACGCCGGCGCCGGCGGAGGTGATGAACTCCATCTCCGGTGCGGTCAGTGGCGTGGAGGCATCGCACACGATGACCACCACGCACGCCTGGGCTAGGCCGGCTGTAGCGAGAGCGGCGTAGGTGGGGTCCAGACCCCCGACACCGGGGGTGTCGATCACGGTGGTGGCGCCCATGCGGTTGCCGGGCACCGACACCACTGCCCGCGTCGGGAGTTCGGTGGCCCGGGCGTCCTGCACACGGGCGCCTTCGCACGAGACCCAGTCCGCGAGCTCGGCATGCGCGATACTCTCGCTGCGGTCCGGGTAGATCAACTCCGCACCCGCACCCGCACCCGCACCCGCACCGCCCAGGCCGGAGCCGGTGTCGGTGTCGGTGTCACCGTTGGTGAACGACAGGGTCGTCGAGGTCGTCACATCGACCCCGACCGGGGAGCCGTCGCGGTACCCGACAAGGGCATTGACGAGAAAGCTCTTGCCGCGCTTGACTTCCCCGACAACCACGACAGTGCGGGTGCGGTGCTCGGCGGCGCGTGCGTCGGCGATATCGGCGATATCGGCGTAGTCGAACGGCCGCAGAATCTTGGTGGTGATGGTCCCCAGCAACGCGGCAGCCCGTTCGATCGCCGGTACAGTGCGTTCGGTTGGTGGGGCGGGGGCAGCTGCCGATTCGCTCATGCTCGTGTTCTCGCCCTTTCTCCGTCGTCGATGGTGTTCGCCCAGCCCCGCGCGTCTTCGGGGGCGTGGGGTGGCCGGGTCAGACTGTAACCCGCATACCGCAGCGCAGCTCGATGCATCCCCGGGCCCGTTCTCATCCTCGCGCACCGGCAAGGGGGCGTGGCAGTGACCGATCGTCGGGGTGGGGTGCGGTGGCGGCTGCGGGAACCTTTTCCCGGTCCGGCCGCATCCAACTGTCAGTGACACCGACACCCACCCTCACCCCCGCACCCCCCTGAAGGTTCGGTGGTCGGGCGGATTCCCCTAGTGAAAGGATCTTCCGCGTGCGTTCGAGAACATCGCCGAGACAACCACAGCCGAGACAACCATGGCTGAAACGAGCAGCGGCGCTGCTGTGCGCTGGAGCGGTCCTGGCCGCGTGCGGCACCGACGACGGCAGCGTCGACGGTGAGCCCGTCGCGAAATCCGGCGGCGACTCCAGCAGCTCGAGCAGTGCGGTGGATCCGGCAGCCCTGGACACCGGTGACTACCCGACCAGCCCCGCACCGGAATTCGGGCGCGCAACCGACGAGAACATCCTCGACGTCGAAACTCAACGCCTCGCCGAGTTCGTCGTGGCACCGTTCGAGGTCGATCCCACCCTGGTGTCGGTGAAGATGCCCACCATGGTCATCCGCAGCTCGCAAAACCTCGGCGTCGTTCTCAACGGCGGCGCACCGGACATCGCCAAGAACAACGGCCTGCTCTACGGCTACGTCTCCACCGCCGCGACCCCGACCGCTGCGGTGACCGATCCGTCCAAATCGGTGGTGCAGATGGTGCTGCGGTTCACCACTGCTGACGGCGCCGCAGCGGCCGCGCAGCAGATCCACACAGACCTGACCACCGTCGACTCCGACGACACCGGCCTCGACACCCCGGAAACCATCGCCATCCTGCCCAACACCCTCGTCTCGACGTCCGAGCACAGCTTCGACGCCGGCCCCACAGTGTCGGTGAACGCCCTCACCGCACACAACGATTACCTGCTCTACACCTACGCCAGCGCCCCCGCCGATCAGAAGGACTGGACCGCGCAAGCCGTTGCGACAGCGCTCGAGCAGCAGGGTCCGTTGATCGATCAGTTCCCGGCGCAGCCGACCAAAGAGCAGAACGGCGGTCAGGGAGCAGAGTTCCCGATGATCGATCAGGACAAGATCCTCATCTACGCCCTCCCCGAAGAAGACGCCCAAGCCCAGTCCGGCAACGACATGGCCTCCTACGGACCGCGCGGAATGGCGCACCGCTCGACGAACCCGCCGCTGACCTACCGCGTGCTCGAGGAGACCGGCTCCGAGCACAACGCGGTCTACAAGACCACCGTCTACCGCGCCTCCGACGACGACGGCGCGCAGAAGATCGTCGACGAGTTCTACAACGACCTGACCTCCCAGGGCTACGCCGACGCCCCCACCCCGCAGGGCCTGCCCGATGCGGTGTGCGTGGCCAAGGACACCGTGGGCGGTACTCAGGACTACTGCATGGTCACCGTCGGCCGCTACGTCGGCGAAGCCTCCGGCCTCGACAACAAGATCGATGTCGATCAACAGATCAGCGCCCAGTACCTGATCCTCGAACAAGCAGACCAGGACGCCGCATAATTCGCTCGTACGCTCCGCCGACAGCGACAGAGCCGTACACCGCAGAGCCGTCAGGTATACCCCGCCCAGGGTGTCCACCGGGCGGCTCTGCTGCTGTCTACGCCGAGAGGCTGCGGGAGCCTGGCCAGGAAGGACTCGCGGCCGGCGCGATCCGGCGAAGGGGCGACGGGCTCGCCCGGCGATTCGGTCAGATGCCGGGATCGAGGCTGTCGATCTCCGGTGCGAGCAGGCCCGCGAGTTGTTTCCGGGCCCGGTGAATGCGGGTCTTGACCGTCGCCACCGACACACCTTGATGTTCGGCGATGTCCGCATACGGCAGGTCGGCGAATTCGGCGAGCACGATCGCCACCCGGAAGTCCTCCGGGAGTTGATTCAAGGCGTGCTGCACGACCGCGGTGGTGACGATGTGATCGTCGAAGCGGGGACGAGCGTCTACGAGCTCGATACCCGGCTCGTCGGTGTCGACGTCGAGACTGTCCACCGGTTTGCGGCGGCGCACGACCGCGAGGGCGGCATTGGCGGCGATGCGGTGCAGCCAGGTGTTGAACCGGGCGTCACCGCGGAACTTGTGCAGGTTCTGCCAGGCCGCGGTGATGGCGTCCTGCAGCGCATCTTCCGCGTCGTGGGTGTTGCCGGTGATCTGCAGGCACACATGCCAGGCGTGAGTACGGTAGCGGCCGACGAGGTCGGCGAACGCCCGGTGATCGCCCAGACGGCAGGCAGCGATCAGTTCGGTCTCGCTCATCTACCCCCCGATCCGTACCTCGCACCCAGCTCTAGTAGGTGAACCCTGCGTGCCCGCGCGCGGCACGATTTCCGCGGCGCGGAGAAATAGTACCCATCGGTAGGTACCGGGCAGGGCTGAGCATGCTCGCAGCCACGCGGACGTCCGCACGCGCGTGGAATGGGCGGGTCAGAGTAGGTCGTCGCCGGGGTGGCCGCCCGGGCCGCTCGGGTCGAGGTGACCTGCCGGATCGATCTCTCCTGCACCCATGTCGCCAAGACCCGTGTCGCCGAGACCGGTGCCCGGGTCGATGTCCAGCTCGTCGCCGGAATCGATGTGGCCGACATCGTGGTCACCGTCATCGCCGTGGTGCCCATCCTGACCTGTGCTGCCTGCATCGTCGTCGCGGTCGGCATCGGCATCGGTGTCGTCGAGCAGGATGCCGAGATCGAGATCGTTGTCATCCGCCACGACCGGGAGATCGTCCTGTTCGGGAACGAGATCGGCGTCGACGGCGGCGTCGGGGTCGAAGGCGGCCGCGAGGGTGCGCTCCCAGACCTCGTCGGGTAGCGGCGGCAGATCACCGGTGAGGTCGCGCAGCGTCGGGGACGGCTGATCGTCGGTCATCGTTCACCTCGCTGATCGTCGTGTCGCTGGTACCGGGGTGTCGTCGGTACCGGGGGTGTGGTCCGCGTTCGGTGCGGCCGGGTCTGGTGTGTTCATTGTGCCTGGTGGGTCACGGCCGCAGTGAGATGACCGTCGATCGCGTCGGCGTAGGCGCCGCGGCAGCCGAGGTCGATGTGGTTTCTGCGGTGGACGGGTTCTCCGGCGGCGCTGTGGGAGCGGCGGGGATCAGGTCGGGATCGGGGTGGTCGGCGACGAGCATCTGATTCCCGGAGTCGGCCCAGGCCTGCTCGAACTGTTCGATCGGAACTTCGAGATGACTGCCGTTCGGAACTCCGGGGTCGGAGAGGATCACCACGCCGCGTTCGTCGTCGATACCGGCGACGACCAGCACATGGTCGGGGGTGTTGTCCTCGGCGCCTTCGCGGCTGGGTTGCCAGATTTCCCCGGAGTCGACCATGGCGATGACGGCGTGCCCGTCGCCCAGGCGCGCGCGGAGGTCATCGAGCGATCCGGAGCTGATGGTGGCCGGGACGCCTTGGTCTTCGAGGAGTCGTTCGATGTCGGGCAACGTCATTCCGGCGGCCGGGTCCTCGGCGGAGAGCAACCCGAGTTCGACGGCGCGGTCGACCAGATGCTGCGGGTCGGTGATGTTCGCGCCGGTGTACTCCGCAACGAGCTGCCCGACGACCGCCGGACCGCAGTATCCGTCGACTTGTTGGTAGAACCAGTCGATCGTCCACTGCACCGGGTTGCCGTGCACCCCGCCATCGTTTCCGGTGTCCGAGGCAGCGGTGGCCTCCGGTTCGGGATCGGCACCGGTGTCGGGATCGTTGTCGTGGTGACGCGGGTTCGGTGCGCCGGCACGGTCGATGTTCGAGAGGTCGATGTCGAGTGCCGGGTTGCCGGTGAGCAGCGGACCGGGCGAGCGGTGTGGGATTGAATCGGTTTGCGCCGCAGCGTAATCGTTGGCGTCTCGGCTGCCGGGACGATCGGCGGGCTGGGGGCCGGCCGTGGGGTCTCCCTGATCGATCGGCACCGCATCGTCGCCGTACCGGGAGTCGTCGTCGTCGCGAGCAGCGCCGTCGTAAGGATTGGTGTCGTTGTACTGAGCGTCGTTGTACTGGGCGGTGGTGTCCCCGTACGGATCCGAGGTGATGGTCTCGGCGATATCGTCTGCGACCGCGAACGAGAACAGTGCGCCGTCATCGAACTCGTGCATCGGTCGGCCCCCAGAATCGATATGGATCAAGATGGATATGGATCAGCGGCTATAGGTCGGCGCCGCAGTGCCCTTCGGGTGAAGGACACTGCGGCACGGTGAATCTCGCGTGTATCTCGCGTGGTGCGGTCTCAGACGTCGGTGTCGACGCTGCTGTGCGGATCTGCGGTGTAGGTACCGGCCTGGGCGTGGTAGTGATCCTCCGCCGGAATCGCGGCTTCGAAGGCATCGATGCTGCCGAGGTCGGCGTCCGCACCCGTCACCACCGTGTCGAGCGATCCGTCACCGTCGGTGTCGACGCTGGCCAGATCGAAGCGGCCATTGGCATCGGTGTCGACGAGAGAGACATCGGTGTAGCCGTCGGCATCGGTGTCGACGATCGCGGTGTCGAAGCGGCCGTCGCCGTTCGAATCGAGCAACCGGGTATCGGCGTTGCCGTCGCCGTCGGAGTCGAGGAGCGTTTCGGAGATCAGGGATCCATCGATGGTGTCTTGGCGAACCGGCGCGCCGGTGGCCGGGTCGTGGAAGGTTGCGACATCGACACTGCCGTCGTCGTCGAGGTCTTCGGCGACGCGGATGGTGCCGTCGCTCTGCTGATCGGCCGCGGTCTCGTAGGTGCCGTTGACGTCGGTGTCCTGCTCGATCAGGGTGATCGAACCGTCCTCGTCGTAGTGAGTGATCGTGTCGATGCCGTCGACCCGGGAATGGGCCAGGTCGACACGGCCGTCGCCGTCGACATCACGCGCAGAGACGTAGGTGACCTCTCCGTCGGCGCCGATGGCCTCGTTCGCCGGCGACGATGCACCGGACCCCGCCGGCGTCGCGGCGGCCCCGCCCGATCCTGCCGTGGTGTCCGCACCCGTCGCTGTCACGGTCTCACCAGTGGGCGTGGGTACCGTGGCCGAGGTCGATGCCGCGCTCTCGCCGTAGGTGGCGGTCGACGGATCGGCAGTGACCTCCGTCGACGGCGCAGCCGCGCCAGAGGTGGGCGCAGCGGTGGCCGGCTCCGATGCAGTGGTCGACGCCGGGTCCGCCGCCGAGGAGTCAGAACCCGAGGTGCTGTTACTCGAGTCAGTGTCAGTGTCAGTGGTGGCGCCGGAAGTAGCAGGCACATCCGTCGAGGCCGATTCGGACCCGGAGTAGGCGGTGATGGTGGTGGCCTCGTTGATCTCGTCGATTTCGTCGGCGATGGCCTCGTTGACGGCGTCGACCTTGGCGTCGATGCTCGCGTTCGGATCAGTGGCGATCGCTTCGAGCTTGGCGTCGTACTCGGCGACGTCGGAATCGTCGTAGACGCTCTTGTCGTCGTTGTCCATGATGTGTCCTCTCGCAGGGGCGGGTCCGAGGGCATGTCTCTCGGCGTTGTGTTGCGGTCGATAGTTGGATGCACCCGGAACCGGAAAAGGTTCCCGCCGCCGAAGAAATCGGTGTGGACAGCCCGCCCACACGGTGCGCCTGCGAGTACGACAAAAGGGGTCTGCCAGCACCGTGCACGGTGCTGGCAGACCCCTCTCGGGTACGGCTTTCTGCGGAGTCGGCGGTACCTAGTTGATCAGTCCGGCGCGGCTGAGAAACGTTTTCGCGCCGTCCATTCCGACTGCGTCGCTGTAGTTGAGCATCACCCCGGTGGCGCCGTTGGCGTAGACGATGGAGTACGTATCGGCATAGCCCGGCCCGTACACAGCCGCTGCCGCGGTGCGGGCCACGTTCTCCACGATCTCGTTGTCAGCCACCGCGGTGTTGTTCTGATACCCCTGCCGCAGACCGAGGACGTCCTTCTTCGCTTCCCGCACGTCGACCGAGACAGTGATGTAGGAGGACATGCCGTCATCGTCGACGATGCCGCCCAGCAACGAACCCGCCTGGGACATCTGGCACTGCAGCTGCAGACCACCGTTCTCGGTTTCCCCGGTCTGCTTGCATTCGGACACTTCCGATCGCAGCGCGGGTGGAAGCGAGGCGATGACCGCTTCCTTCGTCGACGGCGGCGCCGTGCCTGCGGCGTCCCCGCCGGATGCGGCCGCGGGATCAGCACTCGCAGGTGCGGCAGAACTCGCCCCGGCAACTGTCGTCTCGGGGGTGTCGCCGCCGCGGCCGAGCAGAACGAAACTCGCTGCCGCGGCGACAGCGACAACAGCGACAGCGGCGCCGGCCAGCAGTCCCTTCGTACGCCCACTACCGGCCTTGGCCGGGCGCGGCGCCGGATCACCGTGCGGCCGCGTCGAACCGGCGGCGCCGCCGCTCTGGGCGGCAGGCCACGGCGACGCGAACGCCGCAGTCGAGGGCTGCTGTATCGGCGGCTCCGGGCGCATCGACGGGTCCACCGCCGGCGGTCCGGACTGGGCAGGGGCCTGCCTAGGTTGCGGGGCGCTGGTGCGTTCTCTGCTGGGTGCGGCCGCTGCGATGGCCCCTTGTGCTACTACGGTTTTCGGGTCGTCGAGGGTGGCGATCGGCCCGAGTGGGCGCAGCCGTTCGTGCACCGCGGGGATACGCGAGGATCCACCGGTGAGGTACAGCGCATTGAGCTGTCCGGGTTCGGTGACACCTGCGTCGAGCAACGTCGACCGTGTCAACGTCACCGCTTTCTCCAACACCGGTGCGATCAGTTCGTCGAGTTCGTCGCGGGTGATCTGGAAGCGTTCGGTGCGCCCGTCGCCGGCCACGGTGATCGTCGCCGACGGTGCTTCGGAGAGCAGCTCTTTCGCGCGTCGGATCGACTCGTCGAGCCCGTATCGAACATCGAGCGGCGCCCGGGTGCGCAGGAAGTCGAGCAGGTCCGGATCGCGGACGTCGAGTTGCTGATCGAGCCAGCGCCGCAGGTGCGCATCGAGGTTCTTACCACCCAGACCGTTGTCCCCGCGGGCGGCGACGATGTCGAAGCCGCCGCGCTCGGTGGCTTCGAGGACCGCGATGTCGAGGGTGCCGCCGCCGAAATCGAATACCGCGATCCGCGCACCGGGGGCGAGGGTGTGGGCGCGGGTGTAATAGTGCGCTGCTGCGCGGGGCTCGGACACCGTCGTCACCTGCGAGGGATGCAGGCCCACCTGCGCTGCCGCATCGAGCAGGACCTGGACTTCGCGCCGCGACCACGCTTCGGGGTGGGTCAGCACCAACACTCCGGGCCTGGTGCCGCCGTGCGCGGCAGCGGCGCGGGTGATCACCGAATCCAGCACCGCGGACACCGGTAGCGCGGCGGGAACGGTATGTCCGTTCACGGTCACCACGCCCTGACCGACGGCGCGTTTCGGGGCCGGGATGAACGCGGCCGGATTCGACTCGGCGCGATCGAGCGCGACATCACCGACGGCGATACGGTCGGGGGATTCGACGAACACCGACGAGGACATCGTCGTGCGATTGTGCGAGAGCATCAGCGTCTCCACGGCGCCGCTGATCGGGCTCGTGTGCGCGGCGGCGGTGTTCGAGGTGCCGAAGTCGATACCGAGAGTCCACTCACGTGGCGCCATCACCGAGCCGCCCTCGTCGCAGCCTGCTCGGGTGGGCGCCTCAGCGCCCGTTCGCACCTGTCCATCTGTATCCGCCCTTCTCGCATCGGCCCGGCACGAGTGGAGGGGAGTGCCTGGACCGGGAAGAAAACTACCGTCATCTCGGATGTTGGATGCAGCGAGAGCGCCGAAAGGTTCCCGCACTCACCGACGACACCCGGCAGAACGGCGATCCTGCGCACCGACCGCGGCGGGTTCTTCGGGGCCTGTAGCGCGGGGTGTCACCCGGTAGCTGCTGTAGGGCGGGGGCGAACGAGTGCTCGGTTCGGTGGGAACCCTGCAGTGTCGAGGGCTGCGTGGAGGGCGCCGGACTGCTGGGATGTCCAGTGCGCGGGATGGGTGATCACGACCTGTTCGGGGGGTGTCAGAACTCCGATACGGCGGGCGGCTGCGGCGCCGCACTGGGAGAGGGCATCGGCGAGGATCTCCTCCAACGGCTGCGCCGTAGCCGCAGGGCCTCCGGTGATGGGGAGTTGTTCGACCACACCGTCGGTCGTCAATGTCACCGACGCCGAGGCATGTGTATCGAACACGTCGAGCGTGAGCACCAACAGCTCGTTCACCAGATCCGTCCCTCCCACCCATCTCGCCCCGAGACTCATGCCGTTCGATAGTTGCTGTAGTACTGCAGCCGGTCAGCATCCGGCGTCGACACTCTCACGACCTGCCGCGGCTGTCTGCCGTTCGAGCTCGCGTCGTCTGTGCGCGCCCGGGGCGTCGATCGAGCCAGGGGCGTCGATCGAGCCAGGGGTTGGCGCTGCGCCGGTGCCCTCACCTCGTGATGAGCTGTGCGTTCGGCGTCGGCAACACCGCGCAGCAGCGCCACGACGTCGGCGATGGCGCGGCGGGTGCGCGGGTCGTCGGGGTCGTATCCCTCGTCGATCACTGCTCGGCGGTACTCTGGGTCTTGTTCCACGTAAGGGTTGGACGCAGCCGAGAGTGGATCGGTTCCACCGGGTAACGACGATCACACCATCTGTCCCGTGTCGAGTGGAGCGAGGCCAGTTGTTCAGCGGACTGTGTCGGTGGGTGAGCTGATAATCGCTGGTATGAGGATCCGAACGTTGCTCGGCCCGCCGCTGCCGCACGAGATCGTCCGTGACACCGCTACCGCGATCGTGCTGTCGATGACCTACGAGAAACCGGCGAGCGTGCAGAATGATGTGCTCGCCGAGCGGATGCTGCGGCCGGCGCCATGCAGGGCCCGGCCGCAGCACGAGCGGGATACCCGCGCGAGGTAGCGCGGGGTTCGTGTCGGTGCCGCGTACTACTGTGCGGGGCATGCGCGAGAGCGAGACTGCGGAGGTGGCCGGTGTGTCCGAGCGCGTCCTCGACGAGCTCGCCCAAACACTCGCCGAGAAACTCGACGTGCTGCTCGACCGGCTGACCGATCGCGCTCTCACCGTCCCCGACGCGGGCACCTCGGCGTGGCGGGAACACTGGCTCGAACGCGACAGCGAAACCGGACGCCAGCACCACGCCCGGCGGCTCTACATCCGCGCTGTGCTCGCCAGCCGAGCAGGAATCGGACTACAACAGGCGTCGATACCGCCCACGGCCGACCCGACACCTGCGATCACACCCACCCCGCGTGCGCGGACTGCGCGTCGGCGCGCCGATCACAACGACAACCAACTAGCGATGTTCTAGGAAATTTCTTCGCCGGCTGCGGGAACCATTCGGGGCTGCGGCGCATCCGACTGTGTGGAGGGGTGGTCGGCCGTCTGAGGGGGAGGCCTGCCACCCCTCTCGAACCTCGGCGGACTACTTACCCGCGATGAGGCTCAGAAGGACACCGTGGTTCTCAGCCAGCGCTACCTGTACCCAGAAGTGAACCGAGGTCCGGCAGCGCCGGTGCGGACTCTCCGATGGTGACGATGGGTGATGCCTGCGCCACGGTGTACGACGTCCACGGCACAGTCGCCAGCACCTCGGTCAAGCCCGGGTAGTCGGAGATCCACACTGTCGCCGGGTCCACATTCTCGGTTCCGCACGTGGCCAACGCGACATAGGATCCCGCGGGAATGTCGGTGACCGACTGTGTGCTGACTCCGGGCTGGCCGGCAGCGTCGGTCGAGTACAACGTCTGTCCTGGTCCGATGACCTCCCAGACCGGAGGCAAGACACCACCCGGTGCCGGAGCCAGCGATGTAGCGCACGTCAAAGCACTGCCGGAATTGTTGGTGATCGTATTGGTCACCGTCGAACCCTCGACGGTGAACGCGTAGGTCACATCCGCCTGTTCTGCCGCTGACGCCGCTGCCGGAAAAGCCAACAATGCTGGGGCACAAACACACACACCGAGAAGCACCCGGTTGATCGATCGCATGACAATCCTTGTCGTCGAGTGAACAATGTCCGACTCGAGAGTGTGCAGCAAAAAAGACCAACAGGCATCTTTCGGACCGAACGCAGCAAACCACGACGGAAACCGGCTGACTCCTCGTTGCGCCAGCCACTCGTGTCGAGGCGGCTGCCCCCGCGGCCACATCTCAGTTCGGGGGCTTCCACATGGCCCGGACGGGTCATCCGCACACGTGGAAGCAGCGCGATGTACGTTGCACGGCACCGAGATCAGGAACCGGTGCGCGACACCTCGAACACGATCGAAAAAACCGATGCGATGCTGCACTGCGCCTGCGCACAGTGGTTCGCGTCATCGATCAGAATCTTGGGGGTTCGCCCCGGCGGCCTGGTGCTGTGGCCAGCTCACCGGTGACGGTCGTCGAACTCCGACAGCAGAGCCGCCAGAACCCGCGACCGTGCCCGGGTTGCTGCGTGCGTGGGGATGCTGTCCGCTGCACGGGGTGCACTCATACCGGCAACTGCCGCCACGACCACCGAGGTGATCTCATCGATCCGTGTTCGCTCTCCGGCAGAACAGTCCGGTCGTGGTGTGAGCGCGTGGGCCATCCAGGCGGTCAACACCCGGTAGATGCTCGGCAGACCGGTATCAGCTGCTGTCGTGCTCATTTCCAGAGCATGCAGCGCACGCACCACCGGGTCGGCGGCCGCCTGCTCGACCAACGCTGTCGCGCACGCCGACACAGAGTCGACAGCGGTCATGCGGGGGTAGCGGCGAGCTGCGCACAGGGCGCTGACCCGGCGGTGCCCTTCGACGTACACCGCGGCCACCAGCCCGCCTCTGGACCGATACATCCGCAGCAGACGATCGCGGCCGATCCCAGACGCCGCATGGACCGCACCGATCGACACCGCACCCACACCGCGTCCGAGCACCAGCAGGGCCGCCGCCTCGATCGCAGCGTCGTGCGCCCGGGCGTCCCTCGGAGGTATCCCGGCTGGTGGACGGGGCGAATCGCGTGTGCTCACGTCTCGGAGTGTCGCGCCGCGATACCGTTCACAGTGTTTCGGTGCCGGATGGCCCGCGAGACGAGGACGAGGACCGCGACTGCCGCGGTGGTCAGAGCGGCGTCCGGAGCACCGGCGGCGGCGGAGATGACCGCGAACAACGACACAGCGCCGAGGATATCGAGAACCGCCCGCAGTGCGGCGGTATCGAGCAGCACCACTGTCGGTGACGTAGCAGAACCCCCAGGCATCGACGTGGACGCCGCCGATACGGCAGGTGCAGCAGCCGGCGTAGTTGTCGGCCGCGGTGATCGGTGCGCGATCACCCCTCTGAGCGCTCGCGGCGAGCGGCGACGATGTCGGTGTCATCGGCGAACATCAAGGTTCCGTCGGAAAGGGCGACCGCCCAGCGGCGCGGTGTGCCCCAGTCGCGTCCCACCGCCTCCGCGGTCAGCACGAAGTCAGCGAAGTCCTCGACGAGGGTGCCGGACACGATCTGTCCGCCTGCACGCCGCACTTGGACTGTGTCACCAACACCGGCGTCCACGTGTGTGAGATGTCCCGATGTGCTCATGACGGTATTGAAACAGACCGCGCTGGTGGGGCGACGCGCGCACCCAGGGAGTACGGGCCGCACTCGCGGTGTGCGGCAACGGTTGCGATCGCCGACGTGCCGGCGCGCAGACGCGCAGACACGCAGGCGGAGGGTCAGTGCGCTGCGTCGTACGCGTCGACGATAGAAGTGGGGATACGGCCCCGGTCGGCGATCTCGTATCCCTCGTCGGCGGCCCACTGCCGGATCGCGCGCGTAGCGGCAGGAGCACGTGTAGGTGCGCTCGCAGCCCTGGACGTCGAGGAAGGTGTCGATCCGCTGCCTGCGGGCTTGGGCCGGTGCCGGCGTCCACCGGTGCGGGTAGCGTGGTCAATGTAGTAAGCGAGTTTGCGGTGGAACTCGGCAGCGTTCTTCGCTTTCAGGTCGATGACGTAGTCCACTCCGGCGACGGAGAATTCGATGGTTTCACCGGCGCCGTCGTCGATGACGGAACCGTCGAGATCGTCGACCAACTCGACGGACACTTTCTTGGCCACGATGCGTGGATACCTTCCGTTCGGCGTGTGCTGCTTGTCGGACTCGAGCGTAGCCGCCGTACACGGGGCGAGAGAGAAAATGCCCTCGCACGCAAATCGTGTGCTGGAGTGTAGTGCACCGCAAACGACCAGACCGGCCGTTGTGTCGGTTGTGTCCGAGCCGCGCCGGCGGACTGCCATGTTGATACTCAGATATGTTGTCGCGCTATCGTTTTGATGCAGTCAGTCATGACCGGGCTCAATCCGAACCGGGCCGAACACACTGCCCGAATCCCAGTCGAGGATCTCTATTACGCCGCGGAGAGCTCTCGCGCCGTCATATCGAACCGGGTAGGGATGCCCTTGTCCGGGCCGCCGCCGTGGCCGACCCGCCGCAAGGCGTAATCGATCATCGCGTGGTCGTGGTCGTGGTCGTGGTCGTGGTCGGGGTAGGTGTGGTCGGCTGCTCGCCCGCTGTCCGCGGTCGACCGGACAGGTTGCTCGACCATCGGCGTCATCTGCCTGATCCCCCCTTCACCGAGCCGAGTATGCGCATTGGCCGTGGGCGCGTGAGGGGCGGCGGCAGGGCGTCGACACCTGCCACCGCCCACCTGACCCGGCGGCACCCCACAGTGCTGCCGAGAAGCGCGGCTCACGCGGCAGCGGGATGCAGGGTCCGTGGATACCCGTCGTCGTCCATGTCGACGGCCCGCTGCTGATCGACGAGATCGGATGCAGTACAACTTTGTTCACTGATATCGATGCCCAGTACCGTGGCCCACCACTGCTCGCGATCCGGGTCATCGGGCCATACCACCGGATCCAGCATGTCCATCACCGAGAGTCACCTCCGTCATCTTTCACTCTGCCTGCGTTCGGCACATTGTCAGAAAGGGGGTGGAGTTCCCGGCAACGACTCGGCGGTCACTGCCGGGAACGAACGAAGCCGAGACGGTCAGGTCGACTGCGTTTCGATCGAGCGTTGACCGCCGCTGCTGCCTGCGCTGATGTCGATCTTGCGCGGCTTGGCGCGTTCGGCGAGGGGGATGGTCACCGACAGCACTCCGTTGTCGTAGGACGCGGAGATGCGCTCGGTGTCGACACCGTCGCCGAGTGCGACCTGTCGGCGGTACGTCCCGGCGAATCGTTCCGATGAAATCCACTGCACTCCATCGGTATCGGGTGCGGTGCGGTGGGCTGTGAGAGTGAGGGTGCCGCGGTCGACATCGACGTCGACCGAGCCCGGGTCGACACCGGGAAGGTCGGCGGACAGAACGTAGTGATCGTCGAGTTTGTACAGGTCCATCGGCATGAACCGGGGTGCACGATCGGAACCGCTCGAGGTCCCCAGCATGGCCGAGGTAATCGAATCGAGGTCACGGAACGGATCGAAGCGAAGCACAGCAACCACCTCCTGTATTCCCAGATGCACCCGCCCCTGTAGCGGGCTGCTCTTGACTGTGCGAAACAGAAATTAGCACTCGAAGGCCGCGAGTGCCAAGATGGTGTTGCAACTTTTTTCGAGAATTTTTCGGGGCAGGCACCGTCTCACGAGGACGGTCAATGATGCTGCGCGAGCACCACATCGGGCAGTGTGCGACAAGGCGAGGAGGATCGCGATGACAACGAACACGATGGTTACGAATACGCCGAGCGGCAGTGAGATCACCGGTGGTCCGGGTGTGCGGCGGTGGTGGAATCGGCGCGCGTTCAGCCGGACCGAGAACACCGATTCGGCGTTGATGATCGGCGCGCTGTCGATCGTGAGTTTCTGGGCCCCAGGCCTTGGGGTTGTGCTGGGCATCCTCGCGATCTGTGCCGCGCTGTGGGCTGACCGGAGCCCGATGCTGTCGGGACCGCGCGCGACGCGCGGGGATGCAGCGCTCGCCTACGGCGCCGGGATCCTCGGGGTCATCCTCGGGATCGGGTTCCTGGCCATGGTCCTTCCGAACTGGTGACCTGCCCTGGCCGAGAACAGCCTTCGCGAGTTGAGTGTTTTCGAACTGGATGCGGCGCTCGCCGACACCGAGGAACAACTGCGTACGGCGCGCTGTGAGGGCGCGCCGGCGGCGGAGTGCGGGACTCGAGGTGGCCCGGCGCCGGCTGCTCGACGATTTCGTCGACGCGGACTCTGATAGGGGCCCGACGATTCGGCGGCGCCACGACGGTCCGAGGTATCGAGCTGAGCGTTAACTGCCGATCACCCGGGTGGCGCTACGGCGATACTGTTCAGCTATGGGAGACGAACACTGCTCGTAGTGTCAGCGCCGGGTAGCGGGCGCGGCAGGACGGAGGGGTTCGGGATCGGACGCTTCACGGACGGTGCTGCGCGAGTGTGAGTGTGCCGCAGTGGTGGGCGCGGTCGCGACCCGCTGTTTTCGCTGCGTACAGTCCGCGGTCGGCGGCGCGGACGATGGAGTCCACCGTCCGCTCCACCCCGAGACGGGCTTGGTCGACGGGATTCGATTCACCGGTAGTCGCCGTGTCGGGGGCGCCGCGGTCGATGCGGGTCGGCGCGATCCTGGAGGCGTCGTGGGGTGTCGGCTCGACCTGGACTGTCACCGACCCGGCGCTGACGGTGACTTCGCCGCTTGGTCGGACTGCTTCGACGATGGTGGTTCCGAGCGTCGGATGCGCACCGGGCATGAGGAGAAGGAACTCTTCGCCTCCGATGCGGGCGACGATCGATCCGGGCTCGTCGGATCGGGTCGCGGTCTGTTCCAGTGTCCGGGCGATGGTGACGAGGACCCGGTCACCGGCGGCATGTCCGTGGGTGTCGTTGACGGTCTTGAAGTGATCGACGTCGACTACGACAGCAGTCAGGGATGCGGCTTGGCCGCCAGCCGTGCGCAGTGCCGTCTCGGCGGCGGCGAGTAGTCCACGTCGGTTCAGCAGGCCGGTCAGTGAATCGGTGTTGGCGAGTGTCTCCAGCCGTTGGTTGACGGCGGTGATGGAGCGTCGAAGAGCGAGGATCAGGGTTACGGGGACCAGCACAGTGGTGACGGCCGCGCCGACCGCGATGATCGTGACGGCGATGCCGGAGGATTTCATAGCAATGACGGACAGTGTGGTGGCCATGGCCATCGATGCTGTGGTCAAGGCTGCGGTGACGCGAGGCGGGGAACCCGAAGCAGCAATGGCCGGTACGACGGCGAGCATGGAGGTCACTGCGCGGGTTCCGGCTGGGTCGGCGATCAGGTACGCCGAGATCGCTACTCCCAGCATGCCTCCGGATCCGAGGATCGTGAATTGGGTCTCGGTGAGTCGGCCGGCGCGGACAGCGATCACGACCGTGAGGGCGGTGAACGCGACTATGGCGGTCAGGATCGGTAGTGCACCGGGCCGAAGGAAGGAGGGCTCGATCAGGGCGATGGCGAGCATCGGTAGCGCCCCGGAAGCGCTGGCGATGACCATGCCTGTGCGGGTGTCCCACCGTGAGCCGGTAGTGGAACGCGGGGCAGTGGGTCGGGGGTGGTGCATAGTCATCCTCGGGCGCCTCTGATCCGTTAAGTATTCAACTTTGTCCGATCGTGGCGCGCGGATGAACGTTCCCGGCATACGACAACCAGTGGGTCGGTAACACCCGCAGTCAGTGCAAGTCAGCATGCGTGCGTAACCAACGCTGACGGTCTCACCCCGAACACGCTTGTTCGAAAGCGCTGTGTCAAACAACACAGGTAGCAGCGAAGCCTATCCAAAAGGCGACGAGGGCGTCGACGATGTACGTTTGCCGCTCCGGCGGTGGGGCGGTACGCCTTGACGAGCAGATTCTGTACAACCCGGTCGTCGTATGAACAGCGCCGATCGACACTGAAGTCATGCCGCGCCCAGGTCCGAACAGGGCTCTAAACATCAATAGTGCTGAGCTTTGATTGCCAAGTCGGGCCAATCCGGCACCCCGCTGCATGGCCCAGCGACGATGTCAGTACGTAGCTGATAAACACTTCTTGGGTGACCCGCGGGGCCACCGCGCGTCGATACCGTGATGCCCGGAATTTGAGCACGAACACCGCGATCCCGGCCGTCGATGCACACTCGTTGCGAGTGCCCGGCCATCCTACCCCCAAGTGCGTCGAGAAAAATCCGGACAGACTGTCAGAAGGTTCGCCGCTCCTGGCAATGCGACATTGCCCAGTAGCAGTGGTGCCGCGCAGCGGCACCAGTCAAGGCCGTCTGTAATGCCGATACGGCAGCACTTTCCGCTATGATCTTTGCCTTATCATGCGCCTAAATTTTTGCGTACAGCGATGATGTCGGCGTCGGTCGTCGGCGACGTCGTCAAACTCCAAGGCGCGAGGGAAGCAGCGAAGTCCTCTCCCAAGGGTGCCGCCCAGGTCACGGCCGCAATCTCACCGCGCAGGAACAGTGTTGCCTTTGCTCAGCGTCGAGAGTAACGAGCGAACGGTGCCGCTCGTATCCGCCGCGTCGCCGATGTCTGCGGGGACGTTGATGAGCTACTGCTTCTGACTTCGGGTTGGCTGCCGGTGCCGCCGGTCGAGTGCATGTTGACCTGGCTTTATGACCTCTCTAGAGGGTTCCGCTAGGTGCGCGGGTCAAGGACGTCACACAGACGTGTGTACTTCCAAAGTCGTTGGTGAACGCAGACGTCGATTTGTGCACGTGACATCCATCGCCTTGCGGGGAAGGCCAGCGGGCCGAGGTGCAGCCCGCGACGTCGAGCAGAGGGCAGTTGATCGATCGGGGGGATCGTTCTCTTCGAGTGGGCCACGCCGAGTTGTTAAATTGCAGTAAAATATACTCAGCGTCTCTGGACTGACCGCAGCCGAGCGCCCGTGGCATATGCTGAAGGCCGTACAGTTTGGAGGGACGATGCCGACGAAGAGTGAATCGCCAGTCATAGACGGGCGGATGGTTCGCGGGAATCGGACCCGGAAGCAGTTACTCGATGCTGCCCTGCAGCTATTCGGAACCAAAGGCTTTGACGCGACAAGTATGAAGGACCTAGCGGAATCCGCGGGTGTTCGTGCGCCCTCTATTTACAACCACTTTGCATCCAAAGAAAGCATTCTTGCCGCAGCGCTGGTTGCTGGACTGACCAAGTTTCAAGCGTATGTTATGGGACCGGACAATCCCGCTGAAAGCGGCTTACAGCGCCTGGAAGGCGTAGTGCGACGCCATATTGTGTGGCAGACGTACGGAACCGGATCCGTCCGCGCAGCGGACAAACTCCTGGAATCTATTGCAGCGGGTGAAATTCTGACGGTGTCTGCTCGCCATAATATTGACGAGCTTCTGCTTCGATACAGAGAATTTGTTGACGGCTTGATCGACGAATTGAAAAGTAGTTCCGATCTCGACCTCCCCGCGACACGGGTCTGCACATCGGCTGTATTAATGTTTTGCGATAGGGCCCACTCATTGCATGGTCCCGACGCGGACGTTGACCGACGCCAGATCGAAGATGAAGGCTGGACGTTGGTTTCAGGGATGCTCGGTCTTCGATCTGTCCGCTTACCAATGAATTGAGTGTAGTAATCCTTCGGCAAAGCTCCAAAATCTACACTTCGATGCGCTAGGCGACGCCCAGTTCCTCCGAACCAATGTAAACAATCCTAGAGCTGATCGGTATAGTACCTTGAGATTGCTTGCATCGGCGTTCCGGCATCGATGCTGCATTGCTGTTATTGGCGAAGCTGCACTCGAATGGCTTAGCAGGGAATCGGCACGTCCCGTATATCGGCACAAATTTGAAGCGCAGTACTGGCTTGCAATCAATGTCTAAATATTCAAGCCAGCACACCACCGTCGACCGGTATGACAGCCCCAGTGGTGTAGGACGACATGTCCGAAGCGAGATACAGAACGGTCTCCGATACTTCCTCTACCGTGGCATCACGCGGAATCGGTTGCATAGCAATATGTTTACTGTAGTCGAAGTTCGGGTTACCTTCGAACTGTTTGAGCTCTTTCTCGAGCATCGGTGTGGCGACACTCGACGGCGCGATGGCGTTCACCCTGATATTCGAGTAACAGTACGTCCGCGCGGCCGTCTTTGTTAAGCCTATGACGGCGAACTTGCTCGCAACGTACGCTGCATAGCCCCATGTACCCTTCAGCCCGAAGATGGATGCAGTGTTGATGATGGAACCACCACCGGCGCGTTCAAGGGCAGGGATAGCAGCTCTCATCCCCTGGAAAACGCCTGTTTGATTGGTATTCACGACCAAGTCCCACTCCTCGTCGGAGCATTCCGTAACAGAGGATATCTCGCAGACGCCGGCGTTATTGACGAGAATATTCAAGGCACCGAACTCTGACTCCGCCAGGTCGACGGCGGCCCCCCAGTCGGTATTCGATCGGACATCGAGGTGAGTGTATACCGCGCGTCCGCCGACATCGGTGATCGACCGGGCAACGGCCTCGCCAAGGTCATCGAGAAGGTCGCAGACAACGATCGAAGCACCCGCTGCTGCCAGGCGTCGCGCATGGGAAGCGCCCTGACCGCGGGCTGAGCCCGAAATCAGGGCGACCTTCCCCTCAAGGATTTCAGCCATATAGATAAATCCTTTCAGAACTAGTCAGCAGGGAACACACTCCGTGGACCACGTGAGCACGGCGGTCGGCCCCGCTAGCTGTGGTGCGCGAACAGTTTGCGTAGCGTATCGTGGACGGTGATCGTTGCCGGATCAGTCTTGCGGAGAACGCATAGGCTGCCTTGAGTCAACTCCTGAACTTCTTCACGGTTCTGAAATTCGATAGTGGCGCGGCCGCTGATCACAATGAACGACTCGTCGGCACGGAAATCGCGAATGGTTCCTGCGGACATTTCCCACAGGCCGTGTGTGACCGACCCGTCGGCTGACTGCCAGATTTTGCTGTACGACACAACGGGCGACCCATCGACCACTCTACTTTCTTCGATCGAATACTGCTGAAGCTTCTCTGTATGCGCGTTTCGCACGAATCCGTTCATTTGCTAGACCCTATCTCGTATGCGGCTTGGTTCGCGCACTTCGCTTGCACCCTGATATGAGGTGAACTGTGGTTGGCTTGGTGGTGGAACAGTCTGAAACACGTGCGTATGTCACAGCCTTCTGAATAGTTTGATCCTAAATTTTGGTAGTGTCTGGGTACGGTCGTCAAGCATTGATACGTTGAAAGTTTCGCTGCGCAGAGACAGCAAGTACGCACGCAGCGACGAAAGCAATGACAGTGAGTAGGCCGAAGTACGTGGTTTCAGATGTCTTGGTGAAGATTCCACCAAGTACGCCCGCCAAAATAGAACCAACTCCCAGGCAAAGCAAGACCGCAGCCAGGCCTTGGGTCTTGAAGGCAAGGGGTACGACTCGTGTGGCGACCGATAAGACGATCGGTAGGAGAAAGGCTTCTCCAAATCCTGCAACAAGTAGACAGATTATTACCAGCAGGGCCGGTATCTCTCCGTCAGAGTAGGTACCCGCAAGCAGGTAAAGACCTGCATGAGCGGCACCCATAAGTGTGAATCCGATGGACATCTTCGTCATAGGCTTTGGCTGCCGTACTCCTAGTCGAGTCCACAACGCGGACAGCACAGGGCTGATTCCGATCGATCCGATTGCCATTACGGTGACGAACCACACGTCTGGAATTGCCCAGGACCCGAGACTTGTATCCACACTCTCGGTGACAAAGAGTGGAACGGTCGTGAACACCTGATACGTATATGCAAAAAACACGAGACCCGCGGCACAGATCGGGATCAGACCCCAGACTCGGGTCTTTTCCACCGAGGTGACACGTGGCGACCGCAACATGACCGTGAAGTAGAAAATTACCATAACCACGGACAGCACCGCCAGCGTCGTTGCCAGGTTTTCCCCCGTGAGCGCCCCGCTGAACCATAAGACCGCAATGAAACCCACGAACGCTGCACATAAAACGCCAACGAGATGCCATTTCGTGGCCTCGATCGGGTTTCGAACTATGGCCGACTGGGGTGGCAGTTTAGCGTAGACGGTAGAGAACTGGATAAGGCCAAGAATCATTCCGATGGCCGCAAGGCCGAAGGCAGCGTGAAAGCCCCACGAACTTTGAGTGATGCCCATCAGAAGCGGACCTAGTACAGAACCCATATTCGTGGAAGCAATAAATATAGTGAACCCAGCGTCTCGGCGCGTCTCAGAGCGCTCGTACAACATCCCAACAATGGACATAAGGTTCGTTTTCAGGGCTCCGGTGCCGACAATGATCAAGAAAAGACCCACGGCAAGTCCTGTTACTCCGTTGACAACACCCAGCACGACATGGCCAGCGGCGATGACAATCGCACCGATCAGAACCATTTTCTTAGGGGCAATTATGCGATCGGCAAGCCAGGACCCACCTATTGATGTGATCTGGGTCAATCCACCGTAAGCGCCGGCGATACCCACTGCTACGAGCGGATCGATCTCGAGACCGCCCTCGGCCATGGAGTACAGCAGGTAAAAGGTAAGAACGCCTTGCAGTCCGTAGAAGCTGAACCGTTCCCAGAGATCTACCAGCGTGAGATTCCAGAAGAACGTAGGCTGTCCGAGGGTCTGGGTCTCTCTATGCGAGCCTGCGGCAGTAGTGTCGACGGGAGAGCCTGTATCAGGGCCGTTTGAGTCAAACATCCTGGTCATATCTTTCCTTTGAGAGCAGAGGATCGGTAAAAGCTGCTAGACAGAACCGTCGATGATCGCCAGCGGCCCCCGCAGAACGCCGTGTGTGGACACGAAGATTCCGGGGACCGGTCAGTGACGGCTTCTAGCGGCCGGGCACGTCCGCGTTTAACACAACGTGTCGACTATCTCTTACAGCAGCGATTACGCCTGCGGCTGTGGGTGTACGACCCCTTTCGCAGATTTTCTTACACCGGGCTCCGGAAACGCAATAGTCGAGCAACCTTACTGGTCGAAATCGACCAGGCAGATTGCTTGAATCAACGCTTGGAGAGCAGAATTCGGCTGCTCATACGGCGAAGTCATCAAGGTCGCCGGGCGAACGAGAACTCCTGGTTGCGATGAAACTAAATGTACGATCGATCATTAGTAAACTACCACTCATTTGGTTGCTGGATCAGTTGAATTGCTGAAGTTTTCAACTTCGTAACAATCCGCGATGGCACATGGCCCCCAACTGTTGACCACGCCGTTGACTCGCACCTTGCTCATGGTCCTGGCTGTCATGATTCAGACAGTTGTTGTCCGCTACCTGCAGTGCGGACAGGCTGTCGGGGTTGTCGAACCGATCGAGTTGCGGTGGCACTTGTCCAGTGACTGGCTGGACGAAGCTGCGATCGTCGTACCAAGACGACCTAGTCGCGGTATTCGTCGGCGCATTGGGGTTGCTGGTTTCGGCGGTAGAATCGTGGGTCGTGCGCCAGCTGTTCTGTGTGTGGGCGGGGACTAGCTGTTCCCATGGGGTAGCTGATTCGTGGAAGACGACAGTCCGTGTGCCTCAGTAGATGTTCAGTTCGGTCATCAGAAGCTCGCCGCAGTTGCTGAGAGAAGTATCCGGCGCGGATCTTGAGCCGGACGGAACCCGCGGCTCGGCGGGTGCTCGTCTCGTCCCGTTTGCCGGCGCAGGTGCGTGGCGAGCGAAAGCTGAAGGGCGTGACGGTGGGGCTGTGGCACCGGATGGGTGCGAGATTGGCAGTCGAGCTACTTCATAAGACTCTCCAGGATGTCCCTGGGCTTGCCAGGAATTGCCGCCGATCGGCCGTCGACGAGATGTACCAATTCGAAGGCAAAGGAACTGCGGGGATAGGCGTTCTGTGCCAAAGTCACCTCCATCCCGAGTGATGATCTACCGACGTTGCGAAGTACTACATCGACGTCGACATTGCCGACGAGGAGTTCATGTCCGAACGAGGCCTCGATTTGGGCAATCACGACGTCCTCACCCGTAAGCAGCCCATTGGTGAAGTGGGACAGCGCATCCGCATATGCGGTGGTGGCAAGTTCCAGTGCGAGGTACGCGGGTACATGGGCCTCGGTAATTGTCGATCCCTCACGAGTGGGCCGATGGCTCAGGGACATTAGACGCCGGTACATGCCGGCGACCTTACCGTTCCCGCTCGCCACGCTGCACTGGCTCAGGACGAAGACGCCGTACCGGGACGAAGACGCGTCAGGAGGCGTACAGTCACTCCGTGCCCAAGATGCATGTTGGGTGTTTCGGCTTCACGCAGAAGCGCACCGATCGTGTTGGCTTGATCAATTATGTTCAACACAGGTCCGTGCGCGGCGAGGTGGACGAAAACTGTGCGTAGACGAGTCTTGTCGTTGGCAGGGCCTTGTCGTAGAGGCGGATGCCGTCAACGGCGAGACCGACAGCGTGATACGACTTTTCTACGTCCATGCCGCAGAACACGGCGTGAGTCGTATCCATGAAGCAGTCCTTCGTCCGATGTGCCACCATCGGTCGCCGAACAGACATCGATATCCGATACCCACGGCATGAAGACCTGCTCACGATCAGCGGCCTTGTCCCTATCGGGTTGCCACCACCCCGGGATACCACCCCTGGATCGTTGATGACAGGGCGAGAAGTCATGCCAGGTCTGGCGACCGCAGTCCTCGGTTTCAAGGACGCTTCCGAGATTACGGGCATCGTCCAGATATACCGCTTGTCGTCGTCGTCGCACCGTGCTAGTTAGCCTGTCAGCGTTGTCCGAGTAGGGCCGAGTAGGGCCGAGACTAGGGTCCAACACTCGTCCTGCACCTGTTCTACTCCTACGAGACCTTCATGCCAATTTGCATCCTTGGCAACATATCCGCCACTGCCGCCACGATTGACGGATGGCTATGACCTGCGATGAGGGGCCCCCACCCCATCACGAAATCAACATATTCTTGCCCGGCAACGTCCCACACGCGTGGACCGAACCCGCGTTCGACGAACAGAGGATGTGGTTGCATGGAAGCGCGCAGGCCCGAGCTGACCCCTCCTCCCAAAAACGCTTTACAGTTCTGGAACGCGGTCGATGACGTTCGCAGGTCGGCGGCCATGTTGTGCCCTTCCGGGTGCTTCGCAGGGAAAAATCAATCCAGGTCGATCAGAGTCGTTCGGACTCAACGGACCTACTAGACGGAAGGTTCCGGCGTAGCAGGCCTTGGGCATCGGCGGTGTCGGCGTTCCTCTGAATACGAACAATGATTAGTATTCTAACATCGGTCGCCGCAGCTGCATGCTATCGCGACCTTCGGGTGTAGAGACGTGGCTGCTTGTCCGGTCGTGCTGCCAGTTCGGGAACGTGACCCGGCGGAAGAAGTGCGCTCGGCCGCACTCGATACTATACTAACGACCGTTCGGGTATATTGTACCTACCTGGGGTGTCCTACACCCAACGCGACAGTTTCTACCGCATCGGACATTGAGTCCTCGTTGTTGGAGGACTTGAGTCATTGTGGGTTCAAGTCGCGTAACGGTGACATCCGCCCCTGACAGGAGGCGAGTAACTTGCAGTCATCTACATGAAGAGGGCCGAGTGCGTCAGTGATGTGTTTGCCCCTACCTGGATGTTGACCGCTTCGCGGCCAGACAGTTCTTTCTGGTGATCTTCGTGAATACGATGTCCTCGTCCCTACAGCCGCCGTCGAATCAGTCTGAAGTTACTGGCGGCCGGCGACCTGGCCTCCGATGAGGAGGGCCCAACATATCAGGCTCCAGCATTGGCGCGTCGTCAACGCCGCGGAACCTGCGGAATATCGAGCCCTAGATCCGGTGTCGCGTCCGGTAAGCCAGCAACCGCTGCGATCAGGTGCTCATCGAGGGCGAAGAAAGTACCTCCAAGCCTTGAGACCCCCCAACAGATCGGACTGAATTTTGAGCGCCACACTTTCCATACCCTCGGCTTCGCAGGACGTCCGGCCTAACCCGTGGAGCGAAGCTCAACGCCAGCTCAGCAACGCCACAGACATTCTGGGGTACGACCAAGGTCTACATTCGATCCTGTCGACTCCCCGAAGAGAAGTGACAGTTGCGGTGCCGTTGCGTCGTGATACAGGCGAGATCGAGACTGTGATCGGTCATCGCGTCCAGCACAACACCTCCCGCGGCCCAACCAAGGGAGGTCTGCGTTTCAGTCCAGATGTGAACCTGGACGAAATCAGAGCTCTTGCGATGCTGATGACATGGAAGTGCGCTCTAGTCGACGTGCCCTATGGTGGCGCCAAAGGGGGTGTCGTGATCGACCCTCGTCGATACACCAAACCCGAGCTCGAACGCGTTACGCGCCGTTACACATCAGAGCTGATATCTGTGTTGGGACCCGAACGCGACATCCCGGCTCCCGATATCGGTACCGATGAACAAACTATGGCGTGGATCATGGACACCTACTCCGTGAGCACCGGACACACAGTCGCCGGCGCCGTGACTGGCAAGCCTCTCGCCCTCGGTGGCTCAGTGGGACGAGCAAGCGCGACAGGTCGAGGTGTCGTCGATATCGCATTGCTGGCGCTGACGCATTCGGGCCGGACGCCAGCGCTGAGTACAGTTGCGGTGCAAGGGTTCGGTAAGGTCGGTCGTTCCGCAGCGAGATTTCTGTGCGATGCCGGGCTCAAAGTGGTTGCGATCTCAGATCAGTTCGGTGCGGTAGCTGATCCGGACGGTCTGGATGTGTCGGCGCTCGAAATCCATGTAGACGCGACCGGATCCGTGGTCGACTTCGAGAATGGTACGAAAATCAGCGGAGCTGAGCTGCTCGAGCTCGATGTCGATCTTCTGGTGCCAGCTGCAGTGGAGGGGGTGATCAACTCTGACAATGCCGGACGTGTCAAGGCAAGCATCATTGTTGAGGGTGCAAACGGACCGACCACCACGGCTGCCGATCAGATCCTCAGCGAACAGGGCATTTTGGTCGTTCCCGATATTCTTGCCAACGCGGGTGGTGTGGTGGTGTCCTACTTCGAGTGGGTTCAAGCCAATCAGACTTATTGGTGGGATGAGCATCAGGTTGAGCAGCGGTTGCGAACCAAGATGGAGAAAGCGTGGGCTGCGGTCGTGGGACGTTCGACCGCGCAGCACCTCACCCTCAGGGACGCCGCGACGTGCCTCGCGGTCGAACGGGTCGCGGAAGCCCACTTGTTGCGTGGTCTGTACCCTTGAAAATTTGCGGCCACAGAGTATCGGCGGAGTACGAGCCGACAGGATTGGAGGTGACGTCGAGTTTGAGCAGAGTAATGAGAGAGGGGCCACTGCGTCGTAGGGACGGCGTGGTGGGTGGCGGCTACATCCGCGTTGGACAACGATCCAGGACCCTGGGGAGAATTCGTCCTAAGCCGCGACGAATCGCGGGCGCGAGCCTCCTCAGATTCTGAGCATTCCTTGAACTAGAAACCAGACGTCGTCCTCAATGCTGGTGGAACCGGTTGCATTCTGGGGTGAATTGACCCATTGCGGAGATCGATCACAAAGATTCAAGATGGCCGCTCTGCACATATGGGTTGGCGGTGTTCGGCTATCGCTCGTTGCCGCTACTTGCAATATGAGCGAGTCGACGAGGTCGTGATAATTCGCTCGTATACCTGTGATTATGTCTCGCTGGGTTTCTGTGAGTAGCTCACCAGCGGCAACCGCATCCAAAAGTCTGTCTGCGAACTCGGCCCTCCTAGCGAACTTGATCTGGTGGCGGGCATGACGCCGAACAACTCCCTCTAGTCGGGCCGTTGGATCGAGCTCGGAGTCGTCATTGTCGATTACGTAGTCTTGGAATTTCTGTAGACCCCAGGTCAATGCAGCAAATAGCACACTTTCCTTGGAGTCGAAGTGATTGTAGACAGCGGGTGGTGACACTCCGGCCTCGTGCGCCAGGTCTTTCATGGTCGTCGCGAAAAAACCGCGTTCGCCGAAAAGTTTCAATGCCGATGCAAGCAGCTGTACACGAGTGCGGTTGCCGCGCGCGATCCGGCCATCGGACGCAGTTATCAATTCCGACATCCTGAATCCGGCCTCCAGAGCTGGTGAAGAATCGTACACTCGGCTTTCGCAATTTTTTCGCAACAATTGCGTGTGTGATAAATCTTACCACGCCCGCGAGGCTGGACTTCCGCGATGGGATAAGCCACTCGATAGATCAATCGGGTCGTCGGGCGGGTACCCACCTTCGGAAAATCTCAACTGACAGACAACGAACATACCCGAACAGCGGTGGTGTGTAGGTGAAATTGGTCTGATGAACAACAAGCGTAGTCGAACTCCGGGGCGCGATCCCGTTAGTTTCTTGCCTGTCGCACCGAACCGCCGCCCGGGGCCGGAGGGAAATCAGCCGCGCAAGGCTCACAATCCGAGGTCGCGACCAATGATCTCTTTCATGATCTCGTTCGATCCGGCCCAGATCTTGGTCACTCGTGCGTCCATCCACGCGCGCGCAACGCGGTATTCACGCATGTATCCGTAACCCCCGAACAGCTGGACACAATGATCGAGGACATTGTTCTGCAGGTCCGCACACCACCACTTGACCTTCGCGGCGTCGACAGCGCTCAGGCCGGTGCTGGAATGCTCAACCACGCAGGCGTCCACGTAAGCCTGGGCGACGTCGACCTTGGTGACCAGTTCAGCAAGCAGGAACTTGTTGTGTTGGAATCCCCCGATAGGACTGCCGAACGCGGTACGACTCTTCGCGTATTCGATGGTTTCGAGCAAAATTTGCTTCGCGTGGGCCAGATTGGTGGCTGCGCCCCCGAGTCGTTCTTGGGGCAATCGCTCCATCATGGATACGAATCCGGTACCGGGCTCGCCCAGCATCGTGTCCGCAGGGAGCCGCACTCCGTCGAAAAACAGCTCGGCGGTGTCAGCCTCGGGCTGCCCGACCTTGTCTAGCTTTCGGCCGCGCTCGAAACCGGAAAGCGTTGCATCTACAAGGAACAGGCTGATGCCGCGCGCGCCCTTGTCGGGATCGGTGCGCGCGGCAACAACGACGACGTCGGCTGTGTACCCGTTGGTGATGAAGGTCTTAGATCCGTTCAGAACCCAGTCGGATCCGTCCCTGACAGCGGTGGTCTTCAATCGTGCGAGATCAGAACCTCCTGAAGGTTCGGTCATGGCAATCGCTGCAACGACTTCTCCCGCCGCCATGCGGGGTAGCCACTTGCTTTTCTGCGCGTCCGAGGCCAGGTCCACGATGTACGGTGCAACGATATCGAAATGGATTCCGAAACTTGCAGCCAAGGCCATATTGACGGCTGCGAGCTCCTCCATCACCACCGCGTTGAAGCGGTAATCCTCGGCTTGGCCACCATTATAGGACTCAGGAATTTCCAGCCCTAGAATTCCTTGGATGCCGGCCTCCCGCCACACCGCCCGGGGTATGAGCTTGTTCTCTGCATGCGATTCAACAGTCGGCAACACATGGCGACGAATGTACTCGCGCACTGCACCTCGAAATTGTTCGTGATCTTGGGTGTATATAGACCGTTTCATTGTCCACCTTTTCTCGTATGTTTGTTGCCAACTAGCAGCCCTAGCAGGTGATCGGGTATGTTCAGTGAAATGAGCGCACTTGAATCTTCTGGCGAGTCGTCGGCAGAGACGTACTCGGTTCTGTGGCCTATCGACACACGTTGGGAAGACAACGACCACTATGGTCATGTCAATAACGTGAAGTACTATTCTTACTTCGATTCAGCCGTCAACGCTTGGTTGATCAGCGAATCTCGCGCAGATATCCGCAAAATGTCCGCTATTGGCGTCGTGGCAGAGACGTCGTGCCGATACATACGTGAACTTACCTTTCCGGACCGATTGATGGTCGGTATCTCCTTAACCCGATTAGGAACCCGCAGCGTAACCTACGGTTTGGCTTTGTTTCGTCTTGATGACAACGGGAATTTGCAAGCAGCAGCCATCGCAAGGTTCGTGCACGTCTATGTTGACCGAACTACCCGTAAACCGACTCTAATTCCAGAGGCTATCCGTAGAGTGATCGAAAGACATCTAATGCAGAACTCTGCGTGACGTCAAATCTGCTAACTCGACCACGAGAACATATTCAAATGGAAAGCCCGAAATACAGAATCCGCCTCTGTTAGAACTGCCAGCAGGTTGGCTCGAATCGAATACTGTCATACAATCTCCGGTCCCCGCCGGGAACCAATTTGTTTGGTAGTAATATCTCCAAAGTTAAGGGAAAGTGATGATCTGACGAAGCGCGTGGCCGGTAGCGAGTGCATCCATTCCTTCGTTGACTTGATCCAGCGTGATCGTGGCTGAAATCAGCTCCTCGACGGGTAGGTGCCCGTTGCGCCATAGCTCGACGTACCGAGGGATGTCCCGTGAAGGGACAGCTGAACCCAGGTAGCTACCAACGATCGTCCTAGCTTCGGCGACCAAACCGAGTGGCGAGATGGTCGATTCAGCATCAGGCTTCGGCAGTCCGACAGTGACCGTAGTTCCGCCCGGCGCGGTAGCTGCAACTGCTGCCTCGAAGGCAGCAGCGCTACCCACCGCCTCGACGACGACGTCGGCCTTGCGAAGGCCGAGTGTGGTCGGTGTGTAAACATCCGTTGCTCCGAGCCTTCGCGCGATGTCGAGCTTGTCCTCTACCGCGTCGACTCCAATGACCGGCCCGTGTCCTAGTGATACGGCGACGAGAAGCGCCGCCATACCCACGCCTCCCAGGCCGACGACCATAACGGACTGCCCCCTGCGCGGTGGTGCGGTATTCAACAAGGCGCCGCCGCCGGTCAGAACCGCACATCCTAGAACAGCCGCAACACCAGGCGGTACGTCGTCATCTACGGCGACGACCGAACGCCGATCTACCACAGCATGACTCGCGAAACCGGAGACACCGAGATGGTGAGCTACCTCGACACCGTTGCGGTGCAGACGACTTCCGCCGTTCAGTAGTGTGCCAGCGTTGTTGGAGGCCGATCCTGGAATACACGGCATTCTGCCGTCGGTCTGGCACCCAGCGCAGAATCCGCAGCGCGGCAAGAAGCTCATGACGACCCGTGTCCCAATCTCGATATCGCTGACTCGTGACCCAACGGACTCGACCACTCCTGCGGCTTCATGTCCGAGCAGCATGGGTACCGGGCGCGGGCGGGTTCCATTGATCACCGAGAGATCGGAGTGGCATAATCCCGCTGCTTCGATCCGAATCAGGAGCTCGCCGTCTCGCGGGTTCCCAAGTTCGAGCGTGCTGATGGTCAACGGTTGAGTCGTCGCGTATGGGCTTTCGCGACCAATCTCTTCGAGGACGGCCCCGCGGATCTCCATAGTGGGTTCTTTCTTCAGTGGTGTGATGGCACATCGGGCTCGGAGCTCGGCCTATCAGGTGAAAGCCAGGTACTTGGTTTCGAGATACTCGTCGATGCCCTCGGACCCGCCCTCGCTACCCAATCCGGATTGTTTGACTCCACCGAACGGGGCAGCAGGGTCGGAGATGATGCCTCGATTGATGCCAACCATGCCACTCCCGATCCGAGCGCTTATCCGCATGGCGCGGTCGAGGTCGCGTGTGTACAAATATGCGGCAAGACCGTACTCGGTATCGTTTGCGATGGACACAGCTTCGTCCTCGGTGTCGAAACCGATGATCGGCGCTACGGGCCCGAATATTTCCTCTTGCAGTATTCTGGCGTCGGCTGGGACGTTGTCGAGAACCGTCGGCGCAAAGTACCACCCGGGACCGGTGGGGGCGCTCCCGCCGGTACGGACTCGTGCCCCGGTCGCCACGGCATCGTCGACCAGCCGGGCAACGTCGTCGAGTTGGGTTTTGTTGATCAATGGTCCGACGTCGGTGGCGGGGTCGGAGCCCGGACCGATTCTCAACGCCGCAACTCGCTCTGTCAGTTTGTAGGTGAACTCTTCTCGCACGCTGTCGGCAACAATGAACCGGTTGGCCGCGGTGCACGCCTGGCCACCATTGCGCATCTTCGCCGACATAGCGCCATCTACCGCAGCATCGATGTAGGCATCGTCGAACACAATGAAGGGTGCATTGCCGCCGAGCTCCATGGATGTACGCAGAACCTGCCCCGCCGACTTTTCGATCAGTGTCTTACCCACTCGAGTCGAACCGGTGAAGGTGACCTTGCGCAGACGAGCGTCTGCCATGAGGGGTCCGCTGACGCCGGACGCCGATGACGTCGGAAGAACAGACAACACGCCAGGTGGGAGGCCAACTTCGTCGAAGATCGCGGCCAACGCAAGCATTGTCAAGGGCGTTTCTGAGGCTGGCTTGACTATCACGGTGCATCCGGCAGCCAATGCTGGTCCGATCTTCCGGGTACCCATGGCAAGTGGGAAATTCCACGGTGTGATTGCAAATGTGGGTCCGACAGGTGATTTCGTTACAAGGATCTGCCCATTCCCTGACGGTGACGCTGTGAATCGACCGTTGATTCGCACCGCCTCTTCGCTGAACCAGCGCAAGAATTCGGCGCCGTAGGCGACCTCACCCCGGCTTTCTGAGATTGCTTTACCCATTTCCATAGTGATCAGGGACGCAAAATCGTCTGCTTTGTCCACCAGGAGCTCCCACGCAGATCGCAGTAAATGTGAGCGAATCCGCGGGGCCGTTGCCGCCCAGTCGTGCTGTGCGGCAACGGCGGCATCGAGAGCGCGAATTGCATCTTGTCCGCTCGCGCTCGCGATCGAGGTGATTACTTCGTCTGTGGATGGATCGTGCACATCGAAAGTGCCGCCATCAGACGCTGAAACACTTTTTCCTATCCACAAACCTCTTGGTACGGTAATGGATAGACGTTCGAGCGACATAGCGATTGTCCTTGCATTGAAGGGCGGTGTGAGTGACCGCGAAGTGTGAATGTTAGGAGCTTTTTTGGTTGCTATGCGCTCGATGGAATCGTGTCGGGAGCAATTCCGTTCGGTCGGCTACGCGCCCAAAATGTGAGTCGCCTATTTCGCGCTTTTCCGAGAACGTTCACGACCAAAGGTATTCATTACTGTAGGCTGACCACGCGCAGGTTCCGATTCGTTTCGCCTGCAATATTCTCATCGCTCTGATTGCGCAAGTAAGGCTCAGGGTCGAAGAGCGCGCAGTGATCTCGGAACGTGTGGGCGAAATCCGGCCATGCCAAGGTCGACTTACCGTTGCGGGGATCTACGTACCAGCTGCTGCACCCGCCATTGAGCAATGTCGTCCGCAATGCCTTTGTGTGAAGACGGTCGGCATAGTTCTGCTCGTCATGGGCGTCGACCTCGACGAGAATGTCACCATGTTGGTTCGACCATCCTAAGGCCCCTAGTACATAGTCGATCTGGGTTTCGATCATGTAGATGATCGAGTTGTGACCCAAACTCGTTGCGGGTCCGTTCAAGAGGTACATATTCGGAAAGTTATGAACAGCAACAGAGTTGAACGCCTGCATGCCGGTGGACCATTGGCCGCCCAGCGAGACTCCACCACGACCGAATACCCGGTGAGACGACGGCAGGTCCCACGTCTCGAAACCAGTGGCGAACACCAACACGTCAAGTTCGTACGGTGTTCCTGCTGCGCTGGTGGGTGTTCCATCGGCAAATGAACTGAGAGCGGACGGCTCGAGCGTCACGTTGTCCCGTTGTAACGCCGGATAGAAGTCGTCGGATTTGAGAATTCGTTTGCACCCTATGTGGTAGTCAGGTGTCAGCTGATCTCGGAGGCGTCCCGCCGGTACCTGATCGGCTAAGTGGGACAAAGCAATTCGCTGGGCTTCTTCGATGTATTGGGGAACCATGCGCCTAGCGGCAAACTGGTAATCTCCGCCCCAAAAGATGGTCTGCCGCAGGTCATCGATCGCGCGCGGGTCGCGACGGAATTGCCTCTTCTCCGAGTCAGTAAAAGTGCGATCGCGACGCGGAGTGACGTAGGCTGGTGTTCGTTGAAAGACGACCAACTTCTCGACCACTTTTGCGAGCTCGGGCACGATCTGGATCGCGGATGCTCCCGACCCCACCACCCCGACGCGCTTATTGTGCCAATCGATGGACGGGTCCCAGCGAGCGGAGTGCACTATCTCGCCGGCAAATCCTTCAATTCCGGGTAGCGGGGGAAGTTTCGGATCGGTCAGGTGGCCGGTAGCGAGAATGAGGTGCCGGCCGGTGAAGGCACCCTTCGGAGTGTCGACGGTCCACTTCTGGCTGGTTTCATTCCATCGAGCATCGAGCATCTCAGCGCCGAATCGAAGATTCGGGCCGAGTCCCTCGTCGTCGGCTACGGACCTGATGTAGTCCCAGATCTCGGCACCGGGGGAGTATTGACGCGACCAGTCGGGGTTGGTTCGGAACGAATACGAGTACAGGTGAGATGGAACATCGCAAGCCACACCCGGATAGATGTTGTCACGCCACGAACCGCCAACATCACCCTCGCGTTCGAGAATGACGAACGACAGGCTTGTTTGCCGTGCGAGCTGGACTCCCATTCCTACTCCGGCAAACCCTGCGCCAACGATGACGACGTCCACTTCGGTCGATGAGTCGTCGATGGCGCTATCGTCACCGTCGATGGTCGGTTCTCTGTTCATTTGCCTCTACTCCTGAGGTGCTCGTACGGGAAAAATATGACTCGTCAGGGCCTGATTGTGGGTAGAATCGTTCCGGTAGCGAATCGCTCCGGGTAGGCGTTGAATGTTGCGATCCAGTGGACCAACTCTGCGGGGCGTTCGTGGACGACGGCATGGCCGGCGCCCACCTCGACGTAGCTTGCGTCCGCGATCGCGCCGAACAACGCTCGAGAGTGGCGGGACGGGACCATGTAGTCATCACGGCAGCCCACCACCAGGGTCTTGGCGCGAATATCCGAAGTCAACCCAGTAATGTCGATACTTCGATTCAGTTCCATCTGCTGGTCCTTGAAGTCGTCGAACGACACGGCATCGACTAGCTCGCGTATTTCCTGACTGGAGCGGATCTGTAGAAATGCAGCGCTGTATGCTGTGAAAATCGTGAACTCTCGGGCAGCTGCCTCGTCTTGACGGCGCAACTTCTGCCAGATGTCGTTTCGCAGCAGTTGTTGTTTGTCGGTTCGCATCCATCCGGCAATCAGAACGAGTCTGTCGACTAGGTCCGGATGAGCTGCAGCAACTGCCGCAGTCACCACTGCTCCGAGCGAGTAACCAACCAGGGTGAGCTTGGGTGCCTGCGCATGGCGTAGAACAGCTTCTACCTGGTCGGCGAGATCTATCAGAGATACTGCCTCGGCCGATGTCTTGCTGAGATCGACGGAAATAACTCGCTGGTCCGCCGCCAGCATCGGAAGCAGAAACGAGTAGTGCGCTGATGTGCTGCCACCGGTACCGTGCACCAGTACGATTGTGGGGCGGTCCCCCATAGGTTCATGTGAGTCGAAGTACGTGACCTCGACCTGACCTACCATCAATCGGTGCGTGTCGAATTCTGCCGCTGTGCCTGCGGATGCCACGAGAAAGTACCCCTTGCTTCGCTTGTGTTGCAGCCTCAGGACCTCGCGGCGCGGTGAGTTCAACGAACTAGCCTCGTCGGCGGCGCAGGCCACACTGTGGTCGGAATCGGTGTTGTCAGTTCTTGCGGATGTAGCCGGCGTCGATGGGGAACTCGCTAGCAGTGATGTGCTTCCCAGCCGAAGATGCGAGGAAAAGCACCACGTCGCTGACTTCTTCCGGCTCGATGGCACCAATGGGTAGCATGTGCATGCCCTCCATGCCCTTCCACCATGAATCTTGATTGATGGTGGCAGTGGTTTCCCCTGGGATGAACGTGTCCACCATTGTGTCGTTCCACATCATTGCAGTCTTGACATTTGTGGGATGGATAGTGTTCACGCGGATGCTGTGATCGCCGAGCTCGCCCGCAAGGGTACGCATCAGTCCTACCAGCCCCAGCTTGGCTGCGTTGTAGGACGGATGCCCGGCCTCGCCGCGATAGCCGTTGGAGGAGGCGGTGATGATGATCGAGCCACCTTCGGCACCAGCGATCATCGTGGGAACTGCAGATTTGCATGTCCGCCAAACGCCGCTGAGGTCAACATCGATCGTAGAACTCCACTCGTCTTCGGTCATCTCCCATGAGTTCTTCGATTGAGTGAAGATCCCCGCATTGGCGATCACGACATCGATTCGCCCGAACTCGCGGACACCCAGGGCGGTTGCGTCGTCGAGTTGCTGCTGGGACCTGACATCGGCCACCGAAGCTATGATACGAGCGCCAGTCTTCTCAACCAGACGAACTGTTTGATCGAGATCCTCTCGTGTTGCCATTTCGTAGTTCGTGCCTTTGACAGGTGCACAGCCGTCCAGCGCTATGATGTTCGCGCCTTCCTCAGCAAACCGGATAGCGTGACTGCGGCCTTGTCCTCTTGCCGCGCCGGTGATGAGGACAACCTTATCCTTGAAACGCTGCATCAGAATTTTCCTTCGGTGTAGTAGAACGCGGACTACCGTGTCGTGTCCGGTGGACTTCACGTTCGATGTTGCGGTGAGTACGGCTGGGGTGGACCGCTCTATCTGTTACGCCATCCAGGCGTACGTCGCTACTGGTGTGGGAGCCGACGTCGGAGTGGGCGTTGCCGAATCCGGTGTCCTCGGAACGCAATAGTGTCTCGGCAGCGATCCACGGCAGTTTGAATTGGACGGCCATCGACAGCAGATGATGATGGTCGCCGATCTGACCTTGTTCGGTCAAAATCGCAGCAAACGCCCCTAACGGCCTGGTACCGGCGAAACGCATCAGCGCCAGTACGGATTCAGCGATGCCCTGGCGTCCGCCGGTGCCGCAGCGGACCGGCAACACGTGGCCCGGTCTCGTGAGCTCAGCCGGCACGGTGCTGGTGTCCGCCAGCGCGCGTACCGTGCGCGCACGGTCATGTGCAGATATACCGGTGCCGACACCATCGATCGCATCTACCGTAATCGCGTAGTCCACACCGTCGGCTGACTCGCAGTATGCCACCATCGGCGGTAAGTGAAGACGGTCCAGGTCATCGCATTCCATTGCCACACTTAAGAACCCATCCGTGTGGGAGATGATGAATGCGGCGGTGGCGGCGTCTAAACTGGCGGCGGCTGCAACCAGGTACCCAACGGACTGGCTCCCCACCTGTACCTCGACAATTGCGATGCCTCCATTGGCAATGTGGTGACCCAATGTCGGTTCCACTCTACTCAGAGTGTGATCGCACCCATCGCCACTTGGCCGGCATTTCATGACACACCTTCGGAATGCGACCTCGAACCCTCACGGCTCACACACCGACCACGAGCGGTCATGACGGTATCGTCTGAATGGCAGGCGGTGTCAGCGTCGGAAACTGAGAGCGGTGAAAAACTAGCGGGTTTATTCTGCCCGCCTTTTGGTCCGCCACCTCGAAGTCGTTCACTGCGCATACGGCGATGACATGGTCTCCTCCCTCGTACGTTGTGACGATCTCGCAATCGAACCACGCGAGTGCGTCCGTGAGTACGGGGTGTCTGGAGGGTGCGGGCATCTGCAATTCAACGTCTGCGAATTTGTCCGTGCCACTGCGCGCGAACTTGCGGGCGAGTTCGCTCTGATGCTCCGCCAGGATATTGATGACTAGTTGGCGTTCGGTGGACACCCTCGGCCACGTGGTTGAGCTGCGGTCGGCGGCGAGCAGGACGAGAGGGGGGTCTAGGGATAGCGACATGAACGACTGCAGCGTCATTCCTACCGGTCCCTCTGGTGTCGTTGCCGTCACGACGGTGACACCTGTGGGGAAGTGACCGAGTACGTCTCGGAACACGCGTTGATCGATCTGCACGTTCGTCACCTAACCTCCTTGGGAACACGCCGCGCGTCCCGACTTGATTGGAATCCGATGCCCACGGCGTGCACGATCGGCGAACAATGTGAACGATCCATCGTTAATATTACTTGACTCTAGCAATTAGGGCGGGTGTGGGCAACAGATGAACCCATCTGTCCGGACGAAAGTCTGACTTGACGAGATACGGCACAGCGACGGGTCGTGCCGTGCCGGAGGCAGACGGCCTCGCCTCGTTTAGCCATAAGTTGAGGGCGCGACGATGGCTTGTTGCATCGCGCGCGGAACCCACGCAAATGTTTCGCTGTGGTTGACCCGTCGACGTCGGCAGTCGAGTAGTAGTTCGACTGGGCGGCTGCCGAGCACTCTAGCGGAGGAGGTCGCCTGATGGGACGGTGTCAGCCGGCAGCAGGCAAACCTATCGACCCATACACAACATCCGGGCTGTAGGGCGCGGGCTGTAGGGCGAGAGCTGAATGGCGGGGGAGCCCGGTACGTCTAACCGAATATCGACCACGGCCGTAGCGACGTATCCGGGCCCCGCATGCCCACGAGAGCGCTGACATCGTTGGCAGCACCACCCGAAGTCGAGGTGTGCAGAAGCGGTACTTACCACCTGTGCAGAGACGACCGAGCAGGATTGCGGGCGTAGCTCACGCCCTGTGGTGTGGGCAGGGGCGTGGGGTTACCCATCGATTGCCGCGATGAAGCTACCCAGGATCTGTCCATGCGTACTTCTGTTCGAACGCAGCGGGGTGGACACAGCTGCAGCCGCCCGCCTGCATGTGTCCAACCCCGAGACCCGCCCGCCCGGCTCGTACAAGACGATCCTGCAAAGTCAAGGCTCTACTCAACTATACATCCGAACGCTCGTACGTATACTTGGCACCGTTCTAGAATGTGACTCTAGACACCTGTAGCGGACGATGCTAAGTTCGTGCCATCAATGCACGGGGTCTTCAGTGCCAGAGATACTAATCTGCAAAGAACCGGCTAGCTCGTTTCCGCGCAGGTTGTGCAGTTACTACTTAGTCGGGTCTTGCTTACGGTCGACCAACCAAGCCTCTTCGAGGTTGCAGCAAACAGCAAGTGCAGTCCTTCGCACCGCCTGCAACCGCATATCGCACCGACACGTCGTGTTCATAAGCGGTGCGCGTGACGCCGAAAGGCGGCAGTTCGGACAAAAAGTCCACCTATCCCGAGGATGATATGTCGCAAACTCCTGAAGTACGAAAAAAGTCCACCGGTGTCTCTCCCGACCTACAGTCGAATCCTGGGCTGGAACTGGACAGCACGCGACATCCTCAACCGGCACATGTCTGGAAGATCGCGTTCATCGATATGTGGGAGCGGTTCAGCTTCTACAGTACCCAGGCATTGCTGGCATTCTATCTACTGTATTCGCTGGCTGACGGTGGCCTTGCCTTGAATCCCGTCACAGCTACGGCCATCATCGGCGCATATGGTGCATGCGTTCAGCTGGCGCAGGTAGTCGGGTCGTGGATTGCAGACCGCCTCGTACCACCCAAGAAGATGGTGATGGCTGGCGGTTTCATCGTGACCGTGGGTCACATTGCGCTCGCAGTATTGCCCGGACTGGCTGGTGTAGGTGTCGGACTAGTTCTGATCATTATCGGCACAGGCGCTTTCAAGACCAACTTGACGACAATTCTGGGAATGCTCTACGAGGCCTCGGATACCCGTAGGGATGCAGGATTTACCATATATTTCACAGCCACAAACGTTGGGTCGATACTTGGACCGCTCTTGGCTGGTCTGACACAAAGCGTCTGGGGATTCCATGCCGGGTTCGGTATTGCTGCCATCGGCATGGTTGCCGGTCTGATCCAGTTCCGAGCAATTTACTCTCGCTTGCCGTCTGATGCAGGAACAGTGCGGGCGCCGCTGCGTTCGACCGCGTGGAGAGGCATCGTTGCGACGACGCTTGTCCTCCTTGCTCTCGTGGCTCTTCTCGCGCAGCTCGGCTGGCTGAGCGGTGACAGCCTCTCGACCACAATGGGAGTGGTGATCATCGGCGTAATATTCGCATACTTTACGATCATGTTTCGTTCGCGGGAGGTAAGTTCAACGGAGAAGGTCCGCCTTCGCGGACTTATTCCACTGTGTATCGCCGCAACCGTGTTCTTCGGCTTCACATTGCAAGTCTTTACCACCGTTCCAGTCTTTATCGGTAAAAGTGTAGATCCGAGAATAGGATCTTTGAGCGTCCCCGCGGTCTGGTTCGTGACCACCTCTGCAGTGGCGTTCGTAGTAGTCAGCCCGGCTGTCTCGTACCTCTGGGCGACCATGGGTCCTCGTCAACCTTCGGCGACATCGAAAATGTGCATTGCATTCATTTTGGTTGGTCTCGGCTACCTCGGTTTGGCCTTATCTGCATCGGCCTTCGAGTCGGGCACCATTCCAGCGATATTAGTGATCGGGTGTCTTGCATTGACCGGAGTCGCGGAGATCTTCATGGGGCCGATTGTTCTCTCGATCGGCTCACGTGCAATGCCAACCGCGTTCAAGTCTCAGGGGCTTGCCGTGATGGTTCTATCCATTGGCGGGGGGTCGGTTATTTCCGGATTTCTCGGGGGTTGGTTCACCAAGATGTCGGAATCGATGTTCTTCTTCATGTTGACCGGCATAGCTATATCCCTTGCCGTGGTCTTGCTTGTTATAAACCGACCGGTATCGCGACTTCTCAACTTCGTCGATAAGTGAGTAGTCCGGTTTTGGTCCTAGGATCGAGGCTTTCTCCGCTGGTATGATAGCCTCGGTGAGCTTCCAACACAAAGTTTGGACTGAAACGCTCGGCGTCGAGATCCGCTGATGCTTGCCGGTCGTGCCGTAACTCAGCGCGACTGTGCCCGATTCACCCCAGTGAGCTTACGAAATAATTCAACTGAGTCTCCGCACTCAAAGTCGACGAAGGAACACAAATGCCTTTGCCCAGCGTCCTCTCAGGCCCTCTGAGGCTTCCCGTCGTCGCCTCGCCGATGTTCATCTCATCCGGCCCCGAACTCGTTATTGCCCAATGCCAAGCAGGCATAATCGGCTCCTTCCCCGCGCTCAACGCGCGGCCATCCGAAATGCTGACCGACTGGCTCGATCAGATTACAGAAGCAAACGCGGCGTACGCCGCGGCGCACCCAAATGCCCCGGTCGCACCGTTTGCCGTCAATCAAATTGTCCACCGCACGAACAATCGGCTCGACCATGACATGGATGTAATCGTCGAGCACAAGGTGCCCATCGTAATTACGTCTCTGGGGGCCCGAAAAGAGATCAACGAAGCGGTCCACTCATATGGCGGCATTGTTCTACACGACGTAATCAGCAACGAGTTTGCTCACAAGGCAATCGAGAAGGGAGCGGATGGGATTATTGCAGTCGCTGCCGGTGCTGGGGGGCACGCGGGCGCGCAATCGCCACTGGCGCTAGTCCAGGAGATTCGTCGCTGGTTCGACGGACCGCTTCTTCTGTCAGGTGCTATCGCCCATGGCCGGTCAATCCTTGCCGCACAGGCAGCCGGTGCCGATTTCGCCTATATTGGTTCGGCGTTTCTGTCGACCAAAGAGGCCAACGCCGCTGAGTCTTACAAGAAAATGATCGTCGAATCCTCGGCGAAGGATATTGTATATACAAACTTATTCTCGGGAGTGCACGGAAATTATCTGCGCGACAGCATAGTTAATGCCGGGCTAGATCCTGATAATTTAGCAGAATCGGATCCCTCTACGATGAACTTCGGGGTCAAAGATACGAAAGATGTGAAAGCCAAGCTGTGGAAGGATATCTGGGGGGCCGGGCAAGGAATCGGCTCCATTGTCGATACCCTGTCAGTTGCTGAATTGGTCGAAGTCTTTAGCTCGCAGTACGACAGCGCTGTGCAAGCGCTCATCAACAGAGTTGATCCCGCACGATTGTCGGTCGAGCTGGCATAGCCTGTCACGGCCCCCGGTGGATTCGCGCCCGAGAGTGGACGAGGTGGCCGTCCCGGATACTGGGCCGTAGCGAGAAGGGATGATCGCTTAAGGCGTACTTGCGGCTGTGATCAATTGCCGTATCCACCGCCTGTTGTTCCATCCTGTCGCCTACGCGTCATCGTGGGGCGCGTGCCCGTGTACTGGCTCTACGTCTCAGACCAGTACCACCATCATCGGTACATGGTGGTAAAGCATTCGCAACCAGGTGCCGGGTCGAGGGCGTTGTCGACATGGACGCCGAGGATCACGGTGTAAGTCCACTTGTTCTCCGCCAGGTGCGATACCCAACCTTCTCGGCGCTCGATCCGGCATTGGTGGTGCTTTTCCGACGCGCTGCCGCCGGCCGATGGGTCAGTGCTCGGCTGCGATGGCAACTCAACCGCATTGTCGAACGCTGCACCGGCTGGTGGTCTAGTACACGCGATTGGCAGTGCTCAGTCAGTAGCTGCTCAAAATCAGATTTCTCAAATGAAATGACTCGGTCAGAGACTTGCCGATCTCGTCACATTAGTCTTTCATGTGTCGGGTCGGCCTGGTTACTGCAGGTACTCCAAGTTCGAGGACACGTATTCCTCCGCATCCAACCGACGGTCGGCCTCAATTCGGGGGTAGAGTCGGTCGGTAATTTCTCCGACGGTGCGTATTCCCGATTTCTTCAGCTCAGCGATCTGTGCGAGACGGCGTTTGCGAATTTCAGCTACTCTCGCTATCACTGTTCGGGGATTGTCGATTATCGGGCCATGTCCAGGAAGAAACCGGGTACCGCTTTGGTCGCTTACAGAATCAAGAAATGACAATGTTTCGAAGTAATCTCGGAGATTCCCGTAGACTGCGGACGAGCGCTTCTCCAATACGGTGTCGCCGGTTACTACTAGCTGGTCCTTCAGCGACCTGAATGATATAGAATCGTCTGTGTGCCCCGGTGTGTGGAGCACCTCCACGGCGTTCCCGTCTAGATCAATGATTTGACCGTGTCGGACCGGAGAGGAGTCGGCATCCCCTCCGAACGTGAAATACTCAACCTCCGCAGTTCGGGCAAGCGTGAGGGCTCCGCTGGTATGGTCGTCATGTCGATGCGTGGCCACTACAGCGCGTATCGTCCATTGTCGGCTCGTTGCTGCCTGCAGTATTGCATGTAAATGTTGGGAACTCGCCGATCCTGGATCGATTACAATACATTGCCCTCCGGGGCTGCCACCGAGTAACCAGCTGTTTGTACCCTCGTACGTGTAAACGTCAGCGTTTGGGGCCAGCAGGTGTGCACAATAAGCACCTACAGATTGGGCGAGGCCAACTACAGTGGGCCATTCGAATTGAACTTGAGCCATACCTTGTCCTCTGTAGGAGCCACGTCTTTTGACCTTAGCTTAATTTCGTGACTCGGGTCAGAGCGTCACGAACCTTGCAGCCTGGCTATCCGTCATAGAACTTCTGATGGCCACAGAACTGCACTTTAGGTGAAGAGTGCCGGAGTCGAAACTCATGTCTGGACATGCGCTAGAACTTGGACCCCGGCCTTCGTGGCGGTCGCGAATGCGCGGCGTCTTCACTGGCATCTACGACACTAACGGCATCTACAACACTTCGAAAAGCCCGGCCGCGCCCATACCGCCCCCGATGCACATAGTTACCACGACGAGCTTGGCGCCACGTCTTTTGCCTTCGAGGAGAGCGTGACCGACCAAACGTGCACCGGTCATTCCGTAGGGGTGGCCAACAGAAATACCACCACCATCGACGTTGTATCGTTCCGGATCGATATTTAGCGTATCGCGGCAGTACAGGGCTTGCGAGGCGAAGGCCTCATTGAGCTCCCAGAGGTCAATGTCCTCGACCTTTAGTCCGTGGAGGTCGAGCAATTTTGGGATGGCGACCACTGGCCCGATTCCCATTTCATCGGGGTTGCAGCCTGCTACGGCCATACCTCGGTAGAGACCGAGCGGCTCGAGCCCTCGACGCTCAGCTTCATTTGCTTCCATGATCACAGACGCTGACGCGCCGTCAGATAATTGGGACGAATTGCCTGCTGTAACGGAGGAATGCGCACTCACTGTGCCATCCGACAACACAGGCTTCAGGCGGGCGAGGCCCTCCAGCGTGGTGGATGCGCGGTTGCCCTCGTCATGCGTGAGCGTGACGTGCTCGCTCCGGGTCTCCCCGGTTTCCGTGTCCAACACTTGCTTGACAGAGGGCAGCGGAACGATCTCCAGATCGAATCGTCCAGCGCTCTGGGCCGCGGCAGTGCGTTGCTGCGACGTCAATGCGAATTTGTCTTGTTGTTCCCGCGTCACTCCGTAGCGTTCAGCGACTATCTCTGCCGTGTGAAGCATGGGCATGTAAACCGCTGGCTTGTTTTTCTTCAACCAGGGATCGGCTGCACGGAAATTGTTCATGTGTTCGTTTTGCACCAACGAGATCGACTCGACACCGCCACCCACCACGATCTGCATTCCGTCGTGAAGTACCTGCTTGGCAGCCGTAGCGATGGCCATGAGACCCGACGAGCACTGACGATCGATCGTCATGCCGGATACGGAGTCGGCGAGGCCCGCTCGCAACACGGCCTCACGCGCGATGTTGCCCCCAGAAGATCCCTGCTGCATAGCTGCACCGAGGACGACATCTTCGACTTCGTCGACATCCAGCCCTGCGCGATCTACGGCGTTCGAAATGGCATGCGCAGCAAGGTGCTGCGCTTGGGTGTCGTTGAATGCCCCGCGGTACGCTTTGGCGATCGGGGTACGTGCAGTAGAAACGATGACTGCTTGCCTCATCGAAAACCTTTCTGTTCTATGGCGGGAGTGCCTGTGTCTCGTTCGCGCCGTGTCGAATTTGCTTCGCTCACAAACCGATTCAGCCGGTGATCCCTCGTGCGGCCGAACAGAGATCAAGCTGCGGGCAACGGCGATTTGTGCTGGAGGTAGCGGGTTGAAAGTGTTCTCACACTGCGTTGCGTTCAGAACGACCCGGGAGACTGTTGGAGTGCCCAGGTGGCGAGTGGGTCATCTCAGTGTCCGACCACCCACGGAGACTGGATTCCCTCGGAAATCCTACTTAGACGAGACTAGGTTTGGCAATGCCAATCGTGGCCGACTCACATCGAAAACTCGGTGCGCTGTGACGCCGAGTCGAAGTGGCCAGACTGTGCGAGCTAGTTACGGGTAGAAGCGAACTCGCACACCCAGCGGCTGCCAGGCCGATCCGACGTGCACCGTTGTCCGTAACCGAGCACCCGTCGTTGAGCCGCGCCGGTCACAGAATAAGCCGCCGATGCGTAGCTACCCGTGCACAGATCGGACGAACTTGGCCCACATCTTGACGGACCGTTCCGTGCCCACTATACATAGATGACCGTTCTAGAACGTAATGCGATCGGTTTGAGCGTCAGCTGCAAGGCGTGGTTGGCCGGCGGAATCGAGAGGTTACAAACGCAGGACAAGCAGCAGTGGGTTGGGCCTCGGAGCTATCAGTGGTTCTGGCCTGACCCAGCGTGCACGACGCCGCAGTCGTCGTCGCCGAGCTGCGACCGCGGGTCCGAGGAGTCCGCATGATTGGCGGTCGCGTTTGCATTCTGGACTGCGGCGAGAAGTCTTCAATTCGAACGACGTCAGATCGGAAGAACGTGAACAATACCTTCCAAGGCATGACCGCTGTGGTGACCGGCGCCGCCCGTGGTATCGGGGCAGCGACAGCGGAGCACCTCATCGCTGGGGGCGCGGCGGTCGCAGTGATCGATCTCGATCCGGACGACGCGACCGCAGCTGCATCGAAGTTGTCGGCAAACGGGGGAAAAGCAATCGGAATCGGGTGTGATGTCACCAGCCCAGCCGACGTCGAACAAATGACTGATGAAGTTGTCGCCACGCTTGGCCCCCCGGATATTTTGGTCAACAATGCCGGAATTTTGCGAGACAATCTGCTGCACAAGATGAGCGTCGACGATTGGGATGCAGTAATGCAGACGCATCTGAGAGGCAGTTTCTTGTGTTCCAGAGCGGTCCAGCGGTTCATGGTCGAGCATCGGCGCGGTTGCATTGTCAATCTGAGCAGCACCTCTGCTCTCGGTAATCGTGGCCAAGCGAACTACTCCGCCGCAAAAGCTGGGCTGCAGGGGTTCACCAAGACACTGGCGATCGAACTGGGGCAGTTCGGAATCCGGGTAAATGCGGTCGCACCGGGGTTCATCGAAACTGCTATGACTCGGGCAACCGCAGAACGGATTGGAAGCGACTTCGAAGCCATGAAGCGTGACGCCGTGTCGAATATACCTCTACGCCGGACAGGAACTCCCGAGGATGTAGCAAACGTTATTGGATTTCTGTGCAGTCCTCAATCGTCTTACGTCTCCGGGCAGGTAATCTATGTAAGCGGGGGTCCCAACTCCTAGATCGTCGGCGTGCTGTCTTAATTCGGTAAACAAAGGAAACATAATGGTAGATTTTTCCCTCTCTTATGAGGAAAAGCAGGTTAGAGAAACAATACGAAGTTTCATCAAGAAGGAGGTAATGCCTCTGGAAAGTGATGTGCTACGGAACGAGCGATCCGGCCGGCCGGGGTTGGAGGCAGGGCAACTCCGGGAATTGCAGGACAAGGCGAAGAAGGCCGGCTATTGGGGGATCAATACTCCTGAGGAGTATGGTGGGATTGCCCTCGGGCCGGTGATGTCGTCGATTATCTACATGGAGCTCGGCAGGACGTTCGTCCCCTTCGATTTTGGAGGCTATGCCGACAATATTCTGTACGCAGGAAACGCGGACCAGAAGGAACGCTACTTGGTGCCGACTATCGAGGGCGATCGTCGTTCCTGTTTTGCCATCACGGAGCCGGGCGCGGGGTCTGATGCTCGAAATATCCGTACTCGTGCCGTCAAAGACGGTACGGATTGGGTAATCAGCGGGGAGAAAACGTTCATCACGGGCGGTTCTGAGGCTGACTTTGCCATGGTCTTTGCTGTCACCGATCCAGCTCTTGGTTCCGATGGTGGTGTTACTTGCTTCTTGGTCGACCGTGACATGGGCTGGAAGTCCGAACCCATCCAGACGATGGGTGAGTGGGGCCCGGCTGCATTGGTGTTCGACAATGTTCGGGTGCCGCAGGAGAATATCCTGGGCGAGCTGGGGTTCGGATTCAAGCTCGCTATGGAATGGATCGGGGCGGGCCGATACGTGATCCCCGCCTTGGCTATCGGTGCGGCGGAGCGCCTTCTCGGAATGGCCATTGAGCACGCTAAGACTCGTGTCTCCATGGGTAATCCGATCGCAGAGTACCAGGCCATCCAATGGCAAATTGCAGACTCACATGTAGAAATCGAAGCGTGCAAATGGTTGACACTTCACGCGGCGTGGCAGCTTGAGAATGGCATGGACAACCGGCATAGTTCTTCAATTGCGAAGTTGACTGGATCGGTCATGGCCAATCAGGTTGTCGATCGGGTCTTGCAGATTCACGGCGGCATGGGCTACACGAAGGAGCTGCCAATCGAACGATGGTACCGCGAACTGCGATTGTTGCGAATTTTTGAAGGAACGGACGAGATTCAGAAACGAACGATCGCGCGTAATCTGATCAAGGGTCATGTAAAACTGGGATCTCTGGGCGATTGATAATGACAGCTCATTCTACCTCGAAGTCGGACACTTTTCAGACGCGAGTCCAACGGTTGTTCAACCCGCGCTCGATTGCCCTTATCGGTGCAACGGACAAGTCCACCTGGTCATCCAGTACGTTCGGGAACTTGATCAATCATCAGTTTCCGGGCGAAGTCCACTTGGTTAATCGAAGTGGAGGCACTGTACATGGACGGAACGCGTATCCTCGTATTGCTGACTTACCCGCGTCTGTCGACCTAGCGTACGTAATGGTTCCGGCTAGCGCGATACTTCAGGTAGTTGCAGAACTTTCTGAGCAGGGAATACGTGACCTGGTAATTCTGACAGCCGGGTTCGGCGAGGCTGGCCATGACGGGCGGGTCCTATCTCAAGCGTTGAGCGATTTTGCCATCGCAAACGATATGATGATTTTAGGGCCTAATGGCAATGGTTTCATCAACGCCGCCGGCTCCACCGTGCCCTATGGTCTTCCCGTCGCCGTACCTCTGTTGCGGGGGTCGGTCGGAATTGTCTTGCAAAGCGGCGGAATCGCAAGTGCGGTCCTCCGATTCGCGCAATCGCGTGCTGTGGGGATCAGCCTGCTCGTATCAATGGGTAATGAGCTGATGCTGTCGATGACCGATGTGGTTCGTCACATGATCAACGATCCTGCTACTCGGGTCGTTGCCATGTTCATCGAATCGATTCGTAACCCGGACGACTTCCTGGAAGTGTCGCGTGCGGCTCTGGCGGCCGGAAAACCGCTCGTCGTGTTGAAAGTGGGACGGAGTCAGATGGGCGCTCGGGTGGCGCTCGCACATACTGGTTCATTAGTAGGAGACGATGCTGTTGTCGACGTGATGTTCAGACAGAATGGCGTCGTGCGTGTCGAATCGCTGGAAGACCTTATCGTTACGGCAGATCTACTGGCTCGGCATGCACCCTTCACAGGCCGTTCCGTGGGTTTCGTCACAGCATCTGGGGGTGCGTGCGAGATCGTCGCCGACCGTGCCGAGCAGGAAAAGATTGAAATTCCGGAGTTCGAGCGAGAAACAGTCACCCGGTTGACAAATCTACTGCCTGACTTCGCGTCGTCGTCCAATCCGGTTGACGTTACTGGCTATGTGCTGGTGCAGCCAGATCTGTTGGCTGAGGCGTTGCGGATTGTACAGGCAGATCCCAACACCGACTTGACCGTTCTCGAGTACGATTTACCTCAATTCGGTCCAACTCTTGGACGACCGGAGAACATCGAAGAATTCGCCCTGGTTGCGGAGGTGATCGCTTCGACGGCGAAACCGGTTGTAATTGCAAGTGACGTAATCTCGGAGATTACGGAGTACGGGCTCTCGGTCGCGACGCGGACCAAGTTTCCGACGGTCGTCGGGGGGATAGACCATGTTATGACTGCAATCGCTCATGTGGCCGATTGGTCCGAGGCGTACAGCAGAAGACATGTCGAGGTTCCGAGGGCACCCCGTCGCGATGAACTGGACCTGGACTTCGACGGGGCAGCCACCTGGTCGGAGTTCAAGGCATCCGATTTCCTGGCACGCAACGGAATTCCCGTGGTTCCAAACAACCTTGTCCATGATGGCGATTCTGCAGTGAGGTCAGCTGAGTCGTTCGGCTACCCCGTCGTGCTCAAACTCGCAGCTGACGTCGAACACAAGAGCGACATAGGCGGCGTCCAACTCAACCTCAGGGACGCTGAATCAGTTCGTCGATCGTTCGAGCAGATTATGCTCGCCGGCCACGGGGCCAATGCTGACGTTCAAGGCGTTCTCGTGCAGCCTATGCGAAACGGCGGGATTGAGCTGCTCGTCGGCATAGTCTCCGACCCGACGTGGGGGCATGTCCTCGCGGTAGGTTTCGGTGGCGTCTGGGTCGAGGTGCTTGCCGACACCGCTCTGAGGCTGCTGCCCGTCGATAGAAAGCAGGTCCTAGAAGCCCTGCGAGAATTGCGGGGGTTCGCATTGCTCACCGGCGCCCGGGGATCCGTACACGCCGATCTGGATGCCGTCGCCGATGTGATCGTGTCGGTTGCAAGATTGGCGGAAGCATACGGGTCCCGGCTCGAGTCACTGGAAATCAATCCGTTGGTCGTCAACGGTTCGAGCGTGGAAGCACTCGACGCGCTGATTTCATGGAACGTGAAGTGAGCCTCGACTTGTCCGCAGTCGGACGCACCACACCTCCGGTCCTGTGCCAGTGGGATTCTAACGATGCGCTGCTCTACGCGCTCGCTATTGGGGCCGGTCAGGAGGATCCCAGTCGCGACCTTACGTTCACCACTGAAAATTCCGACGGAATCCAGCAGCGTGTGTTCCCAACGTATGCGTCGGTGTTGACGGATTTCGTCGCTGCCGCCACGCCTGACATTGGGCCAATCGAGATGGCGCACGTCGTACACGCTGAACAATCGGTAGAAGTTCGGCGCACGCTACCAACATCTGGAAGCATGCGGGTTACGACCGAGGTGAAACACATATTCGACAAGGGTTCCGGCGCACTTGTGGTAGTCGAGGCCTCGGGCTGGCTACCCGACGATGAAGCATCACCTTCCATCACTAGCCGGTCGTCGATTTTTATCAAGGGTGAAGGCGGCTTCGGGATCCGGTCACCAAAATCAGCTTGGTCTGTCCCTGACAGAGCGCCAGATGCGCTCCTGCACTCTCAGTCACGTCCGGACCAGGCACTGCTATACCGCTTAACAGGCGACCGCAATCCACTGCACTCGGATCCGTCGTTCGCGGCGCGGGCCGGGTTTGACAGACCCATATTGCATGGAATGTGCACATTCGGAATCGTGGGTCGAGTGTTACTCGACTTCGCCTGCGATGGTGAGCCTGAGAAGTTCTTGGCCATGAATGCCCGGTTCAGTAGCCCGGTCTATCCTGGAGACTTATTGACCGTTTGTGTGTGGAGAGAAGCGAATGAAATTATCTTTCGGGCTTTGTCTCCGTCTGGCATAGTTCTGGACCGCGGCTCGTTGACTACGCAGTAGGGCTCGTCCGCTACAGTCGGGCAGGCCTGCAAGGGATGGTGTGGAGACTTTGCCGGGCGCGGCCGGCTGACTTGCGTCTTGGAATCCCGTGAAGTGATCGCCGCCGTAGAAACCTTCCCCGACTTGTAGACCGGCCGGTCCGGTAGGGTGCTGAGCTACGATCAGAACTCCGGTTGACGATGAGTGCAGTGGGTCAGATGGGAGGGAAATGATGGAACGAGAACGGTCCAATGTGAGATCTAGGACCGACCGTAGGTGGGCCCGTACGACGGAGGTCCGCGAGACCCTACTTGCGGCTGCACTGACCGTTTTCCTGGAGCGCGGTTATTCTGAAGCCAGCATCGCCGATATAGTCCAACGTTCTGGGTCCAGCGTCGGGAGTGTATATCATCATTTCGGCGGAAAGCCTGAAATGTTCGTGGCGCTCTGGCAAGGATATGAGACGTCGGCGACCGCGGCGGCTGGAGACGCTGTTGCTGAAGCGAGACGATCTGGGCAAGCCGGGCCAACGGATCTTTTTCTTATCGGCGCTCGGGCATACTTGGAGTTTTCCTGGTCCAGGCACGAAGAGGCTCAGCTCTTCTCAAGTGGTGATGCACCGCCCGGGTTCGATCTGGTTTCAGGTCGAGACGGACGGGAGTGGATTCGCCAGAACTCCATTCTTCTGGACGCCGATGCCTCTGAGACGAAGGAACGTATAACCGTTGCCATCTTGACTGCGGTGATAGACGCCGGTGCGCGCGAGGTGAGCTTGTTGGAATCCCGCGATGAGGCATTCGAATCGATCGATGTGACCCTAGGCTTCGTCCGGCGCGCGATGACTTAGTCGGTCTGTCACCCCGCGTTGTTGATTCGCATGGTGTCACCACAAAGTCAGCACCGAGCGTCCGTAACGTCCCGCATCGAAGGTGGCGCTGCTGTCAGAGGCGTGAGTAGCGCATCTCAGGTCATCGCTACTTCGGTGTGGATGGGTGAGACGTTCTGCGAGAGTAAACGTTCTTCGCGACGAACTGCAGACACCAGTCCACTCTGCGACCCGCAGGTTAGTGGTCGAATTCGAGGTGTCAAGACGACCTCCGCCCACCAGAATCCACTCGAACGGCCAAGACGACGCCTGTACGCCCGTGCTGTCCGCAAGCCCAGCGCTGCCAGGTGTGAACTCGGGGTAGGTATTAAACAACGACCCCGGAACTGGGTGGCAACGGCGTCCGGGCAGAGTGCGAAGTGAAGACCAGGCAGGGCGACCAGTCCGTCGCTGGTCGCGGTGCGAGCGACCTCGATCGCCACCACTGCACTCCTCGAAGGGCTGGGGTCGACTGCGAGCAGGGTCTGGAGAGGGGCCCGTGCGCGTCACATCGGCAACCGGTCGGGGTCTGACGTGTGTGGTCTCGGAACATGTGTGACACAACGTCACCAGGACATGGTTAACGCTCTCGAGCACTGCGGCGACGACGATGAATCGGGAGTGGTCGTCGATCCCGGTGAGAATCTTACATTCGCGTCCGCCGACCAGGAAGATCCCGCCCACCAAGTCGAGTTGCCACAGGTGCATCGGCGCTTCGCGTTCCCACCGCTTGTAGATCCGTTTGTGTTGCTGCTCTTCAGGATTGATCAGTCCGTTTCGGGCGAGGGCTCGGTGGACGGTTGTGCGGGACGGGGCTCTGTCGCCGAGCTCGGTACGCAGTTCGTGCGCGATGCGGCTTGCTCCCCACCGGCGGTGTTGCCGGCGCATCTCACAGATGGACGCTTCGATCGCGGGCGTGATGCGGTTCGGGCTCGAATGGGGTCGTCGTGAGATGTCGACTAGGCCGTCGAGGCCCGAGCTCTCGTACCGTGTGCGCCACGCTGCAACCGTTTGCCGGCACACGCCTAGCCGTTCGGCGACATCGACGATTGGTGCACCGTCGCGGACCTCGATGACGGCACGTAGTCGCACCTCGACAGCGACGCGGGCGGTGATGGCGGAATCGGACTCGGGCGAATGAGGTGACGGCATCGCATCAAGACCACCTTCGATGGTGGACTGTCAACTATGCCCTGGTGACGTCGTGTCAAACATGTCCCGAACCCTTACACGTCAGGTCGGCGGTCTTCAGCCGAGACACTGCCGTGGTGACGACCACCCACAGGTCACCGTCCGTCTACCGAACCCCTTTCCAGGTTCCACACTGCTGTGCACCGATCAGATCGACGACCCTCGCCGGAGGTATTCGAAGGTCGATCTGGTTACTCGATCTATCATCAGCGGGCGTCGACAAACGACCTCTGAACTGGGGCTGAGCGTCCTGCCCCGTAGATTGCACTAACGGATCGTAACCAATCAGGCACGTGGATTCCGTCCGCAGGATGTGGTTGACGTCACCTCTAAGGTAGATCTACTATATTACTGAACGTTAGCTCGTATTGTTTACCTCGGCGAAATCTGGAGCTGTCAGGCTGTTCAGACGGGTCGCTTCGTTGGTGTACATGGCGAGGTGGTTCTACCCAGGCGCAACCAGAACTGCCTGTGCAGGGGGAGAGTCGCGACATTGGTTCTGTCAACGCAAAAGGCCGCTTCGGTCGTGGGGCCGGCCGCGTTGATGGGACTGAAATGTGCCCGGAACAGACCACAGCAGAATCTACATGATCTGCTCAATTCGGACAATGTGAAGTAATCCGTCGATCAAAGGAACGCACCGATGTCCGATCCCGCAAGTGTGTCTAGCGCAGGCAGCGTGAGAAATCAGACTCCTCTGCCCGGGGGGCACTTGAGCTTGACCCAGCTAGTGTCGATCTCTCTCGCCACATTCGTTCCTGCCGTCGGAATCGCGCTGGCACCCAGTCTGTTACTTCGAACGGCTGGGCCCGCAGCTTGGTCTGCCTCTTTGATGTCGATGATTGCGATTATCTCGCTAGGTCTGGTGGTGATCGCTTTCGCTAAACGATACGTGGGCACTGGTTCGATCTACTCGTATCTGGGTCACGTTTTTGGCCCGTGGGCCCGCCTGGTTTCCGGCGCTGCCTTACTGCTGGGGTTTGCACTTCAAACCGCGGCCGGACTGGCAATCGTCGGCATTTTCACCGGCAGCTTTCTGTATTCTATGGGCGTTGAAAACGCGGTTGACGTCGGCCCGCAATTGGTGATCTATTTCATCGCTCTTCTGATCGCAACCGCTGTGGCGCTACGCGGACTGGATACATCGATAGTGGTAGCAACCATCTTCACGGTAGTTTCATTGCCACTAGTCTTATTGATCACCGGATCCAGCGTAGCCCACACCGGTTTGGAACTTGCCACACAGTTGGACTTCACCGGATTCAGTCTGAATGCTACCTTGCAAGGAGTAGCTGCCGGTGCGTCCTTCCTAATTGGATTCGAGGCCTGCACGGTCTTGGCTGTGGAGAGTAAGAATCCCAAACGGAGTATCCCATTTGCGGTAATGTCTGTGCCTGTCGTCCTTGGACTACTCTACCTAGCCTGCACCTTCGCTCAGATGCCGGGATTGATTGAAACGTCCGGTGATGTCGAAGCAGGGATGTCTCCCACGTCGGCGCTCGCCCTGAATGCAGGGCTCGGGGAAGGGATCGCCAAAGCTACCGACCTTGTTCTAGCAATTTCTATATTTGCCTCTCTGATTGGCTTCATCAACTTCGGATCACGATTCGCCATTGCACTCGCGCAGGATAATTTGCTGCCATCAGCTCTGAATCGGGTCAACAAAAAATACCAATCCCCATTCGTCGCCATCTTTTCGCAGGGCGCGCTGGGCCTTGCAGCTGTGCTCACACTAATCGCCATTACGGGTGGGATCGTCTCAGGATATACGGGACTAGCTACGCTAATCGTGTACACATGGTCCGTGCCCTACGTTTTGATGGCGTGCGGTGCCATAAAGTTGATGCTCCTCGAGAAACGGTGGAGTCCGCTTTTGTTGGTCGCTGCAGTCGTAGGTGCGGGGGTAATGATTTACTCCTACCTCCTCGGATGGATCTATCCATTGCCGGCGCCGCTCGATCGAATGACTTGGTTGTTTGCTGTTCTTATAGCTCTGATCTTGGCGTCCTGTCTCGTCTTCAGAAAACTACGGTTGAGGAAAAGTAGCAACTAGCTCCATCGTTACAGAAGAATTCTCGTCAGGACCTGGTTCTTTTGTAGTACTCCACTCGGAGGCGCTTCGGGGGGGCCGCTAGCAACACGAAATACACGGAGAAGAATGTGAACAGCTTACGTATTCGAGGCGCTACCATCAGCGAAGTTGGCGGCAAGTGGGCCGTCGAGGATCTCCGCCTTGCCCAACCCGGTCCTGGTGAAGTCAGAATCAAGGTAATGGCATCGGGGCTATGTCACTCCGATGATCACCTTGTCACCGGCGACCTTGCCGTGACTCTCCCCTTCGTCGGTGGACACGAGGGTTCCGGAATCATCGAGGCAGTCGGAGTCGGCGTCTTTGGGCTGAAAGTGGGCGACCACGTTGCGACTGCCTACCTTCCGGCATGCGGAAAATGCGCTTGGTGCGCTCGTGGCATGCAATATATCTGCGATACCGGAGCGGGTATGGATGCAGGCATGATGCTCGACGGCACCCCCAGGTTCTTTCGCGCTTCTGACGGCACTGGAGTCGGGGCGATGCAAAGACTGGGAACATTTGCTAACTACACGGTGACTTCGGAAGCGCAAGCAATCAAGATCGATGACGACATCCCTTTTGATGTCGCGTGCCTTGTGTCATGCGGAGTCGCGACAGGCTGGGGCTCGGCGGTCAACGCCGGCGGAGTCCGGCCCGGTGACACCACTTTGATCGTCGGTGTCGGCGGTGTCGGCATCAATGCCGTGCAGGGTGCACAGCACGCCGGTTCGGCTTACGTCGTCGCGGTTGACCCGGTCGAGTTCAAACGCGAGCAGGCACTCAAACTTGGTGCAACCCATGCATTCGCCTCAATCTCTGAAGCTATGCCGTTCATTCAATCGAAGACGAACGGTCAGGGCGCGGACTCTGCCATCGTCACCGTGGGCGTTGTGGATGGACAGATGATCGCCGACGCATTCGCAGCTGTGCGGAAGGAAGGCACCGTTGCCGTTGCATCGATCGGACAGAACGACGTCGGCATTCCCATCAGCCCACTGGAGCTGGTGGTCTACGCAAAGCACCTGAGCGGGGTCTTATTCGGCAATATGAACCCCACCCGCGATATCCCGGCGTTGCTCGATTACTACAAAGCAGGCCGACTCAAACTCGACGAACTGATCACCCGTCGTTACAGCATCGATCAGGTCAACGAGGCGTACGCAGACATGCACGCCGGACTTAACCTTCGCGGAGTCCTCATCCACGAACACTGATCCAACGGCACGCACAACCGCTGTGAACCACGAGGGAGACAGATCGCAATGTCCGCTGTAAATTCGCCGTCGACCGCGCGTTCCGTTCGTACGTACGGACACCACATCGACGGTCAAATCAGTTCGCCGTCGGATCGATTGATCGAACGGTATGCACCCGCCGACGGTTCTCTTGTCGCCCGGTATACGGCGGGGACGAACGTCGACGCCGAATTGGCGATCGCTGCAGCTAGGACGGCTTTCGACGAAGGACCGTGGCCTAAACTGACCGCGATGGGCCGCGCCAAGATACTTCTCGAGGTTGCGCGAGCGATACGAGCGAATGCCGACAGGTTGAGCCGCATCGACGCGGAAGAGGCGGGCAAACCGCTCATGTTCGCACTTGGCGACGTGGAAGCCAGCGCGGAACTTTTCGAGTACGCAGCCGGTGCTGCCATGACATCACACGGCGAATCCCACACCGGTCTCGGGGAGGATTGCCTCGCGATGGTACTCCGAGAGCCAGCTGGCGTCGTCGGAATGATCATCCCATGGAACTTTCCGTTGCTTCTGCTTGCACAAAAGTTGCCATTCGCATTGGCTGCGGGTTGCACAACGGTGATCAAACCATCTGAGTTCACCTCGGGCACGGCGCTCGAGCTCGCTCGGATCGCCGAGGATGCCGGCGTACCCGCCGGGGTGATCAACGTTGTAACGGGTTACGGGGTCGACACCGGCGAGCCGCTAGCCCGCAGCACCTCGGTAGACGTGTTGTCTTTTACAGGGAGCACTGAAACCGGCCGACGTATTACCGTGGCATCTGCTGGCAGCGTTAAAAGGCTTTCGATGGAACTCGGAGGTAAGGCGGCAAGCGTTGTTTTCGACGACGCGGATCTAACCGACGCGTTGGACGGAGTGCTGTTCGGGGTCTTCTTCAACAACGGCGAATGTTGTGTGTCCGGAGCTCGTTTGCTCATCCAAGATACCATTGCCGACGCCTTTGTCGATAAGCTCGTAAACGCCGTATCACGCATCGCCGTCGGCGCACCACTTTCAATGAATACCGAGCTGGGCCCGATGATCAGTCCTGAGCATGCAGAACGAGTGATCCAGCACATCGAGCAGGCACGACTAGACGGCGCTAGGTTACGTGTCGGTGGATCCTTAGTCGAGGGCATCGGAAACTACGTACTACCAACGATTCTCGACAACGTGAGCGAGGGGACTGCAGCGTTCACAGACGAGATATTTGGTCCGGTCCTGACCGTTACGCGATTCAAGAACATCGATGATGCGATCAGTTTAGCTAATGCCACCGATTACGGATTAGCTGGGTCAATTTGGTCGAAAGATATCGACAAGGCACTCATCGTGGCCCGCAATATGCGAAATGGCCGGGTTTGGATCAACACCACTATCGACGGCGGACCCCAATTGCCCGCCGGTGGCATGAAGCAGTCCGGGTTTGGTCGCGAGATGGGGTCAGCAGGATTCGAGGAGTTCACGGAAATCAAGACCGTACAGATTCGTACCGGGCCGCGCGACCTCATTTTCCCGAATTGGGTAGCGAACTAGGTTCGACCGCGTTTGCCCGCCCATCTTACCGAATAGGTGTTAATCGTATTTGAATTAACAATTGTACGACTGTCTGTTTGTCAGTCGAGTTGTGTGGCCAGCTGTTGGGGCACAGTAAAGTATGGTGGGAACCGGTGGAACTCGGGTTCTCCGCGCCGTTGTTGGCGGACGGACTGAGTCGCTCTGTCGAGAAATATTCGAACAAAGCAGCCTTTCGCTTTTGGAGGCTGCTTGGGCTTTCAACTACCCGAATCCATAATTTGGGGATCCAGCTCAGGCCATTACGTGCCCAGTAGTATGGAAAGTTCGAGGCGACATGAGAAGTTTTGCATCTGTTTCACTCGCGGCGAGCGCAGCCTTGGTGCTAATGCTCTCGGGCTGCAGCAACAGTCAAGCGGCATCTGAGGATGAATCGACCGCAAATGTGTCCGCACCCGTCGGATCGGGTCCAGTCTTCCTCAACCCTGACGATCTCGACATGGTGGCGAGGCTACCGCGTACGCAGCCAGACGCGCGGATATTGTACGGCGACAGTCCACTGAACTGTGGTGATCTTCGTATACCTGAGGGCACTGGCGACGAACGGCACCCGCTCGTCATACTCATCCACGGTGGGGCGTGGGAGTCCAGCTACACGTCGGAATACTTCGGGCAGCTATCGGAGGCGTTTGCCGATGTCGGGATGGCAACATGGAATCTCGAATTTCGACGTAAGAATAACTCTGGCGGCGCGTTCCCCGGAATGTTCCTCGACGTCGCGAACGGTGTCGATTACGCCCGTCAACTCGCCGAGGAGTATCCCATCGATCTTGATCGGGTCGTTTTGCTCGGCCATTCGTCGGGCGGTCACCTGGCAGCCTGGGCGGCTGGGCGGCTGGGCGGCTGGGCGAAAGAACATCCCTGCTACCGAGCAGCTTCATACCGACGACCCCCTGCCAGTAAGAGGGTTTGTCGATCTAGCAGGCGTATTGGATCTCGAGGTTGAGCACTTCTGTAGAGATCAGCGCGATGTGTACAGCAACAAGATCACCTTCCGCGGTGGCTGTCTTTGCCACCAAGGCTTTGCGTCTGTCGTCGGCCGCGCTCGGGTGGCGACGCTCACTGCAGAGCCGATTGAAGCTGGCTGGCGGTCGTACTAGGAATGTTGCAGGCCGACGCCGAATCGATATTCTCGTCGAGCTACAAGTTCGGTCGCCGACGGAGTAACCGGACCTCCAGAGTTGGAGGTGCACGGTATGACACCCAGCTGCCATCTGCTGGCCAAGTGCACGACGGCGAACGGGAGATAGCGTCACTATTGGTGGACACCCTCACGTGACGGTCCCCGTACAACCTCATATGTAGGTGCTCGGCGAGTCCTGTCGTAACTCGCCCACGACAAGGGCCACCCTTCGAATCGTCTACCGATAGTCACGGTAGAGTCCGGAGAATTATCGATCTGGTGGCACAGCCTGAACTAGTCCCACGGCCCAGCCGGTACTTCCAGCTGAACCGTGGGACTAGCGATGCCGATGCTAGTGAGGCGTGACCACGTCGTTCGGAGTCGGTGCAACGCCTGTCGATGGGCGGCGAGCGACGGTAAGTTGAGCGGCTATAGCGACCAACGTCAGCAAGATGACGATTGCGGCGTAACCGATTGCGGTGCTGAGCAAGCCAAACCGAACGGTGGCTAGTCCTGCGATCAGGGCGGGCAAGGAGAACCCAATGTAGCTGACGATGAAAAGCGAGGAGAACACCCGGCTCCCATCCTCGGGTGCCGTCACCGCTCCAATTTTTCCCATTACTCCGGAGAACAAGGTACCGAATCCGATGCCGGCGACCACTACCCCTAAAAGGTAACCAGGGACGGACCCCTCGATGTAGGCGGGTAACGAGAGAAACACTCCGAGAAGCAGGCCGACGTAACCGACGGTCAGCTTCGTAGTTGGTTTCGTGTGTGCGAGTGCAAACGATGCGATGGCTGCGCTTGAGAAGAAAGTTGCCAGCATCAGACTTGCCGCTGCCCGGTTGTGCACGTTCAAAATGTTCTCTACAACAGCCGATCCGAGAGACAGCTGAAGCCCTGCCAGAGACCAAGTTGCGATGATGGCGGGCATAGAGGCGAGGAACACTGCCCTTACCGATCTCGGTACGGATATGCGAGGTGAGATCGTAGCAAGTATATGGCGTCTAGATTTGAAGCCGGTAACTGCAGAGGTCTCGGGAAGCGCAATCGTGAAAAGAAGCAACACGACAAATATCGTGATGGTCACCGCGAAGATGAGTACGCGGGGTGCCGGTGCGTATTCGACCAGTACCCCGGTGATGGCGACGCCGAGGGCTAGCCCGATGCCCGGGCCTACCCCACTCGCTGTGGCGCCGGACCGTTCGCTGGGTTGCAGATCGAAGATGGCAGCGCTCAGGGTACCAAGCAGAGCCCCGGTTGCGAGCCCTTGGACCACACGGGCAACCACTAACAGTCCGACTCCATCGGCAACGATAAAAATGAACATAGATGCGATAAGAGCGAGTAACGCGGACATGATGACTGGGCGTCGTCCTACGTAGTCAGAGATCGATCCCACGGTCAGGAGGCTTCCGAGTAATGCAATCACATATACCGCGAACACTACCGTGAGCGTGAAGGAGGAAAAACCCCATAGTTTCTGGTAGACGGGGTAGATCGGCGACGGGGCTGCGGAGCAAAACAACACAGCGGCAGTAGTGACGGTAATCAGCCAAAAGGCGGCTGTATTGCTGAGACGAACGTGGGGCACGGAACTCCTAAGTAAATTGGCGTTGCTCGCCGATGTGAATCGTCAGATCGATGACCCCGAAGCGTCGCGCGCACCCGCACGCCGGTTTCTTTTCCCGACACCGACACCTACCGTCAAGTTTCGAGTGAATTACCCGCAGCCCGGCGGCTTTTCGACAAAAATCGACTTACAGGGTATTCGGCCCACACTCAAAATCTCAGAGCCCGTGTGTTCTGCAATCAACGCGGCGACGCCACCGATTTTCACGACCAGGCGCTGCGAGCGTTGGGCAACCGATCTTAGCTCGCCGAACTTCCCGAACTTCCCGGACTCTCGGATGAAGAGACCGTCATGGCAACCTAGAATTTCAGAGTTCGAACACATGGACCCGCGAAATCATTGCCTGAGTTGTGGAACGAGGAAGTCCGCTGCGATGGTTACAGCTTCTGACAGGTTCAGGTCATACTCGTGGTTTTGGCCGTCGAGAATGTGCAGTTCCGAATGCTGGTAGTTGGCATGGTAAGTCTCTGCTGTTGCGAGGGGAATGATTTCGTCTTCTCGGCCTTGGATGATGCATACCGGGCCGTTGTAGAGTGTCGAAGTCTCGAAGATCGGTAGAGTTTGTGCCGTGCGGATGTACTCGCGCCCTAACGTGAAGTTCAAGCCCGGCAGCTCTACACGCTCAGGTATGTCGCCCGGGTCGATAATCGCCCCGAGAATCCAGCCTTGCTTGCAATTCTCCTTCAACACGCCGGCCGGCGACATCATAACGAGCCTACGAATCTCGTCACTGAGCGTTCCTGCGAGCATGCCGGCGACGACACCCCCCTGCGAATGCCCAACCAAGCTCACAGTGGAGAACGTGTCGACACTTCGTACGTACCGATACACCGCGAGGGCGTCCTCGATTTCGCTCGGCACCGTCATGTCGAACTGGGCGCCGTCACTCTCACCGTGCCCGTTGAAGTCGAATCGAACCGTCGCGACACCGCGATCGTTCAGCTCCTTGGCCATCGCTGCAATCGTGGGATCCTCCTTCGAGCAGGTCAGCCCACTCATTACGATCACGAGCGGCACCCTGTCCTCGGTAGCGGCAATAGGGGTGTCGAGTACCGCAGCGATGCGAATGGCGCCGCGCTGGATCCACAGAGACGTGGACTGATCTTTCAAGGTGTCTTCTTCAGTCATTTCTTAGCCTCCAAATGCCGCCTGCAACAGGCACAGGATTTCGAGCGTCGAGACGCGACATCAGATGTACTGGCGCGGTATCGCGACCACGACCCGCTCGCAGCTCATCGCTGCGGGAATGGCTGTGGCGAAGGGGCTTTCCTCCTCATGGAAGAGGAAAGCCCGTGTGCTTCATCAGATGCACCGTTCGATCACCGAGGGGAGTCAGAAACTCGATTTTATCGCTGGTGCTACTTCTTTGGCGAGCAGCTCGAGGTGTAGCTGGAACTTTTCGGGCTCGGCGTGGAAGTCGTAGTTGTAGACCAGCAGAGTACCGAAGCCTCCGCAGTCCTTCTGCTCCTGTTCGAGCTTGGCGATCACGGTCTCGGGGGAGCCGACGACCCAGTTGTTGCGCGCGAGATACTCTTGGTCGACCAGTGCTGGATCGAGGTGGCGGGCAGCGACCTTTTGAAGGTGCGGGGTGTTTGCAGGGATTGTCCATTCGTTCCACTGGCGACGAATCGGGGTGGAAAGCGCTAGTTCCATTGCCGCCTCGTCGGTCGGCCCGACGATCACGTCGCGCACGACACGCCAGTCCCCGCGGTCTGGTGTCAGTCCTGCGGACTCGGCGCCCTCGCAGTACACATCCCAGTGTCCCTTGAGAAATCCGTCGGTCATGCTGATGCTCATCGGGATGTCTCCGCGTGCTCCGCCTTCGCGGATGGTAGACGAGCGGGGGGAGAAGCCGGCGATAGCTGTTCGGGGTCCACCCTCTTGGTAAGGGCGCCAGTGTCCGCCGAGAACTTTGACGGGATCGAGTTCGGGGATGTCGACGGAGAAGTGTTTTCCGTCGATCTTGAGGGCCTCACCGGTGTTGGCCCAGATGGCTTTGATCAGATCGTGGCCTTCGAGAAGCATCTCGTGGTTCTGCGCGGGCAGTTCGGTGCCGAAGAGTTGAGCATCGGTGGGGTATGCACCAGCTCCGAACCCGACCATGAGGCGTCCTTGCGCCATGTGGTCCAACGCCATCAACCGGTGCGCAAGAGCGACTGGATTATGGTAGGGCAGTAGGTTCGCTGCTGTACCAAACCTCAGATTGGTGGTTTCGCGCAATGCTGCTGCAATCTGCAGTTCCGGCGCACACCAGCGTTCGTATCCTTCGGTGAAGTGTTCGGAAAACCATGCTTCCGCGAAACCGAACTCATCAGCCCACCTAGCCACTTGCATGTCCCACTCGAACCCGATATGTGGTGCAGTGTCAGGCAACTGCTGCGCGTAGAAGAGTCCGACATTCATGAGTGCTCCTAGAGGTTGTTGAGTACGAAACAAGATCACGCCGTGCATGTTGCAGTTGTAATCGTTCTACGATCATTGGTGGGAGGATGGCCGGTCAGCTTTGCCCCCAAGCGCACTGTCGGGCTGCGGCACGAGGACGCCGCTCGCCTCGATCGATTAGTTCGAGAGGCGGGACCTGGTTCGGCCCCTCCGATGCTGCACCCGTCCCGCTTTCAGACACAATCCTCACCTTCAGGAAGGGATATGGCTAAGCCGTCTACCGGTCCACGAGTACCAACACACACAGGTCGAAGCGTGGTCGACCCAAACTATGTGACTGTAGATTCGTTCATATAGTACCACCCGAACTGCAACCGTGCCACATTTTAGGCAACGGTTTACCCCGTGACCAGGCGTAATCCCGCCAGGCATCCAGGAGCGGCGGGACGTCGCAGAACTTACATCCAGGCTACCGGCGTGGCGTGATACTTTACTAACGTTCGTTCGAATTGATTCTCTACGGTGGCAAAATGCCGGTGTACACCGACGCCGCGCGATCACCAGGCGAAAGGATACCGATGACCGATTTGACTGCTTCCTCCGATGCGTTCGCGAGAACTAAGAAGTCCGTGGGCGGGGGAGTGAGCTCAGGTGCTCGAGCAGGAGTCCGGCCTCATCCGATCTTCGCCGAACGCGGGTCCGGGTCGCATCTGTGGGATATTTCAGGAAACGAGTACGTCGATTACGTCATGGGTTGGGGTCCGCTGATTCTGGGCCACAGCCACCCCGAGGTCATCGCCGAAGTATCGAAAGTCCTGCCGCTCATGCAATCTGTGGGTATGGGCCATCGTTACGAATACCTGGCTGCTGAAGCTGTCTTGGATGTCGTTCCTGGTGCTGAGCGACTGTTGTGGACCAACACCGGAACAGAGGCCGTTCAGGTCGCGCTGCGACTCGCAAGGGCCGCGACGGGACGTAACGGGTTCGTTAAGTTCGTGAGTAGCTATCACGGTTGGCATGACTCGGTGCTTGCCAGTGTTGGGGTTCATGACGGCGGGCAAGAGCCAACCTCGAATACGAGGGGGCAGAATCCTCATGCCCTCAAAGATCTGATTGTTCTTCCTTTCAACGACGTTGATCAGATACGGAGCGTCTTGACGCGTGCGCGAGAGCTGGGGATCGGTGCCGTATTGCTAGACCCGGTCCAGAGCAACGCCGGACTGCACGAGCCCGACCCCGTTTTCTTGAATACGCTACGTAGCCTGTGCACAGAAAACGGCGTCGTTCTGATCTTCGATCAAGTCATTGCCGGCTTCCGGGTTGCCTTGGGGGGTGCGACCGAGCGATACGGCGTCACGCCCGACCTGTCGGTGTTCGGCAAGGCAATAGCGGGAGGCTTTCCGCACGCAGCCGTGGCTGGGCGCGCAGACTTGGTGGATTCTGTTTCCAAAGGGGTAGTTCACGCCGGAACATATAACGGCAACCCCATTTCGCTGGCGGCGGTTCTCGCTACGATGAAAGTGCTCAAACGCGAGGGCACATACGACCGGCTCGAGACGGTGGCAGCTGATCTGCAGGGCAAGCTGATCGAGGCGTTGGCGGCGGCTCCCAGCATTACGACCCGCCGGATCGGGGGAATGCTCGCGATCGCTGAGGACGGAACGGAGCCGAAGGCGAGGATATGGCCGCAGCTTTCAGGAGAGCTTGTACATCACGAAATTCTGGCGCTCCCGACTGGGAAGATATTCGTATCGACAGAACATGGCAACCGCGATTCGACCGTTTTTGCAGAGGCAGTAGAAAAGAGCCTTTCTATCTCAGAAGAAAATGCCACCGTTTCTTCGCGATAGCGCGGCAAGTCGATGAGCGTGAATCGTGACGTCGTTAACAGTGGGCGCAGGGCCTTGCTGATGAGGGCGCCGTACCAGAGCTCTACATGAGACTTCTTCATCGCAATCAGAGCACTGCGTGGGGTGCGCCATCCTTATGCATTGTTTGCTGAAAGGTCAACTGCTACAGCTGTTGTTGAGATCTCGCCCGAACTGCTTCGTCACGGCACAGACCGCTTCAATCCGCCGACATGCGGTATAACGCAGCTTGGCAGCGAGTTACTCAAGGTCAGACGGCAAGGGGCCTAGGTGTAGCCTCGAAAGGGATATTGGCATGGTTATGAAACTCGAATATCAGGATGAAATAGCGGTCTTGACGCTCGGCGATTCTGAGAACCGGTTCACACCAGAGTGGCTCGACAGCTTGGATGCAAATCTCGATGAAGTCGAAGATAATGCACGCGGACTGATAACCGTCGGGGTGGGTAAATTCTATTCCAACGGCTTGAATCTGGAGTGGCTCAGGTGTGACGGCGAGAGGAAAGATTCTTACGTCGGTCGCGTTCATGACCTGCTCAACCGAATTTTGATCTTCCCCCTACCCTCAGTCGCCGCTATCAACGGTCATGCTTTTGGCGCAGGCGCGATGTTCGCACTAGCTCACGACTACCGCATCATGCGCGAAGATCGCGGTTACCTTTGCCTGCCCGAGGTCGACATCAACGTCCCCTTCACCCCGGGTATGGCAGCGCTCGTGCAAGCTAAGCTCTCCCCGCAAGCCGCGATGACGGCGATGACTACTGGACATCGTTATGGCGGAACCGCAGCATTCGCCGCCGGTTTGGTTGACGGCGCGGCCACGGTCGATGAATTGCTCGAAACCGCCAGGGGTGTACTGACACCGATTGTAGGCAAGGATCGTCAGACACTTCAGACGATCAAATCCACGATGTTCGCCTCTGTCACTTCTGCACTACGCCCAGCCCGGAGTTGAAATTCGGGCCCAGGGGTTCGCGCTGTTCTAACAGGCCGGCCCCGAGCGGATCGCGCGGTGTCCAAAGGCTGCCGAGGCATCCATTGCGTGTCCCCGATAGGACCCCGTCTTGCGAAAGCTCCCGTGGGCGCAAATGTCCTCGGCTCCACGTGTCTCAGTAGGGTGGAGAGGCGCGCCGTTCCGGGTGGGGGGTCAACGACGGCGACTTTGATCGTCGCGCGGTAGGGGCGTGTCGAGGACGCCCAATCGCGGCGAGTTCAGATCGCAATCGATGTGACAGATATGTAAAGATGCGCGCACTTTTTCAGATTGTGCACCGAGTGCAGATATAGTCGACGACGGTAAACGCAACAGAAGGGACCACATCTCATGTCAGCTATCGACGAACAGGCGACGTCGTTGGATCACACTTCGGGCGAAGGCTTTCCCGATCTGGTCGAAGAGTCTCTGGTGGAAGAGGTTTCCATCGACGGTATGTGCGGCGTGTACTGACCATGACCGCAGATGTGAAGGTCCGCCAGGAGCTCGATCTGGATGCTCGGTGGGCGCTTCACCCGCAGGTGGCGCTGCGTCCCGAGTCTTTCGGGGCGCTGCTCTACCACTTCGGGACACGCAAGCTCTCCTTTCTGAAGAATCGCACGATCGTGGCGATCATCGAGTCGTTTCCCGAGCATCCCGATATGCGGTCGGCGATCGCGGCCGCAGGTGTCAGCGAACCCGGTATGGCGCCGTATGTGAAAGCGCTGTCCACGCTGGCTGATTCGAAGATGATCTCCAAAATCTGACTTTCTTTCTGACTCACCCGACGCAGCCCCGTTGGACGTCACCACAGACCTGTGAAGAGGACGCACCCCATGACCTCCATGCTCGAAAGAACAGCACCGCCGCCCGCGGTCGGCAAGCTGGTCGATCAATTCGAACTCGGTCTCGACGCCCCGATCTGCCTGACCTGGGAGTTGACCTACGCCTGCAACCTGTCGTGCGTGCACTGCCTGTCCTCCTCGGGCCGACGTGACCCGCGCGAGCTCAGCACCGAACAGTGCAAGTCGATCATCGACGAGCTGCAGAAGATGCAGGTGTTCTACGTCAACATCGGTGGCGGCGAGCCGACCGTGCGTTCGGATTTCTGGGAGCTCGTCGACTACGCGACGGCGCACCAGGTCGGTGTGAAGTTCTCGACCAATGGCGTGAAGATCGACAAGAAGGTTGCGGCACGTCTTGCGGCCTCCGACTACGTCGACGTTCAGATCTCCATCGACGGCGCCACTGCAGAGGTGAACGACGCAGTGCGCGGGCCCGGTTCGTTCGACATGGCCTGCCGCGCTCTGGAGAACTTACGTGAGGCGGGTTTCAAGGACGCGAAGATCTCCGTCGTCGTCACTCGGCACAACGTGAGCCAGCTCGACGACTTCAAGGCGCTCGCGGACAAGTACGGTGCGACGCTGCGGATCACACGACTGCGGCCGTCCGGCCGAGGCGCCGACGTCTGGGACGATCTGCATCCTACGGCCGGTCAGCAGCGCGAGCTGTACAACTGGCTCGTCGCCAACGGAGAAGGCGTACTCACCGGTGATTCCTTCTTCCACCTTTCCGCATTCGGCGACGCCCTCCCGGGCCTGAACCTGTGCGGCGCAGGCCGCGTCGTCTGCCTGATCGACCCGATCGGCGACGTCTACGCCTGCCCCTTCGCCATCCACGAGCAGTTCCTCGCCGGAAACATCGTCCGCGACGCGCGTCCCGCGACAACGACATCTGCGGCTATGGGCGGATTCCAATCCGTCTGGCAGACATCGGAGTTGTTCCAGGAACTACGTTCGCCGCAGACGTCGGGAGCGTGCACCAAGTGCTCGTTCTTCGATTCGTGCCGCGGTGGCTGCATGGCAGCGAAATTCTTCACCGGCCTCCCCATGGACGGTCCGGATCCCGAATGCGTCATCGGTAACGGTGAATTGGCGTTGGCCGCGGCGGGGGAGATCCCCAAGTCGAGCGTCGACCATTCCCGTACCGGGCAGCGCAAGACACCGAGAGCGTCGGTGCCGCTCACTCTGATGATGCGGCCACCGGCCAAGATCTGCGACGAAAACCCGCTCGCAGGAATGGAATAGGAAGCAAAACAGCTATGGCCAAGAGTGCGTGGTTCGAGACCGTTGCCGAAGCGCAGCGGCGTGCCAAGAAGCGTCTGCCCAAATCCGTCTACGCTGCATTGGTGGCGGGTTCGGAGCGGGGGATCACTGTCGACGACAACACGGCTGCGTTCGGTGAAGTAGGTTTCGCTCCGCACGTCGCCGGTCTGTCGGACAAGCGTGATCTGTCGACAACGGTCATGGGACAACCACTCTCGTTCCCGGTCATCATCTCCCCGACGGGTGTGCAGGCCGTACACCCGGACGGTGAGGTCGCAGTCGCCCGTGCTGCGGCTGCGCGCGGAATTCCCGTCGGATTGTCGTCGTTTGCGAGTAAGTCCGTAGAGGAAGTGGCGGCGGCGAACCCGCAGACCTTCTTCCAGATGTACTGGGTCGGTTCACGCGAGGTTCTCCTGCAGCGCATGGAACGTGCGCGCGCTGCAGGAGCGGTCGGGTTGATCATGACGCTCGACTGGTCCTTCTCCAACGGCCGCGACTGGGGCAGCCCGTCGATTCCGGAGAAGCTCGACCCCAAGGCGATGGCGCAGTTCGCGCCCGAGGGCATCACTCGCCCGAAGTGGCTGTGGGAGTTCGCCAAGTCAGGCAAGCTGCCGGATCTCTCCACCCCCAACCTGACGCCGCCCGGTGGTACGGCCCCGACGTTCTTCGGCGCGTACGGCGAGTGGATGGGCACTCCTCTTCCGACGTGGGAGGACGTCGCCTGGCTGCGTGAGCAGTGGGGCGGACCGTTCATGCTCAAGGGCGTCATGCGCGTCGACGACGCCAAGAAGGCCGTCGATGCAGGCGTCACCGCGATCTCGGTGTCCAACCACGGCGGCAACAACCTCGACGGCACCCCGGCCCCGATCCGCGCTCTGCCTGCCATCGCCGACGCCGTCGGCGACCAGATCGAGATCACGCTCGACGGCGGTATCAGGCGCGGCAGCGACGTCGTCAAAGCGCTTGCACTCGGCGCCCGCGCCGTACTGATCGGACGTGCGTACCTGTGGGGTCTTTCGGCCAACGGCCAGGCAGGAGTGGAGAACGTTCTCGACATCCTGCGCGGCGGCGTCGACTCGGCCGTCCTCGGACTCGGGCACTCGTCCGTGCACGACCTCTCACCGTCGGACGTGGTGATGCCGGCAGGGTTCGACCGGAAACTGGGCGTCTGAGCGGAGGATGCTGCGCAAGAACGGGTGGTTCGAGTCTGTTGCCGAGGCGCAGCGTCGTGCGACGAAGCGTCTTCCGAAGTCCGTGTACGCCGCGTTGGTGGCGGGCTCGGAGCGCGGGATCACTGCAGGCGACAACACGGCGGCATTCGGTGAATTGAGGTTCGCCCCGCATGTAGCCAGGCTTGTCGGACAAGCGTGATCTGTCGACAACGTTCATGGGACAACCGCTTTCGTTCCCGGTCATGATCTCACCGACGGGTGTGCAAGCCGTGCACCCGGACGGTGAGGTCGCGGTCGCACGCGCAGCGGCTGCGCGAGGGATCTCGATGGGTTTGTCGTTGTTCGCCAGCAAGCCCATCGAGGACGTCGTTGCAGCGAATCCGCAGACGTTCTTTCAGCTGCACTGGATTGCTTCCCGAGAGGTTCTGCGACCCAGGATGATTGAGTTCTCGGCGGGCCAAGCCGCGTCCGGAATGGATGGCCACCCGTTGCCGTCGTTTGACGACATAGCCTGGCTGGGCAGCCAGTGGGACGGGCCGTTCATGCTCAAGGGCATCAACAGGTTGGACGACGCCGAGAGGGCCGTTGAACTGAGCGCCACGACCATTTCGGTGCCAGTGCTGGATCAAGCAGGGCTCTCCTGAAACATTCTGGACGACAAGGCAATGTGGAGAAGGTGCGTCCAGGTCGCTCTGCGGGCAAGACCGGAGAATTAGCTCCCGGCCGTAGGAGTTCACCCGGAGAGTACAAGTCCTACAACGTAAGGAGTCACCAGAGTGAAGATCGGAATCATCGGGGCAGGATTCATCGGCGGAACGCTGACGCGCCGTCTGACACAGTTGGGGCACGAAGTGAGGGTGTCCAATTCGCGCGATCCCCAGACACTTGCAGAGCTTGCAGCCGAAACCGGCGCGCGGGCCGTCTGGGCGAAGGACGCCGCAGAAGATGCCGACCTAGTCGTCGTCAGCATTCCGCAGAAGAACACCCCGGACCTACCCAAGGGAACCCTCTCGGCGCGCAAACCCGGCGCACCGGTGATCGAGACCAACAACTACTACCCGCAGCAGCGTGACGGCAAGATTGCCGCCATCGAAGATGGTCAGCCCGAAAGCGCTTGGGTATCCGAGCTTCTCGGTGTTCCGGTCTACAAGGTGTTCAACGGCATCCACTGGAAACACCTGCTCGAGAGGGGGACCGAAGCCGGGACCGAGGGCCGGATCGCCCTGCCGATCGCAGGCGACGACGAAGACGGCAAGAAAATTGTGTCGGCCATCGTCGACGAACTCGGTTTCGACCCCGTCGACGCCGGCACCATCGCCGAGTCTTGGCGCCAGCAGCCCGGAACGCCCTCATACGGAAAAGATTTCACCGCGCCTAAGCTCACAGTGGCGCTAGCAGTTGCCACCCCGGAACGTACCGCGGAGTGGAAGGCCTGACCTACCTCTCGTTTCGGAACAAGTCGTCGTAACCAGCCCGGCGAGTCGAGAGATGGGGCGACAACGAAATGTCCCATTGGGCCGCTTCGGTGTCTCACAGTCACGAGGGAAGAGAGTGTTGACAGCGACGTCGGCGGGTACAGTAGTCCACCGGTTCGGTCAGAATTCAGCCGGACGTTATTCCGAATCCGACTTACAGCATTCGGTGTTCCGCAGCCCGAACTACGAACGGACAGAAGGGAGGACGACCTTCGAGGACCGCCGTAAGGGGCGGTGTCTCAGCAGAATCTGGAGGGTGAATTTCCGAGCGAGGCCAGTTCTGTCGCTGCTTGCCCGACGGGGATTATGATCCGTAGTATGACTTCTGCGTCTGCTATGAACACCCGCATCGTCCTGCAATCTCGTCCCACAGACGAACCTGAAGTAGGTAACTTCCGGCTCGAGCAAGTCCCGATTCCTCAGGACATTGCACCTGGTGAGTTACTTCTTCGCACGATCTATCTCTCGGTCGACCCTTACATGCGAGGTCGAATGAGCGCTGCCAAGTCCTATGCGGCGCCAGTCGAGATCGACTCCGTGATGGAAGGCGGTACCGTCTGCGAAATCGTTCGATCCGCAGTCCCCAACCTAGACCCTGGCACCATCGTCCTGGCCCATGTTGGCTGGCAAGAGTACGCCACTGTGTCGGCGAATCAGGTTCGACCGCTAGATCCCGCCCGCGCGCCGATTTCTACCGCCGTCGGCGTTCTTGGGATGCCGGGCTTCACCGCCTATGCAGGGCTTCTTGAGATCGGGCGGCCTCAACCGGGAGAGACCGTCGTCGTGGCCGCCGCGTCGGGGCCCGTGGGCTCAATGGTCGGGCAAATCGCCCGGCTCAAAGGTGCGCGCGCGGTCGGCATCGCTGGCGGGCCTGAGAAGACTGCCTACATACGAACGCTTGGTTTCGACGCTGCCGTCGATCACCGATCGCCAACCTTTCGCGAAGACCTGCGCGCGGCGACCCCTGACGGCATCGATGTCTACTTCGAGAACGTGGGAGGCGCGATCTGGGATGCGGTGTTTCCATTGCTTAACTCTTTCGCGAGGGTACCCGTATGCGGATTGGTCTCGCAGTACAACGGAGTCACGCGCGAGGGCGATCATGATCGCACCCCCGCATTGCTCCGCGCTATCCTCACCAAGAGTCTGACAGTCCGCGGATTCATTCAGAACGAGTTCGTCAAGACTCAGTACGGTGCGTTCCAGCGTGACGTCGCATCGTGGATCGACAGCGGAAGCATCCGGTATCGCGAGGACATCGTCGACGGTCTGGAATCTGCACCGGAGGCGTTGATCGGGTTACTTCGAGGTTCCAATTTCGGCAAGGTCCTTGTCAGGGTCGGCCCCGATCCTACGCTGACCCCGCGGTAAAGAGACCTCGCCCGGCGACGAGTTGTGGGGCGCGGGGCGGAGTCTCTCGTACCCAAGATCGTGGTCTATACCTTCTTCCATTTCGTCACGGGTGACGAAATGGAAGAAGGTATTTGGCAACGCGATGTATTAGATGGCGGCGAGTTCGGGCTGGATGCCGACGTGTTCGCGAGCTGTGGGAATCGGTGAGCCTGCACTGCCAACCGTATGCCGAGCTACGTGTTGCGACGATCTTCGTTGTGTAACGTAATCCGTTCTAGTGCAACAGTTTGCGGGTCATCAAGCCTGGCTGATGCGCCGACAGGTTGCCCGCAGCACACAAACATCTTCTCTGGCTAGTTCGATCTGGCGCAGACTGCAGGACGTTGATGCTCGTCATGAGCCGAATATGCGTCCGGCGACGAGTTCTTGCACGGATGAAATTCGTCATCGTTTATTGCCGATAAGCTACCTTATGACAAGTAAACCACTGCATATACTGTGCCGCAGTGTCTTTCACTTGCGATCGCAGTTCAGCTGTCACCACGCAACTACGCCCCGGTTGATGCGTACTCGAAAACCAGCCGTCGAACGAATCACGGCGCAGCGCTAGCTGGAGTCGGGGCCTGGGCTGGTCAGACGATGCCGGCCAGGTCCCATCCGTGTCGTACAACCGTTCCTGTCCTAGCTACCGATCTGGGACCTGCGCCCGCAGCGCCCTCCGCGACGATCTCCGCACAGTTCTCAGGCCCCGAGCCCGGATGACCCAGCGCGGCAGGCACTTCTCGAAGCGTTGAGCGCCGCGGCGCAATTCACAGGCCTTGCACACGATGCTTTCGCGATCAGTTCCGAACTGACGGGGTGACCGAAGTTGTTGACTGTGGAGAGAGCGGTTGATTGGCGAGCTTGCTAAGCCTAGTTGGATCCTAGTGCTCGCGAGATTGCCCTGGCGGCGGTGCGCACTGCTGGAACGAGTGGCCGCGGGTCGGCTGTGTCGACGGAGGCGACGACCGAAAGCGCGGCAACGACAGCCCCTTTCGCATCTGTAACGGGTGCTGCAACGGCGATTGCCACCTCGTCGACGAATCGGTTGCAGACTGCGAAACCGGTACGCCGAGTCTCCGCCAACAACTGGCGAAGACCGTGATCGGACACGACCGTGTTGGCCCCCAGCCGCGGCAGCTCACCTGCGAGAACCTCCTCGATAACACCCGATTCGCTGCTGGCGAGGATCACCAGACCTCCGCTGGACGCGTGTACGGGAAGTCTGCTGCCCGCGCCGCCCCGGAGCTGGACTGCTTTGGCGCCGAAGATCCGCTCGACGCACACGGCCTCGTTCCCCTCACGGACCACCAGCTGTACGTTTTCCTGCGTCGCGACGAAGAGGTCTTCCATGATCGGTAGTGCAACCTCCCGAAGCCCCTGGGAGCGTGGCGCCAACGATCCGATCTCCCACAGTCGGAGACCTATTTGATACTTCCCGTCGCTCCGACGTTCGAGTGCCCCGAACGACGACAGTTCGCCGCAGATCCGGTGCACGGTCGTCAACGGTAAACCCGTACGACGACTGATGTCGGTCTGCGACAGCGTGCGGCGTTCGGCGTCGAAAGCCGACACGACGGCGCCCGCACGTGAGAGCGCGGTGTGCATCGGACTGTCCATAGGTCGACACTAGCGGGCGAATCCAGGAATTCTTCCGTCAGGCGGAAGTGGGGTGGCATTCGGCGCACCCGAACCGACATAGTTTCTCTCAGGTGCACTCCTCTGTACTGCACCGCCCCGTTCAGTCTCCACTGCAATGTCAGGAACTACCGATGCCTTCACAGCTAACCGGTCGCCCGGGGGTCGATGCCTCGAGCGGCCCCTACCGTGCTCAGTCCGGCACACACGCACCCCGTGACTTCGCCGACTACCGGACCACTGCATTTCGGCACCCCGAACAGCCCTTGATTCTCCTGCCCCAACGCCTCACCGAGATCACCGGCCCTGTTCTCGGCGAAGGACGCATCACCGCAGCCGATGCGGACCTCACCCTGGTACGCGGCGGCGAGGCCTCCGGGCAGCGCATCATCGTGCACGGACGGGTCATCGACAGCGACGGACGCGCCGTACCGAACACCCTGGTCGAGGTGTGGCAAGCGAACGCTGCTGGTCGATACCGGCACACCCTCGACAACTGGCCTGCGCCCCTCGATCCCCACTTCGACGGCGTCGGACGGGTCATGACCGATGCAGCGGGGCACTACCGTTTCACCACAGTGCGACCCGGCGCCTACCCCTGGGGTAATCACCACAATGCGTGGCGACCCGCCCACATCCACTTCTCCTTGCTCGGAAGGGCATTCACCCAGCGTCTGGTCACTCAGATGTACTTCCCGGACGACCCCATGTTCTTTCAGGACCCGATCTACAATTCCGCTCCCGAAGATGCCCGAGCACGCATGACCGGCGTGTTCGATTACGAAGAAACACTGGACAACTGGGCCCTCGGATACCGCTTCGACATCGTGCTCCGCGGCCGCAACGCCACACCGTTCGAGGGAACAGACCACAATGAATGATGTTGCCGCAGCACCTGTATTCGCACCCCGCTATCGCGTCGAGCCGGGCCGCAACTTCACCACCGCATCGTTCGGGCAGACACCCTCACAAACCGTCGGACCCTACCTGCATATCGGACTCCCCTGGCCCGACGGCCCGAACGTGGTACCCGACGACACCGACGGCGCACTGACCGTCACGATCTCGGTCACGATCGTTGACGGCAACCGTACACCGCTCGCGGACGCCATGATCGAGACCTGGCAAGCCGATGCCGCCGGCCGGTTCGATCACCCCGACGACCCACGCGGAGCGACGCCGTCAACTCCACCCGGTTTCCGCGGCTTCGGTCGTGCAATCGCCGACTCGTCAGGAACGGCCACCATCCGAACCGTCAAGCCGGGTGCACTGCCTGCCGAAGACAACCGTACCGAGGCCCCTCATATCGACCTCGCCATCTTCGCGCGCGGACTACTCGACCGACTCGTCACCCGGATTTACTTTCCCGACGAGCCCGATGCCAATGCCGTCGACCCCGTGCTGGCTGGATTGGACGCGCAGCAGCGTAGGAAGCTCACCGCCCGACCCACCCCCACTGGATACCATCTCGACGTGGTGATTCAGGACATGAACCCGGACGGCGACGAAACCCCATTCTTCGAATTATGACGGCGGGGCACCACCGACGACACGTGGACAGCTGTTCGATCCGACCTTCGGCGGCAGAAGTATCGCCACCATGGTCTCTGACCAAGCATCCGCTGCGATGCTGGCCACGTGGTCTCAGATTCCGGTGAACTTAGCGTGATGACTGAGCCCTCGTTCAGGACTACATAGGGGAAGTCCGCCTTCCGGCTAACGTGGATGGGGTCGTGGATCTACTACCGCGCGGGAACGGACGAAGCGATTGAACCGGGTGGGCGGCGCATCGTTGAACTGATGATGGGTGCGTGCGCCACCCACCCACC